>SFTJ01000086.1 GCA_004563195.1 bacterium
CGCAGCATCGACGGCCTCTACAGCGGCCTCAGCGGCGACTTCGTAAGCCAAGACATCCGCGAATGTATGCACTACCTCGGCGAAATCACAGGCGAAATCAGCACCGACGACATCCTCGGCGAAATCTTCTCCCACTTCTGCATCGGGAAATAACCCTCAAAAATCGACTTTTGCAGGAATTGACGAATAATTGTTGCTATTCTGTTGCTAAAATTTCATAAACAAAGTTTTATAAATTGATTATCAAATAGCTATGCAAACAAACTGAGTTACTGCATCGGAAAGTCCCGCGACTGCGGCTATAATGTCGGAGTGTTCTACTCGGTAATCAAGGGCAACAACGCCAACACATGGTCTTTCGGCGGAGAGTATCTCCAGACCTATAAGCCCTACGGCGAGAAAGGTAGAATCCCCGTCGCTCAGTTTACCGGCGAAGTCGGTTATAATCTCCATATCATCAGCAACTACTCTCAGACATTTCACCTCTATGGCGGTGTTTCCGCTCTCGGCGGTTATGAGACGGTAAACTGGGGCAAGCAGGTATTGAAAGACGGTGCCACTATCGGAGCCAATAATGCCTTTATCTACAGCGGTGCGTTGACAGTGGCGACTGACTTCTATCTCTCTGACCACTTCATTCTCGGTGCCCATGTCTAGGAGCGTTTCGTGTTCGGTAACGACACCGACCACTTCCTTACTCAGTTCGGTGTCCATGTCAAATTTGTAATCGAATAACCTATGAGATACACAAAGATTGACATCAGGAACATACCGCTGACGGAGTTCATGGCTGCTCTCGGAGAAAAGCCTGTCAAGGCTTTCGGGGATATGAAGCTTTACTATGCGCCGCAGCGAGACGACCCGGAGCCGATGCTGGTGGTCGATACCAATACAAACCGATGGTACGACCACGCCACTGACCAGAGTGGCGACATCATCGACCTCGCCGCCTTGAAGATGAATCCCAATCTCTACATGGATCCGCGTGACTTCATCCTGAAGTATATGAACGAGTATGAGCAGGGCAAGGAACTTTCGGCAATGGCACGTCACCCACAGCAGCCGACGGTTGTCGGCGTTGACATAAAGAAAGTGAAACTCACTGACTTTATGAAGGCTCTCGGTCAGGAACACCCTGTGGCAGCCGACGGCAATCTGAGGATTTACAATGCACCATACGATGACAAGCCAGGACCGACAATGGTAATCAACATCGAGACAAACCTCTGGCGTGATACCAAGTCCGGCGCATACGGCGGAATCTATGACCTCGCCTATGAGTTAACAGGCTCGTGCAATATGTCGGAACTTAACCGATATATCGCCTCTGAAATGTCGGCTCTGGAGAAGTCCAAGGATAAGGAACAGAAGACTGAGCCACCCAAGCAGGAACCAGAGCCTGATAAACCGAAACGGAAGATGTGCCTATGAATATCGACGAAATCCGTAAAATTTCGCTTGTCGAGTTCCTGAATCAGTTGGGGTATCAGCCTACCGGACGCGACAGCAAAGGTCTCTGGTTTTACGCTCCGTATCGCAGTGAGAGAAAACCATCGTTCCATGTCAATCCACGGAGAAATCTGTAGTATGACTTTGGAACGGGCGCGGGTGGCGACATCTTCTCGCTTGCCGGAGAAATGTCGGGTGAAATGGACTTTTTGAGGCAAGCCGATTACATCGCGGAGAAGATGCGCCTCCCGGTCGCTTCATCTTCGGAACGACGCTTTGCCTCTGCAAAGAACCCCTATAAGCCAACGCCGTTTGTCGAGGAACCGACATTTGAGAATATCGAAATGTCGCGTCTGGAGTCGCCTGTGCTGTTACGTTATCTTGCCGACCGAGGCATACCAAAAGAGATTGCTCAACGCTACTGTGTGCAGGTGGATTATGAGCTTCATGGCAAGCTGTACTATGCCATAGGCTTTGAGAACAATGCACATGGTTTTGAGCTGCGCAATTCTTTCTTCAAGGGGTCATATCCGCCAAAGCACATAACCCACATTGTCAACGGCAATGCCCGGTGTAATGTGTTTGAGGGCTTTATCGACTTCCTTTCGGCGGAACGCCTCGGCTATAACGACGGTCTTGACACTATCGTGCTCAACTCGGTCACCAACATTCAGAAAGCGATTGCTCCTCTCGGTGACTACACCGTCATCCAGTGCTATCTTGACAATGACGCTGCCGGTCGTGCAGCTCTCGCCAGACTCAGGCGAGAGTTCGGCGACCGGGTCATGGATAAATCGGCACTATATCCCACCACAAGGATCTGAACGACTACCTCATGTCGCTCTATCCGAAAAAATCAACAAAACTCAAACTCTGAAAAACGTGAAAACAATCATCAACAAAATCGGTGACATCCGCCTTACTCCCGGCCGATTCTTCGGGTTCTTTCTCCGTTCCACTACGAAAGCGCGTTGCGGTTACTGGGCAATCCTCTTCACTCTCGTCCTCGCTCTGACCTCCTGTTCCGACGACCTCGACGTGCGGCAGTCCTATCCCTTCACCGTGAAAGTCATGCCATACGGCGACAAAATCACAAAGGGCGAGACCGTCGAGCTGCGCTTCGAAATCAAACCCGAAGGCAACTATGCCAATACCCTCTACAGCTGTGTCTCTGAGATAAAAACTTGGAGAACAGTCAAATCAATGGCTGCGTCTTTGTGGTATGTCATTTGGAAGCCACGCTCATAGCCGCCTTTTTCAAGCAGCCATTGCTCAATGTCTTCCTCAAAGTTCCTTTCTTTCAAATTACTGTTGTCCATCTTCGTATTGTAGCATGCTTTCTTCAAGCAACTTATAGATGTTTCTTTCATGTGTCTGCATAGAGCCATTCTCTCCCTGCTTCCAACCGCCATCCTTCTTGGCTTGTAGATACATGAAGTACAGTTTAAGACTCTGCAAACTCTTATTATCAACCTGAGGCTTTATATTTTCCAGCTTGGAATCAACGAGCCAGTTTCTCTGTTCAGAGTTAAAACTTGAAGAAATCATAGCCAGATTACCGAATCGGTTAATCTCATCCCACTCCCATTTATCAGGTTGTTTTGTCTCATCTTGGGGATGCAGATGCTCAATAGATCGGTTCTCCCTAAATTCATATTCAAGAATTGCCTGTTTGTCAACAGCCTTTTCTCCGAATCCAATTTCGGCAAAAACATCTTCATCTTCCTTGGCAAGCAATTGTTTCTCCCAAATAGCGTAATCAAGACGCCAAAACCAATATCGGCTACGGTTGCGATTACTGAAAACCAGTTCATCCAGACCGGGGCAAGTCTGATGAGAATTTTGCTTATCAGTTTCGATGAGATTGCGAAGAATCTCAGACTGAGTAAGGTTTTTCTCTGCAAGTGATTTCAGCAACGGTAGCAGCCATATATGTAGCTCAGTTGAAACATCGAGCATTGCCTGATACTGTCTTACTCGTTCATTGGCTCTCGGTAGTTCTTCATTCTCTTCGTTTCGTGCTATCAGAGTGTGGACACCGCCGCCAGCAGTGTTCTCGATTCTGACAACATACATATCCAGAATAAGACGGTATTGCAGAAGCTGATGGTAGAATTTTTCCAAATCTTTAGGCGGATTCTCCTTGAATGTCTGGAGGAGCTTTGATGTATTTTGTCGGGCTATGGCATCATCACCGTTATGAATAGCCAATACTATCAGCAGGAACTTGGCAAAAGACAGGATTGCATCCTCTTTGTCAAAACGGTCAGCATTGTTGTCTTCCTTCTTTTCAATACCGATACTTGCAATGGATTGAGCCGCTTCATTCTCTGCTGAGACACAAAGTTCGTCGATAAGCCAGTCATAATTTTCGTTACGACATGCTTCGATATACTCCTTGTATAGGTTGTTTTGTCTTTCAACGCCAATGTTTTGACTTGGATCCTTACGACCTTCAACTTTGGGTCGCAATGGCATACTGAAGTTTGATATTCTATTCCAGAGTTTTGTAAAAGCAATCTTTTTTGAATCCGGTTGGTCTTGCAACAAGGCTACTTTAAGAATCTCATGCTGTTCCAATGCCTTGCCGCTGGAGTTCATTGCCTCAAAATATTCGTTCAGAGACGACGGATTCTCCACATAATGTTCAGGCAATTCCGTGATAAAATATGCCATGCGGTCATATACCTGATTGGCAAATTTAATCAGTTGTTTCGTATCATCTTTGAAATTTTCTGTAAGAAAATCGGAGATTGTTTCAAGGCCATCACTCATCTTCTGATTGACGTATGTGGTTTTCTCGCCTTTGGATAATGCCTGTAGATATGTATAGTCATCACTGCGACCATTGAAGAAAAGTCGTGGCTTTCCGGATTCATCGCAAAGAACTTTCTTCCACTTGTCTGACACCGCTTTATCAACGTGTTCAAGAGCACGCATGAAGCCAATTGACAACAGCGAAAGTACAGTCATGCGCTGCTGTCCGTCTATCAAATCAAGTCTGCCGTCTTGTTTGACAACAGTAAGCATACCGAGGTAATACTTTTTGGAGTCCTTTTCATGCTTCTTGAAATGATTTTTCAAGTCCTCCATAAGTTGATTTACCTCATTTGGCGACCAAGCAAACAGACGCTGATACAGCGGGATGCGAAAGAGCATGTGCTTCTCTTCATTCGCAACGTCAGCAGGAACTATGCAGTATGATTTATTTTCTTCCATATTCCTCAAAGATTTTATGAAGGATGTACGAGTCTGTTATTTCCAGTTTGGGGTCTCTGAAAATATTTCTCAGTGCAGTATATATTCCCCAACGGACACCGCGGGCTTCATCAAGATCAAGACCTGTGCGTATGGGATAATCTCCATTTGTGTAACTATCGAATTTGCCCAGAACTTCCGCCAAGAAGAATGTGGGTGAAGTAGCCTGATCAATCATAAGAATAATCTCACTGTTATTGGCAAATTCTCTGACACCAACGCCACTTGATGCCACTGCATAGGAGTTATAGCGATACAAAGCCATCAGTCGGGCAATACAGAACAGTGCTTCTGCGATGTATTGATTGCCAAATTTCAGATAATAGCCAAACAGAAGTGTCTCGATTGAATCCGCAAAGGTTTCGTAGCGACTCTCGGATAAATTCTTTCTTAAAAGCTTGACGGGTTCCAATTTACAGAACTGTTCAAATCTCTGGATGAAGGTCTCAACATATACGAAGAAGTGTGTGCCGCCTTGTATCTTTTCATAAAAGCGGAACTGTTCACCGAATGGTGGTATGTCCGGAATAATTGGGGCTGCTTGAAATTCGTGCTGAACATATCGGTAGGAGTTCTCATCAGAGTCTTTTCTTCTCATCCATTTGCGAAGACGATATAAGTGTGTGCCCAAAACTCGTGCCAGAGAGTTGGCTTCTCCGTATGATGGGGGCAAAGATGAAACGGTGTTCCACTTCTTTGCCATGTGTTCAGCCTGTCCACCTTCTTTTCCAGGTATGAACCGCAAATGGTGGGCTTTCAAAAGGTCGAAATCCGACAAGGGAACACCTTTTGAGTTTTGGTTATTGAAGAATGTATATGCCAAGTCCAGATTTGATTCATTCACAACAAGAACAGCGAATGACACTTCTTTCAATATGTTGTCAAGTAAATCTTCCCTATTTTCTGACCTCTCAATCAAAGACTTGATGATAAACTTACAGTTACCAATATTTCGTATTGACTCGGGCAGAGTATATTCTGCACTCAAAAGAGGCAGATTGCCATCGTAACCAAGTCCCCAGAGAATCAGAGAAAGTGTTACAAGGCGTTGTTGACCGTCAATAATGTCATAGACACCTTTTTCGGTGTTGGCATGGAGGATAAGGGTCCCAAGATGAAACGGCTTATCCTTTTGAATTTTCAAAAGGTTTTTCCAAAGGTCTGTGATGTTCCTTTCTTCCCAGCAATAATCTCTTTGGTAGTCCGGCAACCATAATTTCAGTCCCATGACCTTTTTGAGAGGCATAATTTCGGAAGTTACTTCCTGGTTATTATCTACTGGGCCTTTTAGAGGCTCTTCGCTTTTGGGTGGATTACCTTGAAGAGTTACTTCTACTACCTTCTTGTCGATGGCATTAAGGTTAGGGGTAATGATGTTGTATAACTCTTTGAATCGGTCAACAAAATCCTTCATTGACCTTATACCACCATAAGTATAGTAGAAGTTGCCAAATGGCAATCTACCACGCTGTTCACAAGTGACAGGCGTATTCTCCAAGGCATGTGTGAGCCTTATGCCAATTTTTTTCAGACGCTTGAAATTTTCATCATCAGGCTCTGCCTCAAGATGAAATTCAAAATAGCCCTGATCGCCACCTGTCGTATATTCATAGTGAGAGCCTTTGGGCAAATTTTCAGCCGTCAGTTGAATGAAGTATTGGGAGTTTCTTCCGCCACCACCCCTATGGGTAATATTCCCTACCTTAATGTCCGGAAAGTCCGTGGCTAAACTACTCCGCATTTCTTCAACCAAAGAAGGATCTTCGCGAGACCCGTATAACCATACTAAACTCATGCGTTGTTTGTTATTAAAGTTTTGGCAATGATATACAAGTTGTCCCTGTAAAATCTATGACAATGATATACAAGTCTCAAAAAAAATAGATTAATACCCATACGATTGTATATATGATTAATGTGTTGTTATTTGTGTCTTTGCTACCCAATATCCACACAAATAATCATATTCGTTTTTGCTGATATATTGGTGTTCAAACATGTAATTCCACAAATGTTGCCAATCGACAAAATCATGCATATGGGAATCTAACTCGACTCGCCCGCCATTCATTATGAAATATGATACGACATTTATTTTATCTATTAATGCTACCTCAGTTTTAGTGTGGAAAAATGATGTAACATCCCAAAAGTTTGATTGAGATGTAATGACGACATTTACTTCTTCAAGAATCTCATTCAAAAGATTTGCATCACATATTTGTTGTAACTTCAAAAGATTCTTCTCTGTAATAACGAGTTCACTCATAGTTTTTTTACAAAGATATCACTTTTTTCCCCATAAAACAACTATTTATAAAAAAAACGAAATGATAAATACACCTAAATCTTGGACTATCAATGACAAGAATTTGGCAAATACATACCTTAACATTGCTAATGTTCTTCTTGTTGTTAAAAATTATATGAAATCACATATGGATAATGTGAAAAATGGAGAAGGAATTATTACAATTGGGGACATTGATGAAACATTAAAATTTTGGAAATGATATACAAGTTGTCCCTGTGATTATTTAGTAATGATTGAAAAAAATCCCGTAGGGATTTGATGTGTGTAGGCAGGTATGCAGCGAAGGTTATCATAATACCGACATATCTATTGCAGGCATTTCGAAAAGATTCCATTTCGCTTCGCTCATTACATCTTTTCTGCATACCTGCCTACACACATCAAATTCCTAACGGAATTTCATCGCATCTTCTTCGGGATAACATGTATATCATTTCCATTATTTTTGGTGGGGGTGGAGGTAGGCGAGGGTTTCGGTTAGGATTTCGGGGTGGAGGAGTTTGGTGGCGGCGATGTAGAGGGGTGCGGCGATGGCGATGCGGACCACGAGGATGATGGGGTGGCTGGATATCCAGAAGGTGCAGAAGTAGGTGGCAGTCATCACGCCTGCCGAGATGAGCATGAAGGGCATCACGTCGAGCA
>SFTJ01000032.1 GCA_004563195.1 bacterium
ATAAAAATCGGCATCAATTTCGACACCACCACCCACACCATCGAAGATTGGAAGATAGAAAAATAAATGAATTGAATCGAGAAAGAAAAAATGAAGAATAGATTAATAAAGCGAATATTAGTCGTGGCAATGATAGCTGCGTGCTCATGGGCAGTAATCTCTGCAAAGACAATAACGGGCAATTTGAACGTGGTGCCGCAACCCTACTCGGTGACACAAGATCTTGAGGCAGCGCCATTTGTTATAAATAAATCCACCATCATAGCCTATCCCGAAGGCAATGCCGTGATGCAGCGAAATGCCGAGTTTCTGGCATCGTATATTGCCAAGAGTTGTGGTTTCGCGCCAAGAGTTGCGCCTGAATCAAAAGCCAAACGAGCCATAGTGCTTGCCGTGGATGCCGGCATAGGAAATAGCGAAGGCTATCGACTGAAATGCGACAAGAACGGAGTGACTATAACCGGAGGCAGCGAAGTGGGCGTGTTCTATGGTATACAGACCTTGTATAAGTCGCTCCCCATTACTAAAGATACCGGCAATGTGGCAGCAGTGCCAGCCGGAGAGGTCAACGATATGCCGCGCTTCACATATCGCGGATTTATGCTCGATGTGGGTCGTCATTTCTATCCTGTGGAATACATAAAAGAAGTGATAGATATGCTTGCCATGCATAATATCAACTATTTTCACTGGCATCTGACCGAAGACCAAGGTTGGCGCATAGAGATTAAGAAATATCCACGCCTCACCGAGGTGGGTTCGGTGAGAAAGCGAACGCTTATCGACCAAAAGACCCAAACCTACGATGAAACGCCACACTCTGGTTACTATACACAAGAAGAAGCACGCGAAGTGGTGGCATACGCCGCGGAGCGCCACATCACAGTAATCCCCGAAATAGACCTTCCGGGACATATGATGGCAGCTTTAGTGGCATATCCCGAACTCGGTTGCACCGGAGGACCGTATGAGATGCCGTGCCGATGGGGCGTCTTTGACGATGTGCTTTGCGGCGGCAGCGAAGCCACGCTACAGTTCGCCAAGGATGTTCTGAGCGAGATTATGGATATATTTCCATCGCCTTACATACATATAGGCGGAGATGAGTGCCCCAAAAAGCATTGGAAGACCTGTGCCAAGTGCCAAGCCAAGATAAAGGAATTGGGCCTTGAAGACACGGCAGAGCACAGCAAGGAGAATCAGTTGCAAACCTATTTTATGGGCGAAGTGGGAAAATTGATTAACTCTCGCGGACGCAAGATGATGGGATGGGACGAGATGCTCGAAGGCGGTTTGGCCCCCGGTGCCACCGTTATGTCGTGGACAAGTCCGAAACCCGCAGCAAAAACAGCTCGATTGCATCACGATGTAGTGGTTACACCCATACAATATCTCTATTTCAGCAATCCTTATCACAATGGCAGAAAGGGCATTAAGAGTTTGCAGCGCGTGTATAATTTCGAGCCGATGCCGAGTGAACTCACTGCCGATGAGCAGAAATATGTTATAGGCACGCAAGGTTGCTTATGGACCGAATGGACTCGCGACACAGTGAAAGTGGAATGGCAGATTTTGCCGCGTATGGCAGCTCTGAGTGAACTCCAATGGGCTCAACCCGAAAATAAAGACTTCAATAACTTCCTTCAGCGCCTTACCCCGCTGCTCAAGGTGTACGACAGTCGTGGCTTCGGCTATCGCAAGGATCTTCACGAAGTGTATGTGCAGTGCTTTAAGTGCAAATATGAAGGCAAGAGCCGTGTGGAACTCACCACGCTTGCCGGAGAAATATATTACACACTCGATGGAAGCGAGCCCAACAAACAGAGTATGCGCTATTATGGCAATATAGTAGTGGATAACGGAGTGATACTCAAAGCTGTGGCATATCGTCCCGACGGCACCACCACGCCGATAGCCACCGAGAAGATAGGCGCCACGGTCTGGACCGAATAAGAGAAGAATCAATTACAGAAAACAACAAATGCGAAATTTGGCAAAGAGAGCTGAATTTCGCATTTGCTTTTGGGTGAGTTTTTTTTCGTGTCTACTTTTCTAAGTTGCTACATTTTGTTGCTCAAGATTTCGGTATTTTCGGACTTTTGGGCTAAAAAGATTTTGGTATTTTCGGACTTTTTGGCGAAAAAGATTTCGGTATTTTCGGACTTTTTCGTGTAAAAGATTTTGGTAAAACTAAATTATGATGTATATTTGTACTCGATAAATGGTTATAAATCAGTAAATTTGTGACGGAGATTATGGTTTTCAAGCGGAAGGCATACAAAAAGTTGTTAGAATGGAAGCAAAAGCGTAATGGAAGTACGGCTATACTTATAGAAGGGGCGCGGCGAGTTGGAAAGTCAACATTGGTTGAAACCTTCGCAAGCAATGAGTATGAGTCGCACATACTCATCGACTTCAATAAAGCATCGAAAGAAGTGAAGTTGTTGTTTGAAGATTTGATGAACTTGGACTTTCTTTTTATGCAGTTGCAAGCCCACTATAATGTGATATTGAAGAATAGGAAGTCGGTAATAATATTCGATGAGGTGCAGCAGTGTCCACAAGCGCGTCAGGCTATAAAGTATCTTGTGGCAGATGGACGATATGATTATATCGAAACTGGCTCGTTGATTAGTATTAAGAAGAATACCAAGAACATAACTATACCCAGTGAGGAAGAACGAATAACACTGTACCCGATGGATTACGAAGAGTTTCGTTGGGCACTCGGCGATGAGTCGACAATGCCGCTACTTGGTAGCTTCTACGAAAGACACTTGCCATTAGGAAGTGCACATAGGGCAAAGATGCGAGATCTGCGATTATATATGCTTGTGGGAGGAATGCCACAAGCTGTGAAGGCTTATTTGGAAACTAATAACCTCAGCATTGTAGATGAAGTGAAGCGAGGAATAATCAAGTTATATCAAGATGATTTTCAAAAATTGGATTCATCAGGGCGATTGGAAACCCTATTTATGGAAATCCCATCGCAGTTGAGCCAAAATACAAACCGATACCGACCATATTCCGCAATTGGTGAGGTTAACAGCGACAAGATGATTGAATTTTTGCGCAGTTTGGAGGATAGTAAGACTGTGCTTATCTCTTATCATTCAAATGATCCGAATGTAGGAATGTCGTTGACAAAAGATATTTCGAAATACAAACTATTTTGTGCCGATACGGGGTTGTTTGTCACTTTGGCATTTTGGGATAAGGACTTCACTGAGAATATTATATATCAGAAATTACTAAGCGACAAGTTGTCGGCTAATCTTGGATACATCTATGAGAATTTGGTAGCGCAGATGTTGTCTGCATCGGGCAATAAATTATTCTATTACACATGGCCCAAGGACAGCACGCATAATTATGAGATAGATTTCTTGGTATCGCGAGGCTCGAAACTGCACCCGATAGAGGTGAAATCGTCGGGGTATAGGCGGCATGCGTCTCTTGATGCTTTTTGCCTAAAGTATTCCGGACTTGTGGATAAAAGATATCTTATTTATACAAAGGACTTTAGCAAAGACGGAGAGACTATTTTACTCCCGGTATATATGACGCCATTGATATAGCGCCATTGCGCCTAGATAAGGCGCAATGTGCCAAGATTTCGGTATTTTCGGACTTTTTGGTGAAAAAGATTTCGGTATTTTCGGACTTTTTGCGCGATTGCCTTTGATGAGCCGGGATAGGGACGTGCCTGAGGCGGGATTATTAGATGTGCATCAGGTCGCGATAAAGGTCGAAGGCTTCTTTCATTACTTCGGGGGCTATTTCGCAGTCGATGCGTATGTCGCCGGGAGCACCGAGGAGGGTGCAATTGATTTCGCCTTGGCGGCTTTTTTTGTCGTGGCGCATGAGCCGGATAAGTGCATCATAGTCGTCGCAAGTAAATCGGAACGCACCGTAGTTTTTGAGCACGAAATCGGCGATGCGGTATATCCATTTCGAATCGAATGAGCAAACGAAGTGCGACAGAACAGCATCGATAACCAACCCCCAAGCCACGGCATAGCCGTGAGCTATGGGCGCATTTTGCTGCATGGCAAAACTTTCGAATGCATGGGCGGCAGTGTGTCCCAAATTGAGGGCACGGCGAATGCCATGCTCGTGAGGGTCTTGGCGCACTACATCGGCTTTGATCTCTACCGACTCCTTGAGTAGCGTGAGCAGATGGTCGTGGTCGCCCGAATCGAAGCGGTAGTTAAGGAGCGCTTCACACGAGTCACTGCCTTTCAGGAGCCCGTGCTTGAGCATTTCGGCAAACCCCGATTTCACCTCCTCGAGGGGCAGAGTGCCGAGGAATGCAGTGGAAATAATAACATCCGAAGCCTCATTGAACACCCCGATTTCGTTTTTCAGACCGCGAAAATTGATGCCTGTTTTGCCACCTATGGCAGCATCGACGGCGCTGAGCAGAGTGGTGGGGATGTTGATGAACGGAATGCCGCGTTTAAAAGTGCTTGCAGCAAATCCGCCAAGGTCGGTTACCACGCCTCCGCCGAGGTTAATCACCAGCGAGTGGCGAGTGCCGCCGGCTTCACCTATTTGTGTCCACACCGATGCTAGCGAGTTGAGATTTTTGTGAATATCGCCGGGCTCGAAGTTCACATTCACGGCATCGGCAATATAAGGGTTGTGAGCCAATAGAGGCAGCACATGGTGGCGCGTATTGCTATCGGTGATTACAAACAGCCTATTGAACTCTTTTGAAGCCAAAATCGAAGAAATGGCATCGCTCACATTGTTGGTGAAAAGTATATTTTGGTGTTGCATATCGAACAGTTCTTTTAAGTTAGAGAGACGTGTCACGGAAAAGCTGAATAAGATGAGGCAGCTGCTCGGCGAATTGCGGCATAGAGTCGAAAATCAAGTCGGCACCGCTATCGATGAAACTCTGCTTGGGAACCGGACCGGTGGTGATGGCTATGGTGAATGCACCACTTGCATGTCCGGCTTCCACGCCGAGAGGTGCATTTTCGATAACGATAGTCTGCGAGGGAAGCGCATCAACGCGTTGCTGAGCCATCAGATAAGGCTCGGGGTGAGGCTTGCCGTGCTTCACATCGGCAGCCGTGATGCGCAGATGCTTTTCGAAGAGACCCTGATATTCGTCGTCGATGCGACGTAAAATGTCGGGCTGCCCGCTACCTGTAACGAGCACGCGCTCTATGCCCTCGCGTTTGAGGCACGAAAGCATATCGTAAGCCCCCGGCATAGCAGCCGGCCTACCCATGCTCTGAAAATAGCCCGCCTTCACCTTATAAAGGCGGCGAGCCTCCTCTACATCGGGCTCAGAGCCGAAACGGCGGCGGAAAAGCAGATTGACAGTAGCCACACCCGTCATGCCCTCGTAGAGATAAAACTCATCGCGCGAGGCCTCGATGCCCAAGTCGTCGGAGAGGTGCTTCCATGCCAACGTGTGAAGAGGCATAGAGTCGAAAAGTACACCATCCATATCTATAAGGGCAGCCTTGATGTCGAGGCAACCGAGATTGTTGGCTTCGAGATAGCGGCGTATGGCTTGTATTGAATCATTCATATTAATAAAAAATAACTTATCGGGCAGTGATGTGGAAACAACCCTGTTTTACTTCAAATTTCACATAGCAGCGACCTTTTTCGCGCTCATCGTAAAGAATCTCGGCGAGGATGTTCTTCAAGTCGCCTTGGTCGACCACGAAATCGGGTTCGAGAGCAATAAACTTAGAGTAGCTGATATCGAAAGTGGTGGCATAGCTGTGCGCCGAAGCCTCCGAAGCATTAAGATTGCGGCGACGGAGTTTTGCCACCGAGCGGTCGGTGCGGAGCACACTTGTCACCTTGATGCGATATTCGTGACCACCGCGGGCACGGATTGTGTCGGCGAATCGGCGACCTATATCGTTGAGCAACGAAGCAGCACGAGGCACCAGAAACGGGAGCGAATGGCTCAGATTGTCGAGAATGTAGGCATCGCACGACTCGATGCGCTGAATGGGCACACGCAGCATGTAAGCGTCGCGCAGACTCGCTATTGGCTCAATTCCACCGGCTTCGGCGGCAGCCAAGTGCAAGTCGTTGACATCGCAGAATATGGTGCGAAGCGGTCGCGGCACTATATATGTGGGCAAACGGTGCACCACCGAGTCGGCAGCACTGTTAGAGGCATCAGCCACCTGCTCCACCTGCGTCACCGAGTCGGTAGCAGGAGCAGCATCATCGGCACTGCCGCCGCACGACATCACGCCACAAGCCAGCGCGGCAATGAATATGTAAATAGGTAGTTTCATCGAATGTATGAGGTGAAAAAACATAAAAAACGTCATCACGAGCATCCGTGGAGCAGACACCCGATGCAAAGGTACAACAATAATGGCAAATTTTGATGCTTTTTTTGATGTAATCGAGCATTCAAAAACGCGAATCAAACGCACAAATGTGAGAAAAAAGATACAAAATCACCACATTCAGTGACTAAATCCCACCACTGCCACAGAAAGAAGAAAAAATGCATTATATTTGCAAACACAATGGAAGCGAATACGAAATGAAAATAAAGGCGATGCATAACATAGTGCGATTAATAAAAGTAATGATTTCGGCAGTGCTGATGCTCCTGGCATTGTCGGCTCAGGCATCTCCACCGCCAATAGGCGAGACTATGGCGAAGAATCTCAACACTATGAATAGCGATGAACTCTTGCGCGAACTCGATAATGTGATAGGCAAGCACGACGAATACTCCAAAAAGAAAGCCGAGCGAGTGCGCGCCCTTGAGAAGGATATGAAAGCAGAGAAAGATTTGAATTCGCGCTATCAGAAGGCATTGGCGCTTGTTGGTGAGTATGAGACCTATGTAAGCGACTCGGCGGCCAATCTGCTCAATGAGTGCTTGGATATGGCAGAGCAAATAGGCGAGAGCAATTATATAATAGCAGTGAAACTGCGTATGGCTATGGTGTATTCCATATCAGGAATGTTTGTAGCCGCCGACAAGATATTTCAAGAATTTGAATACGATAAACTCGATCAATCATATCGCGGACTCTATTGCTATGCCAGAATACGCTACTGCGAGAATATAGTGCGCGACATTGACGATAAGCGCTTCTCCCAGCAGTTTATGGAAGAAGTAGATTGGTGCCGCAGTGAGTTGATGAAGATGTGGAGTGAAGGGTCGACACCTTACCTAAAAGAACTTGCCAATCGCTATGAAAGCGCGGGGCGCTATAAGGAGGCGTTCGACATACTCCACGATGTGTATAATCAAGAGGTATCTGGCACACACGGCCATGCTATGTTAGCAATGTCGTTAGCGCAATGCTATCGACTTATGGGCAAAGAAGACTTGGCGAAGAAATATCTGATAATAGCAGCCATTACCGACATCAAATTGGCCATCAAAGAAAACGAAGCTCTACTGGCATTGAGTGCCATACTCTATGACGAAGGCGACATCGATCGCGCCTATCGCTATGTGAGAGTTTGTCTCGATGATGCCAATTTCTATAACTCGCACTTCAAGGATTCGGTTATAGCTCGCACCTATTCGATTGTCGATTCAGCATACATGTCGCGCATGGAGGCGCAGCGAAAGAAGTTGCAAGGCTATCTGGTGGTTATAAGTGTGATAGTGTTATTGCTGGTGGTGGTGTTATTCGAAAGCTACAAGCAGCGCAACAAGTTGATGCAGATACGTGCCGAACTGAAGAATGCCAATCAAGGCCTGCTGACTATGAATGCCCGCCTCGATGAAGCTAATCTGATAAAAGAGCGATATGTGGGGTATTTTATGAATCAGTGTTCGGTGTATATCAACAAACTCGATGATTTTCGCAAGAATGTAAATCGCAAAATCAAGACAAAGCAGATAGAAGACCTGTATGTGCTCTCGTCGCGCCCTATGGAGAAAGAACTCGAAGAGCTCTACTTAAACTTCGACCGCGCATTTTTAAATCTGTATCCCGACTTTATAGAGCAATTCAATGCATTGCTAAAACCCGAAGCGCGCTTCGACACTGAAGACGGCCGCTTGAATATCACGCTTCGCATCTACGCACTTATGCGTATGGGAATTACCAATATGGGGCAGATAGCAAAGTTTCTCAACTACTCGTTGCAGACCGTTTATAACTACAAAAGCAAGGTGAAAAAAGACTCACTTCTCGATGGCGATGCCTTCGAAGAAGCCGTGAAAGTTATAGGAAAAATTTGCCCTAAGACCCCTCAAAAGGGCTGAAAAACCGGCTTATATCGTTCAAAAATCTTTAAATATGTCTTACTCAAAAAAGTAAGGCATATTTTTGTATGTGCTTGATATATAATAATATAGATTTTTAAGCCTCTAATAACATACTACTTTTGGGCTTACCAAGCGAATGAGACGGCTTGGTTAATGCCGAAATTTGCAATAACGCTAAACCTCAAAACACCTTTCATAAAAACAAAACTATTATGAAATTCTCGGAAGTATATATTAAGTATTATTGTAAGTTATTGCGATTTGCCGGCGAGTATGTAGGCGACAAGCAAGAAGCAGAGAATCTTGTGCAAGATGCATTTCTGGGATTGTGGAAAAGCAAAGACGAGCTTGAACGCATAAATAATATGAATGCATATATGTTTCGCTTGGTTCGCAATCGCTGTCTCGACTATCTAAAACATAAAGCCAATGAGCAAGAATATGCCAAGGGCGTAATGCAGACAGTAGACTACCGTTTGTGTGCCCTCGATAGCTTTAATGAAACAGGAATCTTTATGGGAGACCTTGAAAAAGATGTGGCAGAAGCGATAGATGCGCTGCCACCACGTTGCCGTGAGATATTTGTGATGAGTCGCTACCAAGGCAAGAAGTATCGCGAGATAGCCGAGGCAATGGGCATATCGGAGAATACCGTAGAGATACAGATGGGTATAGCCATAAAGCGCTTAAAAGCAAGTTTGGCACAATACATAGCATAAACCAAGCAATGAGATGAAACTAACTGAATAACAATAACTAATATTAACTAAAACATTTATTTACAAGCTTATGAAGACTTATTTTACTACAAGAAAGAGCGTCGTTGCCGTATTGGCATTGATGGCAGTGGTAACATCGTGTTACACAATTAAGCGTGTGGCTCAAGCACACGAAGTGGCAGCAGGTGGAGAATTTACATCTCGCTCGGTAGTTATCTATGCAGAAGGCGATAATCAGAATGCCACCAGCTACGGTTGTTTCGGTATTCGTGTTCCTGAAGGTTGGACCGTAACCTTGCCAAGCAATGCTTACGAACAGTGGGAAAAGGGTGAAGTTACAGCCACTAACCCTATGATAGCCAACGAAAAGTACACTGCAATCTGCAACCATCGTTATCCGGCAGAAGGATATGTATGGTACGGCTTCAGCACAACTCAAAAGATGAAGCACCAATTGCATAAGGATTTGAGCGACAGTATAGCAGTAAACTGCAAGATACAAGTGCCTGCAGGTGCAAAGCTCGGCGATTATGAAATAGAATACGTATATGGTGACGAAGAAGATAACTTCGAGAAATATACCGACCTTGCGTGGGATAAAGATCACGACAATCGTTTGGTTGAGACATCAACATTCAAGACCCCTGATGGATCGTCGGAACATAATACTCACACTTTCGTCGATGTAGATACCAAGATTAAGGTAATAGAATCGAGCGGACTCAGCAAGGTATCGGCCGACCAATATAGCGTGGCAACCGCCGATGATGCAGTGCTCTTCGAGGTTAAGGGCGCCGAAGCAAAGAACGCAATAGTTACAGTATATAATGCAGCAGGTCAGGTAGTAGATTCAAAGGTTGCAAACAGCGAAGTAACTACACTGAAGGCTCAAAAGGGTGTGAATGTGGTTAGCATATTGAATGGCAACAAGCGTTCGGTAGAAAAGGTTGTTATTAAGTAAAGGAAAGATTAAGTATTGGGCAAAGCACACTTGAGCAGAAGATTTAGAAATCTATAAAAGCCCCGGAACTTAAAATCCCTATGTTTAGAGAGAGACTATGCCGCAGCATATGAGCTAAACGGTGCAGTCTCTCTATTTTTTGCCCAATAGTTTCCTAATTGCATTAATTTTGAGAATTTTTTAGTGGAGAAACGGGAATTATTCGCTCTTAGCAATATACTAAAAGAGAAAGATTAAAGGATAAATGGAAAATTCAGTAATAAAATACTTGGCAGGTGAGATGACCGAACAAGAGCGAGCAGCCATAGAGCAAACAATGACGCGCGACAGTGCGGAATATGCTTTGGCAGTTGCCGACAAGCAGATTCTTACGCTCGTAGGCTATGCTCACACCGATGAGAAAGATGAGGAGGAGGGCAAAGCACAATACACCCGTTTTTTGGAAAACATTAACGAATAATTCACCCATTCCTTACCAATATATGCGAATATTGTTACTAGCGATAATGCTCTGTGTGACAGCTGTGAGTGCCGCCCAAGGACGATACTTTGTGGATGGTTATCATGGCGGAGTATATGGGCACTATCCACTCAAGTGGAAGACAAAATTCATATTGGATAATCTGGCGAAGCACCCCGAGTGGCGAGTTTCGCTCGAGATAGAGCCGGAAACGTGGGATTCGGTGAAAGTGGTAACGCCCCAAGCATACGCCGAATTTGCCCGCAAGGTAGGCAGTGAGCAGATGGAGTTTACCAATCCCTCTTATGCCCAGCCATATTGCTATAATATTTCGGGCGAGAGCATAATAAGGCAATTTCAGTATGGTATTGCCAAGATAAGAAGTCATTTCCCAAATGCCACTTTTGTGACATATTCGGTGGAAGAACCATGTTTTACAAGTTGTTTGCCGATGATACTCAGCGGGTTAGGCATAAAGTATGCATCGCTCAAGTGCCCCAATACTTGCTGGGGCGGCTATACTGCAGCACATGGCGGAGAGTTGGTGAACTGGATAGGTCCCGACGGCTCCCGATTGCTTGCCGTACCCCGCTATGGCTGCGAATCATTGGAGCCCGGGAGCACATGGCAGACCATTGCGTGGACCAATAGCGACCGATATTTCGAGGCCTGCACAGCCTATGGAATAAATAATCCTGTGGGGATGTGTCTGCAAGATGCAGGATGGCGCAACGGACCGTGGATAAAGGATGGCGGTGGCACTAAATATGTGTTGTGGAGCCATTATATTGAGAATATAGCCGACCGCAGCAAAGCCACCGACTATCATTTCAGTCAAGAAGATGTGAGAGTGAATCTGATGTGGGGCAGCCAAGTGATGCAACGCATAGGTCGCCAAGTGCGCAGTGCCGAGAATGCTATAGTTAAGGCAGAGAAAATGAGTGTGATAGGATATCTCGACCACGGATATCGTGCCGACCAATCAGTCATCGACGAAGCTTGGCGCACACTGATGCTTTCTCAGCATCACGATTCGTGGATAGTGCCGTATAATGGTCTTAAGAATTACGGGACATGGGCTGATGCTATAAAACAGTGGACCGATGCTACGCAGGCAGCGTCTGAAGCCGTGATATCGGGCAGCATGCCTACAGCAACCACAGGTAATGCCGTGAGAGTGGTGAATACGCAGGGCATAGCACGCACCGAAGTGGTGAAAGTGTCACTTGCGGGGCGTCTTGCCAACAAGACAGTGCGCCTCTATGACAACCGCGGAGCCAAGGTGGAGAGTGCTGTGCATGGCGAGGAATTATATTTTGAAGCTATCGTACCCCCATTTGGCTATGCGACTTATAAGATGGAATTTATCGACGGCGTAGTGAGCGAAACATCAGCCGGAGAGATGCGCGGAGGCGAATATACTATAGAAAACGACGTTTACAGCATTACTTTCGACCTCGACCGCGGTGGCGTGGCAAAGAGCATAGTGGCTAAGCATTGCGGTGGCAAAGAATATGTGGATGCCGGCAGCGAATATCTCTTTGGAGAGATGCGTGGTTACTTCTACAATAAAGGGCGATTTGTGTCGAGCCGAGAGAGAGAAGCCACACTTAAAGTGCTAATAGATAATGCATTGGTGAAACAAGTGCAGATAGAAGGATATATTGCTGAGCATCCCTACACCAAGGTGATAACCATAACCAAAGGCAGTGAACTGATAGATGTGAATCTTACCATCGATTGGCAGCACAACGAAGGCATAGGCGAATATCGCGAGAGCAAGTGGGCTGCCGACCGTCGCGCCTATTGCGATGATCGCTACAAACTGAGCGTGATGTTCCCCACATCACTTGCCGAAACGCGAATATATAAGAATGCACCATTCGATGTGTGCAAGAGTAGTGCGGAAAACACCTTTTTCAACCGTTGGAGCGAGATAAAGCATAATGTGATACTCCATTGGGTGGATGAGGCGGAAGAGAGAGGCAACTACGCTATGGCGCTCTATAGCGACCACACCACCAGCTATCAGCACGGCAGCGATTATCCTCTGGCTCTAACTCTGCAATACTCAGGGCAAGGATTATGGGGAAGAAATTACTTGATTGACCGCTCCACGCAAGTGAAATATAGCCTTATGCCACACACGGGCACATGGCAAAAAGCTAAGGTGAGCGAAAAGAGCGACTGCATCAACGAGCCTCTGCAAGCAATAATTATAAATGACGATAAACTGCTCAGCAAGAGCTATGTGCAATTGCCCGAAGGCGTGATGGTGAGCGCGGCAAATGTAGTGGATAACAGCGTAGTCATACGCCTCTACAATGCATCGGACATAGCCGGCAAAAAGCGTGTGACACTCGGCATAGCAGCAAATAGCTTGACCGAAATAGATTTGCTCGGCAACGAAGTGTCGGAAATAAGAGCTAAGACGAAACAACCGGATAAAACCACATTCGACGTCGAACTCCCACAATATGGAATAAAAACTATAAAAATCACAATATGAATACCGCAAGACTAAACATTATAAACAAGAAATTGCTTCAGAATGCAGCCACCGTGGCACTCGTGGTGAGTGCCGCGGGTTGTGGCGTGCAGCATAGGGCGGAAGCCGATGCCTTGCCGGCGCGATATGTTAACCCGTTTATCGGGGCGAGCACCAACATCGATGCCGCAGGAGCGTATCATGGACTTGGCAAGACCTTCCCCGGAGCCACCACACCCTATGGTATGGTGCAGGTTAACCCCAATACCATCACCGGTGGCGACAACGGATCGGGCTACAGTTATGAACACACCACAATCGAAGGATTTGCCATGACCCAAATGAGTGGCATAGGATGGTTTGGCGAAATGGGCAACTTCTTAGTGATGCCCACCACCGGCGAATTAAAGAAAGTGGCGGGTAAAGAAGATGGCCGCATGGCAGGCTATCGCTCGACCATCGATAAGAGTAGCGAAAAAGCCACGGCAGGCTATTATAGCGTTCGCTTGAGCGATTATGATATTACAGTGGAAGGTACGGCAACACCCCGATGTGGAATGTTGCGCTTCACATATCCCGAACACACACAGTCGCGCATACAAATCGACCTTGCACGCCGTGTGGGAGGTTCGTCGGACGAGCAATATATCAAGGTAGTAGACGAAAACACTATAGAAGGATGGATGAGATGTACACCCGAGTGTGGCGGATGGGGTAATGGCGATGGAAATGCCAATTACACCGTTCACTACTATGCCACATTCAGCCACCCGCTCAAAAACTACGGCATTTGGAGTGCAGAAATCCCCGATGGCTTCGTTCGCAAGCGCGACGAAGTGGATTCGATGCCATATATGCAACTTGTGGCATCGGCGCCGGTGATGACCGGTGTGAGTGAGATAACAGGCAAGAATCTCGGCTTCTACACCGAGTTTGCCACCCGAAAAGGCGAAACGGTGGAGATGAAAGTGGCTATTTCGTATGTCGATATCGAAGGAGCGCGTAAGAACTATGAAGCTGAAATCAAGGACAAGACCTTCGACGAAGTGGTGAGCCAAGCCACCGACCTTTGGAACCAAGCTTTGAGTAAAGTGAAGGTAGAAGGAGGAGATGACGACCAACGAACCGTGTTCTACACAGCGCTCTATCACACCATGATAGATCCGCGCGTGATAACCGATGTCGACGGGCGCTACTATGGCGGCGACTTCAAGGTGCACACAGGTGACGGTACATTTACCAAACGCACCATCTTTAGCGGATGGGATGTGTATCGCAGCCAGTTTCCGCTACAGTGCATCATCAATCCTCAGCTGGTGAGCGATCAAATTAATTCGCTCATCACACTTGCCCAAGAGAGTGGCAGAGAATACTTTGAGCGATGGGAGCTGCTCAATGCCTATTCGGGCTGTATGCTCGGCAATCCCGCAATGCCTGTGATAGCCGATGCATGGGCCAAAGGCATACGAACCTACGATGCCGGCAAAGCCCTGACTTATGGCATCAATTCGGAAGAAAAATTCGGAAATGGCGAGAAAGGCTATACTCCGGGCAGTGTATCGCATACGCTCGAATATGCCTATGCCGACTGGTGCTTGGCACAATTTGCCCGTCAACTGGGTAAGACATCGGTGGCAGATAAGTATGAACAAAAAGCGCAAGCCTATCGCAATGTGTTCAATAGCGAAGCCGGTTGGTATATGCCGCGCAAAGCCGATGGTTCGTGGCCCGCTTTGGAAGAAGGCTTCAGAATGAAAGAGGGCTTGGGCTGCATGGAGTGTAACTTATATCAGCAAGGATGGTTCGTTCCACACGATGTGGAGGGCATGGTGCAACTGATGGGCGGTAAGGAAAAAGTACTTGCCGACCTTAAGCAGTTCTTCGAAAAGATGCCTGCCGATATGCTTTGGAATCAATATTACAATCATGCCAACGAGCCGGTGCATTTTGTTCCTTTCCTCTTCAATAAATTGGGAGAACCATGGGAGACCCAGAAGTGGACACGCTATATCTGCACCAACGGCTACAAGAACAAGGTAGAAGGCTTGGTGGGCAACGAAGATGTGGGCCAAATGTCGGCGTGGTATGTGCTGGCAGCAGCGGGATTGCACCCCTCATGCCCCGGCGAAACCCGCATGGAGATTACTTCGCCAATGTTCGACCGAATAGAGTTTGCCCTCGACAAACGTTACGCCTCGGGTGAGCGATTTGAAGTGGTGACTCACAACAATTCAGCCAAAAATGTGTATATAGAGCGAGCATTGCTCAATGGCAAAGAATATGGTAAGTGCTACATCGATTTTGATGAAATAAAGAAAGGTGGGAAACTTGAACTCTTTATGACCGACACACCATGCAAAACATGGGGAACTGAGAGTGCGGATAGAGAGTGACAAAGTGCTTAATATCAAACTATTATCCACATAACATTATGCGAAACATATTGTTGGCTATGTGCGCCGTACTGACACTTTCAAGCAGCACGGCGATGCAACGAATATCACTAAATTCAGCCGATGGCAATGCTCAATGGCGAGTGGCTCGGCAGATAGATTTACTCGGCTACACCGGGCAGCGAATATCGCGTACCGACTTCAATTTCAGCCAATCGATCGACGCCGTAGTTCCCGGCTGCACATTCGCATCGTGGGTGGAGAACGGACTTGTGGATAATCCCGAGTATGGCGACAATATCTATATGGTGGACGAGACATATTTCAATCGTCCTATGTGGTATAGATGCGAATTTGCCACGCCTACGCATGCCGAAGGTCGGCGTGTGTGGCTACATTTTGATAATACTAATCGGTTTGCCGATTTTTATCTCAACGGAAAGAAGATTTCGGGTACAGCGAGTTCGGTGAAGGATGTGAGCGGACATATGATAAGAACCAAGTTCGACATTACCGAGCAACTCGCTGCCAATGGGCAAAATGTGGTGGCAGTGCTAATCTACGACCCCGACCAGAAGAAGACTCGCACGGCGAGCGACCTCTATGGCGTGGCATGCAGTCCGAGTTATCTTGCCGGGGCGGGGTGGGACTGGATGCCCTATGTTCCCGGGCGCTTGGCAGGCATCACGGGCAATGTGTATCTGCAGGTAACCGGCGATGTGGTGTTCGAAGACCCGTGGGTGCGCAGCGAATTGCCATCGATTAACCGAGCTGAAGTGGAAGTAAGCACTCGAGTGCGCAATGTGAGCGCAGAGTCCATGACCGTGAATGTTAGAGGCACGATTGAGCCCGGAACTATAGAATTCAGCAAGAATATAACGCTAAACGGCAGTGAAAGCAGAACTGTGCAATTCGATGATGCCGAATTTGCTCAGTTGGTAATAAATGATCCACGGTTGTGGTGGCCAAATGGTTATGGCGAGCCCCATCTCTATAGCTGCCACATACGGTGCAGTGTGGGTGATGAGGTGCTCGACGAGAAGACCGTGAATTTCGGTATTCGGAAATATGAATACCGTTTTCCCGAAAACTCAGCCGGCTATCCTGTGATGCAACTCTATGTAAATGGAAAGCGCATATATGTGAAGGGCGGCAATTGGGGAATGAGCGAATATCTGCTGCGATGTCGAGGCGAAGAATACGAGAAGAAGATACGCCTCCATAAGGAGATGAACTACAATATGATAAGGCTGTGGACAGGTTGTGTGACCGATGATGAGTTTTATGACTATTGCGACCGCTATGGAATGATGGTGTGGGATGATTTTTGGCTGTATGTGTCGTTCTCGGCAGTAGCACAGCCTGAGGCATTCAAAGCCAATGCCCTCGACAAGGTGCGCCGCCTGCGCAATCACCCTTCGATAGCCGTGTGGTGTGGCGCCAATGAGACTACTCCACCCGATGACCTTAACAACTATCTGCGGAGTGTCATAGCCGAAGAAGATGCCAACGACCGCCTGTATCAGCCGTGTTCAAACAAAGACGGGCTATCGGGCAGCGGCTGGTGGACTAATCAGACCCCCGACCGCTACTTCGATTCGGCGTCGAATGCTATGGCTTTCGACGGCACCAACTATCCCGGCTATTTCACATCGACCTCAGGCTACGGAATGCGCACCGAGATAGGCCTTGCCACATTCCCAACCTACGAAAGTGTGTGCGAATTTATACCCGAAGATGAGCAATGGCCGCTACCGAGCGATGATGTGCTTCGCAACGAAGATTTTACCGTGTGGAATCATCATTTCTTTGGAAAAGAAGGCGGCAATGCCGGTCCGGTGGATTATAAAAACTCCGTCAACAATCGTTACGGCGAGTCGGCAAGCCTCGAAGAGTTTTGCGAAAAGGCCCAGCTGCTCAATATAGAGGACTCGAAGGGCATGTATGAGGCTTGGAACGATAAGATGTGGAACGATGCCTCGGGGCTTTTGATATGGATGAGCAATCCCGCCTATCCGGCTTTTGTGTGGCAGACCTACGACTATTATTACGACTTCACCGGTACCTATTGGGGCGTGAAAAAAGCCTGCGAGCACTTGCACATACAGTGGAATTCGCTCACCAACAGCGTGAAAGTGGTGAATACCGGCGGCGCCGATTTGCAGAGTGCCACCGCCATAGCCACTGTGTACGACATCAACGGCAACGAAGTGACTGCATGCCGTAAGCAATGCACTGTAACAGTGCCATCGGCAGTAGAGGCATTTAAACTCGATTTAGACGCTGCTTCAAGCGCTGCGAGCCCTATACGATTTATCCGACTCATGCTCACCGATGCATCGGGCGAAACGCTATCGAATAACTTCTATTGGACCAACATAGACGAAAAATATAACTATCGCGCGTTGCAAAATATGCCCGAAGCACAAGTGCGAGTGGAAGTGAGCGATAAGTCGCGCCTCAGCGAGGGCATAGTGCAACTCACACTCAGCAACGAAAGCACCTGTGTGGCATTTGCCAACCGAGTGCGCATAGTGAACAGCGTGACCGGTGAGCGCATTTTGCCCGCTATTATGAGCGACAACTATATTACCCTTATGCCCGGAGAGAATGCGACCATAATCGTTGAGGCCGACGTGAATGCCATGCAACAGGGCTTTGATGTAATGCTTAAGCAATATGCTTGCAGCGAGCGTAAGGCAGCCTGTAGCGAGGTTTCGGGCATAGAAGATATAGAAGTGGTGGGCGGCGAGCCTAAATATATGATTATCAGTAATAAACATAGCGTGGAAGTAGTGCCGCAGACGTGGACAACAGCCCAAGTGCGAGTGCACAATATGCAAGGCATGGAAGTGGCGCGACAGCAGCTATGCGGACGACGCGTAAGTGTGGAATTGCCCTCGTCAGGCATATATGTGGTGAGCGTGGAATCACCAAAGTCGGCTCATACCCAAATAGTGACAGTGAAATAACATTAATAACCAAGAACTAAATAAAACCGATAAAATGCTATGATAAAGAAATTGATGATTATGATGCTTGTGGCAGCCATGCCTGCGGTGGCAGTAGGCGTGGAGCGCATATCACTTAACAGCATCGATGGCGGAGCGGAGTGGCAATTGTGCCCGCAAGATGACCTAAAAGGCGTGTCGGGGTGCACGGTGGCACAGCCGGGATTTGTGATGCCCGCGAGTGCCGTGCCCGGCGTGGTGCCCGGCATTACATTCACAGCCTATGTGAATGCCGGCAAAGAGAAAGACCCCAATTTTGCCGACAATATATATTGCGTTGACGAGACTCGCTATAGTCGCCCGTTTTGGTATAGATGCGAATTCAGCACGCCCAAAAGCGCCAAGAAAGGTATGCGCGTGTGGCTCAGATTCGACAACACCAACCGTTTTGCCGATTTCTATTTCAATGGTGTGAAACTGTCGGGAACACCCGAATCGACCAAAGATGTGAGCGGACACATGATGCGCACCAAGTATGATGTGACGCATCTGCTTGGCAAAGATGGCAAGAATGCCGTGGCAGTGCTAATCTACGACCCCGATCAGAAGAAAACACGCAACGATAAGGGCCCGTATGGTGTGGCTTGCAGCCCAAGTTACCTTGCCGGAGCCGGGTGGGACTGGATGCCCTATGTGCCCGGTCGCTTGGCAGGCATCACCGGCTATGCGTGGCTCGAAGTCACCGGCGATGTGGTGATGGACGACCCATGGGTGCGCAGCGAATTGCCTACGCTTCAAAAGGCAAATATAGAGATACGCACAGGCTTGAAAAACGCGTCGACAAGCAAGCGCACGGTCACCCTGCATGCCACTATCAACCCCGGCAATATCAGAGTGAAGAAAAATGTGGAAGTAATGCCCGAATCGACGAGCCAAATAATGCTTAGCGATGAAGAATTCGAGCAATTAGCGATAGATAACCCGCGCTTGTGGTGGCCCAATGGCTACGGAGAGCCCAACCTTTATGAGTGCCGACTTCAAGTGAAAGAAGGCGGCAAACTGCTCGATGAGCGAAAGGTGACTTTCGGAATCAAGAAATATGAATATAAGATGATTGACAACAAAGTGGGTTATCCTGTAATGACATTCTTCATTAACGGGCAAAAACTCTATCTCAAAGGTGGAAACTGGGGTATGAGCGAATATCTGCTTCGCTGTCAAGGTAAAGAATATGAGAAAAAGATAAAGTTGCATAAAGAGCTTAATTACAATGTGATACGCTTGTGGACGGGATGTGTCACCGACGATGAATTCTACGACTATTGCGATCGCTACGGGATAATGGTGTGGAACGATTTTTGGCTATATGTGGCATATAACGATGTGGCGCAACCTGAGGCATTCAAAGCCAATGCCCTCGACAAGGTGCGCCGTTTGCGCAATCACCCATCGATAGCACTATGGTGTGGTGCCAATGAGACCCACCCCGCAAAGGAACTCGACGACTATCTGCGCCAAATGGTGGCAGAAGAAGATGCCGGCGACCGTATGTATAAGTCATGTTCCAATCAAGACGGCCTGTCGGGTAGCGGATGGTGGGGTAATCAGCCTCCACGCCACCATTTCGAAACCTCAGGCAGCAATCTTGCCTTCAACAATCCTCCCTATCCCTACGGAATAGACTACGGCTATGGCATGCGTTCGGAGATAGGTATGGCTACCTTCCCCACCTACGAGAGTGTGCGACTATTTATCCCCGAGGAAAAACTATGGCCATTGCCTACCGATGAGCAACTCAAGGAGGACAACGACAATGTGTGGAACAAGCACTTTTTCGGACGTGAAGCCTCGAATGCCAATCCGGTGAACTATCGCAAGTCGGTAGACGAGCGCTATGGCAAGTCGGCAAACCTCGAAGAATTTTGCGAAAAGGCACAACTGCTCAATATCGAAGACATGAAGGGCATGTATGAAGCATGGAACGACAAGATGTGGAACGATGCAGCGGGATTGATAATATGGATGAGCCAATCGGCATATCCGTCGTTTGTGTGGCAAACCTACGACTACTATTACGACTTCACCGGAGCTTATTGGGGAGCCAAGAAGGCATGCGAGCACCGACATATACAATGGAACTCTTCGAACAACAGTGTGAAAGTGATAAACACAACCGCCGAACCATTGCGTGGAGTGACAGCCACAGCCACCGTTTACGACCTTTCGGGTAAGGAATTGACCGAATTCGGGGCAACCAACACCATTGATGTAGAGGCGAGCAATATAGCCGAAGCTATGGTGCTCAATTTCAACCCTTATAACCTTGCACGGGGCAAGAACACCGTGTCGTCGTCGGAAAAAGACGGCAATACGTCGGCACGCATGTGCGATGGTGCTGCCGGTAGCCGATGGGAGAGCGCCTATAGCGACGGAGAATGGATATATGTGGACCTTGGTGAAAGCCAAGAACTTGGCAATGTGGTGATAAAGTGGGAAGCAGCCTATGCCCAAGAATATGAGATAATGCTATCGGACGATGCTCATGAGTGGCGTAGCGTGTATGCGCAGAAACAAGGCAAAGGCGGCACCGAAGAGGTGGCTCTCGGCGGCGAAAAGGCTCGATATGTGAAACTTCATTGCACGAAACGCGCCACTATGTTCGGTTTTTCGGTGTTTGAGATGGAAGTGTATCCCGCCACGATGCCTCCTAAAGCCGCAAGCGACTTGCAATTTCTGAAACTGCAACTCAGCGACGGCGAGGGCAACCTGCTGTCGGAAAATTTCTATTGGCGCAATGGCAGCAAAGAACTCGACTACACGGCACTCGGCAGTCTGCCTGAAGCTGATGTGCGATGCCGTGTGCTGAGCACCAAGCACGGTCGTGCCGAAATCGAATTGAGCAATGAGTCTGGTACGGTGGCATTTGCCAATCGCATACGCCTGGTGGATGCTGATACCGGCAATCGCATATTGCCTGCGATAATGAATGACAATTACATCACCCTTATGCCCGGTGAGCGACGAATAGTTGACGTCGAACTGCCCGACGACAATAGCAGTAGCCGTATATCGGTGTTGGTGAAGCAATATGGTAAGACTGAAAAAACAATGACAACAATAACCGACAAACGACGATGAAAAAGGTATTATTAGTTGTGCTGCTACTTTCGGTGGCGCTTAGGCTGGATGCAACTCCTAAAGTAAAACACTTGAGATGTGAACATCTCGACAATCCGTTGGCGGTGAACACACTGTGGCCACGCCTAAGTTGGCAGATTGATGATTGCAAGCAGCAGAGTGCCTATTCGATAGAAGTGGCGAGCGATAGCGTGGCGCTGGTGCGTGGCAAAGCCGACTTGTGGAAATCGGGGCGAGTGCAAAGCGACCGTCAGGTGCTTGTAGACTATGCCGGTAAAGCGCTTGCCGAACGCCGCCAATGCTATTGGCGTGTGAAAGTGTGGGACGAAAACCGGCGCGAGTCGAAATGGAGTCCGGTGGCACGCTTTGGCATAGGTATAATCGATGGTAACACTATGCAGGGCAAGTATATAGCAGTGGACGGCGCCGACGGGAGCGATGTGCGTTCGCCATTGCTTTTCAGCACTTTCAAAATCGAAACGAAGGAGCAAGGCAGAGTGATGTGCCATGTCAATTCGCTGGGTTATCATGAGGTGTATGTGAATGGACACAAGGTGGGCAATGCAGTGCTTGCACCGGCAGTATCGCAACTCGGCAAGCGCTCACTCATCGTCACTTACGACATAACCAACTATGCCGTAAAAGGCGAAAACAGCATAGCATTGTGGCTCGGACAAGGATGGTATAAAAAGACCACCTATGGAGCGCAATACGATGGTCCGGTGGTTAGAGCCGAGATAGACTTTTGCGCAAGCAAAGGCGATTATAAGGTGCTTGCAAGCACCGATGAGACTTGGCGCGGTGTGGAAGGCGGCTACTACGATACCGGCACATGGATGGCATTGCAATTTGGTGGTGAACATCTCGACGGACGCATCAAGCCCACCGAAGTAACCTGCCAAGCACTGAGCAATAGAAAGAATCGAACAGTAACCGTGGTGCAAGTGCCTAAGCACAAAGTGAGTCCACAGATGTGTGAGAACAACAGCATACGCCGCGAGAGCACGGCCGTTACACTTACTTCAGCAGGCCGGAATGTGTGGGTGGCTGATATGGGCAGAGTGCTCACCGGATGGTTTGAGATGACCCTTAGCGGCATGGCCTCAGGCGACGAGGTTAAGATAGAGTATTGCGACAATCTCGATAAAGACGGTAATTTCGAGAGTCAAGGCGAGAGTGATATCTATGTGTGTTCGGGTGCAAAGGAAGAGCGATTTTGCAATAAATTTAATCATCATGCCTATCGCTATGTGCGTATCAGCGGCCTTAGTCAAGCGCCCTCGGCGAGCAATCTTAAGGGGCTTCAAATATATGGCGACTATAGCGATGATGCGAGTTTTGAATGTTCCGACAGCGACATCAATGCCATACACGATATGGTGAAATACACTATGAGCTGCCTCACTTTTGGCGGATATATGGTGGATTGTCCACACTTGGAGCGCACCGGCTATGGCGGCGACGGCAACTCATCGACTATGGCTTTGCAGACCATGTATGGTGTGGCGGGTACCTATGCCAACTGGCTGCAAGCATGGGGCGATGCTATGCGCGAAGGTGGCAGTTTGCCCCATGTGGCACCTAATGCCGGGGCGGGCGGAGGAGGCCCATATTGGTGCGGATTTATAGTGCTTGCTCCATGGCGCACTTATCTCAACTATGGCGACAAGCGATTGCTTGCCACCTACTATCCCTATATGAAGGAATGGATGAAATATGTAGAGCGTTACACCGTTGACGGGTTGTTGCATCGCTGGCCCGACACAAAATATCGCGACTGGTATCTTGGCGACTGGTTGGCCCCGATGGGTGTGGATGCCGGCAATGAGAAATCGGTAAATCTGGTGAGCAATTGCTTGGTGAGTGAGTGCCTCGATGCGATGAGCCGCATAGCACTGATATTGGGCGAAGGTGCCGAAAGTGCCCGATGGGCTATGAAACGCGATGCCCTCTGCAAACGCATAGATGAGGAGTTTTATGATGCCGAGGCAGCGGTGTATGCCACCGGGTCGCAACTCGATATGACCTATGCCATGCTCACCGGCGTGGCACAAGGCGATCGCCTGGAGCAAATGCGCAAGCAGATGCTGAGACGCACCCGCGAGGTGTACGACACCCGACTGGCAGGCGGCTTGGTGGGAGTGCCCATTATCACGCAATGGCTAATCGACAATCACGAGTGCGACTTGATGTACAAAATGCTCAAGCAGCGCACCTATCCCGGATATCTATATATGATTGACCATCACGCCACCACCACATGGGAATATTGGAGTGGAGAGCGCAGCCGAGTGCACAACTGCTATAACGGCATAGGCAATTGGTTCTATCAAGCCATAGGCGGCTTGCGCATCGATGACCGCGAGGTGGCATATAAGCATTTCACGATAGATGTGCAGATGCCCGAAGGTATGGAATGGGCAAAAATGAGCAAGAATACACTCTATGGCACGGTAAAAGTGGCGTGGAAGCGTAGTGGAGAATTGTTGACTTATGGCATAAGCGTGCCGGCAGGTAGCAGGGCCACAGTGAAAGTGCCGCAAGGCTATAGAACAGGCCATTTGGCCACCCCTGGAGGCAACATAGAACTCGAGGCCGGGAATTATGACATAATTTTTAAGAAAATTTGAAAATGTGTAAAATAATGTTAGGGGAGATGGCGCACTGAATCGTTCAAATGTTATGCAAGGAAACGAATGTGATTTTGCAAACCCTGCAACAGCGAATAATAAGAATTATATACAATAAACCAATTAAAACAAACTAATCTTATTCATGAAAAGAATATATTTTTTTATGATTATCTTGGTGGGAATGTGCGCGGCCACGTCGTGTACCGACGATAGTTTCTTGGGAGAAACACAAGTCACCGACCTCGATAAAGAGAAGGTGTTTTCTGATAGTACTTACACTGCAGGATTCTTAACCCAAATCTATGTTGACATGGGCTTCGACACCTATCCCAACCGCTTCGGACAGGGAGGATTGCAGACAGCATGCGACGAGGCCGAGTTTAAAGTATCATCGACGATATCGACCGATGTAATGTTTGCCACAGGCACGGTAAACCCCAATACCGTGACAAGTGATGCGTGGAGCGTGTGTTACAGAAACATACGCCGATGCAATGTGTTCTTGGCAAATGTAGACCAAAGTCCTATGCTTGAGTCGGCAAAGACGGTGTATAAGGCAGAAGCACGCTTCTTGAGAGCGTGGTATTATTTCGTGTTGCTTCGTCACTATGGTGGAGTGCCATTGCTTGGTGATAACATCTACACCGATAAGGATGAGATACCAATGAAGCGCGCCACCTATGTGGAGATGATAGACTACATAGTTTCGGAATGTGAGGCAGCAGCCAAGGACCTGCCGGCACGCCGAGGCGGACGCCAATGGGGTCGCATAAGCTCAAGCATCTGCTATGCGCTTGAGTCGCGTCTCTACCTGTATGCTGCCAGCAAGTTGCACAATGGTGTGAGTGCCGAAGTAACTTCCGATCCGGCAATGGTGGAACTTTTGGGTTATCCCACCTATGACAAAGAACGTTGGAAAACAGCCGCAGATGCAGCAGCTCGCGTGATATCGATGGGCCTCTTCGATCTCTACTCATATCATAAGGATAACAATGGTCTTGACGAACCCGGTTGGGGCTTCTATGCGCAATTCCAATATCACGATTTTATACAGCTCACCACCTATGGTGACCGCACTTATAACGGTGGTGCTAACTGCGGTAACATACTCACCTATAAGCATTCAAGCAGTAACGAGAAGGAAGGCCTCTTCTATTCGCCGGCATGTGGAGGTAACGGAAACGGCGGTTTCATCTATCACGACTTGGCGGTGCTCTTCCCGATGAAAGATGGCAAGTCGGTGACCGAGAGCAAATATGAATATGATGCGCTCAACCCGAATGTAAATCGCGATCCGCGTTTTGCCAACACCGTAATCTACGACGGAGCCACATGTATGAACGCCGGTAATGGCGGCTATAAGGTGCAGACAGCCAAGGGCTATGGAGCAACCGTGGATGCAATATACGAAGGCACCCCTACCGGCTACTACATTCGCAAGATGACGCACCGCAGCTTGGCTGGTAACTATTTCATTACCACCAGCCAAAACTATTTGCTCATAAGATATGCCGAAATATTGCTCAACTATGCCGAGGCAGTGAACGAATATTACGGACCCGACCACAGCGAAGACTTGGGTTTGGCAGGAACAATGAGCCCCTACGAAGCACTTAAGAAGATACGCGAAATGGCTGGTATTGAGCCCGGCGACGATGGTATGTACGGCATAGCCAAAGGTATGAGTCAAGACCAAATGCGCGAAGCCATACGCTTGGAACGCCGCATCGAATTGGCATTTGAGGGACATAGATTCTTCGATGTGCGTCGCTGGATGATAGCACCGGATACAGATAATGCACAGATGCACGGCTTCGAGATAACCAAGAAGGCCAGTGGAGCCCGCACAGGACGCGTGGTGAACGTGCGCAAGCACATTTTCCGCCCGGCAATGTACTTCTGGCCATTGCCATACAATGAGGTAATCAAGTCGGATGAACTGGTGCAAAACCCGAATTATGAATAATAAACCAACCGATAAAAACCATAAAAATAACTAAAATATGAAAGGAACAATAAAGACTTTGTTGCTGATGGTGGCGATGCTTGGCTCGACAGGTCTTGTGGGTTGCGACTCGTATAGCGACGATGTGAAGTTGACTACCGAGGAAGCGCCAAAGGATTTGAGCGGCGTGTGGCAATTGAGTCAAGTGACACGCAATGGCATCGACATAAGCGAGGCGATGGATTTTTCGAAATTCAAGCTGCACTTGAATGCCGACAACAGTTATCAATTGGAGAACTATCTGCCGTTTATAGTGCGACACGATGGCAGTTGGAAGGTCGACGACCCGCAATATCCCTTCCACTTGATATTTCAAGAGGGCGGCGCCTCTCAGGAAGTAAAGACTGAGATAGCCTATCCGGTGGTAGATGGCAAGCGACAAGTGTCGTTGACATTGAGCCCCGGACACAAGAGTAATAAATACAAATATGTGTTTGTAAAAGTGACTCAATAACGCTAAATACAGAGAACTATTATGAAGAGAATATATAAAATAATATTTGCCGTAGTGGCAGTGTGCATAGCGGTGTTTGCCAGCTGTATATACTTAGACAGCATCGATGTGAAGCAACCGCAAGGCGACGGCACAATGGCAGCAAAGATAAATGCAGGCGAGATAGCCACATTTGTGATGAATGGTCACATCGAAGTAGCCGGCGACCAAGTGCAATACGACGACCGCCTTATATTCGCCATTTTGGTGCCAAAGGCGTGGAAATTGCTTGAGAACAATCCGCAAGTCACCTATCGCACCACAGTGCTTGAGACCTGGGAAACTGTGTCGACCATGTCGCCTATTCCCGATACTCAATCCCCAAAGAATATGCAAGGCTACACATGGCCCGATGCCCTTATGGAACGTTTCGGCGTGGGTACTAATGTGCTCAACGATATGGAATGGGTGGCATTTAAGTCGGACAAGGGTTATCACCTCAACAACGGTGACAAGCCATATTTCGAAGTTACAGTGAAGTGCTATGTGGGTATGCAGAACTTGCGCGCTCGCTTGGGCTTCTTTATCAATCGCGACGACGACGGCCTCTCGCAGGATGATCGTTACTTCAAGGCATCGTTCAGCGATCCGTTCACTGTAGAAAACGGTACCGGAACCTACATCGACTTCTGCACCTATCACTACAATGCAGTGGAGCCGCTCGAATCGAATCAGAACGACTTTATCACCTTTAGCTTTATAGGTTCGGCGCACATAAATGACCTCTCAGCTACAGGCGAGGTGTACTTCAATGCAGTGGCACACACCGATGCCGGCAACACCTACGAAGTGATGGCACGCGATGCATCTACCTTGATGAAGCGAGAGAACAGCTACAGCTCTACCTATAAGAAAACCATCTGGCCGGCAGGCTACTTCGGGGTGCCCGAAGGTGAAACCATCACTAAGATAGAATATCAGTTTGTGAATGCCGATGGCACCATCGTAATCAATAAGACAGCCGACGACATAGCAGGCGATGAGCCGGAGATAATAGAGAATCAGATGTTCGGATTTGAGACTACGAATGAGTGAATCTACTAACGAAAACAAAGTAAAGGATCTATGAACTATATAAAAAAGACAATAATACAAGGGTATTGCCGACGAGTGTTGGCAGTGGCGGCAGCAGCGTCACTTGCAATCATGAGTTACGATGCATCGGCCAGGACTGTGACAGGCAGTGTGGTAGATGAATATGGCAATCCGTTATCGAATGTAGTGGTGAAGCAACGCGGCACCGACTACAGCACAACGACCAACGATTTTGGCTTGTTTGAGATAGATTTGGATCGTGGAGGCGTGTTGACACTAAGCCATGGCGATTATCTCGCCAAGGAAGTGAATGTGAAGCGACTGAAGAACCACGACAAGGGCTTCAAATTGCGCCTCGAAAGCAAAAATGTGACTACTACGCCCGAAAAGGTGGTGGGACCACTCAACACAGTGAATACTACTGACTATATAGGCTCGGTGGCAACTGTTAACAACACTCTGCTCAATAAGCAGATGAATACCACCATCATACCATCGCTTATGGGCCGTTTGCCGGGCTTGAACATTATGCAATATCGCGGTTCGCGCTTGCACATTTCCACTGCTAACACGCATCAAGACCTAATCGGCTCGATGCCGGTGCTTGGCACGGGTGCATATAGCGACAACACCGAATTCTCCATATCATCGCGAGGTACAGGCTTTGTGACCTATGTAGACGGAGTGCAGCGCGACCTGTTTGCTATCGACCCGGAGATGATAGAATCGGTGTCGATACAGAAAGATGCATTGTCGAATATGTTTATGGGTATGAAGAGTTCGCGTAATGCACTCGTCATCACCACCAAGAACCCCAAGAGCCGCGGCTTTCAGGTTTCGTTCACAGCCAAGATGGGCATCAACTCGAGCATCAAGAAACTCAAGCCTCTGAGCACCTATCAATACGCATATTTGCTCAACGAAGCATTGCAGAACGATGGCAAGACTCCGATATACTCTTACGACGATTTTGAAAAATTCCGCAGCGGATCGGCACAGTATACCCACCCCGACGTTAACTGGTATGACCAAATACTTGGCGATAACGCCATATCTCAGTCGTATAACATCAATGTTTCGGGCGGCAACAATTTTGCTCAGTATTTTGTGAGCGCCGGTATGTATGGCGACAATGGCTTGTTTAGAGACAATAACGATAAGTATAAGACCAAACTTACGCTCAATCGTTATTCGATAGATTCGAAGGTAAACATCAATGTAACACAGGATTTCACCGCCAAGATAGCACTTTTGGCGCGTATCGAGGAAGGAAATCAGCCCGGTGGCAGCGGCACAGGCTACAGCGATATTCTACTCAACATATATCGCACACCAAACAATGCTTATCCTATCAAGAACCCTAACGGAACGTGGGGTGGTAATGTGTCGTTTAACAACAACCTTTATTCGCAGGCCTTCAATTCGGGCTATATCATCGACGATACCCGCGACATTTTGGGGTCGATCGACTTGAAATATGATTTCGACCGTGTGGCAAAAGGCCTTTCGGTGCGAGCTTTGGGAACCATAGCTGTGCAAAACAAGTCGGTAACCAACCGCACAATGCGTTCTCCTGTTTATCTCTATAGCGAAGTTGATGGCAAACCCGGCTACTCGATGTTTGGCAGCGTAAGTTCACAAACCAACACTTATACCGCAGTATCCACCTATCAGCAGATGTACGGACAATTGTCGGTAGACTACGAACGCCAATTCGACTTGCATCACCTCAAGGCATCGCTCAGTGGCGACACCCGACAGGAACTCATCAACTACGACCTTCCGCGCATTCCGTCGAACGTGATGCAGACTATGGGTTACGACTACGATAAGAAATACTTCGTGCAGTTGGCAATGACCGAGAGCTATTATAACCGCTATGCCGAAAACAAGCGTTGGGGCACATTCTATGCAGCCGGTTTGGGTTGGGACATCTCGCGCGAAAACTTTATGGACGGCACTAACGATTGGCTCGACCAATTGAAACTGCGAGCAGTGTATGGCCGTACCGGCAACGGTATCGACAACACCGGCTACTACACCTACTATCAAACCTATGAGAATAATGCAGCCAGCTGGTACTCTATGGGTACATCGCAAGGCCAGTTCCGCACCACCTACGAGAGTGCATTGGCCAATCCGTATATCACATGGGAAAAGGCCAATAAGGTGAATGTGGGCATAGATGCACAGCTCTTTAACGGTCGCTTGTCGATAGCAGTCGACTACTACAACGATAAATACTTCGATTTGCTGCAAGCTCGCGGAAAGTCGATAGAAATTATAGGTCAGAGCTATCCTGCCGAGAACATAGGCAAGCAGCGTCGCACCGGTGTGGAACTGCAAGCCACTTGGCAAGACAATATAGCCGACTTCAACTATTTCATCACAGCTAACTGGAGCATGGAGGATAGCAAAATACTCTTTATGGATGAGCAAAATCAGCCATACGACTATTTGCGCCAGACCGGACGTGCCGGCAATGCAATGTTTGGCTATATATGCGACGGATTCTTCTCGAGCGACGAAGAGATAGCCAACAGTCCGGTGATAAAGGGTTATAGCAACATCCGTCCCGGCGATCTTAAATATCGCGACCTGAACAAGGATGGTGTGATAGATGACTTCGACCGCTGTGTGATAGGCGGCGACAAGCCAACATCGTATTTCGGACTCGAATATGGCTTCAATTGGAAAGGATTGGAATTCTCAATGTTGTGGCAAGGAGTGTATAACCGCGAGTTCATACTCAGCGATTGGAATTTGCTCGAAGGCTTCCAGCAATACGGACAGCATTATACCCAAGCCTATGATATAGTGCTTAATCGCTGGACACCGGAGACCGCCCAAACCGCATTATTGCCACGCCTCTCGGCAGGCGGCAACAGCTACAACCATTATGCCTCGACATTCTGGTTGAAGGACGGCGACTTCATTCGCTTGCGAAACGTGGAAGTGGGTTACACATTGCCCGAATCGTTCTGCAACAACCATCTTGGCGGTTTGCGTCCCAAGGTGTTTGTAAGTGCTCAAAATATGTTGACATTTGCCGGTTGCGATTGGGTAGACCCCGAAGTGCGCTTCACCAGCTATCCATTGCAGCGCACTTGGAGTATGGGAGTGAATCTTAAGTTCTAATTTCAGGAATAGGAATATACAATATGAAACCAAATAAAGGAATAACGATAATAGGAGCAGGGCTGTTGATGCTATCGATGGCTGCATGCAACGATAATTACGAGAAAGAGCCGGTGGAGAAGTTTACGCTCGACTATGTGTTCTCAACGACCGACTCGGTGGGCAACCAGGCACGCTATTTCCTAAATAGAATGTATCAGCAGCTCTCGAACGGGCACAATCGCTTGGGTTCGGACTACTTGGATGCAGCGAGCGATGATGCAATATCTATTCAGTACGACAAGTCGGATGTGTATAAGCTTGCCATGGGTCAGTATACAGCCAATAGCCGCATAGGTGGCGATATGGGCTGGGGCGACTATTACAAGGTGATACGCCAAGCCAATATTCTCATCGAAAACATTCATCGTGTGCCGTTTAACTTAACTTACACCAAGGCCAACGGCGAAAAGGCACCATTGAATGTGACTATGAAGGCCGAAGCACGATTCTTGCGTGCATGGAACTATTTTGAGCTTGTAAAGCGCTACGGTGGTGTGCCATTGGTGGGCGACAAGATTTTCGACGTGAACGATGACCTGCAGTTGCCTCGCAACACCTTTGCAGAGTGTATCGATTACATCGTGAGCGAACTCGATGCCATAAAGGACGACATGCGCGGACTTCCTACCGACGATGCCGGAACCTATGGTCACGCACCCACTATCGAGACTTGCCTGGCGCTAAAGGCACGCGTGTTGCTCTATGCCGCAAGCCCGCTATATAACGAAAATCCTATCGAACCGGGTAACGAACTCATCAGCTATGCTCAGCCCGATAAAAATCGCTGGAAAGCAGCCGCCGATGCAGCAAAATACATCATCGATACTTATGGTCACAACGGCTCGAACGTGATAGGGTTGACCTCGAAATTCAGAAATGTGTTCTACGACTTCTATAGCATAGGTTCGAATCCCGAAGTAATATGGTTTGTGCAAGGATCGCGCAATACCTCGATTGAGAACAACAACGGTCCTCTCGGATTCACCGGCAACGGTATGGGTAACGGCCGCACATTGCCTACTCAGAACCTTGTGGAATCATTCCCGATGCTCGACGGTAAGCCAATAGGCGAGAGCGACAAATATGTCTACAATGTGAATACGCAGTACGACAATCGCGACCCGCGTCTCGACTACACTATCATACACAACGGCTCACGCTGGCTCACCAAGGAGGTAGCCACCTATCAAGGTGGTGTAAACAACCCGACATCATCGGCACTCTACACTCGCACAAGCTACTATATGAAGAAATTTATGGGAAGCTGCGAATCGACCACCGACTATCAGAGCACATTGCACTTGTGGGTTACCTTGCGCTATGCCGAAGTGCT
>SFTJ01000087.1 GCA_004563195.1 bacterium
TGCCATCGAATCATTTACTCTTGTTCGATGTAAAATGAAACCTATTTTGAGCAAAGTGCTTGGTTTCATTGAAAGCAAGTAGTAATCTTTGTTTCCCATAGTGCCTTTTAAGGCAGGAATGGTAATACATTTATTGGAAATAAGTTCGTTTTTAAACATTAATCCGTAAAACTGATAAACCACAGATTGCTTGTACGATTTTATTAGATTACAGATATAATCATAGGCATTATCGTTAAGATGGTAAATGCCATTATTGCGTAGCCGAGTAATGTCTTCTCCATCTTCTTGAAATCGATAATTTCTTGTTGCGAAAATGAATTTCACTCGTTTCTCCTTTCCATAGATGCTTCGTAAGACATAAGAAACGCCATTCATATATTGGACCATATTGTTAATATCATCTTTGAAAGAATGACTTGTAGCCTTATCTGTGTCGGCAGCTTTGCATTCAACTACGAAAATAGCATCATCGCCTACGGCGACAACGTCAAGTTGTTGCGTATCTTCAATATGGTCGCCCCATTGTACTTTTAGGTTTTCGTTCTTATTTAGTGTTCTAAAACCTAATTTATAAAACATACTCCAAATATCATCCTCAAATTGTATAGAATTTTTCTTTTTTCGTTTGAGGATGCTTTTTTGAGCAGTGGTTTTTGTAACCATGTATCCAAGTTTTTCGTATCTCTCAACTTCGTTGTGACGGGCTGAAATAGAGTCAAACTCTGTGTTACGAACATTTTTAAAATGTTTGGTAACAGCACTCTCATCATGAAACATATGAGATTCGATAGCCTCAATTATTGATTCTGTTAATGTAATCATGATTGTTTTTTATTTTGGAAGTTTATTATTTGTGTACACCATTTTATCATATTTGTAGTTCGCCGCTCATACACAGCCCTACTATATCCGGGATGGTATTTTTGGACTAAACTCATTGCATACTCATATACATCTTCATTTATCATTGCCATTCGTGCATAAATCTTCCCGATAAGTTCATCAGTAATGATTTGTTCATATACTCGTTCGGTGATATAAGCAGGATGGTTCTGAAAAATATCATCCGCCAATTTTGTTGGCGTCAAGTCATCATTCAAAAAGCCAAGGTACTTGCATGCATTAGTATAATAATCTGCTTGTCGTAGAGTGAAACCGCAGTATTCTGCAATATCTTTCTTCTCAGCATCTGGATGATGGTATTTATACATAAACACATCTATGACAACGTCCAATCTATTCGCTTGTATTAGTATCTTTGTCATAATTCAATAGTTTTTTATAAGAATTTCGGGCACATGCGACCTTTTTGCTGCAAATGCATTTATAAATCGAGGTGCCTCAATTCTTTGAAAGGTATAACCTTGATATAATTTCTCAAAATAATTTTCTCCGGATGCTATTTCGCTATCGGAGTTGCTAAGCAAAAAGTGTCCTCCTTTGCTATTTACAGTATCGCAAAACGATTTTAATTCTTCTTGCTCCGAATCGTTAAATGAATTTTTTGTGTATTGTTTGAAATTATTTGAACCTAATAGAGGTCTATATGGTGGGTCTAAGTAGAAAAAATTATATTCATCCCAATCTATTAGTTCTAAAACATTGGAATACTCTCCGTCAAGAATCTCTACTGTTTTTAGTGCTTCGTGTGCCTCGCTGATGCATTGTTCTTGACATATATTTGGGTGTACATATCTGCCAAATGGCACATTGAAGTCTCCATTATTGTTCTCTCTATAAAGACCATTGAAACAAGTTTTATTGAAAAAGATGAATAGAGCTGCTGCCCTTAGAGTGTTGCGTTTTGTTGGTAAAATATTGTTATACTCTTTTCTGCGCTCATAATATAATGATTTCCAATCTTCTTTGTCATCAGTGCGATAAAATTCACTTTGTAAAGCCTGTAATTCTTCAATCAGTTCTTTATGTTTCTGCTGAATTTTGCGATAACAATTTATTAATGCCGGATTAATGTCGTTAATTATAACTCTTTGAATATTCGGATAGCATTCAAGCATATAAAAGAGCATAGCTCCGCCGCCGACAAAAGGCTCAATATATGTCACCTTTTGTGCCTTTTTTAAATCCTTGGGGAGATTTTGGTCAAGGGTTGGAAGTAATTTTCTTTTACCTCCCGCCCATTTTACAAACGGCTTTGCCATAATAGGTTGTTGGTTTAGTTTTTATTTCCGTCTCATTGCATAGTGTTATGTGTGTGGAGAACATCAAAATGGTGTGATTCGCCCATTAGGGCAAATTTACAGATTAATTTTTGCTTGATCAAGTTGTTTTTGATAATATCGGTGGGTTTTTGCAAAAAAAGGCACTAATTGTGATAGTTTTCTATGTGTTTGTCGGAGTTGTGTTGTGGTTTTTGGCGAAATAATTGATATATTTGCATTACTTCTCTTGGTGTGTGTCGGGGGGATTGTAACAACATAAATCTAAAAAAATGCGGAGTGATATGGACGAATTTTATGGTAAAGTGGTGGTGGTGACCGGTGGTGCTCGGGGGATTGGTCGGTGCATTGCTGATGAGTTTGCTCGGTGTGGGGCTGAGGTTTGCATTATCGATAAGCTTCCGGGGAAGTATTTTGTGGGTGATGTGGCGCATCGCGAGGTTCTTGAGGCTTTTGCCGACCAGGTGATAGCTCGTTTCGGTCGCGTGGATGTGATAGTGAACAATGCGTTGCCGATAATGCGTGGCATGGATGAGTGTAGCTATGAGGAGTTTCAATATGCTCTGAATGTGGGTGTTACGGCTCCGTTTTATTTGGTGAAATTGCTTTCGCCGTATTTTGGACAAGGGGCGTCGGTGGTGAATATTTCGTCGACGCGCGACCGCATGAGTCAGCCGCAAACCGAGAGCTACACTGCGGCGAAGGGTGGCATAGCGGCGCTGACGCATGCCATGGCTGTGAGTCTTACCGGACGTGCGCGAGTCAACTCGGTGTCGCCGGGCTGGATTGACACTGATTACACTGTCTACGAGGGTGCCGATGCTTTGCAGCAGCCTGCGGGCATGGTGGGCAATCCGCTCGATGTGGCTAATATGGTGCTCTATCTGTGCAGCAGTAAGGCTCGCTTTATCACGGGCGAAAATATCTGCATCGATGGCGGAATGACGCATCAGATGATATATCATGGTGACCATGGTTGGCATCTCGATGTGTGACGAGGGCTTAATTGTCCGGGTTTTTGCAAGTTTTTTTGAAACAAAGGGCGATATCAGTCCGGGGGGCCAATCGGATATGTTGCCATTTGATGCAAACTGTGTATACCTCAGGAGAGTTGGGCTCTCTTATCAATTTGGAATCACAAACCCGCAAGACTTACCGATTCCTGACAAAATACGACAAAGAAATCGAAGCCGCCTATGGGAAGAAATTGCCGGCCGAAACCGAGTTGTCGAAAACCTATTCGCAATCGCCCCGTCTGATTGTTCTCAATGAGCGTGCAGTGATAGGAAAAGGCGAGAAGTATAAAATGGAAGTCATCGTATTGGGCAGTGAACAAATAGCTGAAGCCCCGGTGCTGATGTATCGCGAGTTGGGAAAAGGAAAATTCAAGGCAAAGAAAATGATTCTCGAAGGGAATCGCACCTATAGTGTGCAATTACCCGACAGTACGGGAAAAACTATAGAATATTATATTACGACCAATGTCGACGGAAAGAAGTTGTGTTATCCGGCTTCTGCTCCTGAAATTAATTCCACTTGGGTTAGATTATAGCATTGTTATCGTATTTCGCATCTTGCAAGGCAATAGCGTTGGCAACTCAGCGGCACTATTGCCTTGTGCTTTTTATTCATAGGAGTTGGAGCGCAGGGGAGCGCCTGAATTATTTTTTTGTGGCGCAATGTGGTGATAATTCTATATTTTGCCTTATCTTTGCGAAATGAAGCATTTGCTAAACTTTTAAAATCTGCATCTGCCTTTTTATGTTACGTTATTAACTTTTTGAGGATAATTAAAACAAAACGTAAGCCATGATGATGCCGGGGTTATTGTTGCTGCTCTTGGTGGGAAGCATAGTGCTTTGTGCTTTCTTGTATGGTCGCATTTTGTCGCATGAGCGGCGAAATGAGGCGATATTGCATGCAGTGTCTTCGCCGGTGGTGGTAATCGACCGTAATGGCTATTGGGTTAAGACGCTCAACGCCAAGCGTTTTCTTTCGCGGGGCGTGACCGGAAATCGCCCTGAGTCATTCAATATCGAGGATTATTTTGTAAATGAGGAAGATAAGCAAGCGCGACGCCGCATGATAGCGCGATGCATCGATGAGGAGTGCAGCGACTCTATCACTGTGCTGATGCGCGATGCCGAGGGCGAATATCGCCAAGTGCGACTGGATATTTCGTCGAATTATGGCGATTGTGCGCTGGAGATGCCCTACGATGTGACCCATATCATGCGCGAGCAGATGCATGCTGAGATATTAAATAGTGGTCGCGCCAAGCAGATGTCGCTCATTCTCAAGAGCGTGCGCGCCATGCCGTGGGTTATAGGACCTAAGGAGGACTGCGAGATATTGGGTAACGACCGCTCGGGCTTGCCGCTCTCACTTCAGGTGCCGGAGAAAGATCAGTTGCATCTGCAGGACAACGATTTTGCAGCTATCGATGCCGAATATCGCGCTTTGGTTCGCGAAGAGGTGCGTAAGGTGTTTGCCGGCGAAAAGGAGATAGGTGATATCGAATTCAAGGGTCGCATCACTCGCTTTCAAGTTGATTCGGTGTGGTTTAGAGCCACATGCACGCCGCTGCGTCGCGATGCCGAGGGTAAGGTGGTGAGCGTGGTGGGATGCACCGAGATTATTGAAGAGCGCAAACGCGCCGAATTTGCCATGTTGGAGGCAAAACGCCGTGCCGAGGAGAGCGACTTGATGAAGAGCGTGTTCCTGTCGAATATGAGTCACGAAGTGCGCACTCCGCTTAATGCCATTTTGGGCTTCTCCAAACTCATATCTTCGGCGGAATCGCCCGAAGAAGTGGCTGAATTTGAGCAGATTATCGACACAAATGGCGAACTTTTGCTGAATATCATCAACGATGTGCTCGATTTGTCGAAAATCGAAGCCGGAAAATTCAAAATAGAAAAATCGCCGATTGAAATCAATAATGTGTGCGATGTGGCAGTGTCGAGCGTTATGCCCAAGGTGGGGCGCAATGTGAAATTGAGCTTCGAACGCAGTATGCCCGACCTCAAGATTATGGCCGACTCCAAGCGCATTATGCAAGTGATGATGCAGTTGGTGGGCAATGCCATAAAATACACCCGCCAAGGCTCGGTGAAGGTGTATTGCCAACCTGAAGGCGAGAATATGCTGAAAATCAGCGTGGTGGATACAGGCGAAGGCATCAGCGAAGAACATTTGCCCTATGTTTTCAATCGTTTTTATCGAGCCAATAGCACCGAACCCGGCACGGGCCTCGGATTGCCCATTGCCAAGACCATCGTGGAGCAGTGGGGTGGCACCATAGGTGTGGAGAGCACCCTCGGCAGTGGGTCGACCTTCTGGTTCACCGTGCCCATCGAGCCCTGCTAGGCTTTGTAGCATGCATTTGCTGTTTTTTTGCTCCCCGGCGGAGCACACATTAGAGAGAATTGACTGATTACCCTAAAAACTTAAAAATATCGATTATGGAAAGAACAAAAGAAAAAGTGCAGTATCTGCGAGTTCGTAATTTGTGCGGACTTTTGGGCGTGATATTGCCGTGGTTGGCGCTGTTTTCGGCAGGTATAGCCGAGCATCCGAGCCCCGAGTGGTGGTGGAGCATCTCAGCCACCTATTATCAGTCGCCCGCGCTGGTGGGTGTGCTCATCCCTGCAAGTATAGTGCTCATCACCTATGTGGGCTACGACAAACTCGACAATTGGGTGACCACGCTCAGCGGCATTTTCGGCCTCGGAGTGGTGCTTTTCCCATGCAAAGTGAGTTGGCTCGACGAATCGCTCCGTGTGGGATTCTTTCAGGTGCCTATGGATATCTCCAACATCATTCACACCATCTGTGCAGCCGTATTTTTCATTTTGCTTGCCTACAACAGCATCTGCCTTTTCACAAAATCGGGCGGCGAACTCACTCCACGCAAGCAGATACGCAACAAAGTGTATCGTATATGCGGCTGGGGAATGGTGGCGCTCGAGCTATTGTTTGCCATAAACGTGTTTTTACCCACCCCGGGCTATATTACTATGATAGTTGAGATAATTTTGCTGCATCTTTTCGGCATTTCGTGGTTGGTAAAAGGCGAGGCAATAAAGTGGCTCAACGATAACTGATGACATAACTCTATTTTGTTATTATATATATTGTATGGAAGAACCGATAATCAACGAGCACAATAAACAAGAATTTCCGCCGGCACACACTGCCGAGCACATTTTAAATGGCACAATGGTGAAAATGTTCGGCTGCCGTCGCGCCAAAACTGCGCATGTGGAACGAAAGAAGTCGAAACTCGACTACGATTTTCCGCGCGCACTCACACCAGCCGAAGTGGAGGCAGTGGAGCAGCGCGTCAACGAAGTGATAGCCGCCGATATGCCGGTGGTGATGGAATATGTGCAGCAAAACGACGTGGCAGAGCGTTTCGACCTCGAGCGATTGCCGCAGGGCGCCACGCAAACGGTGCGAATAGTGCGCATTGGCGACTACGATGAGTGCCTCTGCGCCGGGGCTCATGTGCAGCACACTGCCGAGATAGGACGCTTCCGCATCTCAAGCACCCGCTATCAAGAGGGTACTCTGCGCCTCGTGTTTCGCCTCGATTTGCCCGAATAATGCCCGCTCTTGAGCCGAGGCTCAAATTGCTCTGCGAAAGCAAAAAATGCAGAAAAATGGGCAAAATATGTTGTACAACATAGAATTAACTTTCTTTAACAAATAGCTAAAATGCGCTAAATCAGCGTATTAGCAAAATTTCGCCAAAAAATGCCAAGAAATAAGTTTGGAAAATTTTGGTAGTTCAAATAAAAGCACTAACTTTGCACTCGCTTTCGGGAATGAACGAAACGAAAGCGATACAGATCTTTGAAATGATTGCGAAAGGAAACAATTGACAACAGTGAGAGACAAGGAAAGGTGAAGACCTGAGAACATTGTCCTCGTCAAGAAAAATTTCCA
>SFTJ01000088.1 GCA_004563195.1 bacterium
ACATTGCCTCCACCGTCAAAGGCTGACTATGCGTTTATTCTCCACATCATTTCAATGCTCGCAGACGACGGCGTTGCAGTCACTCTCAACTTTCCCGGTATTCTGTATCGTGGCAACCGAGAGGGAAAAATTCGTGAGTGCTTAATACGGAAGAACCTCATTGATAGTGTGACGTTGATTGAAGGCGGCTATTTTGAGGATACAAATGTTGCCACTGCACTAATCGTGTTCAAAAAGAACAAAAGTGATACAAACATAAAGTTCGCAGATCACGAGAAGCAACTTGAGTACACTGCTACATTTGCCGAAGTAGAGGCTAACGGCTTCAACCTCTCACCCTCATCATACATCATCATCGAGGAGAAGAAGAAAGATGTTGACCCTATCGCCCTTGAAATTAATGCGAGGACAAACGTATTGCACCAGTTAAATGCTCAGCTCGCTTTTTCTAAACAGGCTATTGAACTTCACTCAATGCTCGGCTTGCCACCGTTACCACCACTCTCCGAGTTTATCAAAGACATTATGAACATTGTAAACAAATACATTTGACTATGAAAGTAAAATTCAAGAAACTAACGGAATCGGCAATTATGCCGACAAAAGCGACGGCTGGTTCTGCCGCCTATGACCTCTATGCCGACAGCGATACCATTGTGCTGCCTGGAAGAAGTGCTATATCAACCGGCATAGCAATCGAGTTGCCGAATGGCTATCTTGCTGATGTGCGTCCGCGAAGCGGTTACTCGCTCAAAGGCTTTGCCGGGAATGACACTGCACGCTTTGACTGCGATGTGCTGCTCGGCACTATCGATAGTGATTATCGTGGTAACATCAATGTTATCGTGCGAAACAACGAGATGGCGTTTAATGTCAAAGCCGGACAACGCATTGCTCAACTCCTCATTCACAAGTGCGAAGATGTGGAGTTTGAAGAAGTAGATGAATTGGCTCCGAGCATCAGAGACTTCAATGGCTTTGGTTCGACAGGTGATTAACCCCTAAACAAAACATATATGGACCAGAAGAAACAAAATGCAACAAAAAGACGCAGCCCAAAAGTAAAGTCATTCGCTTTCACTGCCGATAAGGTTGTCAACGGCGAGGCTGATGAGATGGTAAATGAGTTCAGCGACACTCACAAAGTGACAGTAATCCAATTTGAGCGTGATAAACACCTGTTTATTTACCGAATACTCTACTTTGAATGATATGGGACTATTGAAAGCAATGGAGGCGATGGATTGCTATGTGAACAAACAGAAGAAAGTCGTACAAGACGGCGAAATTCTGCTTTCCTTGAGCCGTAATGACTACAACCACATTGCAGAAGGATTGATAGTGCTCGCAAAGAATAAGGCTGCTATGCTGAAGAAACTGCCTAAAGATGATTTCAGACGCAAGTCTTTCGGTTGCGACCTGTATTCAATCAATATGCTACTTGACAACATCCGTAAACAACTCAACAGACAGATATGAAGATCTATGTTTCCATACCCATAACCGGCAGACCGCTCGACGATGCAAAGGCCCACGCCAAAGCAATTGCCGAGCAGTTCGCCGCCCATGGGCACGATGTTATCACACCTTTTGATGTATGCCCAGACAGTACCAAGCCATACTCTTACTGTATGGGCAGAGACATCGAGGCATTGCTTGGGTGTGATGCCATAGCAATCGGTAATGAGTGGTTCAACTCTCGAGGATGCCTCCTGGAGAAAGCCGCCGCTGAAATTTATGGCATCAAGATAGTATATGAGAGCTGCTTCTCATTTATGGACTTTTGCACGCTCGTGTATGACTATATCAACGATTGAAATAAACGACAAAAAATGAATTAAACGCAAATAAATTGAAACTAAACGCAAAAAAATGAAGTATAGAATTAAAAAGTACAATCTTGTTTTTGGCGATTTAAGAGAACCGCTGTTGTGCGAACCATTGACATCCAGCTTGTGCTATGATGCTATCATCTATGCTGTACAAGTAAAGAAATTGTTCGGCTGGGTAACTGTAAAAGAATTTTGTGACATCTCAGATGAGGAGTTTGCAAGACTTGAAGCCGAGGAACTCCTTGAACTCTTAAACCAATAATCTATGCAAGTAATTGTAACAGGTAGCGAGGGCTTTGTAGGCAAGGCTCTCGTTGCCGCTCTTGAACGTCGTGGAGTGCAAGTAATCTCCATTGACCGCAAGAACGGAGCGGAAGTAAGTGAATACTTCACCAGCAATAGCCTGCTCGGCATTGATTGTGTATATCACCTTGCCGCACAGACATCAGTGTTCAATGACAACAAGAATGATATTCTGCACGACAATGTAGAAGCCTTCAAGATTGTGTGTGATGCGTGCAAGCGCAATGATGTGAAGCTCGTCTATGCTTCCTCATCGACGGCGAACCCTTGTAACACCACATCTCTCTATGGCATCAGCAAGCACTTCGATGAAGAATATGCAAGGTTGTACAATCCCAAAGCCACCGGTGTTCGGCTTCATAATGTTTACGGACCAAATCCTCGTCAAGGCACTCTTCTTTGGCATCTGACCCACGACAATCCTGTAAAACTTATGAACAGAGGGCACAATGAACGGCATTTTACCTACCTTGATGATGTTGTTGAAGGCTTAATCTATGCCTTTGGCTGTAGCAAGCATCTCATCAACGTAGCCAACCCCGAAAAGACCACCATCTACGATTTCGCTGTGGCGGTGCAAGCCTATAAACCTTTTGATATTGTGCTTGTTAACGAGAAGCGGGAATTTGACAGAATTGTCCAAGAGGTCGATGAAAGCATTTTCACTGTACCTTTGCCATACACCAGCGTTGAGAATGGTCTGAAAGCGATATTCAATGGTTAAGCGTGGCAAGATTATACGAATGGACCGCTGGGATAGGTTGCCCGGCAAGAATAGGTTGAAGCGTGGGAATGAGCGTTACTGCGACCTCACGCCTCGACCTACATTGCACCGCATCGGCAACATCTATTACACGTCCTTCTATCGCAGAACCAAAAGCGGAATGTCATTCGATGAGATAAAGCAGTCGGAATTAGTCGCACACGATTTCGCAGAGGTTGTGTGTGGCTTCCTCCGGTGCTATGTCTCATCGTTTAATGATATGTGCATAATCACCACTCCGAGGCGGAGGCATCACGATGGCTTCCACTTCGCCAGTGTTGTGTGTCAGTACATCTCGAAGAACCTCAACATTCCATTCTACTGCGATGCTGTCCAGTGCATCAACCGCAGTAGGCTTGAGCCTGACTTTGTGCTGTTACGCCCAATCTGTGAGATGCGAGTGATTGTGTTCGATGACATCATTACCACAGGTATGACTTTGACCGCAACCGCCAATCTTCTCGACGATCGAGAGCTCGTGTTGAACATCATCGGCATAAACAACCGATAAATGCTTTCTCCCGATGCAAATTTCAGCCTTATCCGCCCCTCGTTTCATTTGAAAGGGCTTATAAATGGGCTTTATTTGGCTCCAAAATGGCTTTTTCCGTACATTTTGTAAAAATTTTTGAGGGACGGGAGAAAGAAAAATAAATGTTCAAAATAAGATGTCTGAAATGGCAACAAATGCACTTAAAATATTCCACTTTTTTGTAACAATGCTGTCTAAAATATTCCATTAACTCTGTAATTACTTAAATAGCAATAAAATATACATCATCATAAAAACATCAAAGTATGGCACGAGCAAAGAACAAAAACGGACTTACGCACCAGCAAGAACTATTTTGTCAGTATGTCGTCGATGCCTATGGCAACAACAAACGTGGCATCCTTGTAACGGCGTATAGAATGGCGTATAACTGCAAGAATGATGCGAAGTCAAACACTCATTATGCCAATGCTTCACGCTTGATGAGTGATAGCAAGATAACAGCAAGGATTGAGCAACTGAGAGAAGAACAGTCACAGCTTGCCACAATCAGCCGTGAGCGCATCATCAGCGACGACGTGGAGATACTCAACATTGACCCTCTCGACTTATGGATACAAGACGAGAACAGCGGTCTTACCAAAGAAGATAAGAGTACACCTCAAGTTCATTCGTGTCGGAAAGAGACTAATTCCAGATGTCGATAAAGATGCTGCTAAGAAGAGACTGATTGATGTCCTCGGATTTGCTTCAGCCAAAGACATCAATGTTACCACCAACAGCAATGTCAGCGGTGAGTTACGCATCGGTTTTGAGGAAGATGAAGAATAGCAAAGTGTAATACAAGGAATTTTGTGTCATTATGTAAAGTTTCTTCGTATATCGAATACTGAGAATTGTAGCAAAATGTCAGCGAAAGACCTAAAAACTTAAATTTCTATGGAAATCAATCCCAAGAAGCTCAACCCAGTCGGCTTCCACCTGATGAAACTGATGCAAGACATAACCATTCGCTTCATCATTCTCTTTGGTGGCTCATCGTCCGGCAAGACATACAGCGTGGCACAGATGGTTCTTATCTTCACCTTGTGGGAAGGTACGAACACTCTTGTTATGCGTAAGGTTGGTGCGTCAATCAAGGATAGCATATATCAAGACTTTGTTACGGCAGCATCGCAACTCGGCATATCCAAGATGTTCAAGTTCTCCGATGGTGTAAAGACCATCAAGTGTCTTACCAATGGAGCAAGGATTGTGTTCAAAGGTTTGGACGACTCCGAGAAGATAAAAGGTTTGTCGAGCTTCAAGCGAGTTGTGATGGACGAGTGGAGCGAGTTCGACGAGGAAGATTTCAAGCAGATACGCCTCCGTCTGCGTGGTATGGAGGGACAGCAGATTATCTGCACATTCAACCCAATCAAGGAAACGCACTGGATAAAGAAGAAGTTATTTGACACGCAGAAGTGGCACGATGTTCCTATGGAGATAGAGATAGCCGGCAGAGCCATTCCCTCCGAGCTCACTGGTGTCAAGTCTATCCGCATGAACGAGCCGAGAGAGATAATGCACAAGCGAACAGGCGAGATTATTCACCACGACCCCGACACTGTAGTTATCCAAACCACCTACCTCAACAACTTTTGGGTAGTCGGTTCGCCTGATGGAACATACGGCTACTACGATGAGCAGTGTATAGCCACCTTTGAGTTTGACCGCCTCAATGACCCCGACTACTACAACGTATATGCCCTCGGTGAATGGGGTGTAATCCGCACCGGCAGTGAGTTCTTCGGTTCATTCAACCGAGGCAAGCATACCAAAGAGGTATCGTACAACTCATCACTTCCAGTACACATCTGCGTCGATAGTAATGTGCTGCCATACATTACCTGCACCTATTGGCAGGTTGACATCGGAGCAAAGACCACAATCTATCAGTTTGATGAGACGCTTGCCACATCTCCGAATAACACAGTGCGTAAGGCGGCGAAGCTCGTAGCCAAGCGACTGCGAGAGTTGGCACCCGAAAAGATATTCATTCACGGCGATGCCTCAACGAGAGCGAGCAACAACATCGACGATGAGAAGCGGTCGTTCCTTGACTTGTTCATCGACACACTGCATAAGGAAGGCATCGAAGTTGAGGATAAGGTTAGCACCAAGAACCCAAGTGTCCCGATGAGCGGTGAGTTTATCAATGCCATATTCGATGAGATAATGCCAGGCTATGAGATAGTCATTGGCGAAAACTGCAACACGTCTATTGAGGACTATATGAGTGTGCAGAAAGATGTCAATGGTGCAATACTCAAGACCAAGGTCAAGAACAAAATTACAATGCAGACATACGAGGAGCACGGACACATCTCCGATACCTTCCGATACATTGTGACTGATATTCTGCGTGATGAGTTCTTGCTGTTCTCCAACAGCCGTAAGCGTAACCTCTATGCCAAAGACGGCACTATTCATTTCTACAACCCCAATACTGATTGCCAGTACAGCAGAGACATCGTGTATGCACAGCCTAACATCAACGGCAAATATGTTATGGTCCACGGCAAAATGTGTGGAGATAGGTGGCACATTACCAATATTGCCTTTAGAGAGACAACCTCAACCGAGGAGATACGTCAGAGCCTTGTAGCAGAGCAAGGAGTGCAGACCATTGTCGAATGTGCATCAGCCTACTTCCGTTTTGTGCGTGAATTGCGTAAGGACATACCAAGCGTAAGGGTGATGAATGAAGCATCCGACATCGACCAGCGTATAGCAGCTACATCAGATTTCGTTCGTGAGCATCTGCTGTTCAACGAAACAAAATTGAGTGATGATGTTGAGTATGCCCAGTTCATGAACAATATGCTTGACTACAACAAAGACAGTGACAGCAAAGAAGCAAGTGCCGTTTTGAGTGGCTTCGTGAAGTTCGTTGTAAAATTCGATTTTGAAAGCAACAATAACGCAACAATCTAATTTTTAGTTAGTTAAGTGCAGATTTTGCAAAAGTATAAATTTCGGTTTTTTCGACATTTTGCACAATGCTTTATATAAATCGTTTCCTTTGTGCCAAAAGAAACGCGAATGAACTTCATACAACGCATATTCGGCAAAAAAGAGCAGACGGCTGCCATTGAACTGAAGGAGCAAACGCCTTCACAGTCGCCTATTGTAATTGAACGCAATTCGTGGCTCTATCATCAGATGCTTGCCAAGATTGACTCACTTGTTCATCCGTCAGTTGTCGACAACAACTTCCTCAAGATGTTTGAGACCATTCCCGAAGTGTTCTGGCCGATTGACTTCATCGCCAAGCGTATCAGTGAAGCCCACTTCGATTTGAAGCGTGTCAAGGACGACAGCATCGTGTGGTGCAACCGCATCAATGCCGACCGCATACTCAAACAACCTAATCCGGTGATGACGTGGAGAGAGATTGTATATCAACATTTCGTTAATAAGCTCTGCACCGGTAATGCCTTCTTCCGTGCTGCCATGGCTGACACAATCGGACCAGACGCACCTAAGTTTCAGTGGTGTTCAAACTTTTGGGAGTTGCCTGCTTCATACGTCAAAGTAATCCCACAAACATACAGCTACGGCGTTCCTGTATTTGGAATTGCCGAGTTAGATGAACTGATACAAGGCTATGAACTAAAATTTAAAGAATACGAAGGCCTGTTGATACCTACACATCAAATATGGCACGACCGCGACGGCATTCCCGAATGTCTCGAAGGTAGCCACTTCCTCAAGGCAAAGAGCCGATTGCTGAGTGTCAAGAAGCCTATCGCTAACCTCCTTGCAGTGTACGAAGCGAGAAACGTGCTGTATCTCAAACGAGGTGCACTCGGTTTCATCGTGGCACAGAACCAAGATGCCACCGGCACCACACCTCTCGAACCTAAAGAGAGGGAAGCACTCCAAAAAGAGGTGAACAGCAGATATGGTGTTGGCGAGGGTCAACTTCCAATCGGCATCACTGATGTGCCTATCACTTTCGTTAAGACGAGCAGTTCTATCAGCGAGATGATGCCGTTTGAGGAGACCCTTGAAGATGCAATCAAGATAGCCTCAATCTTCGGCATTCCCGCTGTGCTTGTGCCACGAAAAGACCAAAGCACATTCAGCAATCAGGACACTGCAGAGAAGAGTGTATATACCTCAACAATCATACCAGCAGCCAAGCGCTTCTGCGAAGCAATAACATCATTCCTCGGACTTGAGCAAAAGGGCTTGTACCTTGACTGTGATTTCAGCGATGTAGCGTGTCTGCAAATCGGTTTGAAGGAAGCAGAGGAAGTGAAGAAGCTCGTTAATGAAAGATGTTTGTCGCAGTTCAATAGTGGCTTGATAAGCATTAACGATTGGCGTGCACAAATACACGAAGATGCTCTTGACGGCGAAATATTCAGCAAGGTTAAGTTTGAGATGACACCCGAGGAGATTGCCAAGGTTGATAGTGTAATCAAGTCGCAAGCATCACCGATACAGATTAACACCGGCAGTAATGCCAACGAGAATAATAAACCGAATAATAACAACAAACCCTCGACAGGAGAAGAAGATGAACGAAACAATGAAAAGCCTTCAGTACGAAACGAAGGCGATTGACGTAACAGAAAAGGGTATCGTCACCGTAGCGGTGAACGGTATAGGCATCGAGGACAGTCAGCACGACATCTCAATGCCTGGGTCGTTTGATGACACTCTCAAAAACGACATCAACAAGATGCGTTGGTACCTCAACCACGACACACGCCAGTTGCTTGGTGTTCCATTGTCAGGTCAAGAGAAAGACGGAAACGTCATTATGACCGGACAAATCAACCTTGATAAGCAGATTGGTCGTGACGTGCTTGCGGACTATAAGCTCTACCGCGATGCCGGAAGAACACTTGAACACTCTATCGGTGTCAAGGCTATTGCCCGAGACGAAGAGGACCGCAGAAAGGTACGCCAGTGGAAGATGTTTGAGTATTCAACGCTTACGGGCTGGGGTGCTAATCCCAACACCTACCTTGTAGGCATCAAGAGTGCCACATCAGACCAAGTGAGAGATGCCGTTGAGTTTATCCGTATGGCTTTCAAGCAGCACGGATATTCCGATGAGCGACTTAAACAATATGATATGGAACTCAACCTCTTACTCAAATCCCTTAATGGCGGTCTTGTCGTGAAGTGTCCTTGCTGTGGAAGAACATTCGACTATGAGCAATATGCAGAGCACACATTCTCGCAAGAGGTGCAAGATGCCGCCGTTTCCTGGCTCCAAAGTGTTGCACGCGATGAAGCTCGCGCACAGATGGAGCTCTACCGACCCGAGATACAGACCGAGGTGATGGCAGTAATTGACTCACTGAAAGGTTCTGTAAGTGACCTCACCGAGAAGAGCATTGTCGATGTGCTGAAATATGTGCGTTGTCCTCATTGCTGGTCTCGTGTTTACCGCTCCAACTCAATCATAATTGAATCGAGTGAAGATGACACTACCAAAGGCTGTAAGCCCGATGAAGAAAAGAAGCCTGCTAAAGGCTGTAAGCCTGAAGAAGAGGAAGAAAAGAAGCCGGCAAAGAAGTCGGCAGAAGTGCCTTCAGCATCGTTTTGGGCTAAACTCAACGAATCAATTAAGAAATAATTTATTAACCCCTTAATCAATTTCCGTTATGGCAAAACTGACAGAAAAAGAAGTGTTGGACATTCTCGGCATCAAGACTGCCGGAATGCCTGAGGAGCAGAAGAACTTTGTCCTCAATCTTTCTGGTGCTTTCACTGAGGCTATCAACAAGTCTATCGAAGGCACAATCGACACCAAGGGCCTCAATGACGCCCTTAAGCCTCTCAGCGAGCAAAAGGTTGCTCTCGAAACTCTCAGCAAGGAGAACCAAGAACTTGTTACACAAGTAAAGAACCTCTCAGAAGCTCTCGAAAAGATGAAGAAGAAAGGCGTAAGCCTTGACTTCGTCAGCAAATTCAACGAGAAGTTTGATGAGATGTATGACTCTCCGAAGTTCCAGAACTTCATCAACAACCTTGAGAAGTCGTCAGGCTCATTCCAATTCAAGGACATTTCGATGACCAACAACTACACCGGCACACACCTCATCACTCAGCAGTTGGACCGTGTAGTAAGTCAAGCCACCGACAAGCGCCTCCACGTCCGCGACTTCGCAACCACAATGCCCGGCGATCCCGAAACTCCGATGCTTTCGTTCCAGCAAATCTACGACGTTGACCGCAACGCTCGTTATGTGTCTGAAAACGGCACGTTGCCCGAATCGAGCCTCAAGATTAAGGAAGTTACCGCACAGGTTAGCCGTGTAGGTCATCACTTCAGACTCTCAAAGCGTGCTTTGAAGAGCCGTGTGTATCTGCGTGGCTATGTGCTTAACTGCCTTATGAGTGGTGTTCGCGATGCCGAGGACTTCCAAATCCTCTTTGGCGATGGTTCGGGTGATAACCTCAAAGGTATTACCAAGTATGATGGTGTTCGCGCTGTTGAAGATATTATACAAGACAACATCTTCACCGTTGCTGCAACCGGCGTAACTGCTGTTGAGAAACGAGAGAACGGCGTTATCCTTGAACTCAAAGAACCCAATGACCTTCTTATCGAAGGATTGAAAGTTGTTGTTACAGGTGCAGAAACCAACACCAACCTCAATGGCACATTTGATGTCATCAAGGCAAACGATCGTCAAATCTTCCTTGAGGGTGTTAAGGTGACCAATGATGGTGCGCTCGCTACCGATGCTGCCAAGCTCGCTCTCACATTCCGCAATGGTGCATACAAGAGCATCGAAACGCCCAACAGCATCGATGCACTTGAGACTGCCATCTCAGTGATGACTTATGCTCAGTTCTATCCGACTGTGATTGTCCTCAATCCTGTTACCCTCAATTCCATCCGTTGCGAGAAGGCAACTGACGGCAACCGTTTGGAAATTGTGAAGGACATCAACGGCAACCCCGTTATCGGTGGCTTGCGTGTTGTTCCCTACACCGGTATTCCAGTCGGTAAGTATTTCCTCGGCGATATGCAAACTGGTGCAAACATCGTTGACTACACTCCGCTCACTGCTGAATGGGCTGACGACGTTGATACCAAGCTCAAGAACCAGGTGGTTCTTATTGCCCAGGCTGAGATGATTGTGCCTGTATTCTGCCCATGGGCATTTGCTTACGGCTCAATCAACGCATTGAAAACCGCAATCAAAAAGGACTAACCTATGAAGTACATTCTTGAGGGCAATCCAAAAGAAGTCGCTAAGGTTATCCAAGAGAACCGAATCCGAGTGGAACGAGGACAGATTAGTTTTGTCCTCGTTCCAGACGAGGAGGTAAATCCTGAAGCGGCTGACACCAAAGATGTCATTGACGAGGACACTAAAGATGTCATTGACGAGGACACTAAAGATGTCGAAGCGGCTGACACCAAAGATGCGCCAACCAAAACGTCAAAACGTACCAAGAAATCAGAGTAAACTATGTTGATAGACTGCACATACTTCACCGACGGACCACGGCACATTCTCAATGCCACATTGGGGACTGTAAACCAAGCACTTGACTATATCAAGAGCCTCGATGCCGAAGAAGCCGAGAGAGATGTTGACCTCGATATGGTGCTTGAACAACTGAAAGAGCCTTTTGCCGACTATGTATTCTTCAAAATACTGCGTGACAGTTCAAGCCAAGCTACTATGACCGGGCTTGTAAGGCTGAAGAGTGCTAACAACTACGTTGCACCCATCAAGCGCCAAGTATCGACGTGGAACGAAATGGTGGAAGCCATTGCAGACTTTAGAGGCTGGTGCGATAGCGATGAATGTCCATTCCCCGACATTGAGACAAGCGACAACTTCAAGAGCAAAATCAATTCATTCAACCTATGAAACGTAGCCGTGAGATAATAGAGATAATGCGAGATGTAGTCAAGGCGACAGCCGAAGGCTGCAATATCGTGGTGTCCTATGGCAACGGCACGACAAAGGAAATTGCGTGTCCTGCTATTAACTACACCTTCGGCAATGATGTGTATGTTAAAGACCGCCTCGACGAATTGAGCAAGACACCAAACGGCAATAATATCAAGTTTCCTATGATAGTGCTGTTCTGCCCATTCGATGAGAAGCGAACCTCACCTAACTACTTCAGCGAAGCAAAAGTTAGTATGCTTATCGCCTGCTCAACACGCCAGCAATGGAGCAACGAGGAACGCCTTGAACGATCCTTTCAGAACATTCTTCGACCGATATACAAGCGGTTGCTTGAAGCACTGAAAGAGGACGGCAGAATTGATTTTGGCTATAAAGAGGTAATACCGCACAACTACTCTGAAAACTACTCTTATGGCAGATATGGAGCATATACTCGTGCCGGGGAGACGAGTGAACCCATAGATGCCATAAATATCACAAATCTCGAATTGAAAATTAAACCTCAAACTTGTAGATAACAATGAGAAATCTCAGAAAATGCAACACCGGGCATCTCAATACAGGCATCAGCAAATGCCCTGTTGATTTCGCACGAATGAAAGGTGCAATCATTGTGCCTTATGGTAGCAAACTGCCTGCCAACCTCTCTGTTGAAGCTCTTACCAAGCAAGCACACGCCGATGAAGCAGAACGCATCTACGGCATCGTAGGCTTTTGCGAGTTCGCTCAGGAAGGTGGAGAAGCACAGACAGGTGCAGTAGGTTATGGTGGTCTTCAAGTGACCGGCTATAGCGACCGTGCAGACACTTATACTCTCGACAAGAACTATCCCGAACTTCACGCATCACTCACCAAGTGTGCAGGCTACAAGTTCGGTGCATACTACTTCGACGAGAAGAATATGCTGTACGGCCTCAACGACGGCACCGACGAACTCGCTCCGTTCCCGATGAACACAATCCACTCGAATGCCACTCCGTATTCGACCAGCGGTTCTAAATCTACGATGACAGTCAAGTTCTGTCACGAAAATAGCCGTGCTGCCATCGAGAACGCAGACTACATTCAACTTGATTTCAACCCTATGCGTGCAACCCTCGGCTTGACTGGCGTTAAGCTTATTAAGGTTGGCGACACCGGCAACGATTACAAGTTGATTGAAGCTGTTGGTGGATACGACCTTACTTCCATATTCGGTCCATTGATGGCAGACAATACCAACGTAATCAGTGGTGCAACCGCTGTTGCGTATGACACCGATAAGGAAGTTCTCACACTCACCGTTAGTGGTAGTGCTACTCCTGCGTTGAAAGCCCCCAAACTTCTGCTTGAGGCTGGCATTGCCGGCATTGAACAAGTCTAAGCTATGCTGAAGTATGAAAATGTTAGTTTCGTCAAGGAAGAAGTCAAAAAGATGAGTAAGAGTGAGTTTATCGCACATCACCTCAACGTCTTTTGGCTCGATCGAGATGAAGCAACACGAAAGAAGATGCTCGGTGCCGCTTATGACCTGATAACAGGAGCGAAGAAAGGCAAGAAGTGAATAATCGGGGCTGGGTGATAATCTCAGCCCCTTTAATTTAATCAGAATGGACATACAAGAAGTATATGATGTGATACACGCAATAGCCGAAGGCTTCGAGGACAATGTTGTTGATTGCCTTGACAAGCATTCTGGTAATGTTGTTATGGCTATCAGCGACCAACTATATAGCGGTATCGATGGAGATGATGAGTATCTGACACCTACATACGATGATGACCCATATTTCCAACTTGAAGGACCGTGGCAGAATAACAGCAAAGGTTATAAGGCTTGGAAGATGAGCATCACTCCACCGGTCGTAAGCAGTATTCTCGGACTTAATCCACGTCCCGACAATGTGCCGAACCTTTTCATCACCGGTAAGTTCCACTCCGAGATTAACGCCAAGCGAGCCGGTGATATGCTTCTTGTTGACCCCGGACACAACGATGGTCCTTCCATTGTTTCCAAATACGGAGAAGAGATACTTGAGTTGAGCAGTCGAGGCGTTGACTACTTCAATACCGAGTTCTTGATACCTTCCATAGAGCAGTTTTACCGAAATTGTGGTTACTAATGAGTTGTGCGTGCGAAAACAAGAAGATGAGTAGCGAGTATCAGCGAATACTGCGACTCGCTAAAGCGTTTGCTCGGTTGGAAGATGATACAGTAGCCATATATGCTAACGCAGACGGCACATACGGCTTTTGCTTAGCCTCGTTAGAGATAGAAAAAACGATTATCGAATACATATCCCCATACTAATATGTCAGTAAAGATTACAGACCTCGTAGACCAAGAAGCGATAGATAGACTTCACGAGCTCGATAGTGAATTAGCAAAGGTGCTTGATACCTACAAAAAGGTAGCCCAAGACCTTGCCAAAGGGCTGAACATCAATGTCAGTTGCATCGGCGACATCGATAAGCTCGAGCAGATACTTGCTGTAAAAGGCAAAGAGGCTGCTCAAGTTCAGCAACAGCTTACCAGTGTCATCGGTGAACAGCAGAAAGTGATTGCCAACACCACCAACACCATATCTCGGCAGTTGATGGAGCAAGAGAAGGTAAACAAGACTCAGCGAGATGCCTATACCGAGTATGAGAGAGTAAAGAATCTCCTTGCTCAAGTCAATGGTACATACGAGAACAACGTCAAGAGTTTGCTCCGTGTGAACGAAGCCATTGCCGCTAACAAGAAGCAACAAGATGACTTGAAGAAGCAGTTAGAATACGGGCGTATCGGAGCAGAACAATATAATGAGGCGCTGCTTCAACTCACCATTAAAGAGCGAGAGCTCAAGCAAGAGAAGTCAAGTCTTACGACCTTGTTGAAGAATGAGGAGCGAGAGAACCAAGCTGTTATCGGTAGTTACAACCAGATGTCCCAACAACTTGAATTGCTTAAAAAGGCATACAAGTCAATGACGCAAGAGGAGAAGCAGTCTCCTCTCGGCAAAGAGATGGAGAGCGCTATTCAGAACCTCGACGCACATCTGAAAGACCTGGCTGCCGACATGGGCGAGTTTCAACGCAATGTGGGTAACTATGCAGTTGCCGGAGGTAGCATCAAGAAAGACCTCAAGGAACTTGTGCTTGAGATAGCCAACCTCTCTATCGCATACCAAAGTTTGAGTGAAGAGGAAAAGAAGTCTGCCGATGGTCAAGCACTCGCGTCACACATTCAAGACCTTACCGAGAAGGCTGGTGTGCTCAAGGATACCATTGCTGATACTAATCAGGCTATCACGAATGCCGCATCTGACACACGAGGATTTGACCAGTTAAGCGGTTCCATACAACTTGCCATTGACGGCTTTGGTCTTGCCACCGGTGCCGCCGAGATGCTTGGCATCAGCAGTGAGGATTTGGCAACCATACAGACCAAGTTGCAAGCTGCCATAGCCGCCTCAAATGCGATGCAGTCAATTCAAAACACATTACAAGCGCAGTCGGCAGTGATGCAAGGAGTCAACCTTATGCAGACAAAACTCCGTACTGTAGCAGAGAACCTACATACGGCAGCACAAGGCAAGGGAGTAATAGCAACAGCCGCATTGACTGCCGCACAATGGGCATTCAATGCCGCAGCGCGTGCCAACCCAATCGGCTTGATTGTTGTCGCCATTATTGCCTGTATAGCGGCAGTATGGGGATTGGTTAAGGCATTCACTGCCTTCTTCGGGACAAGTGATGAAGATATAGAAAAATATGAGAAGCAGAAAGAGGCATTTGAGGAAATGTCAAAGGCTCACGATGAGGAGATTGAACGGCTCAAAGCCAGAGGTGCCACCCAGGCAGAACTCAAAGATGCCGAGTTGAACAACAAGCAAGAAGAACTTGAAGCCGCTGAGGCTTTATATGCTCGTGCCTCCGAGCTCTACGATGAAGATGATGACGAGTATAAGGAAGCCCTCGAGAACAAGAAAAAAGCACAAGAGGATTATGAGAAATTCCAGACCGACTCACTCAACTACCTCAACAGCGTAATCCACGAAGCAGAGGAGAAAGAGAAAGAGGAACGTCTTGGCACCTACGAGTACAAACGTC
>SFTJ01000089.1 GCA_004563195.1 bacterium
GGATACGAATTTGATGAGAATGATGTGCATGATGTGAAGTTATTGTGTGAGACATTTCATATCGAAATTCCAAATGAGTATAGATAACTACAAATTCCAGTTTATCTAACCAACTCTCTGAAAACCCTTGATTTTACTGGATTTTTCAGCAGTTTCATACTCGTATTTAATGTATTTTCCCTTGCTTTTGCCCTTATGAGCGAAAACAAGGGAAAGTTTTGTTTTTAGCCGCCGACTACCTTGTCAAGCAGTCTTGCGGAAGTACGCTTCGCTTCCCTTGTAGCGTGAGCATACACGTTCATTGTGGTACTGACATCGGCGTGTCCTAAAAGCTCCTGCACATCCTTCGGTGCTGCTCCGTTGGAGAGCAGATTACTTGTGAATGTGTGTCGGAGTTGGTGGAAATGAAAGCCATCCAAACCCTCTACTTTTTGCTTCGCCCTTTTGCACATATTCCCAACCGTACTTGGAGATTCATATGCTCCATCCGGTCTAAGACATACAAAGGATATTTCCTTGTAGCCTTCGGGAACTTCTTCCGTTCTCGGTAAGCTGTAAACCTCATAATAGGTGCGGTCTTTTTCTTTGACCTCGCAATAATAATTGAGGCTGTATAGCTCGCCATATTTGAAGCGGTTTTTGTGCTGTTCGGCTTTTGTAGTTCGCAGAATTGCCGCTAACGTGTCGCAGAAGTCCACTGTGCGGATCTTCTTGCGCTTGGTAGCTCCTATTTCGGTTTTGTGCCTTGTCCCGTTGTATCGCATACTGCGTCGTACAGTAAGATACTGCTTTTCAAGATTTATGTCCTGCCAAGTCAAGCCGCAAACCTCGCCAATGCGAAGTCCTGTGTAGTAAGCGATCTGTATGGGGAGCAGTGCAGGGTTATCCTTTGCTTTCAGAAAATCCTCAAGCCTTAGATACTGTTCGTGAGTAAGCGTTGGTGTGGAAGTTGTTTCGCCGTCTTCATCCGAAAACAGTTCGTATTTTTCCTTTTTTCCTCGCCATACAACATACTGCATCGGGTTAAAGGATATTAACCTTTTCGGGAATACCGCAAAGCGGAACGCTCCTTGCAGAACGGCGGAGAACAATCGCAAGTAACCCTTGCTGAGTGCCTTTGCTGTTGTGCCGTCTGGATTTGTCCCGCCGAAGCTGAGAAAATCCATAAACGCCTGCAAATGGTCGGCGGTCACACTTTTCAGTTTTCTGTTGCCAATGGGGTACTGCTTGATACGATTGACCGTACCTTGATACGCCATAACCGTTCCGTTGCTCAGATTGCTCGGTTTCAGTTCTTCTTCCACCCACATATCGAGCAACATTCCCACCGTTGCGTTTTCGGATTTTGCTACGAATTTCTTTTGCTCGTAATCTTCCATTGCCTTGCGGAGCAGGGCTTCCGTTTCGCTCTTGCTTTCCGTCCCCGCAAACTCTCGCTGTACCTGCTTACCGCTTTCGTCTTCGATATAGAAGCGGTAGTACCACTTTTTGCCTTTCTTTCTTACAGAACCTTTTGCCATAGATAAAATTTCTCCTTTCTATCCGTGGCAATCGGGACTGTGACATATGGTGTGCGTAAAGTAAATAGTGTCACTTCTGCCGATTGGTTTCAATCGGCATTTTTAATTGTCAAGGTGCCACGGAATTATTCTTTTCGGATAGCCTTTTTTCAGCTTCCGTCACTATCCCGAAGAGATCGCCCATCTTTACAGCGGTACGACCTTCATCGTAGATATGTAAAATCCCGTCAAGAAATCGTTTCATATCTTCGATAGGTAATTCCATTTCATTACGATATACCTTTTCGGTAATCGTTCCCGACTCAATAGCATACCGCATAAGCGACTGCTTCAAGCCTTCATCGTTTGCCACACGGTCAATCTCTGCCATAGCATCGGAAAAGTGGTGACAGAACACGGAGTACAAATCAATTATCTTTCCGAGAAATGTAGTGAGCATCTGTTGGTGCGGCTCGCCCTTTACGGTAGAGGACACCGTATCAAGATATTTCTTGATGTGCTGCTCAATGTCCTTTTGACAAAGCGTGTAGCTATCGTATTCCTTATCATCGGAAAGACCCGTCAGCCATTCGGGAGTGGTAAGAAGTGCCTCGGCAAGACCGTTGATAATCATTGTTCGCTTCGGGTCAACGCCGTCTGCTTCATATCTTTGAATGGTGGACTTGTTCACGCCGATACGCTTGCCAAGTTCCGGCATAGATAGTTTCAGTTCTATTCTACGCTCTTTAATGCGTTCCCCGACTTGTTTTGGGGTAAACATTGTTTCTTCTTTCAAGGTATTCACCTCCTGTTTGAGTATAGTATAGCACAAACAAACTCAATTTGCAACCATTATTTGCAAAAAATATTGAAAATAATTCTTAAAAGGTTGCAAAATGGGTTGACAAGTGATAGCAAAATAAGTATAATGATAATACCAAAGTTGCATTTTGAGTATTTAGGAAAGGAGAACAACACTATGAACGCAATCAAAATGGGAATGACAATCGAAGAAGCGGCAGAAACCAGCGGCATCGGCAGGAACACAATGCGAAAGTTGGTGGACTGGGGCAAGCTGCCTGTTCTGAAGGTCGGGCGTAAGACCATTATCCGCAGGGATACCTTAGAGCGTTTTATGACCGTCAATCAAGGCAGAAACCTACTGTGTCAGGATGATGTCCGTAAGGTAGAGTAAACCGTTCTCAAAGCCCTCGGCGTTTGAGAGCGAAATACACCCCTCGCACAAATCTACGATTTGTTCAAGAGGTATTTCGCCCTTGCAGGGAGCCTGTATCACAGCTTGTCGGCATACACCGCCGCTATGATACAGAGAAAATTGCTACCGCAATTTTCATTGGCTGTCCCGTCAGCACTCGCCGCCGAAACAGCCGCAACCGACAAGTCGGTTGCAAAATGAGAACGCACCTTTACAACACAGAACGGAGATAATTTATGACACGCCACAGCTTTATTCAGATGTCAAAGCTGTCCAATGTCAAGGGAAGAATATCGTATATTACAAGCCACGCAAGACAGGAAAACCTCTATGCCACCTACCGCACCGCAGACAATCCCTTTTGGAGCAATCTTGCAAAAGAGTGTCAAAAGGAGTTTAAGCGAAGCGGAGTAGACGGAAAGTGTATCGAAGCAAGGGAGTTGATTATCGCCCTGCCCGAAGTTTACACCACCTATGAGCCGCAACAGGTACTTGAAGATTTCACAGAGGAATTTCGCAGACGGTACGATGTGGAATGTGTATCGGCTCTCCACCACAACAAGAGAAAGACCAATTACCACATCCACCTCATATTCAGCGAACGGCGGTTGCTTGCCGAGCCGGATATAAAGATCGCCACCCGAAGCGTATTCTATGATGAAACAGGCAAGCGGGTACGCACCAAGAAAGAGATCTCCGACGAAAGCGGCAAAGTCCGTGAGGACTGTACCGTTATCCCCAAAGGCGGCATATATGAACAGCACCTTTTCACCGTAAAAGATGACCGCTTCAAAAGCGACCCTTTTCTTCGGGAAGTAAAGGAAGTTTATACCGCCCTTATCAATCGGCATATCTCCGATCCCGAACAGCACCTAAAGGTGTTCAACCCCGACAGTATCTATCTGCCGACCAAGAAGATCGGCAAGAACAATCCCAAAGCCGCAGAAATTGAAGCCGACAATGCCGCAAGGCAGGAATGGAACAGAACGGCGGATATGGCTCTTATATCGGGAATTGAAGAAAAAAAGATACTGGAAATCAAGAAAGAGGAAATCCATCAAAAAGCAAGTCAGTTCATTAAAGCAAATGGATGGCTGCCCAACCTATTCCGCAGTATCGTGAGCAAGGCAAAGGAATTTTTGCAGAACTTGATAAGGCAGACGGCATTACCGCCCAAGCCGGTACTCAATATGGATATGGCAGAGTTCCGCACAATGCAAAAGCTGATGATACGGGTACAGGACAGGGCAAAGGAAATTCGCAGCTTACAGGATGAAGTACCCAAGTTAAAGGCACAGCTTGCCGAAATAAAGGGCATATTCAAGAGCAAGGAGCGAAAGGCGTTAGAAACAAAAATACAGCAGATGGAAACCAAAATCTCTGCTATGCTGGAAGCATTACCCGATATTCTGAAAAGCGACGGTTATCCTGATGTGCAGGCATTTATGGCAACCTACCGCAAGTCAGAAATCGTAGTTGAAAACTACAACCGAGAGCTTGCCGAGTGGGAACGCAAGGCAAAAGAAAGCCGCAGACCCGCCGAAAAAGAACGGTATGCACCGCCCGAAAGAGAAAGTGTCCGTGACCAGCTCAGACGGTTACAGGCAGAGGGCAGACAGAACAAAACCAAGCACCGATCCCACGACAGAGAAAGATAGCTTTAACACCGAAAACAACACCGCAGGGCAGTTGCCCTGCCTTGCGGGATTACATATTACGGGCGGCAAAGAGATAGCCGCCCTTTCAAATTATATGAAAATTTTAGCGAGCCTATTGACAATTATACTCTATATGCGTATAATATAATTAACAATTAGGTTAATTGTTAAAGGAGGCTGAACAATGGGATTACAACAGACACTAAAAGCACTTGCCGATCCCATTCGTCGAGAAATACTCAATATGCTGAAAAAGGGGCGAATGTCGGCGGGTGAAATTACAGATCATTTCTCGGTAACAGCACCTTCGATTTCAAGACATTTATCGGTGTTGAAGGATGCTGACTTAATCAGAGATACCAGAGAAGGTAAATTCATTTTCTATGAGATCAACACCTCTGTTTTAGAGGAAACTATGCTTTGGATTGCAGATTTGAAAGGAGACAATGACAATGCTTAAAAAGAACAAATTTAAGGTCATAATATCGTCAATTATTATTTTACTTCCGATTTTATACGGGATCATTATGTGGAATGATTTGCCCGACATTATAACAACTCATTGGGGAGCTGACGGCAATGCGGACGGATTAAGCGGAAAGGTCCTTGCTGTCTTTGGTACACCTATCATACTTTTGATTTTCCATTTTGTTTGTTTGCTTTTTACTTCATTGGATAAAAGGCAAAAAGATCAAAATCAAAAAGCATTGGGAATGGTTTTTTGGATTCTTCCGATTATATCCCTTTTCACAAACGGAATAATGTATCGTGCAGCTTTTGGAAAAGAATTTGATTTAGCATTTTTTTTGCCGGCACTGCTCGGAGTAATGTTCATCTTTATAGGCAATTACTTACCCAAAGTTAAGCAAAACAGAACGCTGGGTATCAAGATTTCTTGGGCGTTGAATAACGAGGAGAATTGGAATAAAACACATAGATTTGGCGGTAAGGTTTGGGTGGTTGGAGGACTTATTTTATTGCTCTCCATTTTTCTTCCTCTAAAAGCGATGGTATCGGTTGTGGTATGTGTGATTGCTGCTTTGGCAATTATTCCTATCGTTTACTCTTATTCCATTTACAAACAGCATCAAAAGGCAGGAATTGTATATGCTGAAGCGCCCAAAAGCGGTGCAGAAAAAATTGCGCTCAGAATAACCGCAGTTATAGTACCCATCATTTTATTAGGTGTTGCCCTTTTGATGTTTACCGGCAACATTGAGGTAAAGTGTGAAGATACAGCATTAACGATCAATGCAACCTATTGGACAGATGTAGAAATCAATTATTCAGAAATTGAGACTGTTGAATACCGTAAGGATTTAGATGTAGGTGTTCGCACCAGTGGCTTCGGATCGCCAAGACTATCTATGGGCATTTTCCAGAATGATGAATTCGGCTCATATACCTTGTATTCCTATACAGGTGCAAAAGAGCATATTGTTTTGACTTCCGACGGGAAAACCCTTGTCATCGGAATGAGCGATACTAAAGAAACACAGGCAATATATGAAGCAATGATAGAAAAAGTTGGTAAGTAATGGTGACTTCGATGCACTCAAAAGTGTTGCAAGGTGGAAATTTAGGGGTTGAAAAAGCCTTATTTTAAGCCATTTTTAGAGCATATAACTTGAGGGGTAAGGTGTTTGTACCTTACCCCTCGATTTTGCATATTGTAGCGTTACAGGTTCATTTTGCGAACTTTATCATAATCTCGTCAACTGCATCCGTATATCTGCCTTGCGCTATCAGTTTGTTACGGAAAGAGAGCAGGGCATTAAATATGTACCGCCGTTCTTCTGCTGTGAGGTACAGGTAATACTTCCGTTTTCTCATACGAAGACCACCTCGGCATTGACAGTTTCCGTAACCGCAGACCGCAAATTGTTCATTCTGCCAACCCATTCCATTTGGTTGTCGGCTTTCAGTTTCTCAGTAATGCCCTCACGCTCTGCCCGTTGCTTCATAAGACGGTCAAATAGCTCCTGTGCCTGTTCTTCAACATCGGCAAGGTGGGATTGCAGTTTGCCGCTTATCAGCAGATTGATGTAGAACACCTTTCTATGTTCTAGGATATACCGCAAATGTCGCTGTCCCCATACGCCGATATGCCTTTTTTCTTTTTCGGCGGGTAACTCCAAACAAGGAATGTAATAATCGCCCTGCAACTCATACCATAGACCGTTTTGCTCGTTATAAATGTACTTTTCCATTATGTAATCCTCCAAAATAATATATTCGCACATACATCACAGTTTCCCGATTGCCACACTTGATTATATCGTGTTACCTGTTTTTCTTGCCCTTGCTTTTGCCCTTATAACCTCTCAGGGCAAGGGTAAAATCGTGTGAAATCGTATAAAGGGATAAGGCGAGCAGATTGCGAAAAACCCTTTATTTTCAAGGCTTTTAGAGGAATTCATTAACGCCCTACAATAAGCGATAATGATTTAAGAAAAGTTAGTTTTCAAATTCCAGTTTGTCGGATTTACTCTAAAATTAGCAAAGACCGCTTACATCGTGTAGGCGGTCTCTTTTTGTGTTTAGAAATATTTGATTTTGACCTTTCTTTTCTTGGCTGAAAGCACCTTGCAGAGAACATCGTCAACTCCGTCGG
>SFTJ01000090.1 GCA_004563195.1 bacterium
GTCGTTGGAGACTACGACGTTGATAGGCTGCAGGTGCAAGGTCGGTGACGGCCTCAGCCGAGCAGTACTAATCACCCGAAAGCTTTCCGGTGTGGTTTTTATATCGCCCCACGCGAAAAAGGCGGTAACGGAGAAGCCCCGAAATGCGGGCGAAGCCTTCCTGAGGCCTTGCACAAGGCTGACGGTGCGCTGATTCTCGAAGCTTGCTCAAGTGATGGGTTCAAGCCAGCGTTTCCAGAGATTTCTTTCAACCTTATCACAGGTGCGGCAAAAGCCACAGAAGTGGCGCGCACACTGAAAACGAACTAAGGTGGTTAGTAGGTAACCGCCCCCTACGGAGAGCGACAGAGCAATCTGCCGCTCTCTTTTTTTATATAGAAGTTAAGGAGTTAAGAAGATTTTTTTAGAAGTTAAGGAGTTAAGAAGTTGAAGAAGTTAAGACATTGCTCAAATTTTGCGTAAAATTTGAAAATTTCTTATCTTTGTATCAATAATTGATGAGCACACACAATCACTTAATTATGACAAATTTAGACCAAGAAATCAGGTTGCGAATGTTTTCGGCTAATGCCGAGGCTTTAGTTGATGTGCCTTTTGGTGGCAGTTTACGAGCTGGATTTCCAAGTCCTGCCCAAGATTACACCTCTGAAGCCATTAACTTGGGAAAAATTCTCGTTCGTGATAACGAAACCACCTTTTATGCCCGTGTAGAAGGTAATTCCATGTGCGAAGCAGGAATTTGCGATGGAGATCTCGTGGTAATTGATAAAAGTATTGAGGCTTCTGAAGGCGACATAGTTGCTGCTTTTATCGATGGGGAGTTCACATTAAAGCGTTTTCATGTAGATACCAACGAAGGCTGCGCATGGCTGATGCCTGCCAATGCCGATTTCAAACCGATAAAAGTTACTGAAGAAAATAATTTTATGGTTTGGGGTGTGATGACTTTCTGTATTCGCCGTTTTCACGAATAAATTTTTCTTCTCAACAAATTATGCAACTGTACGGACTTGCCGACTGTAATAATTTTTACTGTTCCTGCGAGAGGGTGTTTCACCCCGACCTTGTAGGCAAGCCAGTTGTGGTTTTGTCGAACAATGACGGTTGTGTGATTGCACGCAGCGAAGAGGCTAAGCGCTTGGGAATAAGCATGGGAGCGGCTTTTTACCAAGTGAAAGAGCAATTAGAGCAAGCCAAAGTTGCTGTGTTTTCTTCCAACTATAATTTGTATGGCGATATGAGCCACAGAGTTCACACTATGCTTGGTAGATACACTCCAAATGTGGATATTTACAGCATTGATGAAGCATTTATCGATTTAAGTGATTTAGGCGATTCTGAATACATCACGATTTATGGTAAACGCATTGTGCGTGAGGTGACTAAAGGAACTGGAATTCCCATTTCGCTTGGCGTTGCTCCCACTAAAACACTTGCGAAAATGTGCAGCAAGTTTGCAAAGCATTACCCTGGTTATGAGGGTTGCTGCCTGATAGATTCAGAGGAAAAACGAGAAAAAGCCCTAAAACTTTTCCCTATTGAAGAAGTGTGGGGAATAGGTCGGCGTTCAGTTGATAAACTCAAATATCACGGTGTGAAAACTGCCTGGGATTTGACACAGAAAACTGAAAGTTGGGTGCAACGAATGCTCACTATTACTGGTGTGAGAACATGGAGAGAGTTGCGTGGTGAAAGTTGTATATGTATTGATGAACTGCCTCATAAACAAAGCATTTGCACGAGCCGTAGTTTTCCAGATGGAGGACTGACTAACCGTGCTGATGTGGAAGAGGCACTTGCAAATTTCGCAGCACGATGCAGTTCGAAAATGCGAAGAGAAAATACGGTTTGTAAAGCCATTTCAATATTTGCTTACACCAATAGATTTCGACCAGATTTACCCATCGATTACATTTATCAAACATATTATCCACTTGTGCCCACTTCGGATTTAAACGAAATCGTAGGCTATGCGGTGGGTATGCTTCGCTCGGCATGGAAGGGCGATGGTAAATTCAATTATAAAAAAGCCGGTGTGCTGGTGTGGAACATAGTGGATTCCTCGCCCATTCAAGGTAATCTTTTCGACACTTTTGACCGTGAAAAACAAGCCCAACTCAGTCGGGCGATAGATGAGATTAACCGTAAAAACGGACATAATGCTATACGAATGGCGGTGCAAGGCTATAGTAAAAAATGGCATTTGAAATGCGAATACATTAGCAAGCAATACACCACAAATATTGATGACATTATAAAATTAAAACTCAATAAGTGATTGAATTAGCGGATATTATCTTCTCTTCTTTGATTTCTTGGTTGAAGTGCTTTTTGCTGATTTCTTGTAATTGCTCAGTCCTAATTTAATGTTCTCAATAATGGCTTTAGATGAGTAGGTAGCACCAGTTGCACCATCAGGTTTGAGATTGATGGCCTCATCCACGGTTTTCCCAATGTATTGAGGAAAAACCTTCTTTTGCGCCATTCTATAGTATCTTGGTGATTCCTTACTGGTTTCGGCTTCAATTTTTGTAATTTTCCCTTTTTCTACTGTGATTTTGAGTGGAGTTGGTCCACTATATCCCTTCACATGCTTCGCAAGTTCACCAGTATAAATCACTCCGCCTTTAGCAAATGCCATAGTTGCTGTGGCGAGTAAGATTGCCACTCCGATATATTTAATACAGTTTGTTTTCATATTCTCTATTCTTTATGAAGCAAAGTTAGTCATTAATTTTGGTATCTCAATTCACTATTCATTTAATATGGGTTAAATTTTAAATTCAAGATTTTTTGAGGTTGAAAAGTTGATGATTTGTTTTTATAATCGTGGCGTTTTCATTACCTTTGTTAATTAGAATTAAAACAGCGTGTGTTTACTGCTGTTTGTTAAATAAAGATTTCGAGAATTGATGAAAGAAGATATACAAAAGTGTATTGAGGTGCTGAAAAAGGGTGGGTTGATTCTTTACCCTACCGACACTATATGGGGTATCGGTTGCGATGCCACTAATGCTAAGGCTGTGCAAAAAGTGTATGAACTTAAAAAACGTGCAGATAACAAGGCTTTGATTGTACTGCTCGACAGCGAGGAACACCTCGATCACTATGTGGTAGATGTGCCAGAAATGGCTTCCGAACTTATTCATGTGGCAGTTAAACCGCTGACCATTGTGTATGAAGGCGCATTTAATGTGGCACCTAATTTGTTGGGCGACAATGATAGCCTCGGTATTCGTGTGTCGAATGAGAAATTTTCGCATGAACTTTGTGAGAAGTTTGGTCGTCCGATTGTGTCAACCAGCGCCAATGTGAGCGGAGAGCCTTCGCCAAAGATTTTTTCAGAGGTTACAAAGGAGATAGTTGACGGTGTTGACTATGTGGTGAAATATCGTCAAGACGACAACAAGCCAGCCGACGCATCAAACATCATTTTGCTTGGTAGCGATGGTACTTTCAAAATTCTCCGATAGTGGCATTATCTATAAAACACTACAATTTTGATTAGCGAAAAAACACAACGAATTAAATATGTGTTGGCTGACTTTTTCTCAGCCAATATGGCATGGTTCACCTACAACTGTTTGCGTTTCCATCTTGGTGGTGTTAGGGGTTACAGCACATTAGGTGATTTCATGTCGAGTTCTACCATCATTATCGGGCAAATTGCTTTTCCCTTGATGATGATGGGCGTTTATTGCCTGTCGGGTTACTACAACGAAGTGTTTCGCAAGTCACGCCTTAGCGAATTGATTACAACCTTTAAAACAGCCGTCATCAATACGTTGTTAGCATTCTTTATCGCATTGATCAACGACATGATGAATGATAATCGTAGCTTCAACTATGAGATTATCCTTGTGCTGCTGGCTTTGCTATTTTTTCTTACCTATTTTCTCAGGTTGGCTATTACGGCGCGCACATCTTCTAATATTAAAAACAGGAGATGGCGATTCAACACTTTGGTTGTGGGCGCTGGTGCGGCCGCGTATGCCTTCGTTGAAAAACTCAACAAAATGCGCCAGTCTACAGGCTATCATGTGGTGGGCTATGTGGATGTGCCGGGCGAAAATCGCGTAAAAGATATACATTTGCCAGTATATACATTCGACGATATTGCTAAGGTATGCGAGGAAGAAGAAGTGAAAGAACTGATAGTGGTGCCAACCAACCAAGATAATAAGGTGGTGTTGGGCACAATCAACCGTCTGTTTGCCTATGACTTGCCCATAAAAGTGACGCCAGAGCGATTTAATACGCTGTCGCGCACACGCCTCGATGATTTCTCTGGCGACCCATTGGTTGATGTGTCGAATGGCAACATTGACGCAGGCACCAAGAATATGAAGCGAATGCTTGATGTGCTTTTTTCACTGATTGCTTTGATAATGTTGCTTCCAGTTTATCTGTTTGTGGCGGTGCTGATTAAATGCGATTCAAAAGGTCCGATTTTCTTTTTTCAAGAGCGTTTGGGCATACATAATAAGCCATTTCGTATTATTAAATTCCGCACGATGGTTGATGGCGCAGAAAAAGAAGGTAAACCACAATTGTCGAGCGACAGCGACCCTCGTGTTACGAAATTGGGTCGCATACTGCGCAAGTATCGTATTGATGAACTACCACAGTTTTGGAATGTACTGAAAGGCGATATGGCGATGGTAGGTCCACGCCCAGAGCGTATGTTTTATGCTAAACAGATACTTGAGCGTGAGCCATCTTACTCTCTGATTCACAAGGTGCGTCCGGGTATCACTTCGCTTGGACAGGTGAAATTCGGATACGCGAAAAATGTTGATGAAATGATAGAACGATTACGTTACGATTTGCTTTATCTCGACAACATGTCGATTATCAACGATTTTAAAATCATTGCCTACACGGTAAGAATTGTATTTAAGGGAAGAGGATTGTAATGGAACAATATAACGAAGATACTATTGTGGAAAAAGCCAGTCGCAACAGCGAAGGTTGGTATATGAAACTTCTTCGATGGAGGGAAGACCATATACCAGAGAAAAGTTTTGTGGTGATATTGGCTATTATTATTGGTGTGGCTTCTGGTCTTGCAGCCGTGCTTCTCAAATTTTTGATTGGCACAATCTCTGGACTGGTGAATAGCGTTACGGAGGCTTCGCAAGCCAACTATTACTATTTGGTGTTCCCAATTATCGGCATTTTCTTGACAGGCATTTATGTACGCTATGTGGTGCGTGACAATATTTCGCATGGTGTGACGCGTGTGCTATATGCCATCGCTCAAAAGAAGAGTCGATTGAAATTCTATAACATGTATGCCTCGTTGGCATCCTCATCCGTTACTATCGGTTGTGGTGGTTCGGTCGGAGCCGAGGGTCCTATCGTATTTACAGGAGCGGCTATTGGTTCAAACCTTGGTCAAGCCTTCCGCCTCTCGCCTCACATGCTGATGATGCTCGTTGGTTGTGGTGCGGCAGCAGGTATTTCCGGCATCTTTAAGGCACCAATTGCTGGTGTGCTGTTTACGGTGGAGGTGCTGATGCTTGATTTGACTGCTGGCTCGGTTATGCCACTGATTATGGCATCGGTGGCTGGTGCGACTGTGGCTTATGTTTTCACTGGCTATAATGTGGAATTCTTCTTCACACAGAGTGAAATGTTTTATACCTCACGTATTCCTTATGTTGTGCTCCTCGGCGTATTCTGCGGTTTGGTTTCGGTTTATTTCACCAAGATGATTGAAGTGATGGAGCGCATGTTTGGGCGCATTTCACGTCCTCGCTATCGTTTCTTTTTAGGCTCAATACTCTTGAGCGTGCTTATCTTCGTGTTTCCTCCACTGTTTGGTGAAGGTTACGAATCCATCAACTATTTGCTGAATGGGCATGTAGAGCAAATCTTCAACAATAGCCTTTTCTACGGAATGCGCAGCAGTGTGGGTGCAACACTCTTGCTGGTTGGGGCACTTTGCTTTATGAAAGTGTTTGCCACCAGTGCCACTAATGGTGGTGGCGGTGTGGGTGGAACTTTTGCTCCATCATTGTATGTGGGGTGTATGGCTGGTTTCCTTTTCGCCTATGCAGTAAATTCGCTGGGTATTGTTGCCCCCACAATGCCACTCTCTACCAAGAATTTTGCTCTTGTGGGCATGGCTGGTGTGATGGCTGGCGTAATGCACGCACCTTTGATGGCGATCTTCCTTACGGCAGAAATGACTGGTGGCTATTCGCTGTTTTTGCCATTGCTGATTGTGGCTGCCATTTCTTACGGCACATCACGCATATTCTCAAACTATAGCATTTACACCAAGCGTTTGGCACTTCAGGGCGAATTGCTCACTCACCAAAAAGACAAAACCGTGCTTACCCTGCTGAAGATGGACAGCGTTATAGAAACAGATTTTATTCCTGTTCACCCCGATATGAGTCTGAAGCAAATGGTAGATGTGATTTCGAAGAGCAAACGTAATCTGTTCCCTGTTACCGACGACGATGGTCAACTGCTTGGTATTGTGCTTCTTGATGACATTCGCAATATTATGTTCCGCCCCGACTTGTATAGGCGTATGCATGTGAAGCGTTTCATGTCGATGCCCCCAGCAAAGGTGGAACTCGGCACGCCTATGGACCAAGTGATGAAGATGTTTGATAATACAGGCGCATGGAATCTGCCGGTGGTGGAAGAAGGGCGTTATGTGGGATTTGTGTCGAAGTCAAAGATATTTAATTCATATCGTCAGGTGCTGAAGCACTACAGTTACGATTGATGTTGATTGTTTAGTATAAAATAACTTGAGCATATTTTTGAAGATGGAAAAGAAAGATTTAAAGATAGTGTTTTTCGGAACTCCTGATTTTGCTGTGGAGAGTCTGAAACGCCTTGTGGAAGGTGGATATAACGTGGTGGGTGTAGTCACTATGCCTGACAAGCCAGCAGGTCGTGGTCATCATCTCCTCCAGAGTGATGTGAAGAAATATGCCGTTGAAAATGGTTTGCATTTGATGCAGCCAGTGAAATTGAAAGATGAAGAATTTGTGAACGAACTTCGCAGTTTGAACTTTGCTCCCAAAATATCGTGGCGCAGCGCCAATCAACTGGGCTGTAATGAACGGCGAAACTGAAACTGGTGTAACCACATTCTTCCTGAAACACGAGATTGACACAGGCGACGTGATTCAACAAAAGTCACTCCCCATTGGCCGTAAAGACAATGTTGAGACAATTCACGACGGACTGATGATGATGGGTGCAGGTATGGTGATTGAAACTGTTGACGCAATTATTGCTGGCACAGTGAAGCCTATTCCTCAATCGGAAATGCTTACTGCCGGGGAAAAGCCAACTCCTGCGCCAAAAATCTTCAAGGACACTTGTCGCATTGATTGGAATTGGTGTGCTGAAAAGGTGTATAACCATGTGCGTGGCTTATCGCCATATCCAGCTGCGTGGACTGAGATTGTTGATGCTGCAGGCAAGGTTTATGCTGTGAAAATATTTGAAACAGGCGAACCTGAAGCACCATCTGCTAACCTTGTGCCTGGCACCCTGACAACTGACGGTAAACGCCTTCGGGTGGCATGTGCAGATGCAAAAATTGAGATATTGTCGCTTCAAATGGCAGGTAAACGCAGAATGCCGACTGCCGACTTCCTTCGTGGCTTTAACATTGAAGGTTGCCATTGCTGATAATTTTTTCCAACATGATATGTGAAAAATCGGTTTTGAGTTTATCGAAACCGATTTTTTTGCATTTTGGCAATAGTTCTTACCCGTTTTTTGTCTCAACTTATACCTATCATATCGCCATTTTTGAGTAATTTTGTAAGTTAATAATTTGGTAAATTATGTACATACAAAATAAGACTGATTATGGATATATTAGAGTTGCGTCGGCAGTTCCATCTGTTAATGTTGCTGATGTCGACTTTAATGTGAAAAGTATATTGAGCAGCATTGAGCAAGCCAAGCAGTGCGATTCGCAGATGTTGGTGCTACCCGAACTTTGTGTTACTGCTTACACCTGTGCAGATTTGTTTGGCAACGAACAGTTGCTTGACGCTGCCGAAGAAGGATTTCAGCAAATTCAGCAATCCACTATCAATTCTGATATTGTGGTGTTTATTGGCGCACCACTTCGCTGTGACGGGCACCTTTATAATTGCGCCGTGTGTATTCAGGGTGGCAAGATTCTCGGTGCTGTGCCAAAAACTTATTTACCGAATTATAAAGAATTTTACGAAAAGCGTTGGTTCACGAGTTATAATGTGACCAAGACTGCAACTGAAATCACTATTAATGGTGAAGTTGTGCCTTTTGGTGCCAACCTCATTTTCAATGCTGGTAAGGTGAAAGTGGGTGTTGATCTTTGTGAAGATTTATGGGTTCCCATTCCACCAAGTTCGATTTATGCAATCAATGGCGCAAATGTGATTGTAAACCTTTCGGCTTCAAATGAACTTATTGGCAAGCACCAATATTTGCGTGATTTAATCAAGCACCAATCCGACAGTTGCACCACTGCATATATTTATTCGTCGGCTGGTTTTGGCGAATCATCTACCGATTTAGTGTTTGCCGGCAATGCCATTATTGCTGAAAACGGATCAATTCTCAGTGAATGTAAGCGTTTCGAACTCGATCCACAAATCACTTTTGCGGATGTGGATATTGAGGCGTTGAATAACGAGCGTCGCATCAATGGTAGTTATAACGACAACATGCTACAGTTTAGTCGTCCAATGCGCCTTATTCCGCTCACATGGCCCAAAACGCTCAATTACGACGAAACACCACTTTCCCGAACGCTAAAAACACTTCCTTTTGTGCCTTACGAAGACCATCGCAATTCACGATGCGAAGAGATAGTGAATATTCAAACAGAGGGTTTGATGCGTCGGTTGGCACTCCTTGTGGCTGTCAGAGCGTTCGACCGACTTGGCTACGACCGAAAGAAAATTTACGGCGTGACAATGCCTGGCTTCGGCACCACAGGTAGGACTTACAACAATGCCCTTTCGATGATGAAGGCCTTGGGTGTGACTGTTATGGAAATTCCAATCGCGGATGCTGTGAAGCAGCACTTCAAAGATATTCAGCATGATATTAACGTGCATGATGTCACCTATGAGAATGGTCAAGCACGCGAAAGAACGCAGATATTGATGGATTTGTCGAACAAATTCAATGCGTTGGTGCTCGGTACAGGCGACCTTTCAGAGTTGGCATTG
>SFTJ01000091.1 GCA_004563195.1 bacterium
AAAACGTCCTGCTGAATAATCATTTTGCCACGATTTCGACCATTTTTATAGAATTTTTGCACGCAAATTACACACTATTCGAAATTATTTACTAATTTTGGGGCGCTTAAACTGCAAAGTAGCCTCAGCAGTCTTTACTCTCTATTACAACATTATAGAAACTATGTAGAACATGTAAGGTAGCAAATTTGTTGAAATTAATAAAACGCTAACAAAACCAATTGACAATGGCAAAAATAACCAAAGAAGCCGCATTGGCTTATCACGCACAGGGCAAACCCGGCAAAATAGAGGTAGTGCCCACCAAACCCTACAGCACCCAGTATGACTTGAGCCTCGCTTACTCACCCGGCGTGGCAGAACCGTGTCTCGAAATTCAGAAAAACCCCGACGATGCCTACAAATACACCAGCAAAGGCAATCTGGTGGCAGTAATCAGCAACGGCACGGCAGTTCTCGGCCTCGGCGATATAGGTGCCGTGAGCGGAAAGCCGGTGATGGAGGGCAAAGGATTGCTCTTTAAAATCTACGGCGGCATCGATGTGTTCGACATCGAAATCAACGAGAAAGATCCCGAACGATTTATTCAAGCCGTAAAAGCCATAGCACCCACCTTTGGCGGCATTAACCTCGAAGATATTAAAGCACCCGAGTGCTTCGAAATAGAACGCCGACTCAAGGCAGAGCTCGACATCCCGGTGATGCACGACGACCAGCATGGCACCGCCATAATCTCGTCGGCAGGGCTCCTCAACGCCCTCGAAGTGGCAGGCAAGCGCATCGAGGATGTGAAGATAGTGGTAAACGGAGCCGGTGCCGCTGCCATCAGTTGCACCAAGCTCTATGTGAGCCTCGGCGCCCGCAAGGAGAACATATTGATGCTCGACAGCAAGGGCGTAATCACCGACGACCGCAGCGGTCTCAACGAGCAGAAGCGCGAATTTGCCACCTCGCGCCGCGATGTGCACAGCCTCGAAGAAGCCGTGCGCGGAGCCGATGTGTTCCTCGGTCTCTCTAAGGGCAATGTGCTCACACAAGATATGGTTCGCTCCATGGCAAAAGACCCCATCGTGTTTGCCCTCGCCAACCCCGTGCCCGAAATCACCTACGAGGACGCTATGGCAGCCCGACCCGACGTGCTGATGTCGACCGGTCGCAGCGACTATCCCAACCAAATTAATAATGTAATAGGATTCCCCTACATATTCCGCGGCGCACTCGACACCGCCAGCACATCGATTAACGAAGAGATGAAGCTCGCAGCAGTGCACGCTATAGCCGACCTCGCCAAGAAGCCCGTGCCCGATGTGGTGAACCAAGTGTATCATGTGAACAACTTCACCTTCGGTCGCGACTACTTCATACCCAAGCCCGTGGATCCGCGCCTGATAACCGACGTTTCGACCGCTGTGGCTAAGGCAGCCATCGCCAGCGGCGTGGCGCGCAAAACCATCTGCGACTGGGATGCCTATGCCGCTCACCTAAAGCGCATTATGGGTCAGGAAAGCAAACTTACACAGCAATTCTACGACCTGGCTCGCAGCAATCCGCAGCGCGTGGTGTTTGCCGAAGGCATTCACCCCACCATGCTACGCGCCGCCGTTCAAGCCAAGAACGAAGGCATCTGCTACCCCATATTGCTCGGCAACGATGAGCGCATCACCAAATTGGCAGCCGAACTCGAACTCAGCCTCGATGGCATAGAAATAGTGAACCTACGCCACGACCGCGAAGCAAGTCGCCGCGAGCGCTATGCCCAGATACTTGCCACAAAGCGCGCCCGCGAAGGCTACACACTCGAAGAAGCCAACGATAAGATGTTTGAGCGCAACTACTTCGGCATGATGATGGTGGAAACCGGCGAAGCCGACGCATTTATCACCGGCACCTACACAAAATACAGCAACACCATCAAGGTGGCAAAGGAAGTGGTGGGCATAAAGCCAGGATATAACCACTTCGGCACCATGCATATACTCAACACCAAGAACGGCACATTCTTCATAGCCGACACGCTCATCAATCGCCACCCGGGCACCGACACCCTCGTAGATGTGGCTAAACTGGCTGAGTATACCGTTAAGTTCTTCAACAAAGAGCCGGTGATGGCTATGATTTCGTTCTCCAACTTCGGAAGCGATAAGGACGGCAGCCCCGCCGATGTGCACGAAGCAGTGCGCATACTGCAAGAGCAAGACCCCAATCGCCTCATCGACGGTGAAATGCAGCTCAACTTCGCTCTCGACCGCGAATTGCGCGACCGCAAATATCCTTTCACCCGCTTGGTGGGCAAGGACGTGAATACGCTCATTTTCCCCAATCTGAGCAGCGCCAATTCCGCCTCGAAGATGCTGCAATATCTCACCCACGATGTGGAAGTGCTCGGCCCGATACAGATGGGTCTTAACAAGCCAATCCACTTCACCGACTTCGAGAGCCGCGTGCGCGATGTGGTGAACCTCACCGCCATAGCCGTGCTCGACGCCATCGTGGATAAGAAAAACAAACAATAATCACCCACACCACTATGACCCTACAGGAAGCTATAATATGCCGCCACAGCGTGCGCCGCTACATAAGTCGACCGCTCAGCCCGGAGTGCATAGCCGCTCTGCAAGAAAAGATTGAAGAATGTAATCGCCTCGGCGACTTGCACATGCAACTCGTGGTGGGCGAACCCCGTGCCTTTAGCGGAATTATGGCTTACGGCAAATTTTCGGGAGTGGAGAACTATGTGGTGGTGGCAAGCCGCAAAACACCCGGCAGCAAAGAGCGAATGGGCTACTACGGCGAGCAAATAGTGCTATTGGCACAGACATTGGGGCTGAACACCTGCTGGGCAGGCCTATCGTACCGCCAAGTGAACGGCGCATACACACTCGCCGAAGGCGAACGCGTGGAGTGCATGATATCGCTCGGCTATGGCGAGACCCAAGGCGTGCAGTCGAAGCGAAAAGCCATCGAAGAGATAAGCAACTGCTCCGACCTTACACCGCAATGGTTTCGCCGCGGCGTGGAAGCAGCCCGCCTCGCACCCACAGCCATCAATCAGCAGAAATTTTACTTCGAATATCTGCCACATCACACCAATGGCAAACCCACCGTTCGCGCCACTCGCCAATTCTCCTTGGTGGGCTACACCGAGATGGACCTCGGCATAGCCAAACTGCACTTCGAGATAGGCGCAGACAAGGACAACTTCGAGTGGGAGGCAAAATGAGCCTGCGCGACCAAAGAGAATAATGCAAAATAATAGTAGAATAGTGCAAGCGCGCATCAACAAGCGCCAAAAAGCCGAATAAAACTCCTTAAACTATAAGAAATTGCGCCCTAAAAAAGGGTGCAATTTCTTTTTATTTACTAACTTTGTGAAAAATCTTGAGAATAACTAAACTGAATATCTAATAACTAAATTTTTCCCATGATTAAAAAAAGTATCGTATTTCTATGTTCGATTCTCTCGCTTGCCCTACTGAGCGCATGCGGAGAAGCCGAAGTAAAGTCGTACAATGAAGGTATCCACATCATTCCACAGCCACAAGAACTGGTGGAAGGCGAAGGCCAATTCGTTGTTAACAGCAGCACCTCGATGGGTGCAACCACCGACGAGGCAAAGACCATAGCCGAATTTTTCGCAGCAAAAATCAGTGCGTCGACCGGCTACGACATCAAGGTAGCCGAAGAAGGCAACATTATGCTCAGCATCGATGAAGCCCTCGACACCAACGACGAAGGTTACACCCTCGAAGTTACCACCGAAGGCGTAAAGGCAGTGGGAAAGACCCCGCAAGGCTTGTTCTACGCCATGCAGACCCTTATGCAATTGCTGCCTGCCGAAATCGAGAATCCCGAAAAGACAAGAGGCATAGCATGGGTGGCACCTGCCGTGAGCATCAAGGATGAGCCACGCTTTGGCTATCGTGGCATCATGCTCGACCCGTGCCGTCACTTCATGCCTGCCGAAAACGTTAAGAAGTATATCGACGTAATCGCACTCTTCAAGATGAACCGCATGCACTGGCACCTCACCGACGACCAAGGCTGGCGCATCGAAATCAAGAAGTATCCAAAACTTATGGAGATAGCAGCCAAGCGCACTGAAGGCGAAGGCACTGAGCACGCCGGCTACTACACCCAGGAAGAAATAAAGGACATCGTGAAGTATGCAGCCGACCGCTTCATCACCATCGTGCCCGAATTGGAACTTCCGGGTCACGAAATGGCAGCCATCGCAGCATATCCCGAACTTTCGTGCCAGGGCGTTAAGGAAAGCCCGCGCATCATTTGGGGTGTGGAAGACGTGGTGATGTGTCCTGCCAAGGAAGAAGTATTCAAATTCTTGGAAGGCGTAATCGACGAAATGGTGGAACTCTTCCCGAGCGAATATTTCCACATCGGCGGTGACGAATGTCCCAAAATCAGCTGGAAGAACTGCGACGCTTGCCAGAAGTTGATACGCGAACTCGGACTACGCAGCGACAACAAGCACACAGCCGAAGAGCGTCTGCAAAGCTACGTAATACAACGCATGGAGAAATATCTCGGCACCAAGGGTAAGAAGATTATCGGTTGGGACGAAATTCTCGAAGGCGGTCTTGCACCCGAAGCCACAGTAATGTCGTGGCGCGGCGAAGAAGGCGGTATTGCAGCTGCTCTTATGGATCACACCGTGATAATGACACCTGCCGGCAACGGTATGTATCTCGACGCTTATCAGGGCGACTCAAAGATAGAACCGGTGGCAATAGGCGGATACACCCTCTTGGAAAAGACCTACAGCTACAACCCAATGCCCGACACCCTCGTGACAATGAACAAGCAGCAATATATTCTCGGCGTTCAGGGCAACACCTGGTCGGAATATATGTACACCGAAGAAGTGCGCGACTACCGCATATTCCCACGCATCCTGGCAGTGGCAGAAATCGGTTGGACCAACATGGACAAGAAGGACTACACCGACTTCGAACGCCGCTTGAACAACGCATACGTTCGCCTCGATGCTCACAATGTGGGTTACCACATTCCTATGCCCGAACAGCCTAACGGCTCGTGCAACACCGTAGCATTCACCGACTCGGCTACACTCACATTCACCACCACTCGCCCCATTAAGATGGTCTACACCCTCGACGGCAGCGAGCCAACAGCCGAATCGACCGAATACACCGCACCTATCACAGTGGGCGAAACCACCACTTTGAAGATAGCATCGGCATTGCCATCGGGCAAGTTGAGCCGCATTCGCACCATAGCTGTAGAAAAGCAGGAAGTGCTCCCTGCCAAGACTCCTGCAGCCACCGAGCCGGGCTTGAAGATGGACGTATACGACGGTATGTATCTCAATGTAGCTGATTTCGAAGCAGCCAAGAAGCAACCAAAGGAAACTCTCGTAATCGAAAAGACCCGCGCCATAACCGCTCACGTGAAGACATCGGAATCGATGCGCGGCGTTGAGCAATACGCAGCCATCGCTACAGGTTATGTAGAAATTCCTGAAGACGGCGTTTACTACCTGTCGTCCGACCTCGAAGAAGTGTGGGTAGACGGTAAGTTGCTCATCAACAACGGCGGCGAAGTTAAGCGCTTCTCTCGTCACGACTCATCGGTGGCTCTCGCCAAGGGCTTGCACGAAGTGAAACTCGTGTTCTTGGGCCACATCATAGGTGGTTGGCCATCGAACTGGAACGACGGTGGCGTGCGCATCCGCAAGGCCGATGCCACAGAGTTCACTCCTATCACTCCCGAAATGCTGTTCCATTGATTTTTTTGAACTCAAAAACAAAATAGCATAAATCCCTAACGAAGCGGGGGCGCCTACTGCGGTTGGCGCTCCCGCTTTGCGTTGTGTGCTGCCGGCACTTATTAATCAAGCAGCCGGAATGAGCCGCGGCTGCAACGGGTTCTTTGCAAGCAAAACGCCAAAGGCAATGACCGCAATGCCAAAGGCTGCAAAAAACTTGCCGAGAGCGAAGTCATCGGCTTGCCACTTTCGCAGCTTGCGAAGAAAGAACACTCCTCGAACACCGCACCGACGGCACCGACGCGTTTGATACATTGTACATTGGTTGTGAAAAGTTTCCTTTCAGAGAAACTTTTTCAACCAATTATGTCGGAATTATGTAATTCCGCCAAGAGCCGAAATCTTCGGCTACAATGTATCCAAGTTCGGCTGCGCTCAGCAAAATTAATGCGAGCATTATTTTGCCCCACTGGCACGAACAGTCGATACACTCTACATCGGCTGCGAGAAATTTCCATATTATGATTCTTTCTCGCTGTCGATGAGCGGCGTATTATAAATTTCTTATTCTTGCTGTCAGTTCTTCAAGTCGCTTAATCAGGTCATCAAATGATAGACTTTGTGCTTCATAGATGAAATGATTTTGCATTGACTGATAATCCTTCTCCCATTCTTTTATAATAGATTTTGGTGGAATGAAACACAGCGTAGACGGATTATGTAAGTCATAGTCAATGCCCTCCACCTTATTGAAAACAGAGCGGTGTTTTACCACACTCTCATAAAGTTCTCTATCTGCTATGGATTTGCCAAAGTCGGTATCCATAATCTTTTCGATGTCATAAAGATGGCGGCTCATTCGCTTGCTTCTCGGATTCTCTTTTTGAAATTCCTCGTGCAATAGGAATATCTTTTCA
>SFTJ01000033.1 GCA_004563195.1 bacterium
CCCCCAACAGACTTTTGCACCAACAATGACGGCTCATCATCACCCGTCATCAATATTATTTGAGATTATAATCTGTAAACTATTTTCAGGACGCTACATCGGTGTGAAATCTGTGTGAGTTTTTATGCCGTGGCGGCATGCGAGGGTATCCAACCTGAAAGGTTGAATGCCGAGGGCGATAGCCCGAGTGCTCGTAGCCGGGGGTTAAGCGAAGCGCAACCCCCGGAAAGCCGACATCCCCAAAGAAAAGCGTCTGAAGGCCGCGAAAGCAGCCGCCAAGGAAGCCGATATTCGCGTTTTCCAAACGCATCATGGTGGGTGACACGATACCGAGGGTTACGCTTCGCTCCACCCCCGGCTACGAGCCACTCGCTTCGCTCGGGCGTTCGACCTTTCAGGTCGTGCTGCGGTTATCGGCTGCGGTAAGCTGGTGATTATCAGTTGAGGCTGGGCGGCCGTTGTAGTCGGAAAAAACATCTGTGAAATCTGTGAAATCTGTGAGAGATTAAATCAGTTGATGCAGATAAATAATTTGCAAAATCTGTGTGAGATTGAGCCACCAGCTGAGGTTATCAGTTGATGCAGATAAATAATCTGTGAGAGATTTTGTACGGCTAAGCACTTCGGGGGCAAATTCTTGGCATTTAGATGAAAAAATTATAACTTTGCACATTAATAACTATAAACATTCAGCGGAGAAATGATGAAAATAGCAATTATCAATGGTCCGAACCTCAACTTGCTGGGCGTGAGGGAGCCGGCAATATATGGAAATACGGCTTTCGACGGCTTTTTTGCGGGTTTGCAGGAGAAATATGCCGGCGTGGCTGAGTTGACTTATTTCCAAAGCAACCATGAAGGTGCTCTTATCGACCACATGCAAAGCATAGGTTTCGACTACGACGGCATTGTGCTCAATGCGGGCGCTTACACTCACACCAGTGTGGCTATCGCCGACTGCATCAGCGCCATCTGCACTCCCGTGATAGAGGTGCACATAAGCAATGTGCATAGCCGCGAATCGTTCCGCCACCACTCTATGATTTCGGCTGTGTGCAAGGGCGTGATTGCGGGCTTCGGCCTGGATAGTTATCGCCTTGCCATTGAGGCTCTTATCAGCCGATAACGATTGCTTTTTTACCACTGTTTCCACACAAACCAACGCGCATTATGACCACCAACGACGATCAACTAGAAGACTACATACTCAGTCACATCGACAGCGAACCCGAAGAACTGCGTCGGCTCGACCGCGAGACGCATCTCTACCACTTGCGTCCGCGCATGTGTTCGGGTCACTTGCAGGGCCGCCTGCTCAAGATGTTGGTGCGAATGATTAAGCCCACGAATGTGCTCGAACTCGGCACTTTTACCGGCTACTCCGCACTCTGCCTCGCCGAAGGGCTCCTTTCGCCCGAGGCTCGCGTGCACACTATAGAAATCGACGACGAACTCGAAGACTTTATCCGCACCCACTTCGACCGTTCGCCACTTGGCAAGCAAATCACGCTGCACATTGGCGATGCTTGCCAAATAATCGAAGAACTGAACGATATCGATTTTGACCTTGTGTTTGTAGATGCCAACAAGCGCCACTACGTCGACTACTACCGCTTGGTGCTCCCTCGTGTGCGCAAAGGTGGATTCATCATTGCCGACAACACCCTCTGGGATGGCAAAGTGGTGGATTGGGGCAAAAAACTCGACGACCAAACCCGAGGCATCCTCGAGTTTAACGACCTTGTGGCTCAAGACCCGAGCGTGGAGACCGTGATTCTACCGCTGCGCGATGGCCTTACCATACTTTATAAAAAATAACAACTACTTCAATTTCAACTGTTTTTGATAATACAAATCCACTCAATATGGAAAATACAAGACAACAAAAAATAACTCGCCTCATACAGAAAGAATTGAGCGAAATTTTCCGCCAACAAACGGCAAAAACCCATGGGGTGCTCGTGTCGGTGAGCAGCGTGCGCATCTCGCCCGACCTCAGCATTGCCCATGCCTATCTCAGCATCTTCCCTTCAGGCAAGGGCGAGGAAATCCTTGCCAACATCACCAAGAGCGCTCCACAGGTGCGCCACGAATTGGCTCAAAAAGTGCGCTATCAGTTGCGCAAATGCCCCGAACTGGCTTTCCACCTCGATGATTCGCTCGACTATATCGACCGCATCGACCAACTGCTGAAGTCCGACAAGACCGGCTCCAAAGCCGATGCTCAAGATGAGCCCGACAGCACTCAGGAATAAAACTCAGTGGGGCAATCCTTAGGATTAGCCCATAATTAACGGCTGCGAGGAGGAGTCTCAGTCATTAATCACTGACACTGAGCCACTTCCTCGCATTATTTACCCCTCGATATGCATCTCCCATTGAAAATAGCACTTCGCTACCTGCGAGCCAAAAAGGCTCACAGCGCGGTGAACATCATCTCGCTCATCTCGGTGTGCGGCGTGGTGGTGGCTACCGCTGCGTTGGTGTGCGTGCTATCGGTGTTCAACGGCTTTTCACAACTCGTGGGCAGCAAACTTGCCGTGCTCGACCCCGACCTGACCATCACGGCTGCATCGGGCAAAGCCATCGACTATGCCGATGCTGTGGTGCAGAAAGTGAATGAAATAGCCGGCGTGGAATGTGCCTTGCCGGTAATAGAGGACAATGCTTTGGCTTCGGTGATGTCGCGACAGCTGCCGGTGCGCCTCAAAGGTGTGCCACACAACTATGGCAATGTGGTGAATATCGACAGCGCCATTATCGACGGCGAAGTGATGTTCGGCAACGAATATGTGCAATATGCCGTGCTCGGCGTGGTGCCCGCCATAACCCTGGACATGCGGCCGGGATTTGCCGATATGATTTACCTTTATGCTCCGCAACGCACCGGGCGCGTTAACGTAGCTAACCCTGCCACGGCTTTTCGCACCGACTCGGTGATGGTGGCAGGCGTGTTTCAGATAGAACAGGAAAAATACGACCGCGATGTGATATTCGTCTCTATCGACCTCGCTCGCCGTATCTTTAAATATCCGCATCAAGCCACAAGCATAGAGGTGCGGCTCGTTCCCGACGCCAAAGAGCATGCTGTGATGAGCGCTATGTCGGAGGCGCTGGGTTCAAAATTCGTGGTGCGCAACCGACTGATGCTCGAGGACGAAGCATTTCGCATGATAAACATCGAAAAATGGGTGTCGTTTCTGCTTCTGGCATTTATTTTGGTGATAGCCACCTTCAATGTCATAGGCGCACTATCGCTGCTGATTATCGAAAAACAAGATTCGATAGGTATATTCCGCAGCCTCGGCGCCACAAATAAGCAGATACGCAGCATTTTCATTATGGAAGGTTGGGTGATTTCGCTCAGCGGAGCCGTGCTGGGCGTGGTGCTGGGGTTGGTGCTTTGCAGCCTGCAAGAGCACTTCGGACTTATCACCATGCAGAGCAACTCGGCCCTTCTTCTGGTCGACGCCTATCCCGTGGTGGTGGTGTGGTCCGACATTCTTATAGTCTTTGCCCTCGTGGCTGCCGTGGGGCTCTTTACTTCGATGGTGACATCGCTCATTATGCGCCGCCTGCTGCGATAAGTCTCGCCCGTAGATAGCACGGATGTGGGCTTAGTGGGCAACAGCATCACCAATATGCACGAGTGGCGGGATGGTTTTCGAATAGATGCGCAATCTGGCATATTTTGCTAATATCCAATATGTTGCTCGCTTAGTTGGGGTGAGAAAACCCACGAAAAAATTATGAATCAATCCCCCTCCTGCTTGCATCGATGTGGAGATTTGACCGTTTTGACAAACAACAACCCCATAATAGTGATTTACAGCGGCGACGCCCCCGACTCGATACAGTCGATGAAATGCGCGAGATGTGTTTCCCAAGTAATCACATCGGTGTCATCGCCGTTCCATAGCGATGTTTCGCTATCGAGAAGACGCAGCAAATCAGTCTCATTCAAACCCATCTTGAGAGCCTCATAGCGGCCGCGTTGCTCCTTGAGCCGCTTGAACAAATGCATGGCACTGCCATCGGAGCAGCATTCCATCCCATGAATTGCCGCAGCCGTCTGCACTTCGCTCGCCAAGGCATTGATGCGAGTTATCAACTTCAATGCCTCGAGCACATTATCGTTTCTAAACCACTTAATCATATTTTCCAGGTTCTCTACCTCAATTCGTAGCTCGTTAGTTTCACTCAGTATTCTTCGATTTTGAGAACCCTTCGGTTGATATCGTGAAGCCAGCCACACAAGCGGTGCCGCCAAATACCAAAAGCGTGGAGCACAGCCCGCTCGCTCCACGATTTGAAGGCCTTCGCATTGCCCTTGCTTGTCGAAACGAGCAACACCGAAAGCCCCACGCCGATGCATATGATTCATTTCGTGGATTTGCTCACGGCAAACCCTCGATAGATGCATATAGACATCACATGAAGCGTTGCTGTTGCTTTGTAGGTGTTTTCTGACAAGCTCTTTGTGAAGTTGCGAAGTTCTCAAATCGTCAAAAATAATAATTCCTCAAAAGCATTAGTAACGCCAAAAAAATAACAAGAAGCCACTACGGTGCACGTCGAAACAGCCCACAGATAGCCTCTATAATGCAGAACTAAAACAAATAGCGCAAATAAGCAAAATATCAAGCACACATTTTTTATGAATATTACATAACAAATACGCCCGGCCTCGGTTTTAATCTCTCTCAGATTATATCCCGACAATCGCCGATGACATGCCGTAGGTGGTTAAATCTCACACAGATTTCACAGATATTTAACGGGTAGTGCTGCACCGCCGCTTTCGCGTCCTCCAGACGCTTTTCTTTTTGGTTGCCGGTATCCCGGGGGTTGCGCTGACGCTTAACCCCCGGCTAAGAGCACTCGGGCTATCGCCCTCGGCATTCAACCTTTCAGGTTGGATACCTCTGCCGCGGTGTTATAAAAACACAGATTATCACAAAACACGGCACAGATAAACACAATAATGTGAAAATCCGTGCCTAATTCTGTGATAATCTGTGTTAAAACCAATCACACAATATGCGTGAAAATCCGTGATAAATTAACACCGAGCGCCGATTTTTTTGTGCTCGAGCCTTGATGTTTTCTTATGTTTTTTGCAGAGACTTGTTTAGTAGCCGAACAGCCCGATGATGCCATTACCAATACGTGGGTAGGGGTGGCGTTGGCGTCATCCCATTTTTCTTCTATCACCTTCACCATCTTGCCTTTGCTGTTGCGAGCGTAGTACACCACTTCGCCGTTGAGCAAGCCCATCCAAGGTTTGTAGAACGACTCCTTAGTGATATCGCCATAATGTATGGTTATGCGGTGCGAATTGACCCAATTTGACGTGGATTTGCCATAACGTTCGCGACCGGTGCCCACGCGGGCGGCATGCAGATTGCCGTCGGCATCTTCCCAGCGGCGTTGCAGCAGCACATACACCTCGGCATAGTCTTGACCTTGAAGCGTCTTTTTCTTGCCGAATCCGCTGCTGTAGATGCGTTTACCCCCTTCGGGAATGTGTACTTTATAATCGTATTGCAAGTATTTGGGGCGTTTGGTGAATGGAATACCCATCTCCATTTTGCTGTAAGGGCTTTTGCTGCTTGTGATGGGTTCGTTAATCTCGCCCAAGAAGATGGAGCCGCTCACGAGCACATCCATATTCACTATGCCCAAGGCGCGCACATGCTCGAGTATGGTGCTCAATTTGGCACATTTGCCATGTCCGGCGCGGTCTTCAGGTACCACGGCATTGCTGCATTTAACTACGCCTACCACTTTGGCGTAGACATTAGAGGTGGCCCAAGGCGAGCCGCCGAGGTTGCTGTAAGCCTTGGCACCGTTGATGGTCTGCGTGGGACCTATCTCATACACGGTCTTGGTGTTGCCGCCCAATACCGACGACTCCTTGATGTTGCGAGTAATCCATGAATTGAAGTCGCCGTATTTTATCAACTCTTGTGCTTGCGCAAAGTTCGATGCAAATACAGTGACAAATGCTGTTATTAATAATGCTCTGAAGTCTAAATTTCTCATAGTCGTAATGATGTAATAATTTCCGATGCAAAATTACCAAAACAATGTGCTTCGGCACTGTTCCTTATTCTGCCGAAAGTGTTCAAAATTACCTTATTTGCCCTTTGCCGACCCAAAATGACGCCTCAAGCAGGCAAAAACGCAAATTCAGAACCCGAAAAGAGTTCTGTTAAATGAAGATATGGCTATGCCGCCGTTGCGGCATCAGAAACGCCAGTAAAGCTGCAAGTCGAGCGTAGAATATTTGCCGTCGCCGCCCTTGTGAGAGGTGGCTTTATCGTTGATGGTGTTGGCGTTGAGTTGCAGTTTGAGGTTTTTCATAAACCAATATTCGGCAGTAAGGCCATAGATGTTTTTGGTGGTGGAGTAGTCGAGGTGCAGATAGTCGCTGTAGCTGTCGACTTTAGCAAATATGCGCAACTTTTTGTCGCGAGTGACAGGCGCACCCGCCATCACATACCAACCCTCGCTTTTGCCCGAATTTTTCCACGAGTTGGTCTCAGCCACAAAGTCGCTCACCTTGTAGCCATAGCTGTGAGCATATTCGCCGCGGGCAATAAACAAGCCATCGTAGGCAAAGCCCGCAGCCCAACGCTTGCGGTCGACGGTGACATTGGTGCTCGAGGTGTAGCGTCCGTTCCATCCCCAAGCGCCCACTTTCAAGCCCTTGAGAGGCATGAGATAGATGCCGCCAATGAGGTCTTTGTGCGAATTGTTGTCGGCGTGATTGATGCCGTTGCCGGTCCATAAACCCACCTGATAGTGAATGAGATGGCGGCTATGGTTGGCAATGGGCAAGAGGTCGCCCTGGAGTTGCACACCTATGTCGCGGCCATTGCTGTCGTGCTCACCGCAGCGGTCGCTCATACCAGCCAATTTTGTGGTAATCTGCGAATAAGCGCCAAAGCTTATGTCCCACGGATTCATAGGGTTTTCGAACAAGAAAGCGCGTTTGAACTGGCCGAACTTCACGCGAGCAAACGAGAAATGCTGCCATTCGCCCCAAGCGTCAACTATGCGAGGACCCTTTTCACCGGCGCTGCCACCCACGCCGTTAACTTGCATCTGCAATTGATAGGCAAAGTCGCCTATTTTGCCCTTGGCATATAGTCGGGCAAGTCGCAACTGAAAGTTGGAGTGAACAGCCCCGTCTTGATTGTTGAGCGAGGCAGAGCCTATAACATAACCACCGAAAGTGGTGTTCTGAGTAACGGTTTTGATAGCCGATGCGGCTGAATTTGATTTCTTGTTGTCGCCATTGTCGCTATTGTCGGCAGCAGCCACGTTCACGGCAGTCATAACCGACATCACAGCAAGCAATGCCCATTTTACATAATTTGTCATATTCTCTCTAAATGATTGAATTTTAGAAGTTTTCTAAATAAATGAACTGCAAAGTTAATAAAAAATGCCGACTTATAGCGCAAACATCGATTTTTCTGTTTATTTTTGCCCTAATGGAGAAGTTGATGCAATACATATGGGCAAACAGGCTCTATCTGAGCGAGGACATGGTGACAAACGATGGCCTGAAGGTGCGCGTGATAGACCCAGGGCGGCTAAACACCGATGCCGGTCCCGACTTCTTCAACGCCAAGGTGGAAATCGACGGCGAAATGTGGGCAGGCAATGTGGAGATACACGTCAGAGCCAGCGATTGGCGCCGACACAATCATCACATGGACCGCGCCTACGATTCGGTGATACTGCATGTGGTGGAAAAAGACGATGCCCCGGTGTATCGCACCGACGGAATGCGCATTCCGCAACTGGTGCTCAAGCCCAATCCGCACTTCAACGACAGTTATCGCCAACTGGTCAATTCCACCATCGAACTCCCGTGTGCCGACCGCATCGGCCAAATTCCCAAGCTGTTTATCACCGAGTGGATGGAATCGCTCGCCTTTGAGCGCCTGCAGAGCAAAGCCGACCGTATGCTCGAACTCTACGATGCCTTCAACGGCAGTTGGGAAGATGTGTGCTATGTGGCACTGGCGCGCAACCTGGGTTTTGGCATCAACAACGACGCCTTCGAGCGCTTGGCACGCCGAGCACCGCTACATCTTATGCAGAAACACAGCGACTCGTTGCTGCAAATAGAGGCATTTCTCTTCGGACAAGCCGGGATGCTCTATCCCGATGCCTTCCCCGACGATGCCTATTTTCAGCAACTCTGCTCCGAATATGCCTTCCTTGCCAATAAATTCCAACTCTCGCCGCTCGAAAGCCACGGTTGGAAGATGTTTCGCATACGCCCGCAGAATTTCCCGCATCGGCGCATAGCCATGCTCGCCCGATTTGTGTACGGAGGCTTCAAACTCATGAGCCGCATCATCGATGCGCCCGATGAGAAAGCCCTCCGCGAGATTTTCTCCATCACCCTAAGCGGATATTGGGCCAATCACTACTCCTTCGGCAAGCCATCGGAGATAGAAAGTCGCGCGCTCGGCAATCGCAGCATCGATATACTGCTCATCAACACCGTGGCACCACTCTTCTATGCCCGCTCCGAGGTGTTGCGCGATAGCCGCCTCGCCGACAAAGCAGTGGCTCTGCTGCAAGACCTCAAACCCGAGAATTGCTCCATAGTGTCGCAATTTACCTTTGCCGGCATCAAATGCCCCGACGCCCTCACCTCACAGGCGCTGATACAACTCCGCCGCGAGTATTGCGAGAAACGCAAATGCCTATATTGCCGCATAGGCCACCGCCTGCTAAGCGTAGCCGCCCAGCAGCGATAATTGCTGCTCATTCGTCAATAAAAATGTGGTATTATGTTATAAATATCTGAGTAGTAGATGTTAAGTTGTTTCTCGCTTTACGACTTTCTTTCGGAGTTTGAGTGAGCTATACAAAACACCGGCACGGAAGGTGATGTTTAGCCGTGTCCGTGCCGGTGTTTGTTCAAACAATTTATCGGTATGTGCGTTATTTGTGCTGCTTAGTAGGCAATAGCCAGACCTATGGTAATCGACTTCAAGTCGGGGCCTTTGCCCGATTTTATTAGTCCGCAGGGGGCATAATTGACGTAAACGCCTATTCCTTCCCAGGTGAGTGCTCCGAATATTTCGGGAGTCACCACGCGTTGGTGCAGATTGCCGAAACTCTCGGTGTAATCCACATCGTCGATGCTAAAACGGTTATACACCTTGGCGTGAATGTTGAAGCAAGCCTTTGCGCCTGCCGTGAGCTTGAAATCGCTGCCCAACGGTTGCACTATAGCAAACGGAATGGTGAGGCTGTAGGTGTTGATTTGTGAGTGACGGTCGTGCAATTCGCTGTCCCAGGGTACGGCAGTGAGAGTGAGGTCGTCGGCGCGCATCCAGCGCATATTGTCGAGGCCGAATATGCGCCATTGCATACCGAAACCCAGTCGGAAATGCGTGTGGCGGCGGTCACGCGGATAGTATTCCACATTAACGAGGTGGTCGAAGTTCCATTCCACGGTTTGCCAGGTCTTGAAGTTGAGTGCATCGGGGGCATTGAGAGGCATCACGAAGCCAAATCCACCGAGGCAGAGGCTTGCATCGAAAAAGTTTTGGCGACGCTTTACCACATTGCCGGAACGGAAATCGCGGTCGACAAAGGGGATGCGAAATCCCATGCGGCGATTTTCCTCACGCACCACCGATTCGCCCGACGGTTCTATGGTTCGCGAATAGATGTAGTCGGAATTGTCCTTTTGACCATTGATTTCGATAGTTACTTTGCCATCTTTTTCTATCACTTTCACGCTGTTGGGGTTAACGATGTTGATGCTGTCGGTGTAAGCCTTATCGTTGGCTTGCATGCCTGCCACCACGCTCAGGGCGGCAATCAGGAGTGTAATACGAGTGTTCATAGTAGTATGAAGTATGATTTATTATTAATTTTTATCGGAGTTATTTAAACATTTGCTTGAGTTCGTCGAATGTGGCTTTGCCTTCCATGTCGACTACGGTGATGTCGGTCACCACGTCGGCATCGGGATTATTGAGGCGGAAGAAGAGATAGCGATTTTTGTCGTTGCCGCTCTTGAAGACATAGAACCCATAGAGCAGTCGCCCGCTTTTGGTGCCTTCCTCCTTCTGCGAAGCCAGTTTTGCGTCCTTGACGATGTATCGCAGTGCCGTTTTAGCCAGTTTGGCATTGTTATTTACCGTGATGCTTCGGAACGATGAGAGTTTATATTGCTTCAGTTCCTTGCCTTTGACCTGCACGGCAGTCACGTCGCGATGCGTCATGATGTTGTAGACGAAGAAGTCGTCGATGTTAAGTTCCACCGCCCAAGCCGAAGTGGCGGCGCCGGTGATGATGGCTATCAATAGAATTAGTCGTTTCATAATGCTTGTGATTGGTTGAGGGTGTTGAATATGTCGTGCAGTTGCTCTTCTACGGCAACGCCGGAGCTATTGATATCGACGGTTTTCATAGCCGAGTGCATGAGCATCATGGCCTGCTCGTTGTCGGTGCTCTGCACTCCGCCCACATATGAAATGTGGTAATTGGCTTGACGATATAATGTTAGCCCCACTGCCGAAACAGTCAGAGCCAGACATGCTGCTGCCGAAAGTCTCACTATCGTGCGGCGCAAGGGGCTGCGGTGAGGCTTGGCATGCACTTTGCGCCCGGTGGCGGCAAATCCCATCACGGCTTTAAGCGAGAGGAAACGCTCGTCGGAGGTGGCGGCAACGAATTGCTTCAGTTCCTGTTCCTCTTGCGGCGAAAGTGATGCGTCGAAGTATCGTTGGGCTGCGTTTAGCCAATGGTCGACGTCGTATTTGGGCGTAGAATGTTGTTTGCTCATAATTCACTGCTATATTGTTTTTCGAAATGGTTGCGAACGGCTATACGGGCACGGGAAAGAGCTTTGCGTACGGCTTCGGGCGATATGCCGAGGTGTGAGGCTATTTCTTCGGTGCTCAAGTCGCGATATTCTTTCATGGCGAACACGGTGCGTTCGCGCTCCGAGAGGTCGTGCATCACTATTTGCTCTATGTGGCTGAAAGTGTCGCTGTTTTCAACCTCTTCGGCTACGTGAGTATATGCGCCGTCGGCGCCGCGAAGGTCGAGAGGAACCACTGAGTGCCGCTCGTTGCGGCGATGCAAGTCGATGGAGGCGTGTTTCACTTGTGTGAACGCCACGGCTTGCGCGTGGTGGGGATCGCGGATGTCTTGGCGATGCGTCCAGAGCTTACAAAAAGCATCTTGGAGTGCATCTTCGGCATCCTCATCGTGATAGAACAGACCACGGGCATAGCGGCTCAGGCGTTGCTGTAGCTGCTCGAATATCGATGTCATTTGCTTTTCGTCCATAGTCTGTGGTTACGGGTGAGTTTTTTTAAGTTTCTGATAGTATAAACGCTCGGGCGGCAAAAGTGTGACGCTCGCAGATGCATTTTTTTGAAAAAATCTGTAAAATATTTTTCGTTAGGGTAAAAAGAGCGAGCACGGATTCACACCTCGAGTGCCTGCTGTGAGGCCATGCGATGCAAATCCGTGCCCGATATTGTTAGTCTCCCGGTGTAGGGGGCCATCATCAATTAATCTGAATGATGAGGTAGTTGCTGAGTTCCCAGAACTTGGTTCTGTTGTTGATAACGAGAGTTTTGGAGTCGCCGTCGGTTACTATTTGATAGCTGTCGGCGGGGTGTTTGCTGAGCACTTTAACTTTCTTGCTATGAAGCGGAATCTCGTTGAGAGTGCGCTTGTCGGCGCGGGTGAAGTAGGAGAGTTCGTAGTCCGATTCCATCACTTTGGTTTTGCGAAGGAAACCGCTTTCTATGATTTTGTGCTCTTTGAGTTCGCTTTTCGAGCCTATTACATAGTAGCAAGTGTTGAGCGCATTGTTGAGGCGAATCGACTCTTCTTGTGCTGCTTTTTTCTCGATGGTGGTTTCGGCATTGCGAGTGATGAGCGAATCCACATCCTTGTTGAGGTCGCTGATTTTGATGTTAGCGGCAGCGAGTTCGGCTTGCAGATTGGCTATAGTTTCCTCTTGCATAGCTATTTGCGAGCGCAGTGCCTCGATGGTCTTTTTCATCTCCTCGTTGTAGTTGTTCGATTTGCTCAGGCGAGCTTCGAGGTTTTCGAGGCTTCGACGGCGGCTCTCGATGTCGAGTTTTATGAGTTTTATGTCGTTGATAATCTCCTGCTTGCGGCTTGGCGACTCGTTAGAGAGGTTTGACACGCTGAGCAGATTTTCCATCTCCTTAATCTGATAAATGCCTTCGCTGATGGTGGCGAAAAGCGATAGCAGACTGTCCTTCTCGGCGAGTGCTGTGCGCAGCGAGTCATCGCGTTCGGTGTTGGCATATTGCTGCGCTTCTTCGGTCTTTTCGTTTCCCGAGCAGGCACACATGGTGACCACCAGGGCACATATTAGTGAAAATGCTGACTTTCTCATGATAAAAATAATTAGTGTGAGTGATGAAACTGACTGAATGTAGATTATTCGCTGTCTTCTATTTTGAATTTGTTTTTAAACTTAGCGTATTTGTCGACCTTCACGGTGGCTTCGGGTTCTTTGCCTGCCACCACTATCACTATCTCGCCACGCGGCTGATTAAGAGTGAAATAGTCGACCAATTCCTGCAATGTGCCATTGTGGGTGGTGTTGTGCACCTTAGATATTTCGCGACTCACCGATGCTTCGCGGTCGGCGCCGAAAGTCTCGGCAAACTGTTGCAGTGTTTTAAGCAAGCGCATGGGCGACTCGTAGAAAATCATGGTGCGCTGCTCGTCGCAGAGTGCTGCGAGTTTTGAGGCGCGGCCTTTTTTCTGAGGCAGGAAGCCCTCGAAGCAAAATCGTTCGCAAGGCAAACCTGAATTGACGAGAGCCGGCACAAATGCCGTAGGTCCGGGCAGCGTCTCCACCTCTATGCCTTGGCGGCGACATTCGCGCACGAGCAGAAATCCCGGGTCGGAGATGGCCGGAGTGCCCGCGTCGGAGATGAGAGCCAAGGTTTTGCCGCCCTCGAGTTGCGCCATCACCGCAGGCAAGGCGTCGTGTTCGTTGAACTTATGGTGGCTGTGCATGGGTGTGGCAATGCCGAAATGCTTCATCAGCACGCCGCTGGTGCGGGTGTCCTCAGCGAGCACCGCGTCCACGCTCTTGAGCACATTCACTGCTCTCACGCTCATATCTTCGAGATTTCCCACGGGTGTGGGTACGATGTAGAGTTTGCCCGCCATAGTGGATTATAATTGTGGACGTTTGTTCCAGAAATAGTTCTTGATAATAACCATAAAATCAGCCACTTCGGGCGAATCGTATTCCCACTCGAGGTCGTTGTAGAAATAGTTTTCGGCTTCGTCGAAGGTAGCCATACTTTCTATGTGGTTGAGTGTTTCTTCCATCACTTGGTCGCTGTTGCCGAAGAGTTCGCGGCGATAGCGGAAACGATCGTTTAGCGAGAACGCGTGGTGCAAGTCCTTAACCATATTGCGCTGCAAGGCCTCGTCGAGGCGCACCGGCTCGTCATCGACGGTGGTGAAGTCGTCGGCAGTGACAGGCTCGGCATCGGCAGCAATTTCGGGTTCTGATTCTGCATCGGCAGCTTCTTGGGCGGTGGCTTCCTCTTCGATGCTTTCAGGCTCAGGCTCAGGTTCGGGCTGCGGCTCTGCTTCAGGTTCCTCGGCGGGTTCGGGTTCAGGTTCAGGCACAACTTCTACCACTACTTCAGGCTCATCGTCCACCACAACAGTCACTTCGGGTTCGGGCTGAGGCTCTTCGTCGGCTGCGGCAGTGTCGGCTGCGTCAGCATCTTCATCGGCTGTGTCAGCGTCTTCGTCTACAAATTCCAGAGTGATGTCGTCGTCGGGTTCGTCGTCGGGCAGAGCATCGATGGCATTTTGCTTAGCAGGCTCGTCGGCAGGCTTCTCAGCAGCGGCAAAAGCACCTATTTGAGCTGCCTTTTCGCTTATGAGTTGATGCACAGCCAGCGGAGCCTCTTCGCCTCGTCGTTGAGCCACGAGGATAAGTCCTTCCAATTCTAATACCTGCTTCAGCAGTTGCTCGAGTGAATTATCCATATTGTTGAGTTTTTTATAGTTGTCTTAAAAAAAGTGCCTATTTAGGAAATATACTGCAAACCTATTAAAAAAGTGCTTACATCACAACAAATAGGATGATAAAAATGGCAATAATGCAACTCTTTTTAACATTCCGTCGCGGTCAGTTCACTCATCGGCCGAAGAAGAGGTGCTGCCGAGCCCCGAGAATAGGTTGAGCAGCAGCAATTCTATTTCGTCCTTGAGATTGGCGCGCGAGCCGTGCCAGTTGTTCACCAGTATAGCCCACGAATATTGAGGATTTTCGACCGGGAAATAACCCACATAGCACTGCACATCGCTCATACTGCCCGATTTAGATGCAATTTTGCCTGCGAGAGGCGATTTTTTGATGCGTTGGCCTATGTTTCCTGTCACGCCGAGGCGAGTCATCAGCGATGCCATAGGCACGCCTATAGCGGTGCTGTCGGCATTTACTTGGCGCAGCATCTGAGTGAAGAAATGCGCCGAAGCACGGCCATTGCGGGCGAGTCCGCTGCCGTCGCGCTGAAAGAGCGGTTTGGTGTCGAGTCCTTTGGCTCGCCAGAGCGAATCGATGGTGGCAATGCCGTTGGCCGCAGTGGCTTCTTGGCCGTTGTATAAAGCCAAAGCGCGAAGCACAGCCTCGGTGAACATATTGTCGCTGCGGTCGAGGAGCGATTGCACTATTTGCTTGAGTTTGGGCGAATGGTATTGCATCACGAGCACGGTGTCGGCATCGGCGTGATGCTGGTGCTTGTGACGCACATGAATGTCGGCATTGCGCAATGCTGCATCTATGCTGTCGCAGAGCAGTTGGGCGGGATTGGGGTTGACAAAATCGCTTACGTAGCGCTTGTCGCTGCGCTTTATCGAGCCATAGAGCAGAATATTGGGGTTAGGCCCTATGTTGAGCAGGCGATGCATATCCTGCTTGTCGCCAATAGTGGCATGACACACCACCTCGAGGTTGCGCACAGCGGGGGTGAACACAAAGTCGGTGGCAGTGTTGCCCGAGCGGTCGAAGCTGAGACTGACAAGATTGTCGGAAAAATTGATGGCATGCACGCCCGGACCGTAGTCGTAAGCCAAATCCTCAGCCATCCACAGGTCGCTGAAAGTTTCGAAGGGGTAGGCACTCTCATCGAAAATGATATTGCCATCGATGCGGTCTATGCCGAGACTCTTCACGGCACGCACCACGCTATCCACAAAATTAGGCATCTTGGCAAAATGGCGTGAGCCGAGCGTGGGATCGCCGTGACCCACCACCACGAGGTCGCCTTTGAGATGATTGTCGTGGATTTTGCCCACGGCGTTCACTTCGGTGAGAAAAGTGAAGTCGGTGCCGAGCAATTCGAGCGCCGAAGCCGAGGTTACGGTCTTCATGGTAGAAGCCGTGATAAGCGACTGATGAGGTGCATTGGCGGCAACCACCGTGCCGGAGTCGAGGCTTAGCACACACACGCCCACCGAGGCATTTTTGAAAATATTTTGATTGACAAATCGGTCGACCGCGCCTTGAAAATCGTGGGCTACAATGGTCATAGCCGAGGCTGCAGCCAAGGCGATAGTGAGTAATCTGCGTTTTGCCATTGGGAAAACTAAGTTGATAGGGTTTTTGAAAAATTTTCGTCAAAATTAACTAATTTCCGCGATATGTGGTAGCATCGGGTGCATTTTTCGTGCTCCGAAGCCGCAATATGGCACGGCAAAGCCTGCAAGCAAAACATGCCGTGTGCATAATCTTGCATATTCACACCTTGGTAACTTGGGGCAATGGATATGGCTTTTTAGGATGAAAATATTGTAAAAATGGCGAAAAATTTTTGTAAAAAGTTGTAAATTCAAAAATTAAAACTTAATTTAGCATCTTGATGTAATGTATATTAAGCAGTGTGAGCCGAGTGGAGTAGAGCAAATGAATTTCGCAAGGCAGTATTGCTGAAGCCTACAGCTAATTTTGTAATACGGAATATGGTTTTCTATCAGAAAGAATTTGCACTCAAGGCACGAAGCCGTGGTTGTCATCTGATAACGGGCGAAGTGCTCGGGCAGATAGGAGAGTTGCCCCGAGCGGGTATGCTCAACTTGTTTCTGAAGCACACCTCGGCGGCGCTGACCATCAACGAGAATGCCGACCCCGATGTGACGGTGGATATGGCAGCCGTCTACGACCGCTTGGTGCGCGACGGAGAGCCGTATTTTCGCCATACGATGGAGGGCGACGACGATATGTCGGCTCATGCCAAGAGTTCGCTCACCGGAGTGTCGCTCAATATTCCCATCACCAATGGCAGGCTGAATATGGGCATTTGGCAAGGTATTTATTTATGCGAGTTTCGCAACTACGCCGGCTCGCGTAAGATTGTGGCTACAATTATAGGCACTGATTAAACTTAGATTTTATATGATAATGTGAGATATTAACCAATAGAGAGATTGCCTGATGAGAAGGATTGTGCAAATATTGCTTTTGTTTGTGATGCTTGTTCCCGGTGTGGCTTATGCCGGTATGGAGAGCATTGTCGACATCAAGCGTAAGCAATACGATAAAGTCCGACCCAAACAGGAAATTTTGCTGCGCGACTTGCAAGGTGCCACCGACCCTCGCGAGCGCTATCATATCTACGACGAGCTCACCAAGCTTTTCTATAACCAGATAGATGAGGTGCCCTACATAGAGAAAAAATTAGAAATAGCCATCAGTCTCGAGGAACGCAATCTCGAGCTCGATTGCTATGTGGATATGTGCCGCAACTACAATTCATTCGACAACATAGAGATGGTGCGCGAATACTGCGCCAAGGTGGAGAGGATTACCGGTGGTAAGGGCCACCACTGGATGCTCGCCAAATACTACAAGGTGGAAGTGCTCTACTGGAACGGTAATATGCGCGACGCTTGGAACGAACTGCAAGAACTCGAGCACTACGCCGTCGAAGTGCACGACGAAATAGTTGACGCCATAGTGGCTGTGCTTAATGCCGATATCTATTCGTTTCTCAGTCAGGATGATAAGGCTTATGAGTTGACCGAAAAATTTTTCCCCGTATTGTCGAAGCGACCGGAAGGCTACTATGTGCAGATGGCATATATGACAGCCACCGAATCGGCTTTCTATATGGGCAATGTAGAAGAATCGATGCGCTTGGTGAAGGAGTGGGACGAGCTGCTAAAGAGCGGACGCTTCGACAACGACCGTTGTATGGAAGAAATGCGCTGGAATGTGGCTCTGGAATATCTCAATATTTATGTTTTCAATAACGATGTCGACAAGGTGAAAGAGTATCTCGACCAAATGTGGAACAACAATTACATTCCTACAGAGTGGTCGCTGATACAGTTTGCACTCATGCGCGCCATGGTGAATCGCGATTTCGGAAATATAGAGGACGTGGAGACGGATATAGACTATCTGCTGCAGCAACGCAGCCGCTATCACCATCTCTACTACACCGTGCTTGCAGCCGCTTATTGGAAGGTGGGTATGATGCCTAAATCGGCAAAGGCGTTTCGCGATGCCAACGATGCCCTGAGCAATAATATGCGCGAAACCATGATACGCGAGGTGGAACAGTACGGCGAGTTGAGCAAACGCTTCAGCGAAGAAACTGCGCTCGATGATACACGTCTGCGCGAAGGTCGCAACCTGAATATAGCCCTCACTGTGGGCGTGGCTTTGGCGCTCTTGTCGCTTTTTGTTCTCATAGGTTTGCTCTTTCGAAATGTAAAGATTTCGCGCAAACTCAAGCAGATGAACAGCCGCATCGAGGACAATAGCAAGCGAGTGGCTGCCGTCAACAGCAATCTTGCCAATGCCATCAAGCAGGAAGAGGAGAGTTGCCGCAAGAAAAATGAGTTTATCGCTAATATAAGTCACGAGATACGCACCCCGCTTAATGCTATAGTGGGATTTAGCGAAATTCTGGCAGCAAGTTGCGAAAACAATGAGGAAAGTAAGGAGTTTACGCAGATTATCCGCGCCAACAGCGACCTTATGCTCGACCTCGTGAACCAGATTATCGAAGAGCGTGACGACGAGCGTACATCGCTGCATCTCGAGAAAATCAATGTCACCGAGTTGGCTCGCACCAGCCTCTACTCGCTCAGTGCACTTATTGCCGACAATGTGAAACTCGTGTATCGCTGCGACCAACCCGAAGTGATGCTCACCACCGACCGCTATCGCTTGCAGCAGTTGCTCACCAACCTGCTGGGCAATGCCGCAAAATTCACCTCCGAGGGGTCGATTACACTCGAATTGGCGGTCGACGAGCACTATGTGACATTCTCGGTTATCGACACCGGTTGCGGTATACCCAAAGGCAAAGAGAACTCGATTTTCGAGGAGTTTGAGAAAGGCAGTGAAACCAGCACAGGCTCAGGCCTCGGCTTGTTTATCTGTCGCTCGATTTCCAATCAATTATACGGACAACTATATGTCGACGCATCATATACTCAGGGTGCCAAATTTGTGTTCCAACACCCCACAATGTTGCAGTCGATGATGTCGGACCAAGTAAAGGAATAGCCCGGTAGCATTTATGTTGAACATATTTAGACATATTAGCCCGTTTGCCTTAAAGGCACTGACTGTGGTGGCAGTGACAACTGTCATCGCCGTGGGGCGTGCTATGGCTGTAACGCCCGCGGTGGCATCAATAGCCTCGGCTGCGGGTCTGGAAATAGATGATAAAAAGGAGGTGCAACGCTTGATAAAGCTGTACAACGAATCGGATAACTATCTCCTGCGCCTCAAGGCACTCGAGCACCTCGCCGATGTGTATTTCGGCTATCCCGAGGAGCGCGACTACCTGATGAAACTTTACAAACTTGCTTGCGACAAGCGCGATGGCGACAACGAATATCGTGCAGTGGCCATTTCGCAACTTTGTCGCTACTATTATAATATCGACAATATGGATAGCGTGCTCGTATGGGCTAATAAGGCCGATGAGGTGGAACTCACTCCTGAAGTATATTCGCGCTATTTCGACATAATGTACTTTCAGAGTTCGGGCTATCTCGGCCAAGGCAACACCGAGAAGGCACTCGGCTTGGCTATGAAGTTGCAGAACGAAGCCCAGCGACTGCATAGCGAGGACGGCGAGGTGACTTGCTACGAACTGCTCGGCGACGTGTATATGAAGACCAAAATCTACGACCGCGCCATCGATGCTTATTTCTGCGGATTCCAGTTGCTCGATAAGCGCGGCAAACGCGCCACTTATCGCTTCCAACTGCTCACCCAGATTCTGGAGTGCTGCAACGAATGGAACAACTTCGACAACTACGACTTCTATCTGCGCGAGATGGAAATGATATTTGTGGAAGGAGGTATAGGCAAATCGACCGGCGGCCTCTACGATCGCTGCCTGAAACTCTATTATGCCTACGCGTTGCTCAATAGCGTGAAAAAGAACGATACCCAGCAAGCCGACAACTATTTCGCACGACTGCGCTCATTCAAGACCATCGACGACTGGTTTGTAGAAGACCGCGTGAAGCGAACATTTGTGGAATATTACTTGGCGCGCAAGGACTATGATAAGGCGTATGAATTGCTCGGCGAACTCGACAAGTCGTCGCTCGAAAGCCATCAGGCTAAACTCTATGCCAAGGGCGATATACTTAATTGCATGGGCCGATATGAGGAATCGGCTTATTGCTTCTATCAAGCCTACGATTCGCTGCAATCGGAGTTCAACCAAACCTCGCTCAGCGAGTTTGTGCAATTTCAGGATATCTGTCACGACCAGTTTGAGACCCGTGTGCGCAAAGAATATGAGGCGGAATTGCAACGCAAGCGCTCCTATTTTACACTCTTTGGACTCGTGCTATTGCTCATCTTTGTGGCTCTCTTTGCCTACCATGTGCGCCGCACGCGTCGCCTTAATGCCCGCCTGCGCAGAGTGGAAGTGCGCCTTCGCGATGAGGAGAATAAGTTGCTGCAACGCCAAGATGCTCTCAAGGTGACCCTGCAACGCCACATGAACAACAGCCGACTCAAAACCCTCTTCCTCTCAAATATGAGTCACGAAATACGCACTCCGCTCAATGCAATAGTGGGATTCAGCGGCTTGTTGGTGCAGAATGCCGAGGAGGGCAATGTGCATCACGAATATGCTCGCATTGTGGAGGAAAATTCGGCGTCACTTATGGTGCTTATCAACAACATTCTCGACCTCGGCCGCCTCGACGCCAACCGCGTGACATTCAAGTGGGATATCTCCGACCTGATGCTTATCATCAACAATTCACTCAATGCCTACGGCAACGATAACGTGAAGAAAATAGTGGAATCGCCGAGCGAATCCATTATGTTTGTGTGCGACGAGATGCGCCTCACCAAGGTGTTTAACAATCTCTATAGCAATGCATTCCGTTTTACTAAGGAGGGATATGTGAAGACCGTGGTGAGCATCGATGGTCGCACCCTACGCATCCGCGTGGAGGACACCGGCATAGGAGTGCCGCCCGAAAAAGTGCACATAGTGTTCGAACGCTTCGAGAAAGTAGATACCTTCTCGCCCGGTTCGGGTTTGGGTATGCCTATTTGCAAAGAACTCATCACCCGCATGGGAGGAAACATCTATATCGACACCGAATACACCGGCGGCTTTGCCGTAGTGGTGGAATTGCCCTATATCAAGAACAAGATAAGCGAAGCCGAATCCACCGAAGAATAACCAACGCCCGTCTCCCCGGAGAGGCTGATGATTTTATCTCTCACAGATTTTATTTCGGCTACAGCGCCCGCCCAGCCTCGAGAGGCTGATAGTCACCTGCCTTTCCGTATCGTCGCAAATAATCTGTGGAAATCCGTGTTAAAACCATCACCTCCACCCTCAATCTGTGGAAATCCGTGTTAAAATATCACCGCCAGCGCGCCTGAAAGGTTGGATACCTTTGCGGCAAAAACCGCAGCAATTAACCGCAGCGCAGCCGCCTACTAACCGCAACGAAGTTGCCTACTAACCGCATCACCATCAAAGTGATGCCAATAACCGCGGCATAGCCGCCTACTAACCGCATCACCACCGAGGTGATGCCTACCGAATAATCTGCATAATTGTGTCGAATGCCTGCGTGGGATCGGTCCACACTATTTCGGGGTCTTTGGCGTGCCAAGTGAGTTGTTTTTTTGCATAAACGCGTGTGTTTTTCTTGATGCGTTCGCATGCGGTGTGGTAGTCCATAATGCCATCGAAGTAGGCGAACATCTCCTTGAATCCCACGGTGTTAAGCGAATTGAGATGTCGCAGATGATACACGCTGCGAGCCTCCTCTTCCATGCCGAGGGCTATCATCTTGTCCACGCGGCGATTGATGCGGTCGAAGAGCGTGGCGCGATCCACATTAAGAGCTACTTTGATGATGCGAAACGGGCGTTGTTTGGCTGCTCCGGTACGCAATGAGGTATAGGTGCCGCCGCTCTGGGCGCAGATTTCCAGGGCGTGTATCACTCGCTTGGTGTTTTTGCGGTCGACCACTTCGTAATATTCCGGGTCGAGGGCTTTTAGGCGCTCAAGCATGCCCTCGAGGCCTATTTCTTCGTATAATTGCAGCGTGGCTTGGCGCACCTCCTGACTTATGGTGGGTATTTGGTCGATGCCGCGGCACACAGCGTCGACATACATCATCGAACCGCCACACATCACCGCGTATGGGCATTTTTCGAACATCCGAGGCAGTAATTGCATCACATCATCTTCAAATTGCGCCGCGCTGTAGTATTCGTCGAGGTTCTTAAACTCCACAAAGTGGTGCTTCACCTGCGCCTGCTCCTCGGGAGTGGGAGCGGCGGTGGTGATGGGTATGCCTCGGTAAATCTGGCGCGAGTCGGCTGAGATGATTTCGCATCCCAACGCCTTGGCAACGCCTATGGCGGTGTCGGTTTTACCCACGCCGGTGGGCCCGGTGATTACTATCAGAGTGTTTTGCACTACGCCTAAAGTGTTGAATAATAATTATTTAAGATAATCTTCGAAATAGCGAGTAATCATTTCGTGCAAGTGCACCGACTTGTGCCCGTACATATTGTGCTGCTGTCCCGGATAGGCAAAGAAGAGTGGATAGGTGCCCTCTTCGGCGCAGCGGTCGAGGAACATAAGGCAGTGCTGAGGCACCACGGTATTGTCGTTCATGCCGGTAATAATGAGCAGATTGCCCTTGAGGTCCTTAGCCTTATTGAGCAGCGAAGTCTGTTCGTAGCCTTCGGGATTGGTCTGCGGGGTGTCCATATATCGTTCGCCGTACATCACTTCATACCATTTCCAGTCGATAACCGGACCGCCAGCCACGCCCACCTTGAAGGTGTCGGGGTAGTTGGTCATGAGCGATATTGTCATATATCCGCCGAAACTCCATCCGTGCACGCCTATGCGGTCGGCATCGATGTAGGGGAGCGATTTCAGATATTCCACGCCTGCCATTTGGTCGCGCATCTCCACCTGTCCCAAGTGGCGGAAAGTGACCTGCTCGAATGCCAAACCGCGGTTTTCGCTGCCGCGATTGTCGAGAATGAATGTTATATAGCCCTTCTGAGCCATATAAGTTTCCCACGAGCGCGAATACCAGTGCCACGATGCTTCCACATTGTGGGCATGCGGACCGCCGTAGACGTAGATTACCACGGGGTATTTCTTCGCCGGGTCGAAGTCGGCGGGCTTCACCATACGCCAATAGAGGTCGGTGACGCCGTCGTCGGCTTTCAGACTGCCCATTTCGAACGAGGGTTGAGCATATCCCGCCCAAGGGTCATCGCTGCGGAGCAGTTCGGTGGTCTTGCCGGTGATGGTGTTGGTAACGGCAGTCACGCGAGGCACATCAGGCTCGCTCCAAGTGTCCACCACCCATTTTCCATCGGCTGAGAGACTCGCATTGTGCACTCCCTTGCCGTTGTCGAGGCGTTTTTTCTTGCCGTTATCGAGGTTGAGGCTGAAGATATTCATCTGCAGCGGATGTATCTCGTTGCTCACATAGATTATGCTGTGATTGGCTTCGCAGAATCCCGCCAAGGCGCGCACCACCCAATTGCCTTGAGTGAGCTGGCGCTCAATGATGCCCTCGGTGTTCATGAGGTAAAGGTGCTGATAACCATCCTTTTGGCTCCAATAGATAAAACGCTTGGAGTCCCACGGAAGGAAGGTGATGGGATGCAATGGCTCGGTATAGCGGTCGTTGTGTTCGCGATAGAGCGTAGCGGTTTTCTTGCCCGAAGCGGCACAGTAGGCATCGAGGCTCGAGTCGGTCTGGTCGCGATTGACTTCGATTAGGTAAAGTGTAGTGCCATCGGGGCTCCAGGCTATGTTGGTGAAATAGCGGTCGGTGGTGTCGCCGAGGTCGAGGTATACAGTCTTGCCGGTGGTCACGTCCACTATGCCCACGGTCACTTTGTGCGAAGTCATGCCCGCCATAGGATATTTGTCGGGCTCATAGGTGGCAGAGCGTTCGAAGGTGTTGACCTGCGGATAGTCGGTCACCATGCTTTGGTCCATGCGGTAGAATGCCAGTTTCTTGCCGTCGGGCGAGAAGAAAGTGCCTTTGGTGATGCCAAATTCGTTGCGGTGCACCGATTGGCCGTAGACTATCTCGCGCGAACCATCGCGGCTCACTTGCACAGGCTCGGCATCGCCGCATTTCACATACAGATTGTGGTCCTTAAGATAAGCCCAAGTGCGCGATTGCTCGTTCCACTCCAATTGTTGAGTGCCATCTTCGAGTGTGGTGCGCTTGGTGCGAGGGTCGTCGATTGCCGAGCGTTCGCCGCTGGTTTTGTCGATGCTGTAGAAGTGCTCTGCATCGTAGGTGGTGAGTTGGTTGCCATACCAAGTGGTGTGAAGCCTCTTGGGCGTCATTTCCTTATAGTTTTTGCCGCCGAAGTTTAGGTCTTCGAGGGTAAACAATTTTTGTGCGCTGATGTTTGATGATGCAATTGCCATTGCTGCTATTACTATGAATTTTTTCATCTTTTATGTGGTTTGTGCCCACACAATGGGGCTGAGTTTCACGGGAATTATTATGGTTACAATAATGTGCAAAACTACTAAAAATTTCCGTTATTGCAAATAACGATGCTTTACAAATTGGTTTGGAGCTAAAATGATTGTTGTCTGCGCAACAGTATGGTAATTTGATAGGAATAGGTGCAAAAAAGCCTCGTGAAAGTGCTTCGCGAGACTTTAGTTATAACTCTGAGCGCTAAATGCGTGCTACATATGCACATCGGCAGCGCTATTTTTTGCTTATAGATTTTGAATTATTCAATCAATTTCAACTTTTAAATCTCTTTTGAGAGTTTCATAGCAGTTCTCAATGTTATAGTGGTCTTTTATATATGGGATAATATCTTGCGGACCTTTAAGGGAGAACTTGTTTATTACATCATATGCGTTTACACTAAAAGACACATATTTAGATTCGAAGTCTTTATGCTCCCCTTTTGAGAATACTATTTTTGTTCCTTCAAAGGATAATGATACGGTGAGAACATTAGAACTATAAATCCCGCTAAAATTTTCGTCCCCTGGTATTATCTGATGTCTGTGTGCAAATGTTTGATACGATTCGTTATCGCAATTGAAAATTCCAATCTGATCAATGAATGGATTAAGAATCCTTTCTACAGCATTCTTTAATTCTTTCAACTCGATTGCAAATGTATAAAAGTTATCGCCATATCCATCCCAAGAAGTCCTTACCAAGTGATTAATTATTTTCTTGGCAAGTTCCGGTTTGTTATAAACAAGCATATTCATTGAATAACGATTGGCATTAATCATCAGTTCAACGAGTAGTTCTTTATATTCATTATCATCAATAGGCGCAGAGGAACAATAGCGCCTTGGAGCAATATCTTGATTTTTATCTATTTCAATAATCTCAAATGAACAAAACTTCACAGGGTTGTCGATGTCAATATCGTGTACAAAAGGAATAAAATCATCATTATCATTATAACCAGACCAATTGATGTACTCTAATGCTTTGTCGTTTATTTCGCTATATTCACTTTCTAAAATTTCATCAAGTGGAATGTCTTCCTCAATTGCTATTGCTTTACATTTGCGAATTTTTTCCAAATCTTCTTCTGAGAAATCCCTATAATATCCTTCATGCGATATTTCAAAAGGATATATATCGACATAATACTCTTTTGTTCTCTTTAGCTGATTCATGTATATATCAGCTATTTGGTTTGCTGTTTCTTTTTCAACTTCCCTAAATGTGTCTTCAGCCATATCGTTTCTGTTTTATTTAAGTTACCATTTCGCATTAGACAATATCATAACTTATATGTCTACTGCTCGTATTCTCTACTGCAAGTTTTTATGCTTTAGCAAAAATACTAAATAGTTGAGTGGTAATCAATTTTTTTTTGCTAATATTTTATAATCAGCTGTTGCAATTTTTGATGAATAATAATCCTTATAGCATAAGAATCAATGCACGAGCGGGATGCACCGTCAAGGTGCATCCCGCAGTACTATTAATTCTTGTGTTGATTGTTTTTGGATACAATCATTATTATCGATTATTAGTCGATTTCTTCGTCAGCTTCGTAGCCACCCATTTCGCGCAAAGCGTTCTTGAGCATTACATACTGTTGGAACAGGTGGTTAACAGGCACTTCGTCTTGAGTGTAGTCGTGCATCGGGCTCTTGAGGAAGAAGCTCAAGAAGCGTTGAGTACCCCAACGGCCGGCGCGAGCAGCGAGGTCGCTAAGCAATACGAGGTCGAGACACAATGGAGCAGCGAGGATAGAATCGCGGCACAAGAAGTTGATCTTGATTTGCATTGGGTAGCCCATCCAACCGAAGATGTCGATGTTGTCCCAACCTTCCTTGTTGTCGTTGCGTGGTGGGTAGTAGTTGATGCGCACCTTGTGGTAGTATTGAGTGTCTTCGTCGTTGCCGTGGCCATAGAGGTCGGGTTGAACTTCAGGAACCAAGATCGATTCGAGAGTCGACAACTTGCTCACTTCCTTAGTGCGGAAGTTAGCCGGTTCGTCGAGCACGAGACCATCGCGGTTGCCAAGGATGTTGGTAGAGAACCATCCTGCCAAACCTAAGCAGCGAGTGCCGATGATAGGAGCGAAGCCCGACTTAACGAGAGTTTGACCGGTCTTGAAGTCCTTACCTGCGATAGGCATTTGAGTCTTTTCGGCGAGTTCCCACATAGCAGGAATGTCGACAGTGGTGTTAGGAGCACCCATGATGAAAGGAGCGCCTTCGCTGAGTGCAGCATAAGCATAGCACATAGATGGAGCTATGTTTTCGGTATCGTTAGCCTTCATAGCGGCTTCGAGGTCGGCAAGCTTGTAGTGAACGTCCTTGTTAACAGGCACATACACTTCGGTAGAAGCAGCCCAAAGCACCACGATGCGGTTTACACCGGTGTTAGCTTTGAATTGGCGAATATCTTCGCGAATTTGCTCGGTCATGTCCCAGCGATCCTTGCAAGTCTTTACATTGTCGCCGTCGAGACGCTTTGCATAGTTCTTGTCGAAGGCAGCCTTCATAGGAACTATCTTCACGAGTTCGTCCTTTACGGGCTCTATGTCTTTTTCCTTAAGCACTTCGCAGTTGATGGCGCTTTCGTAAGCGTTAGCAGGGTAAACGTCCCATGCGCCGAACACGATGTCGTTAAGGTTAGCGATAGGAACTATGTCCTTGTAGGCAAGATATTTCTTGTCGGCACCGCGGCCTACGCGAATCTTGTCGTATTGAGTCATCGAACCAACAGGCTTTGCAAGACCCTTGCGTGTCATCAATACACCTGTCATAAAAGTTGAGCTTACTGCTCCTAATCCAACTACGAGAACACCAAGTTTGCCCTCTGCCGGTTTAACATTAGTTTTCATATTTAAAGAAAATATTTGGTTTATTTGTTAAAATTTTACATTTATAGTTTTTGTACTTTGCTCTTCGAAAAGTAGGGCAAATGTAGACCTAAAAGCTTTACAAAAAAATATTTCATGTTTAATTTATGTTATCGTAAAGTTAAAAGATGTATTTGAGGCTGTAGTTTGGTTAATGTATATTGAATTGGCGTGCTTTTATAGGTGTAAATGTAAACTAATGTTAATGCTTGCTCAAAGCAAATTTGCCCAAAATTTCGCATTATTTGGGTGGAAATAACTTAATGTGCGTTGGGTATTTAGGGGTGTACTAAAATGCAGTTTATCTTTTGAGTTGTGAAAAAGTCGCTTTTAGTGTTTATTTTTTCACAAATACGGGTCGGTTGGTTTCGCTCAGTTCCGGGCAAAATACGAAGCCTTGATGTTCAAACGAGGTCACATCTTCGGGGTGGCTGATGCGGCGAGTGATGATGTGCCGAGTCATAGCACCGCGGCAAGTTTTGGCGTGCACTGCCACTATTTTTAGCCTACCGTTTTGCTCGCACAAAAATTGTGGTTGAATCACGCGCAACTCCTTACAGATGCGTTTCCACTCGAAAAGGTGCTCCATCTCTTCGGTAGCGAGGTGCATCAAGGTTCCGTCGTCGGCTTTCACGGCATCTATGAGGCATTGCGTGAGGCGGCTGCGCCAAAAGGCAAACATATTAATGCCCTTGGCGGGCTCCAATTCCACGTTGCCCTCCATACGATAGGGGTGAATGAGATCGAGCGGGCGCAGCAATCCGTAGAGAAACGAAGTGATGTGCAGGTGATTTTGCGCGAAAAGCATATCGTCGGCCGTGAAGGTATTGGCGCAGAGTCCGCGATAGGCTTGCCCGGTGTAGGCAAGTATGGCTGGCAGGAGTTCTTCGTTGCGGAAGAAATTGGCATACCGGCTGCGAGTGGTGGCAGCAATCGATGTGGAGCAATGCATCATCTGAGCCACTTCACTTACCGAATAGTTCATCATAGCGAGGGCGAATTGTCGTGCCTCAGCTTCAAATCGTGGTTTGCTCACCGTGGGCGCTTCGATTTTGGTGCTCGAAGTCATAGTTTTTGCGCATGCCAGTAGTATCTGCATCTCTATATATAATAATGTGTAGTTGTTAATATTTCTCCGGCTGCAAATTTAGATATTTTCTTTCGATTATAGGATAGCAGATACTCATGAGGCTGTAAAATTTTGTGCGAAAAATGGCTTAAATGCCCGTCAGAAGGCTGTTTTATGCGTTATTTGGTGGCAAAAATCGGAAAAAATGGGTAGAAATATAAAAAATGTTGAAAATTAGTTGATTATATTGCGATATTTTTAATTTTTTGATTATCTTTACACCGATTATTATTAAAAACCTTTTAAAAACGGAACAACGATGAAAGAACTAGTTGAACAAATCGCTGCTACTTACGCAGAATTTTTGAAGGACGCAACTGCACAGCTTGAAAATGGTAACAAGGCTGCTGGTACACGTGCTCGCAAGGCTTCACTTGCTATCGAAAAGGCAATGAAGGAATTCCGTAAGGCATCTTTGGAAGCTGCTGCTAAGAAGTGATTGCTTTTTAGAAAGTGCTACAAATGTATAATGAAGGACTATCGAGATGTGGTAGCCCTTCGTTTTTTTTAGTTTTGCATGTGAAATCCCGGATTATCGTAAACTCGCTGAGAATTGCGTATTTTGGAGCCACTTGATAGTTTGATCGAAATTTTCGATTCTCGCGCAGTTTGTGGAAACGCCCGGTATTGTCCGTATAGCCCACTCGGAGGCTACATTCCTTGCCGGAGCACTATTGTAGGCAACTGTGTATGGTAAGGGGGCTGCTTTGTGAGTGTCTGAAGCGCGAAGGTGGTAGAAATTTCGTAATATATATCGAAATGGCTTATATAGCGCCGTATGTCGATTGGGTTAATAGAATGAAAAATATTAATATGTGTAAGTATATAGGCTGTATCCTTATTCATTTATCGTTTTTAATGTCTTGAAGTAAACAAATTGTGCAAAAAATATGTGTGTTAATTACAATTAGATAATAAAAATAGCGATTTTTGTTACAATTGTTGGATTGAAACGGCAAAATAGTTGTAAATTTGGATAGTCCGGGCGCGAAAATGTTAATTGTTGTTTAGTTAAATTGTCCTCTTTGTTAACACTTTTCTGTTATCGGTTGATGCTGAAGTGTTTCGAAATGTAAAAATTGTAGCGCAAAATGAGCGAACCGGGGTTAATTGTAAGAAAACCACTTATAAATATCTGATTATCAGCGATAAGTGTATGAGCTTTTTACTTACCCTTTTGTTTGGGTGCTGCCGATATAGTGAAATGAGGTAAGAAATTGAAATGTTTTTTGTTGTCCGGTGTTTCGAATTGAAACGAATTTGGCTTAATGGTATAATCGTTTTAATGTTAATCTTTAGATTTTTTATGAGTGATTGCAAAATTTTGTGTAAATTTGCCGACAATGTTTAGTGTATGTTTTCGCATGATAAATGAACACGAAACAAACAGAGAAAAGAGAAATAAAATAAATATTTTGTCTAATTATTATTAATTAAGGTATGAAAAAGCTGTTATTTATTATGGTCGCTATGTGTGCCATACTTTTCCCGGCTCTTGCTGAGGCAAAGGTAGTGAATGGTACAGTAGTTGACTCAGAGACAGGCGAACCTCTTGTTGGAGCATCAGTTCTTCCAATCGGATCAACTAACGGTACATCAACCGACTTCGACGGAAAGTTCTCATTCAACGTGCCTGACTATGTAAAGCAACTTAAGATTAGCTACGTAGGTTACGAAGAACAGACAGTTGCTGCAGGTCAGAACGTAGTAGTAAAACTCGTTTCGGATGAAAACGTGCTGCAAGACCTCGTTGTAACCGGTTATGGTTCAGGTAAGAAAGCCGGTTCTGTGGTAGGTGCTGTGACCGTTGTAGGCGAAAAGCAATTCGAAAAGATTACTACCGCAAACTTCACTGATGCACTTCAAGGACAGGTATCAGGTCTTTCGGTATTGTCGGGCTCAGGTGACCCATCGAAGTCGGCTTCTATCCGTCTTCGTGGTGTAAACTCTATTGAGGCCGGTGTTACTCCTTTGTACATCCTTGATGGTGCTCCTATTTCGTCTTCGGTGTTCAACACTTTGAACCCTTCCGACATCGAAAGCATCAGTGTATTGAAGGATGCTGCTTCTACTTCTATCTACGGTTCTCGTGCTGCTAACGGTGTTATCGTAATTACCTCTAAGAAAGGTCGTTATGGCGAAAACGCTAAGGTTAACATCCGCGCACAATATGGTTTCTCTCAGATGGTTGACGACCAACAGGATATGATGAACTCTGCACAATATGTAAAGTTCCGCGATATGATTGGCGTGCCTGTAACCGACGAAGTTCGCAAACTCGTAGAACGTTATGGCATCAGCACTAATTGGCGTGATGTAATCTTCAATAGCAGCGCTCCTACTTACACTCTCGACGCTTCTATTCAAGGTGGTACTGCCAACACTTCTTACTATGTTTCGGTTAACCACCACGAACAAAAAGGTATTATCGAACAATCAGGTATGCGCCGCGAATCTATTCGCTTCAACTTCGATTCTAAGATTAAGAATTGGTTGAAGGTGGGTTTGAGCTCTAACCTCGGTTTCTCGAAGTACGACCAAAACAACGAAATCGAATCTTCTTCGATTTATGGTACCAACCCTGCATTCTTTGCTCGTAAGGCATTACCATTCGATGCACCTTATTATTATACAATCGAAAACGATAAGGTCGTTTGGGGTGAAAAGGCTCAATATTTGAAGTATACAGGTTCTACAACTCCTGAATTCGTTAACTCGATGCGTGACGTTTTCCGTCGCAACGTAACAGCTAACGTTAACCTCTATGAGCAAATCCAACCAATCAAGGGTCTTACTATCCGTGCTCAACAGGCTGTTGACGCTTACGACTACACCGTCGAAAACGAAGGCTTCCCATACGCTACATTCTATACTCCTATGGGTAGCAAGGTAACTGGTCGTGACGGTTATGCTCAAAAGACCTTCTCTCGTTACTATCAATTCACTTACACCAACACAGCTGAATATAAGTTCAACATTGCTAACGATCACCACTTCACTGTACTTCTCGGTGAAGAATCTATCATCAGCAAGAGTTCAGGCTTCGGTGTATTTACCGATGGTCACACCGATATTCGCCAATTGCGTCTCGACCAAGGTGTTAACGTTTCTATCAGCGACATCTCGGACAGCCGCAGCGAAACAGCGTTCAACTCTTACTTCTTAAATCTTAACTACGACTGGAACGAAAAGTACTACCTCGACGCTACAGTACGTCGCGACGGTAGCTCTAAGTTCGCTCCCGACACCCGTTGGGCTACTTTCTGGTCGGTAGGTGCTATGTGGAATATCTACAAGGAGAAATTCATGAACGAAATCGACTGGATCAATGCTCTTTCTTTGAAAGTTAGCTACGGTACCACCGGTAACTCTTCAATCAGCAACTATGCATTCTACGGCCTTCTCGGTTCGGGTAACCCATACAACGGACAAGGTACTATCGGTATCAGCCAGCCTTCGAACTACAACTTGACTTGGGAAACCGTTAAATCGTTCGACGTAGGTATCTCAACTCGTTTGTTCGACCGTTTGAACCTCAACGTAGACTTCTACGACAAGCGCACAGAAAACATGCTTCTCAGCATTCCTTACTCTTACACCACAGGTTACTCGAGCGGTTTAGGTAACATCGGCTCGATGGCTAACACCGGTGTGGATATCGACGTAAAGGTTGACATCCTTCAAGGTAAGGACTACTACTGGAACTTCCGTGCAAACTTCAACTACAACGACGACCGCATCACCAAGCTCTTCAACGGCCGCGACGAATTTACTTTGGCTGACTACGGTTTGCAATACAAGGTAGGTCACTCATCAGGTGAATTCTGGCAGGTGCGCTACGCAGGTGTTGACCCACGCGACGGTAAGCAAATGTGGTATACTAAGGACAACAACTTGACCAAGGAATTCAACGAAGAACGCGACGCTCTCCTTGTAGGCAAGAGTATGTTCGCTCCGTTGACCGGTGGTTTTGGTACTGAAGCAGGTTGGAAGGGCATCGCAGTAGGTGCCGACTTTACATGGGCAGGCGAAAAGTACTTGTATAACAACGACAACTACTTTATCGAAAACACAGCTCGTGCTACTTCGATGAACCAAACTACTCGCATGCTCAACGTATGGACTACCCCTGGTCAGGTAACTGACATCCCTGCATATGGTGAAGCTATCCAATTCGACGATCACATGCTCGAAAACGCTTCATTCCTCCGTTTGAAGAAAGTGACTGTTCAATACACTTTGCCTTCATTCCTCACCAAGAAGGCCGGTATCGAACGTGCTAACTTCTTCTTCGTAGGACGTAACTTGTGGACATTGACCGAATACACCGGCTATGACCCGGAACCGGACACAAACCTTGTACACTTCAACTATCCTAACACTAAGCAATACGTATTTGGTGTAGAAGTAACATTCTAATTTTAATAGGAGGATTATACATTATGAAAAAGATATTTTTAGCATTATTATTGGTGTGCTCGGTTTTGACATCTTGCGATATGGATAAGAGACCATGGGGCTCACTTGATGACGTGACCGGTGTACAGAACGTTAACGACATATATCGTTATCGCAACAACTTCTACAACGTTCTTAAGTCGGTAAACTCTGGTTGGTATTTTGCATATCCCGATATCCAGATGGACCAATTCATGGGTATCATCAGCAACGGTAACCGTGTTGGTACTCTCTCTAATGGTATCTTCGACTCAGGCGATGGCGACATCGAAGCTTACTGGGCTAACTGCTATAGCCGCATCGCTTCGATTAACTTCATCATTCCTAAGATTGAATCTATGATTGAAAGCGGCGAGTTTGAAGGTGAAGACCTTTACCAACTCAAGCGCTACCTCGGCGAGGCTAAGTTCTGCCGCGCTTATCAATACTGGATGCTTGCCGACAAGTTTATGGAAAACTACAGCAAGGTCGGTGGTAGCACTGCAGCTAAGGGTCTTCCTTTGGTTACTGAATACAACCCAACCGGTGAAACCGACAAGTATCCCGGCCGCAGCACTCAGGACGAAACTTATGCTCTTATCAATAAGGACCTCGACGAAGCTTACGCTGCTTTGAAGGAATTCGAAGGCTCTGAAGCTTCTGATGCTAAGGATAACCTCAAGCCTATGGCTACTTACCTCTCTTCTTGGGCTGTAGTGGCTATGCAAGCTCGTGTGGCTCTTCTCAAGGGCGACTATCAAACCGCTTACAACAAGGCTTCGCAAGTTATCGACAGCAAGGTTTACACTTTGACCGACATCGATGGCCTCGAAGACCTCTGGGTTAACGATACAAGTAAGGAAATCATCTTCCGCCCATTCTGCTCTACCGACGAACTTCCAAACTCTACCGGTGGCTACTACTTGGGTACCGATAAGAAGACTGCCGACTACATTCCTACTGCCGATGTTCTCTACTCTGTAGCCGATACCGACGCTCGTTGGGGCTACTTCTTCGGCGTTATGAAGATTGAAGTTGAAGGTAGCCCTTATCCTTGCTACGTATTCACCAAGTTCTCAGGTAACCCTGTGCTTCAAAAGACTTCTACTCCCAACTTTATGCACTATCCAAAGGTGTTCCGCTTGAGCGAAATGTACCTTATCGCTGCTGAAGCAGGATCGTACTGCAATGTAGAAGGTGGTAGCAAGTATTTGCAAGAATTTTTGAAGAATCGTTATGTAGGTTACGATGCAGATGGTCAGTTCTCTCAAAAGGCATTGTTCGAAAATGCAGTTGCAGAGCGTAGCATCGAACTCATTGGCGAAGGTACTCGTTTGAGCGACTTGCGTCGTTGGGGTAAGGAATTTACTCGTAACATCGATTACTCGAATGTCAATCCAAGTCTTAATGGCGTGATTGTATCTCTTGGCAACGTGCACTACGCAGCCGATGACCGTCGTTTCGTATGGCCAATCCCATCAACTGAAATCGAAAACAATCCTCAGTTGGTTGGTCAACAGAACCCGGGTTATTAATTCGTTATTAATTTGTTAAAAAATCATCCTACATTATGAAAATCAATAAATTAGCATATGCACTTTGCGCAGTCCTTACATTGGGTTTGGCATCTTGCTCAAACGAAAATGAATGGGATGAAGATGCAAACACCTCTTCAGCAACAACTGTAGAGTTTGCCGATGCCCAATTGACTATTAAGGAAAATAAGGGTATCGCTAAGATTCCGGTAGTGTGCACAGGTGAGCAAAACGGTCGCGTTTCTATCACAGTGAAGTGCGAACCAATAGCAGCTTCTGCCGATAATGAGTCGGCTATCGAAGACACTCACTACATCGTGACTTCTAAGACTATCAACATCGGTTCTGAAACTCAAGAAGCTTTCGTTGAAATCAACACTGTTGATGATGCTGATATCAATACCAACCGTATGTTTAAGATTACCATAACCGAAGTAAATGGTGCTAAGCTCGGCACTAACGCTTCTTGCGTGGTTACTCTTAAGGACAACGACTCTGCATTCTACGAAAAGCTTCAAGGTAAGTGGAAGATGACAGTCTATGATTACTTCGATAAAGTAGATGTTGAATGGGACGTTAACATTGTTGGTTACGATGAAGGTGAAGAAGGTTATAACAAAGTTCTTTACATTATCGGTATCAATGGCGTTAACTATGCTGAGGCTCAACTCAACTACTACTACGATTTGACCACTAAGACCGGTTATGTAGAAATACCATTTGGCAGCTTCTGTGCTGAAAATCTTAACTTCGGTGGTGATTATGGTGTTTGCTCTATCTACATCTATGGTGTATCGGGCGGTTATGTCGTACAAGATGGTGGTTTGGTAGGTAATTGGAGTGATGACTTCAATGCTATCACATTCCCCGACAAGGATACTCGTCTCCATGGCTTGTTACGCAAGGCTGACGGTACTCAAACCACTGCAAGCTGGTTCGGCTTCTCTGATGTACGTTTGGAACGCTAATAGCGAGTTAGAAAAACATTATCTAACTACTTGAAATAATCTCGGGGCGGATGATTCAAAATCATCCGCCCCGATTGCGTTATTTTGCGGCGATATTGCGGTTTATCTTGTGGCGAAATTGCGGTTAAAAGGCGCCGCAAACGCGAAGTTTTTCGCTGGAGTGAAAATTGCTTGGGGCGCGGTTTATGGTATGCAAGGTATCCAACCTGAAAGGTTGAATGCCGAGGGCGAAGCCCGAGTGCTCTTAGCCGGGGGTTAAGCGTTAGCGCAACCCTCGGGAAACCTCATCCCCCAGAAAAGCGTCTGGAGGACGCGAAAACGGCCGCCAAAGCAAGTGATATTCGCGTTCTTCTCTAACGCATTATAGTGGGCTTCACGATACCGAGGGTTACGCTTCGCTCCACCCCCGGCTACGAGCCACTCGCTACGCTCGGGCATTCGACCTTTCAGGTCGCGCTGCGGTTATTTAGCGGCTGCGCCGCGGTTAGTAGGCATCACCTAATGGGGATGCGGTTATTCGGCAACTTCGTTGCGGTTAAAAGGCGGCTACGCCGGAGAGATAAATCATCAGCAGGCGATTATCACTGAGGCTGACCGGCGGTTGCCGAGATAATATCTGTGTAATCTGTGAGAGATAAATCATCAGCAGACGATTATTGGCCTCAAATGATAAGCTGCGGTGGTATCCAACCTGAAAGGTTGAATGCCGAGGGCGAAGCCTGAGTGCTCTTAGCCGGGGGTTAAGCGTTAGCGTAACCCCCGGGAAATCATCATCCCCCCAGAAAAGCGTCTGGAGGACGCGAAAGCGGCCGCCAAAGCAAGTGATATTCGCGTTCTAACGCATAATGGTGGGTGTCATGATACCGAGGGTTAGCTTCGCTCCACCCCCGGCTACGAGCCACTCGCTGCGCTCGGGCATTCGACCTTTCAGGTCGTGCTGCGGTTATTTAGCGGCTGCGCCGCGGTTAGTAGGCATCACCTAATGGGGATGCGGTTATTCGGCAACTTCGTTGCGGTTAAAAGGCGGCTACGCCGAGATAATAATCTGTGAGCGATACATATTACAGCACTTCGCTGAGGGTGGGTGAGGGTGCTGAGTATGCATTTAGGCGAGAGGCTATGAGCATGCCTATGGCGCGTGTCATCACCATATCGTCGTGGCGGCCGGCTATTGCGCCGAATCCGCCGCGAGGTTTGTGTTCATACCAAGCAAGTTCGTTGATGGCTCCGTCGCTGTGCTCTATGTATCCGTGGTCGCGCACAAGGCCTATAAGATGGAATATGGCTTCGGTCTTGGTTTCGCGGTTGGTGTGAAAGCCGAGACGGTCGCCTTTGCGGCGATATAGGTTGCGATAGTGATGCCGCAGCGTGTTGAGCACATATTGCGTGCCGTCGCCTTCGCTGTATTCCATCTCGAGCGTGTTGCTCTCTATCACCAGCAATGCCCCGCAGTAGTAACTCGCCATTTGGGCTGCCAGCCATGCCAAGCGGTCGTGATAGGTATGTCCGCGCCATTCAGCCACCACCTCCATACGAATGTCCGACGCCAAGCGGTCGATGACCGTAATCACCGAATAGTCGGCTTTGTCGCTCAGTCCGCCCACGTCTACAGCTACTACATAGCGGTTGCGCGGTGCATTGCGCACGTCGGGTCGGCGCCAGACGCGTATTTCGCCCGTTTCGGCGTCGTCTACGAGCTTTATATCGCTTAGCGACTCATGACTAAGGGGCGGCTTCGTAAAGCGGCACAGCGAGCCCGGGAGGGCGCAATCACGGCGCAGCAGTTCGAGGTGAGCCGAGTTGAACACCGGCATACCGCTATTGGCAAATGCTTCGATGTCGTTGGTGGGATATTCGGCTTGCATCTGGCTGTGGCTGTTGTATTCACGACGCTTGGAGTGATACCAAGCTATCATCTCGAGTGTGCAACCCAGTTGCCAGAGGTTTTCTTCGTATTCGTCGAGCGAGCGCACCAATGCCGCAGGGTCGTCGACCTCGCGGCGATAGATTTCTATCTCATACCACGGCACGAAAAGCGCCTCTTTGTCGCTGAAACCCGTCTTTGCGCGCAACCATTCGCGGTGAAAGTAGTTGCCCATGCCGTTGGCGGTGGATTCCATGATGAGCAGCGTGTCGGGCTCGAGCATCAGCGAACCGCACACCGAGCGGATTATGTTCTCCGGGCTGCGTTTAGCCGATGCAGGCCAGAAAGCCACCTCGGTGAGGTGGGCCATGGCAATGTCCATGCCGCGCACGCTCTCCTGGCTTTGTGCCGATGTGGTGGCTACGAGGCATTGACGGCCCACTATCTCGCTCACGCTGCGACTTTTCTCGTAGGGTCGAAACCGTAGCGGCTCGTCGGTGGTGCAGTATTGCTCGGGATAGGCAGCCATGAGACGGCTGTAGATGCCCTGAATGGTGGCAGAAGTGTCGCGCAGGTGTCCGCAGATAATGCTGTTCCAGTGGGTGTGATGCACTATCTGCATCCACGCCATATATACCTGCGTGAGAGTGGAACCGCCCCATTGGCGCGCTTTGAGCATAATGAGGCGTATGGGCCGCCGCTCGAGGCGCATACGCTCGAGCACGGCAAGCATGCTACGCTGCGGAGCATTAAGCACCAACATACGGTCGCGGCAAGTGGTCTTGTCCTTGATGGTGATGCACTTGGCGCACCAATATTCGAAGTCGAAGCCAAAGCGCAGCAAGTCCCACTCCACATCGCTCAGCGCATGAGCATTGCGCACAGGCATTGCGGCAGGCACATGCAGGGTGATGCCGTGGCGCACCACCGGCACGCGTTCGCCACAGCATCCTATGCCCGTCAAGGGGTCGTAAGGAGTGAGGAGCAACCGTTTTCGGCGCTCATTTTCGGCGATTATTTCGCCTATAGGTGTGTTTTTCATAGCAGTAATCGATAACGGGCGCAAGGTAACACCAGGAGGGCTCAAAAATATGGCAAAAAGGCACATTGTGAGGAAAATATGTGGTTGTAATATACTAATCGGGTCGAAGCGAGCACATTACGTCACATTTTTGTGCCACCAACATCCGAAAAACCATGCTTCTATTGGCACAAACGGAAGAATTTTTGTAACTTTGCAGCGGTTTTTAGGTTTATAAAATTATTTTTTTTAACAATATTCATCAAAATCCTTACTTCAATGGGTGTTATATCAACGAAGAATATCAAGGGCGATTTGACGGGCGGTCTTACTGCAGGCATTGTGGCATTACCGTTGGCGTTGGCTTTTGGTATACAAGCCTTTGGCGGAATCAACGACCCTTCGGCAGCCAGTATGGGTGCATTGGCGGGTCTTGTGGGAGCAACTCTGCTCGGATTTTTCGCAGCAATGTTTGGCGGCACACCGTCGCAGATAAGCGGTCCTACGGGACCAATGACCGTAATCACAGCCGGACTGGTGAGCGGTGCGTGGGCATCGTCGAGCGGCAATATCTCGGCAGTGCTCATCACTATGTCGCTGGCAGGTATGTTCTGCGGTCTGTTTCAGATTTTATTCGGAATTATCAAGATTGGTAAATATGTGCGCTACATACCCTATCCCGTGCTTTCGGGTTTCATGAGTGGTATTGGTGTAATCATCATTTTGCAACAGATATATCCACTTTTCGGTCTCAAATCGCCGGTGCTTTTGGTGGATATGATAGTGAAATTCCCCGAAATAGTGTCGCAAGGCTTCTCGTATGAAGCATTGGCACTTGGTGTTGCCACTATTGCCATCATCTATCTGTTGCCGTTGGTGCCCAAGACCAAGGGCATACCGGTCACACTTGTGGCTCTCGTGGTGGTGACTTTGGCTTCGCTGCCTCTCGGCCTCGACGACAAGATGATTATTGGCAATATCCCCACCGGATTGCCTATGCCTTTCTTTGCCAACGCAAGTGTGGAATTGGCAGGCATCGACTGGCTTACCGTTCTCAAGCAATCAGTAATTCCGGGCCTCACTTTGGCAGGTCTCGGTAGCATCGACACCCTCCTCACATCGGTTGTGGCCGATAATATAACCAAAACCAAGCATAATAGCAATCAAGAACTTATAGGACAAGGTGTGGGTAATGCAGTGGCAGGTTTGTTCTGCGGACTTGCCGGCGCCGGCGCCACCATGCGTACTGTGGTAAATGTTCGCTCGGGTGGTCGCACCAAGTTGAGCGGTATGATTCACGCTCTCTTGCTGCTTGCCATCTTGCTTGGACTCGGCTCGCTCGTTAAGCACGTGCCATTGTCGGTGCTCGCAGGTATCTTGATTACCGTGGGTTGGGGCATCATCGACTTCCGCGGCTTCCGCGACTTGCACAAGATTCCGCGCGACGACTCGTTTGTGCTTATCGTGGTGTTCCTCACCACCGTGTTTGTCGACCTCCTTACAGCCGTAGGTATAGGTATGGTGATAGCTTGTGTGCTCTTTATGAAGCGCGCCAGCGACCTCGTGGAAAGCCAATACAATTCGCACGAAATGGATAAGTTCGACAAGGAGAATCCGTGGTCGGACGAAGGTGGCATGCCCGATAAGGTTAAGCACAAAATCTATGTTCAGCGTCTCAACGGCCCTGTGTTCTTCGGTTCGGTAACCGGATTCAAGAAGGTGATGGAAGATGTTCCTGCCGATGCTCGCATCGTGATTATTCGCATGAAGAATGTTCCTTCGCTCGACCAGTCGGGACTTTATGCTATGGAAACAGCCATCAAGGAACTCAAGGATCGCGGCGTGAAGGTGCTGATGACCATCATTCAGCCTCAGCCTATGTATATGCTCAGATCGATGAATGTGATTCCCGACCTCGTGCCCGAAGATTGCATATTCAAGACCTTCGAGGATTGTACTTCTTATCTGCGCGAAACTCTCGAATAATTGGCATCATAATTATCTATATATCACATATTTTTACGGATGCGAGCGTCGCCTGTCGATGTTCGCATTCTTTTTTGTGTGAATATAATTTGTATATTACAATTGTAAGCAGCAAGCACATAAAAGGCAATAAAAAAAAGAAAAAAGGGTAGTCATCACGACCTCCCTTTCTCTTACATAATTATCTATAAAACAACTTTTTTTAAACCAAATTGTCTTGGAATCTTTTAACTATATGCAAATTTAATACTAACGATTGGATATACAAAATAATTCTCAAAATAATTTGTAGAATTACTTATATTATTTGAATAATTTATGCATAATTCGCATTTGTTTTGGTATTTCTTAGCGAGTTATGAGTTTTTTGTCGGTCGAAGCGTGTATTATGGGTGGCAAAATCAGCGAACCTGCTTTTATTTTGCCATTGGCAATAATGCGCACGCTGTGCAGCATGGGGGTGACGGTGCGCTGATACACGGGGTGGAGCGGTGTGCCGGCTATTTGTGCGCTCACTATGCGAAATCCGCATCCGTGGGCTCCGCGAGCGCCGTTGAGTTGCATGGTAATCGGGCTACATTCGCCGTCGATGCTCCATGTCACGCCTCGCAAGCCGCTGCCCATCACGCTATGCAGCACTATTGGGTGCGAGTGCCATTGCACGTCGGTAACAGCGTCGCGACTCTCGTGGCTGAGCAGGACCAGGGTGCCATCGGTGCTCACTGCCACGCTGTTGCCTTGGTGCGCTATGGCTTGACGCAGACATTCGCTTCGCTCGTAGAAGCGCCCGCTCGACATCAGCACTCGAGTGGTGCCGTCGGCGAGCGATATCCACAATTCGCGCTCGCATTGGTTCCACGCCAAGAGCGATGCCTCGCAACGGCGCATTTTAAGCGCCGTCACGGCTCCTCGCAGCGCCATAAGGTGGTAGTCGCTGCTCACAAAATAAATGGCGTCGAACGCCTCGCAAGGCAGCGTAGCGGCGTCGATGGTGATGCGGCTCAGCAGTCGCGACTCGCCGTAGGTGCCTCCTATGGTCTGCGGAAGGGCATAAATGCCGTTACTGCCGAAGATATAGATGGGATATTTGCCGAACGAATTGCTTGAGATGGGTTTTTGCACCATAGCCAGAGCCACGATGCTGTCGGAGTGCAATGCTTCAATCATAGTGCCCGCAAAGGGGTTTCCGGCTGTGTTCATCATTATGACGCCCGGGCGGTTTTGTCTGCTGATGCTCTCAGCCGGTGGTGCAAAGCCGGTGGTGCCGGTGTCGGTGAGCGTGTTTGCCGCGAGCCGATTGGCTACGCATCCTGCTGCATCGGTTTGCGGCAAAGGCATGAGTCGGCTGCTCCAAGTGAGCTTGTTGCCACTGCCTTTTATGCTTATGCTGATGCTTGTGGCGCGCGCATCGGGGAAAAATATGGCCGGAGATAGCGCTGCCGGCGTGAATGGCAGCGACTCGCGGTGCACTATCACGCCGCCGCCTTCGCTGCCGGCGATTGTGACCTCGGTGCACACCTCGCAAGCCGTGGCGCTTAGCGACTTGTTGTCGAAATACGAGGCAACGCTCCACGGCATGCTTCGAAGCAGTGTTATGCCGCCGCGCATGAGGGTGTTGCCGTTGGTGATGGCGTGGCGATGGGTGACCGATGTTCCCACGCATTGCAGACATCGCTGCACCACATCGGCATCGAGCGTTCGTGAGTCCTGCACATACTGCAAAGCGGCGGTGCGGAAGCCGTTGAGCAGCGGTTCCGACGACGATGGCGCATTCACAGCCACCCATTTGCCCTCGCGCAGAGAGGCAAAATCGGTGGTCGACGAAGCCACGCGCCACTTACATTCGGCAAGGCGTGCCATAGTGGCGGCCTCGTATTGCACCATCGGGGCATTCACCACCAGAGTGTAGGTACGCGACCCCGATACGGTGCTTGTGGCGCAGCGATAGTCCACATCGCCTTGAGGGTCGTAAAACGCTACGGCATCGGTCACCAATATGTCCACCGATTTCACTATCGAGTCGTAGCGCTCGTCGAAACCGCTCACGGGCGTGATGCCGAGACGATAGGTGGTGAGATAGGGCGCAAATGCGTTTATGCCGATGATGCTGCTGCCCGACTGGGCGGCAGTGACATTGAGCGCTTGAGTGCATTTCTTGGCCTCCTCAACGCCGCAAAGCACAGGAGCGCCAAGCCACAGATAGGAATCGTCGGCAAGACGCACACCGCATCGAGCCCATACGGCGCCATAGTATTTGCCCGATAGCGCCGCTGCGCCGGCTATGGCTTTCATAGCTGAGCGCATCGATGCCGAGACCTGCTGCACATCGCCGGCAGCCAAGGCACTCCACGAAGTGTATGTATTGCCGAAACTTATGGCATCCACTTGGCGATATTCGGTCTCCACCTCGGTGGAATGTAGCAGAATGTTTGGCGTGATGGCGGCGGGGTCGATTTGTTTGTAGCCCGACTTGCCATAGAGCAAATAGATGCTTCCGTGTTCGGTGGCAATTACCACATATTCGCCAATGCACTGCGCGTGAAGCGGAGAGCTCGGAGCCACTGCCGCTATCGAAGCCACGGCAGAGTATTCATCGTTGGCGAGAGTTCCGTGGTGATAGATGTTGTTGCCGCGAGAGGTGATAAAATGCGTTGCGTCGTGGCAACGATGAGTTGCCAGCAGAGATTCATCGCTCAGCAGAGATGTAAGAGCAGGGTAGGGGCCCACAACTTCGAGAGCGCCCTCGCGTTCGCGCAGATTCTTGAGAAGTTTGCTTTCGCCCGGGCGAGCGCTCTCGCCATTCGAGAGCGCCACAGCGCCCAGAGGCGTGATGCTTAGAGAGTTTTTCATGGTGATTTCTGTTTTTGGTGCAAATATGCACCTCCCACACCCCCTCCGCGTACCCAATTTATCCCATTATCAAAGAAAAATTGATAATAACCGCCACGCATCTTCGGAGAGGCTGATAATCACCTCGCTTAATCACCCGCAGCCGTCGCAACAGCACGACCTGAAAGGTCGAATGCCCGAGCGTAGCGAGTGGCTCGTAGCCGAGGGTGGAGCAAAGCGTAACCCTCGGTATCATGACGCCCACCATAATGCGTTTGAAGAACGCGAAAATCGGCTTCCATGGCAACTGATTTCGCGTCCTCCAGACGCTTTTCTTGGGGGGTGACGGTTTCCCGGGGGTTGCGCTGACGCTTAACCCCCGGCTAAGAGCACTCGGGCTTCGCCCTCGGCATTCAACCTTTCAGGTTGGTTACCTCCGCGGCTTATAATCGCAGCAAATAACCGCATAACTGCCTGCTCGGGGCTTAGTGCAAAAAAATCCGCCGAGGACCATAATCTCTCGGCGGACTTTCTATAGATTAAATAGGTAATTCTTATCGTTTAACCACCTTTTGCACTCCGGCGGCGCTGCGGATTACGAGAACGCCGGTGGCATTAACATCACGGATGTCGAAATCTTCGGCATCGGCGCTGTGGAGCTTGCGACCCTGAACGTCGTAGACGCTAACCACGCCTGTGTGCTCTATAGCATCTGCCTTGATATCTTCGATGCCCGATACGTCGCTGGTCTTGAAACTTGGACCTGTTAGGATGATATCTTCGCCCGAAGTAGGACGAGCCACCAAACGAAGTTGATATTCCTGACCCAATGGCAAACTTACAGAGTTGGCGAAGAATTGCACGGTGTAGGTGCTGCCCGCTTCGATTACAAGTGTCTTGGCATCGCTGAGCTGGGTGTATTTGTCGCCTGCTGCATCGTAGGCGTAAGCAGTAACATTGCCACCAAAGAAACCTTGGCTGCACTTTACATCGGCAGTAAAGTTAACGTTATTGATGTTGAGCACACCGTTGAGCGAGCTGCTTTCGATGCTAAGCTTTGTGGCATCGGTAGGAGCCTCGCTTATTGATATAGTCTCGCTGTAAACATTTATGCCATTGCCATTCTGAATCTGAATTTTATAGTCATCGCCAACGTGACCTTCGGGAATTGTGCCCGAGAAAACGTAGGTGTAAGGCTTTGTAGAAGATATTGCCAAGTAAACGGGATCGCTTTGGTAAACCTGCTGTGCAAAACGGCCCTCACCCTTAACTATTCTCAATGTTACATCGTTGAGATATTCGCAGTTTTTGCTTTGCAATTCTGCTGCTATCATAAATTCCTGACCTGCATAGAGCTTAGAAGCAAAAGTCAGACTGTTGACCTTAAGGCTTGCACTGCTCACATCTTCGGGAGTGAGAGTGACACCGGTGCCTGAAGAAACAGCAGTGATGTATTTTGCACCGCCCGACGGAATAAGTACGGGCAGGTATTCTCCATCATACTGATTGCAAGTCATAGCACGCAATTCATAGGTGCCTGCCGATAGTTTAAGCAATTCCGATGCCGGTATGAAGTAGGAGTTGTTGCCGTAGATATAAGCCGAGTGGTATGTACTGTAGGAATATTTGCTCTTATCGTAGGTTTTTGCTTTTACGTCCCAGTATTTGGTCTCGTTGGTGGCTGTGTTGGTAATAGCTACGATGAGAGCCAAGCGGGCATCGGCAAAACTATTCGACTTCATGCCGTAGTTGCCTGTGCCGAATGGGAATGAAACAGTAGATGCTGAGTTGGAACTGTTGATGGTAGTCAAGCTGCATCCAATGCCTCCGTAAGCCACGAGCTGACCGAATACATCGGTCGAACCGGCTTGCTTCTTGATGTTGATGATGATGCCTTGCGATTGGTTGAAGCCATCGGCGCTTGAGCTGCCGCCAATGCCTTGGTCGTTAGGATTGAGCGCAGTGAGCATGAAGTAGCCGTCGCTTGCGCCGCCCCAACCCCAGTTGAAGTGGTAATAACCACCCTGGTTGTAGCCGTCGCAGATGAAGCAGTGACCGCCGCCGCTGCTTTGGCCGCTGAAGATTACCGGACGAGCCGATGCAAGTTCGTTGTAGATCATATCTTCCCATTCTGCAAATTCATATCCGTCGCGAGAGTAGTAGCGGATGCTGCGGTCGTAATCGAAGTATTGTATGAGGGCATCCACCACGCGGCTTGTTTGAGTGCCGCTTGCGAGTCCGTAACTCATGTCGATGCTTATGCCACAAGCCGACATCAAGGTGGCTACGGCACGATTTTCTGCAGAGGTGCTCGAACTGTTGTAGGTGTCGGTCATGTTAGCCCAGTCGAATGTGGTGTTGCCAAAGTCCATCGAGAGCGATTGGCTTGAGCCGTTGATTGTGGCGGTGTATGAGTGACTGCCTGCACCTTGTTCCGGCCATTTGTGATAATACATCACTTGAGCCATAGCAGTGGCTACACAACCGGTAACGCAACGCTGGGTCTCATTGTATTTCGGGCAAAGATTGTTGTAAGGCGCGCCTTGATTCCAACGAGCGGTTACAAGAGTCTTCACCGGAGTGCGGTCGTTGCCGAAATTGGCAGTCTGAGTCTCGGCAAGAGCAGGAGCATTATTATTTATAGCTGTGCTTATTTCCTGAGCATATTGGCTCAACCACCATTTCAACTCGGGATTGATGTTATTGATGTCGAAATTGCCCTCGTCGCTGTAACCAAGCACCTTGTTGGCGCAGTCGTCACCTGCCACGATGGTAAATCCGTTGCCTTGATTGAATACGTAGTACAATACATCGCCGTTTTCGGTGGCTGTGTAAGCCAGTTGTGGTTCGGCTTGTGCGCGAGTAGAGCGTAATACACTATTTTCGCGGCTGAATCGTTTCGCGATGGCTTGTGCCGATGTGGCATCGATTTGCTTTGCGCCTGCCGGCAGCATAATAGCCATTAAAGCCATTAATAGGGTAAATTTTTTCATATTTTTATTAGAGTGTTTGATGTTGTTGTCGGGTCTGTTTCATATTATTGGTTTTATGTTTTAATTCAGGCTGCTGCGCTTTGTGCACAGGTGCTTGTGCGTCGGCCTTTTTCTTACGGAGCAAAGATAATATTATATTTTTAATGTTCATTGATTAGTAACGGTTTTTTTGAATTTTTTTCACTCTAATGGTTTTGCAAATCTATGTCTTGCGGTCGCATTTCTATGCATGGACAATTCGTGGTCTCCGACGAGAATTAAGAAAGAGGGATGCCTCACGGAGTCCCTCTTTCTGTTTTGTCAAATTATTATTGATAATCAATTTACACAAACATTAATTCACGCTGTGCAAAACCAGTTGTTAAGTAGATGCGTAGTTACGAGAACTTCCCCAGTTGTCGTAACGTCATCGGTTGTAGTGTCGAGTAGGAAAATAACCCTCGCGCATGGGGCTCTCGGCATTGTGCTGCGCCTCCCGGATGGGGAACGCGCACTTTATGCCACCCCGTGTGGCGGGAGAGGTGCTGTGAGGCACTTGCGCCGTTGCGAGTGTTACAGGTGCCGCTTGTTTCGCGTCGAGCCGTGCAATGGTATTGCATCTTGCGGCACATGCAACAGTCGGTGGGTATAAACAACGGGTCTACTCTCTTATCAATAAAAATACACCCATTATCGCAGAGTGTCAAAATGTTGCGAATTTTGCTCTTTTGTGATAAAAATTGCGCAATATCTGCAATATTGGCGTTGACATTCGCAAAGATATAGCATAACGATGGAATTTTGCCAAATCTTGTTGGTTTTAACATTCGGGGCTTTAACTTGTTTTTTTATTTGCTTTTGTTGTCGTACGCCATCTTGTGCCTCGCAGCGGTGCATACGATGCTTCATATTGTTCTAATCTTCATTATTTGCCGCAATCGAGCCATATCGGCAACCGCGGGTGCGCAACAGGTTAAATTGTTAATTTGAATTGCCCGTTAACACAAATATTATTAATATAGATGTCAAATAGTAATATTTTTGCGCTTAAAAACGAGTAATCGTAGTAAAGAATTGCCAATAAGTAAGATTTTTTAACTATTTGGCGGCTGTCAAGCGGCTGCGCCGCGGTTATTAGGCAGCTGCGCTGCGGTTAGACGGCATCACCTTGGCGGTGATGCGGTTAATTTGGCGGCGTTGCCGCGGTTAGATGGCAACTTCGTTGCGGTTAGAAGGCATCACCTTGGCGGTGATGCGGTTAATTCCAAAAGAAAAGAAGGACGCGAATGACCACAAAAATCTGTGAGAAATATAATCCGGCAGCGGGTGACTATAAAAAACACAGCACAAATCTTCACATATTGTGTCGATTTGTGCTGTATATACTTTTGTGCTTGTAGCGATTACTTTTCGAGGGCTGCGATGCTTTCTTTCAAGGTGGCTATCTTGCTTTCGGCGTCGGCTTTCTTCTTGCGTTCGGCATTAACCACGGCCTCGGGGGCATTGTTGACGAAGCGTTCGTTGCCGAGCTTCTTTTCTACCGATATCAAGAAACCTTCGTAGTACTTCAAGTCGGCGCGAAGTTTGGCAAGTTCTTCTTCCACATTGATGTTGTTGCCCAGAGGCACTGCATATTCGGTGGTACCTACCAGGAACGAAGCTGCGGTAGCATCTTTTTCGCTCACTTCGGCTATGGAGTCTACATTGGCGAGCTTCATGATTATCGAGCGGCACGAGTTGCTGAACTTGCCCACCACTTGCAGTTGCAGTGCATTCTTGTTAGGAATGTTCTTCTGCAGGCGTATGGTGCGTATGCCCGAGATTATCTCCTTGGCTTCGGCTATGGCTGCTATCATCTTATCGTCTACAGCGCCTGCCTTAGGCATAAGCGAGAGCATGATGCTTTCGCCCGGCTTGCGCTCGGTGATGTGTTGCCAGAGTTCCTCGGTGATAAATGGCATAAACGGATGAAGCATGCACAGCAGCGACTCGAAGTATTTGAGTGTAACCTCATAAGTAGTGCGGTCGATAGGTTGCTGATAAGCAGGCTTAATCATTTCGAGATACCAGCTCGAGAATTCGTCCCAGAAGAGGCGATAAACTGCCATCAAGGCTTCGCTGATGCGGAACTTGCTGAAGAGGTCGTCTACTTCGGCGAGCACGCTGTTGAGTTGCGATTCAAACCACTTGGTGGCTATTTGTGCATATTCGGGTTGCTCTATGTCGGCCACTTCCCAGCCCTTAACGAGGCGGAAGGCGTTCCAAATCTTATTGTTGAAGTTACGGCCTTGTTCGCAGAGCGAGTCGTCGTAAAGGATGTCGTTTCCGGCAGGAGCGGCAAGCATCAAGCCCATGCGCACGCCGTCGGCGCCGTAGCGTTCCATGAGTTCTATCGGGTCGGGCGAGTTGCCGAGCGATTTCGACATTTTGCGGCCCAACTTATCGCGCACGATGCCTGTGAAATACACGTTGCGGAATGGCATAGCCTTCTGATATTCGTAGCCAGCCATAATCATGCGGGCAACCCAGAAGAAAATGATGTCCGGACCGGTGACAAGGTCGTTGGTGGGATAGTAATACTTAATTTCTTCGTTGTCGGGGTTGTTGATGCCATCGAAGAGCGATATTGGCCATAGCCACGACGAGAACCAGGTGTCGAGGGCATCCTCGTCCTGTGACAGGTCGGCAAGTTGCAAGTTGGCGTTGCCCGAGGCAGTGCGTGCCTTTTCGAGCGCCTTCTCGGCTGTTTCGGCTACCACATAGGCGCGTTCGCCGTTTGCGTCCTTCTCACCATAATAGTAAGCAGGGATGCGGTGACCCCACCACAGCTGTCGGCTGATGCACCAGTCTTGAATGTTTTCAAGCCAGTTGCGGTAAGTCGATTTGTATTTAGCGGGCACAAACTTTATGTCGTCGTTCATCACCGGCGGAAGAGCTATTTCGGCAAAGTGCTTCATGTCGATAAACCATTGGAGCGACAAGCGAGGCTCGATAGCCACCTTGGTGCGTTCCGAGTAGCCCACTTTGTTGGTGTAGTCTTCTACCTTTTCGAGCAATCCGGCTGCATCCAAGTCTTTCACTATCTGCTTGCGCACATCGAAGCGGTCCATACCCACATACAGCGGCGATTGCTTCGACACTGTGCCGTCGGGGTTGAAGATGTCGATGGTTTCAAGGTTATGGGTCTTGCCAAGCATATAGTCGTTCACGTCGTGAGCCGGAGTCACTTTCAAGCAACCCGTACCGAACTCTATGTCCACGTAGCGGTCCTCTATCACATTAATCACGCGGCCCACCAGTGGCACTATCACCTTCTTGCCCTTGAGCCATTGGTTCTTAGGGTCTTTTGGGTTGATACACATAGCGGTATCGCCCATGATGGTTTCGGGGCGGGTGGTGGCAACCACAGCATAGCGGCGTCCCTGTGCATCGCGATGCACCACTTCGCCTTCAGCACCGGTTTCGCCGCTCATATCATCGTCGGCAACATAGTAGCGTAGATAGTAGAGCTTCGATTTTTCTTCTTCGTGATACACCTCATCGTCGCTCAAGGCAGTCTGGTTCTTAGGATCCCAGTTAACCATGCGCAATCCACGGTAAATCAATCCCTTGTCGTAGAGGTCGCAGAACACCTTTATAACGCTTTCGCTGCGCTTTTCATCCATAGTGAAAGCGGTGCGGCTCCAGTCGCACGAAGCGCCAAGCTTCTTGAGCTGCTCCAAAATGATTCCGCCGTGCTTGCGGGTCCAGTCCCATGCGTGTTCCAAGAATTGTTCGCGGGTGAGGTCGGTCTTCTTGATGCCTTCATCGGCGAGCTTGTTTATTACCTTGGTTTCGGTGGCGATACTTGCGTGGTCGGTTCCCGGCACCCAAAGGGCATTCTTGCCCAACATGCGTGCGCGGCGTATCAATATGTCTTGAATAGTGTTGTTGAGCATGTGTCCCATGTGCAACACGCCGGTTACGTTGGGTGGCGGTATCACTATGGTGTAGGGCTCTCGTTCGTCGGGGACAGACTTAAACATGTCGTTGTCCATCCAGTATTTGTACCATTTGTCTTCTACTTCCGATGGGTCGTACTTGGTAGCCAATTCGTTCATAATTCCGAGTTTTATTTCGTTTCGTTGTAAAAATTTTTGTCTGTTTTGTTTTGTAATTGTTGTCATTGCAAGCCGTTGATTATAGGCATTTTGCCCCGGCGCACAATTTCAAACTGCAAAATTACTAAATAATTATGATTATAATTGCCGAGAAAGTGATTTTTTTACCACAATTTGTTGGTAGGCGGGTATTAGGCGGCTGCGCCGCGGTTAGAGGGCATCACCTTGGCGGTGATGCGGTTAGAGGGCGGCTGCGCCGCGGTTATTTTGGCAGCTGCGCTGCGGTTAGCGGGCAGCGTCGTTTTTTAACACGGATTTTCACGGAATTATGCGGATTTTCACGAGATTGTGTTTATCTGTGCTATGTTTTGTGTTATCTGTGTTTTTTATTACCGCATAGGCAGCGAAGGTATCCAACCTAAAATGTTGAACGCACGAGGGTGAAGCCCGAGTGCTCTTAGCCGGGGGGTAAGCGTCAGCGCAACCCTCGGAATGCAAGCCACCAAAAGAACGCGAATGACCACAAATAATCTGTGAAATCTGTGAAAAATCGCCGCAGCGGGGTGTTGCTGCGGCGATTAGCGTGCTATTATGAAAACAATTCTGCTTGTGTTGTTATCTATTTTGCGTCTACTTTAGGCAGTTGTGCTATCGAGGCTGCTATGTCGGCATCGGTAGGGATAACGTCGCTCATGGTGCCGTTGTTAAACTGCTCATAAGCCACAAGGTCGAAGTAACCGGTGCCTGTCAAGCCGAATACTATGGTCTTTTCTTCGCCGGTCTGCTTGCACTTGAGGGCTTCATCGATGGCTACGCGAATGGCGTGGCTGCTCTCCGGTGCAGGTAAGATGCCTTCCACGCGAGCAAATTGCTCGGCTGCGGCAAACACCGATGTCTGTTCCACGGCGCGGGCTTCCATGAGTCCGTCGTGGTAGAGTTGCGACAAGATGGTGCTCATGCCGTGGAAGCGGAGTCCTCCGGCGTGGCTGGCTGATGGAATAAACTGGCTGCCGAGGGTATACATCTTAGCCAACGGGCATATCATGCCGGTGTCGCAGAAGTCGTAGGCAAATGTGCCGCGTGTGAAGCTTGGGCACGATGCGGGCTCTACGGCTATTATCTGATAGTCGGCCTCGCCGCGGAGTTTTTCGCCTATAAACGGGCTCACCAATCCGCCTAAGTTCGAACCGCCGCCTGCACATCCTATAATGATATCGGGCTTGATGCCGTATTTGTCGAGTGCAGTCTTGGTTTCAAGACCTATAATGGTTTGGTGCAAAAGCACTTGGTTGAGCACCGAACCGAGCACATAGCGATAGCCTTCCTGCGATACGGCGGCTTCTACGGCTTCCGAAATGGCGCAACCGAGGCTTCCTGTGGTGTCGGGGTATTCGGCAAGAATCTTACGACCTATGTTGGTATTCATGCTCGGCGAAGGAGTGACCTTAGCGCCGTAGGTGCGCATTACCTCGCGGCGGAAGGGTTTTTGCTCGTAGGAACATTTCACCATATACACTTGGCAGTCGAGCCCGAAGTAAGCGCAAGCCATGCTCAGCGCCGTACCCCACTGTCCGGCACCCGTCTCGGTGGTTACGCCTTTCAAGCCTTGCTTCTTGGCATAATAGGCTTGAGCGATAGCCGAATTGAGTTTGTGGCTGCCCGAGGTGTTGTTGCCCTCAAATTTGTAGTAGATTTTGGCAGGAGTGCCGAGGGCGTTCTCAAGAAAATAGGCACGCACCAGCGGCGACGGGCGATACATCTTGTAGAACTTATATATCTCATCAGGGATGTCAATCCACTTGGTGTCGTTGTCGAGTTCCTGTTTGCAGAGTTCGGCGCAGAATATCGGCTCGAGTTCGCTCTGCGATAATGGTTGACCGTTGGCGGGGTTGATGAGCGGCGCGGGCTTGTTCTTCATGTCGGCGCGCACATTGTACCATTGTCTCGGTATCTCGTCTTCGGCAAGATAAATCTTGTAAGGAATCTTTTCTTCCATGATGCTTTAAGTTTTTTATGTATTATTTACTATGTGTAATTTGTTCTCCTGTGAGAGGGGAATAAGTTATGTTGTGAATAACTATGCATATATTGCTCCGTCTCTCTTTTCTGCCGCTAAGTTAAAATATTACTTTTTATCTCGCAATAGTTTTTGCTTATTTTTTGCTAAAAACTAAAAAATAGTGGCAAATTTTCACAATAATCATACAAAAACTATAAATATGCAATGATTTTGCAGCCATGCAACCGCTTCGCTTATTTGTGGTAATATCGGGTGTGGGTGGTGGGAAAAATGTTTTTTGGGGATGGTGTTATGGTATTAATATGCTAAAAATACGAAATATTATATCCGTTAGGCTCATTTTTTCGGTCTGTGATGCGAATTTAATCAGGGAAATAATGCTGCATTACAAAGATGTTACAAAATAGGGGCTATTGTAGCAAAACCATGCCGCTTTTGGCTAATCGGTGCTGATAATCCTACAAATAATAAAGATTTGATGCCATAAGCTGAGCAAAATGCCACCGTCTTTTGTGAGTTGTGCTGTTATGTGATAATAAAAAGTGTAGGGGTGTGGCAATGTGTATGAAGTGTTAATTCGCCGTGTAAAGGAAATATTGCCAAATTGTAAGCGCATAAAAGGAAATATTGTCAAACTATAGAAAAATGCTTAAAAAACTTTCGAATTTTAAGCAAAAAAACGCAACGCGAAATTTGATTTTAACTAATATCTTTCTAAATTTGTAATCGAATGTTTGTAGACACGTAATTGTTTATTACAGATAGTAACGATAATCGCATAATAACATGAACATCAAGAAACACTTATTAGTATTCGTTACGGCGATGCTAACACTAACAGCGGCAGCCCAGCAAAAAGCCTATAGAGGCGTGGTTGTAGATGACAACGGAGAGGCTGTAATCGGAGCTACCATCAAGCTGAAGAAAGGCAAGGACCTGGCAGCAACTGATATTGATGGCAAATTCTCTCTGACCGGAGTGAAGCCCGGTGACAAAATCGTGATTACTTATGTGGGAATGAAGCCCTACGAAGTGACAGTGAAAGAAAATATGAAAATCACGCTTCAGGCTGATGAGCAGATGCTCGACGAGGTGGTGGTTACCGCTTTCGGCGAGCAGAAACGTTCGGCATTTACCGGTTCGGCTGCTGTGGTGCAAGCCAAGACCATCGAGACAAAACAACTTACCAACGTAATAAGTGCCTTGCAAGGCGAAGCTGCCGGTGTGCAGATGATCAACAATAGCGGCGACCCTACCTCTACACCTACTCTGCGTGTGCGCGGTTTCAGCAGTATCAGTGCCGGTAAGGACCCGCTTATCGTGGTCGACGGTGCTCCCTACGATGGCGGTTGGAACAATATCAATCCTTCCGACGTGGCTTCGGTGACCGTGTTGAAGGATGCTTCGAGTACGGCGCTCTATGGTGCCCGCGGTGCCAACGGTGTGGTTATGATTACCACCAAGCGCTCGTCGCAAGGCGAAGCCAAGGTGACCCTCGATGCTCGTGTGGGTTCTAACATCCGCATCTCGCGCGACTACGAGACCATTAAGAATCCGGCTCTCTACTATGAGACATATTACAAAGCACTCTACAATTATCAGACCAATGCACTCGGTGTAAGCCCGCAAGACGCCACAGCTCTTGCCAATGCTCAGATGGCGGCTGGTGCCGGCGTGGGCGGCTTGGGTTACATCTGCTACACCGTGCCCGATGGCGAATTTTTCATAGGTGAGAACGGCAAGATGAACCCTAATGCCACTCTCGGACGTCGCGTCTACAGCAATGGCAACATCTACACCATTCGCCCCGACGACTGGCAGGACATAGCTTTCCGCCACGGTATGCGTCAGGAATACAACCTCAATGTTACCGGTGGTAACGACCGATTGCAGTTCTACGGTTCGTTTGGCTATCTCAACAACGAAGGTATTGTGTATAACAGCGACTACAATCGCTACTCGGCTCGCATCAAAGCCGACTATCGCGCCAAGGAATGGTTTAAGATTGGTACCAACATCAACTATTCACGAAGCGAATATCACACAGTGCCAAGCGACGACAGCGGCGTGTTCTATCAGGTGAACAATATGGCGCCTATCTATCCCGCCTACATTCGCGATGCTGCAGGAAACATCATGTATGACGAAAACGGCAAGATGTACGACTACGGCGACGGCGACGAAATAGGTTTGCAGCGCCCCGTTTTGCCTAACATCAATCCCTTGCAGGATAATTCACTCAACGTAAACAAATATAACGAAGACTCTTACTCGGTATACGGTTATGCCGAAATTGCTCCTCAGCAATTGAAGGGCCTCAAGATTACCATCAACGGTACGGCATCCAACCGTTTCACCAAGGGTGTAAACACTGCCAACCCGTTCTACGGCTTCTGGGAGGACAACACATCGGGCGGTACCATCACAAAATACAGCGCGCAGACATTCTCCTACAACTTGCAACAACTCATCAACTATAACCGCGAGTTCGGTCGCCACCACGTGGAAGCACTCCTCGGTCATGAATACTACAATCAGAACTACGAGTACCTCTCGGGAACCAAGAAGAACATGGCGAACTACTTCCTCAATATGACCCTCTCGGGCGCAATTCAGGTGAGCGACGCTTCCGACTCTACAAGCGACTACAACTCCGAAGGTTTCCTTTTCCGAGGCCAATACGACTACGACCAGAAATATTTTGCCAACGTGTCGTATCGTCGCGACGCCTCGAGCCGATTCCACCCCAAGCATCGCTGGGGTAACTTCTACTCGGTGGGTGGCGCTTGGATTATTTCGCGCGAAAACTTTATGGCTCCTTCAGCCAAATGGCTCAATGTGTTGAAACTGAAGGCTTCGTTCGGTCAGCAAGGTAACGACCGTATCGGCGACTACCTCTATGTCGACACCTACAGCATCGTTAACAGCAACAACCAACTCGGCCTCGTGCTCCTGAGCAAGGGTAACGAAAACATCACTTGGGAAACCAACAACAACGTGAACGCCGGCGTGGAATTCGAACTCTTCGACAGCCGCCTGCGCGGTAACGTGGAATACTTCTACAAGAAAACCACCGACATGCTTTGCTTCGTGCTCGCTCCTTACTCTTCGGGCTTCAACGGCACCTACGACAACATCGGTGATATGGTGAACAAGGGTGTGGAAATAGAACTCAGCGGCAGCATCATCAAGACCAAAGACATCACTTGGGACATCAATGCCAACGCTACATTCTATAAGAACATTATCGTGGAATTGGCTCCATCGCTCAAGGAAGGCTTCGAAGTCGACGGCCACGCAGGTTACACATCGGTAAATAATGTATATTGCGAAGGTTTGCCTATCTATCAGTGGTACCTAAAGCGCTATGCCGGCGTTAACGAAGAAGGTAAGTCTACCTGGTACTACAAGAAGGCCGACGGCACTCTGGGCACTACCGACGTTTACGGCAACGCCACCTCATTCCTCTGCGGCGACCCGCACCCAACCGTTTATGGCGGTTTCGGAACCTCGTTTGCTGCTTACGGATTCGATATCAACATCGGTTTCACCTATTCGCTCGGCGGTAAGGCCTACGATGGTGGCTATGCTTCGCACATGACCACGCCTAACGGCATCAACGGCGGTCACTCTTTCCACCGCGATATTCTCAACGCCTGGTCGCCAATCAACACCGAGAGCAACATACCGCGCTTGCAATATGGCGACACCAACTCTACTGCTTCGAGCGACCGCTTCCTCACCAGCGCAAGCTACTTGACACTTCAGAACATCAACCTTGGCTACACTTTGCCTTCGAAGTGGATTCGTTCGCTCAATTTGAGCTCGGTGCGCTTGTATGCAGCTGCATCTAATATCTACTACTGGAGTGCTCGCCGCGGTTTCGACCCTCGCGGCTCGTTCTCCGGCGATGCCAACAACACCTATAGTTACAGCCCTGCGGCTACTATCTCGGGTGGTATTAAGGTTTCTTTCTAATAATCCTAAAACTATTCAGAAACAATGAGAACCAACATATTTAATATGATAAGCAACAAAACCAAGTGCGTGGCTTTGGCGATGGCCGCCATGATGACCACCACTTCGTGCATCGAAACCACCCTCCCCACAAGCGTGCTTACTGCCGACCAAATTAAGGAAATGGCGTCGTCGCAGGAAGGTTTGCTCAACGGTATAGTTTCTTACATGATTACCGTCGACTCTTGGGGCGATCAGACATATCCGGTTAACGACTGGGGCTATCCTTGTCAAATGTATTTCCGCGAAACTCAAGGCCAAGATTTCCCTGTGCTCACGAGCGGTTACAACTATTGGTACTCTATCGAAGCCGGTACCGAAACCCGTTACACTCCTTATTACACCTATCGATTCTACTACAACCTCGTGAAGTGTTGCAACAACCTTATAGGCGTGGTAGATCCCGAAACAGCACCTACGCTTTCGCGTCAATATCTGGGCTGCGCCCTGGCTTATCGTGCCATGGCTTACCTGGATATGGCTCGTATGTTTGAATACAAGCGCACCGGCGTGCCTTCGGTCGATGCTAAGGCCGATGAACTCGGTTGCTGGGGCTTGACTGTGCCTATCGTTACCGAGGACCAGGAGTTGGAGCAAATAAAGCAAAACAAGCGCGCTCACTTCACCGATATGTATCGTTTTATCCTCACCGACTTGAATCGCGCTCAAGAATATATCGACGGATTTACTCGTGCCAGCAAAACCTTGCCCGACAAGAGCGTGGTTTACGGCCTCAAGGCTCGCCTTTACCTCGAACTCGGCTCAAGATTTGAAAATGCGCCCGAGGACTTGCAAGCAATGATAGAAAGCGATGCTTCGAGCGACACTTACGACAAACTTAACGTGCAGAGCGCTCGCGAATGCTACTCATTGGCTCGCGAATATGCTCGCAAGGCTCAGATAGGCTATTCGCCCACCACCGCCGAGCAATGGCTCAATAGCGAAACCGGTTTCAACACTGCGGTATCGTCGTGGATGTGGGATGTGGAATACACCACCAAGGAGCAGCTCACCGATATTTTCTGCAGCTTCACCGGCACCATAAACAACGAAGCCGATTGGAGTATGGGTCGTGGTTATAGCGCTGTGAGAATGATAGGTAGCGCACTCTATAGCATGATTGAAGAAGGCGACTGGCGTCGTTGGTCGTTTATCGACCCTAATTATGCCACCACCGATGCCGGTTACGACCGCTTCACTCTGCAGGAAATCAACGGCACCAAGATTTCGCTCACCACACTCACCAAGAGCGAGTGGAAGGCTCTCCCTGCCTACGCAAGCACCAAGTTCCGCTACGCTGCAGGCGGCAAGACCGACTACGAAGTTGGTTGTCTTGTCGACATACCGCTCATGCGTATGGAGGAAATGAAGTTTATCGAAATCGAAACCACTGCCTACCTCGATGGTTTGGCTGCCGGTACAAATATGCTTCGCGATTTTATCAACACCTATCGCTACACCGACGGCTCTTACACCGCTCGCAACCCTGTGAGCATACCTTTGTTCCTGTCGCAACTCATGACACAAAAGCGCATCGAGTTCTGGGGCGAAGGTATCAACTACTTCGACTACAAACGCCTGCGTATGCAAGTGCGCCGCAGCGACAACACCAACTACGAGTCGCAATTTATGCTCGACTCGGTAGAAGGTTATGTGGCTCCGTGGATGAACTACTACATCCTTGAATTCGAGGCGGATATGAATCCCAATATCGTGCCTAACCCCGACACGTCGGGTTGCATCACAGCCACTGTGAAATAATCATTTCGAAAACAATAGCCACGGGGTGAAAGTCACCCCGTGGTAAAAAAGAAGAGATATTTTATCGACAGAAAACTCAAAAGAAACACTATAAATAAAAAAAACTGCTTACGACTATGACTACAAAGCATAAATATATCACATCGTTGGCTATGGTAGCGGCATTGGCGCTAAGTGTATCGTCGTGCAAAACCGAAGATGTGCCATACACACCAGCCGAACCGGTTGCATCCGACAATATGGGCGTGTATTTTCCCAACACCAACGAAAGCCTGGTGATGCGTGCTGAGGGCGACGAACCCGTAATCAATGTCACTCTGGCTCGCACCAACACCAAGGACGCCGCAACGGTGCCTATTGAAGTTGTCAGCAAAACCGACAACATATCTTGCCCCACGCAAGTGGAATTTGCTGCCGGCGCTGCCGAAACCACTATCACGCTTAGTTACTCCGACCTTGAGACCACTCCGCGTTGCGAATTGCTCATCGACTCAAGCTATGGCAACCCATATAAAATCAAGGACGGCTCGATGCGTTTCGGCCTCTCGGTCTACAAACTCAAGACCATCAGCGAGTCGATAGATATTCAAGTGGAAAGCACTAATGCTCCCAACTACTTCGCCGGCGTTAAGGGCATGGCTATCTATCAGCTTGGTAACGACAACCGATTTATCTGGCGTAACTTCCTCGGCGCAGGATTCGACTTGCAATTCCGCATCGACGGCAATTTCGACCCCACCGATGTACATAATTGTTATGGCGCACTCACTCCGCTCAATCACTATGCCGACGACGAATTCGGATGGTATCTTATGAACGAAGAGCAAGCTGCCAGCGACGAAAACGCCACCTATGCTACTTGGACGCCTGAAGGAAGTGGAACTTCGATTACCGACTATATCTATTTCTTCTATCCTTATGAAGGTTTCAACTATTTCTACATCGACTTTACAAAGTATGATTACGAAACCTCGGCAGGCACGGCATACTACTCGTATGGCACAATCAACAGCGCCATCATCGACGACGGCGATTATGTAAACTTCTATTACTATTTGTATTATTAATTAATCTTTTCAAATTCAGCCTTATGACCAAGAGATTATTATCAGGCATAGCATATACATTAGTGGCAGTGGCTGCCATGTGCTTCACTTCGTGCAGCGACGACGAAGAGCCCGTAAAGACTCCTATAGCACTGCCTCAAGTGGCTGTAACAAACGCCACCCATAACAGCCTCACCTTCGAGTGGGCTCCCGTTAGCGGCGCTGTGCAATATGGATATAAAGTCTACGACGCCCTCGATGAAATCGTGGCAGGCGGCGTAACCGAGAAAACTTCGGTAAGCATCAGCGATTTGAACTACCTCTCGAGCTACACCATTCAAGTGTGGGCCTATCCCACTCTCGAAGATGATGCTTCTACCGCTTCCGACAAAGCCGAACTCACCGTCACCACACCATTCTACACCGCGCTCAACAATGCCGGCTCTCTCACCAGTGGTGTAATCAGCCAAACCTATTCTGCCACCATAGTTGAGACTCGCCAACAGCCCGACCGATTCGGCACTTTCGCCATCAAGGGCTTCTACGGCGTTGAGGGTTACGACCTCGAGTTCACCGTCAATAGCGACAACACCATCACCGTCACCAATGGCACAATCGACGAGGCGTCGGGTTGGAAAAAGGTAGCTACCGGCTCCACCAATGCCCGTGTGAAGAATGGTCTGCTCATCGACGACAGCCGCTCTTCGTTCTCGCGAACCGACTTCACCGTCACCTTCTATGCCAAGGGTACACGTGGCTCTAATGAAGGCTACGACACTTTCGTTTGGGAAGAAGAATAATAGATTAACAGCTTATATCTCAATGACTTTAGCCGGTAGGAACCGCATGTCACTCGCGGTTCCTATAAGCGGAGCTTTTGCATATAACACTAACGATTGACCCTTTTTAATTACTTTATAAATAACCAATTAATCAAAATTTTTTAAGCGTATGAAAAAATTTACTTTAATCTTAGCATCTGCTTTGATAGCAACAGCTGCAAATGCTATTACCCTGTCTGATTTGGCAGGAACTTATGTTTCTTCATTCTCAGGTTCGTATGTAGACGACTGGACATCAACAAGTGCCGACACATGGGGAACATGGAGCTCGGAAAGTGATGTGGTTATTACCGTAAACGATGACAACACCATTACATTGAGTAACCTCGGTGGGACAGGAGTCGATTTTATAGGTACTGTAAATCTTGAGAAGAACACCATTACTATCTCTCCGGCTGCCGATGAAAACTACATTTATTGCGCCACACCTGCTGAATTTGGCACTGATGGCTATGGATATGGTTCTGCCGACATCACTGCCCCTATCGTGGCTACTATCGACGAAAATGGTGGCATAAGCCTCAATTATGTAGCTACATATAATGGATGGGTTTGCACCATCTATTCATCAGAAATATTGGCTAAGCTCGATTGGCAAGTAACCGGTAATATGAACTTTTTTGAATATGATTCTACTGCCGAGGCTTATGGTGAGGAATCTGTAGTAACCAAGGCTGCTACTCTTCGTAAGTACACTGACGGTGGTGCTATCACTCGTGGTTGCCAATACGAACTTGTTAATACCGATTTGTGGCCAGATTACTTGCAATTCAATGTTGACGATGGCTTGGTTGACTTCGTAAATACTACAGATGGCTATTTCTATTGGTATTATATTAATGGCAGCACTAATTGCACTGCATTGTATGCTGCTGATTGGGGCGAATTTAAAGGCGATGCAGAAAGCGGTGAGTTGAGTATGGAATATTACGATTATCCCGACTATAATGACGAGAATAATTACACCTATGGTTTGTTTGAATTTACTTGGGGCACCACAGGCTTGAACTCTATCAAGACCGACAAGGTTGACGCCAATGCTCCTGCATTCGACATTATGGGTCGTGTAGTTAAGGATACCACCGTTCCGGGTATTTATATCCAAGGCGGCAAGAAGTTTATCGTTCGCTAATCCTATATTTATAACTGAACCAAGCCCCGAGAGTGACCAATCATCATCCTCGGGGCGTTTTTTTCGAAATTATAAGAAAATGATTCGTATTTTGCCTACAATCATTATCTTTGCAATAACTACTTAATGATAAAAAAACTACGATATGGAGAACAGAATAACACAACTATTCGGTATAGAATATCCCGTGATAGCGGGTGGTATGGTATGGTGCAGCGGATGGCGCTTGGCATCGGCAGTGAGCAATGCAGGTGGATTGGGACTACTCGGTGCAGGCAGTATGCACCCCGAGACGCTTGCCGAACACATCGATAAGATGAATGCGGCCACCACCAAGCCTTGGGGCGTGAATCTGCCACTGATGTATCCCGAAATCGATCGCGTAATCGACCTTATAATCGAGAAAGGGGTGAAGATAGTGTTTACCTCGGCGGGAAGTCCCAAGAAATACACCGCGCGCTTTCACGAAGCGGGCATCAAGGTGGCTCATGTGGTGGCAAGCAGCAAGTTTGCAGTTAAATGTCAGGAAGCCGGCGTAGATGCCATAGTGGCTGAAGGATTTGAAGCCGGCGGGCACAATGGCCGCGAGGAGATAACCACCATGGCGCTCATTCCGCAGATTCGCCAAGCCGTAACGCTGCCGCTGATTGCCGCCGGAGGCATAGCATCGGGTCAGGCCATGCTTGCCGCTATGGCTTTGGGCGCCGAGGGTGTGCAGATAGGCACCCTGTTTGCTGTGAGCGAGGAGAGTTCGGCATCACTCGAGTTTAAGCAACTCTGCACCACGCTGGGCGACGATGGCACTATGCTTGCTCTGAAGAAAGTGTCGCCCACACGACTCATCAAAAACGCGCTCTACATGCGCATAGCCGAAGCCGAGAGTCGCGGCGCTGAAGCCGATGAATTGCGCACCATCCTGGGCGCAAAGGCATCGAAGCGAGGCATCTTCGAAGGCGATATCGACAACGGTGAACTCGAGATAGGTCAAATAGTGTCGACCATAAAGGAAATACGCCCCGTGAGCGATATAATGGCTAAGCTTATCGATGAATATCGCACCACCAAAGCCAATATTGCCGCTCTGAAGCAATACGATTTTTGATAATAAATGTCATAAGCCTATTATTCAGCTTTAGCAAGGCAAGTGCCGAGAAAGTCGTAGCGCTGTGCGGAAATGGGTGATGCAGCAAAAAGCTGAAGCTAAATCGATTAAATCTCCACGCCAAGGGCGGCAAGCTCTTGGCGGAGTGGGGCAGCGCCGGTGAATGTGATGCCGTGTATTCCCACGGCTTCGGCTCCCACGGCATTCTCTTTGCGGTCGTCAACGAACACCGTTTCATCTGCTTCGATGCCGAAACGCTGCAAGGCGCGGCGATAGATGGCGGCATCGGGCTTGAGCAAATGCTCTTCGCACGAGAGCACACGGTCTTCTATCAAATCGAATATCGCAAAACGCTGCATGGTGTCGTAGACCTTGGTCGACCAGTTGCTGAGTCCGAGCACGCGATAGCCGTGCTGCTTGAGTGCGATAAGCACCGAGCGCATATCGGGTATTTCGTTAGTCACAATCTCCTGAAAACGAGTGTCGAAGGCGTCGATGAGGTCGGCGCAGTGAGGATATTGCTGCTTATACATTGCTACATACTCGGCAAACGGGCGTTCGCCCTTGTCGAGGGCTTGATAGGTGTTGCTGTCGAGTACCAGACGCATAAATTCATCGAATGCCTCGTGATGAGGGTTCTCATCGCGAAGCATTGCGAAAAAGCGGTCGAAATCGTAATCGACAAGCACTTTGCCGAAGTCGAAAATTATGTTTTTTATCATATTCCCAAGTCTACATTCTTACCGAACGGAGTGAGAGCAAGTCCTGCCATCTTGAAGTGCTGCTTGGCAAAAGGAATGCCTATGATGGTGATAAAGAGCAGCACACCGAAGCAGATGTGCGACAGCCATGCCCAAATGCCGCCGAAGATAAACCAAATGATGTTGAGAGGCACGCGCAAGCACCCTGTGGGCGAGTTGCCCTGAGTGACTTTTGAGCCGAAGGGCCACAAGCACAGCAAGCCCAACTTAAAGGTTTGTATGGCAAAGGGTATGCCCACTATGGTCAATGCCATAGCCAAGCTGCCGCTGAAGTAACACATGGCCGACTCGATGCCGCCAAACAGCCACCATAGAAGATTTCCTATTATTTTCATTGCAGTAATTAATCTATTGAGTTATTGAATGTGTTATTTTTCATTTTTGAGTAGTTCAGCCTTATCGATAACCACGAATATGGTGTCGACCACTCTACCGCCCCGGTTGGCATCGCCCATGTTGCTAAGCGGCTTGGCAAAGTTCTTGTCGAGAACCACCACATCGTCGATAAAATAGTCGGTCTCACCGCGATTGGAGAACACATTCTTTGCGCCCCACACCTCGTGATAGCGCAGTTTAAGCTTCCAACCTTCCACCTGAGCCTGCTTCATCAGTTCGATGAGCTCTTGCTGGCGTTTATCGTCGGTTTTATCGTTATCGAAGCTGAACGAGAATGGTTCGCCGCTGGTGTTCATACCCGTTTGAGTCATATTCATTCGGCCTTCCCACGACTGCCATATCACGCCTTTTTGAGTAAATTCTATGAGATTGCCCACCTTCTCGCCCACCGAGTAGTTTTCCTTGCAACTTGTGCAGACAATCATCAGGGCAGCTGCCGAAGTGGCAATGTAATATCTAATTCGTTTCATAGTCGATTGGTATTATTTTTTTGTTATAACGCAAAATTATACCAATTGCCTTCAAATGCCAAGATATTTGCAATATTTTAGCACGAAACACTAATTATTCGCCACTTGCAGCAGCAATGTGGCAACTGCCGTCACTTACTTCGTCATATCACAGGCAATGCCACCACTTGGCCGTTTTCGCCCACTTGGCGCATTACACCATTCTCTATGAGATAAAATTCGCCGTATATTTTTTCCTCACCGTTGCACCCCATAAGGTAGGTTCCGTCGGGGAAGGCATAGAATCGGTGGCCATGGCGACTGTCGGGGATGGCAATATCGGTGAGCGCATTGGGTGCGTCGGAGTCGGAATATTTAAACATATAGAAGTGCGGCACTATCTGCACCTCGGTCAGCCCCAGTCCGGGCACAAAACGCTTGTAGAATGGGTCGGTAATTTCTTCCGGCTCTTCGGGCATTGCATACACCACGCGGGCGCAGTTCATCGATCCTGCCGATATGCCCATCACCACACCTTTATAGCCTCGAAGGAGTTTGGCAAAGCCCAAGCGGCGCAGAAAACGGTTCTGCGAGGGCACATGGCCGCCTCCGAGAATAATAAAATCGCTCTCGGCAACCAATTGGCGGGCGTGACGCGCATTGCGGCTATCGAGGAGCGTGTAGCGCTCAAACTCAACCCCCACATCTTCAAAAGCTTGGCGCATGCAACCGCTGCAATGCTCGCTGAAAGCCACATCGTCGGGGTGAGTGGTGATGAAAATGCATCGCGAAGGCTGCTTTACCACGCGGCGTAGGTTGTTAAGAAAATCGTTGGCAGGATTGATTGCTCCATCCATCGATACACTTGGGCTGCTGGTTAAGATGTATATCATACGCTTTCTTGCTACATTATAATAATTTGACAATTTATTCGGCTTTTTCGCTGCCAAAGTTACACTAATTCCATATTTTTTGCATTATTTTTGCCGATTATTTTACAAAATTAATAAAAATAATTATTTTTGCAATATCATTTACAAAATAACACAAAAGTGCCTTTTTGGTTTAAAAACTCAAACTGCAAAACCAAATAAATTGTCAAATAATCATAATCTATGATGAACTTTATTTTCATATCGCCCAACTTCCCCGAGAAGTATTGGCTCTTCTGCGAAGAACTACGCAAAAACGGTGCGAGAGTATTAGGTATAGGCGATACTCCCTATGAGTCGCTCAGTCAAGACCTAAAGCGCGCCCTTACCGAGTATTACTACGTTGCCGACATGACGGTATATGAGAATATGTATAAAGCAGTGGGCTATTTTGCTTGGAAATATGGCAAAATCGATTGGCTGGAATCGAACAACGAGTTTTGGTTGGAAACCGACGCACGCTTGCGCACCGACTTCAATATCACTACCGGCATACGCACCGACCGCATCGACGCCATCAAGGAGAAATCGGAGATGAAAAAATATTATGCCCAAGGCGGTATTCGCACTGCTCGTCAGATTAAAGGCAGCGAAGGTTTGGAGCGCGCTTTGGCATTTGCTTCGGAGGCCGGTTATCCTCTCTTTGCCAAGCCCGACGTGGGCGTGGGCGCAAGCGGCACTCACAAGATTGAAAGCGAGGAGATGCTTCGCGACATCTTCGCCAACGACCCGCATGTGGCCCAATATGTGATTGAAGAATTTGTAACCGGCGATATTTGCACCTACGACGCCGTAATCGATTCGCACGGCGAACCTCTTGCCGAGTCGATGTGCGTATGCCCGCCAAGCATCGCCGACATTGTGGAGAATAACCTTGAGTCGACCTACTATGTAGAGAAGCACATGTCGGAAAACCTGCGCTTCTGGGGCCGCAACACAGTGAAAGCCTTCGGCGTGACTTCGCGATTTGTGCACCTCGAATTTTTCCGCCTCAACAAACCGCATCGCGGACTCGGCGAGGTGGGCGACTTTGTGGCTCTCGAAGTGAATATGCGCCCCGGTGGCGGTTTCACTCCCGATATGATTAACTATGCCCACAGCATCTCGATGTTTAAGATTTGGGCCGATATGGTGACTTTCGACCGCCGCACCACAGGTCAGGACGGTGTAGACCGATATTGCTTGTTTGCCGGCCGACGCAATAATGTGGAATATGTGCTATCGCGCGAGGAAGTACTTCGCCGCTACGGCAGCGCCATCAAGGAGAACCCCAACATCGCTCCTGCTTTGGCTCCCGCTATGGGCGACTATGCCTTCATAGCCGTATTCGATGAGAAAGAACAACTCGACGCATTTAAGGCTGCCGTAACCGAGCGTCGCTAAGCATCCCTTTCTACTTACATAATTATCTTACTCTTGTCAAATACCTGCCAAAAACGCTAACAACTTAACAATAACATAAGACAACAAGAACACTCATGCACATAGAATATCACAAATGGTGGAGTCGCTACCTCAATCGCGACATGGAATATAAAGTATTCGGTCACGACGGACAGGCTATGATAGCCTTTCCGTGCCAAGACGGCCGTTACTTCGACTGGGAAAACTATCACATGATAGATGTGCTTGCGCCATTTATCGATGCAGGTCGCTTGCGCGTGATTTGCGTCGACTCCATCGACACCGAAACGTGGTCGAACAAAGGCAACTATTGCCCAATGTTCGCCAAAATCAGCAACAGATGTTTCTCACTGCAGGATGCTCAATGGGCGGTTTTCATGCTGCCAACTTCTTCTTCCGCCGCCCCGACATCTTCAACGGTATGTTGGCACTGAGCGGTCTCTATCATGCCAGCTATGGCTTCGATGGCTATGTCGACGACTTGGTGTATGCCAACTCGCCACAGGACTTCTTACAGAATATGCCATCGCACCACCCTTGGATGGATCAGTACAGACGCAGCAAGATAGTGTTCTGCGTGGGTCAGGGCCGCTGGGAAGAAGATTTGCTTTGGAGCACGCGCCAAATGGACCGTATTCTCAAGGAAAAAGGCGTAAACAATGCGTGGTTCGACTATTGGGGATTCGATATCGACCACGACTGGCCATTTTGGCGCCGTCAGTTGCCTTATTTCCTCGGCCGACTGCTTGAATAATACGAATTTATACTTGACAAATAAGCAGCAATCTACCCCATCGGGCAGTTTGCTGCTTATTTTTTTGCGCCTCAAAACACTGAAAGAATTCGATATTTTATTCAGATTTATTGCTGTTACGATAATACCATTTCATTCACTCCTTTCTAATTATTTGCAAAAATTGGGTAAATCACAATAATTCTATACCTTGACGCACCTGCACGCAGAAACCTTTGGGGTATATTGCGGCGGGCGATAATTAAAGCGTTTACTTACGCTCCTTCTTGGCTTGTTGAAACCTGGAAAACTTCAATCTCAGTCAAGGATGAGGCAACGAGTGGATGCCTTGGGATAATATGTATAATCACCATTCATAAGCGTATCGATTAATATTCGCTTATGGAGAGTATTTTATATATCTGTAAACCAATTAGATATAAAATATACAAATGTACCACTTCTAAAAAAATGGCAGCCATCGGAATTTTTGATACCAACTGGCTGCCTATACATTGAAACAAATATGACTGAGACTATGCCTTGAACAGTTCTTCTGATGTGATGCTGTTGTGTATCTCGCTCCAATATCCTGCGTGGGCAATTCCTGATACAGTGACCATGGTAAAGCTTACAGATTTCCTGCATCCTGTTTCGGTGACGAAACGCTCCGCCTTATGGTGCAAACTATCTGCATCGTCTTTAGTCACAGTATATTCGTTATGTGAAAATTTCATCTCACAGATATTCACCATGTTGTCTGCCCTGTCTATGAGCATGTCTATCTGTGCACCTTTTCTTCCGTCGGCACTCGGTCCCACTCGCCATGCAAATACGTTGGTCACAACTCCGCTGATGCCAAGAGCCATTTTGATTTGGCGGATATGCAGGAAACACAGACGCTCAAAAGCCAAACCGACCCAGGCTGACCGCAGGAATCATAATCTATCTGATTTTGTGTGCTAAGGTACAAAACAATTCTTTATAAAGTGTCGAAACTTGTAATTATTTTGTTATTTTCGACATTTTTGACGGGTCTTGTGGTTCGGTTTACGCCCCAATTTGGTAACTTTGTCTCGCGCTTATGGAGGAATTTGATGAGAAATATGTGGGTTGGAATCCGTGGCATGGATGCACCAAAATCAGCCCGGGATGCCGTTTTTGCTATGTCTACAGGCAAGATGCCATGTACGGTAGCGACATCGGCAGCGATGTGGTGCGCAAAACCGCCGCTTTCGACCTCCCGCTCAAACTCCGTCGCGACAAGTCGTATAAGATTCCATCGGGCAGCACCGTATTTACTTGTTTCTCAAGCGATTTTCTGCTCGATGCCGCCGATGAGTGGCGTAGCGATTGCTGGCGCATGATGCGTGTGCGTCGCGACTGTATGTTTTATTTCTTCACCAAACGCATCGATCGCTTTGCCGAGTGCCTGCCGCCCGATTGGGCCGATGGCTATCCCAATGTGATAGTGGGCTGCACCGTCGAAAATCAGGCTATGGCTGAATATCGCTTACCCATATTCAAAAGTTTGCCCATAAAGCACAAAACCATTATCGTGGCGCCGATGCTCGAGGCGGTGAATCTCGCTTCGTGGCTCGACGACAGCATCGAGATGGTGGCTGTGAGTGGCGAGTCGGGCGCAGAGGCTCGCGAATGTCGCTATGAGTGGGTGCTCGATGTGCGCCGTCAGTGCATCGAGGCGGGTGTGGCTTTTTCGTTCCATCAGACCGGTGCCAATTTTGTGAAGGACGGCGTGCGCTATGCCATACCACGACGCCATCAGATATCGCAGGCTCGCCGTGCCGCTATTGATGTGGATATTGCACCCAATCTCGCTCCTGTAGATGCACAAAAACATCATCAGGCTGAATATGTGCTCCGTTTTCAGCCCGATGATGATGAGTGATTGTGGCAGGTTGTAGCCTTATTTCTTTCCCTTATATTGATAATGTCTTACCCAGTCGATTTCCATCTCCACAGGTAGTTCTTTGGGGTCGACCGGGCCCACCCAGCTGCCGCCTCTTTGTCGGTTTGTATGCGTGGATAGGCAAATGTTCGCTTGCCGTTGATGTGAAACACGAGACTGTCGGGCATGATGTCCACGCCATATACATTGAAGTCGTCGGGACGAATCGCGCCGGTGGCATAGTGAGGTGGCTCATTGTCCATCTTCAGATTGAGAGTGTAGTAGCTGTGAACGGTCTGATAGGCTATGGAGTCGTGGTTGAGGCGCTCCATTATGTCGATTTCGCCGCCGTTGGGCCAGCGATATTTCTCGGTGTCGAAAGGCAGCAGCCAGATGGCTGGCCAGGCTCCGCGGGCTCCTTGCAACTTGGCACGCACCTCTATGCGTCCGCAGTCAAAGGCGTGCTTGCCTTTGCTCCATATGCCGCCGGTGAGGTAGTGAGCGGTGTCGGCTTCGAGGTTGTCGTTCACTATGCCCTTGAGCACCAGGCAACCGTTGCGCATCTCGTAGCAGCGTGGGTCGGCACTCTGAGTGTTTGCCCAGTCGGCTTTGCCGCGGTCGCAGTGGCTCCAAGTGGTGTAATCGATGGTGTTGCCGTTGAATTCGTCTTGCCACACAAGTTGCCATCCCGATTTGCGGCTGCACGAGCAGAGCAAAACCACGTCCATGAGTATCGCAATGATGTGTTTACCGATGTTTTGGTTTGTCATAATAGTGATATTGTAGTTTTTTGGTTATTAGAATCTCTTACAAAGTTACAAAACTCGGCGCTATAATGCAAGCAAAGGCGCGCTGCAAGCTGAGACGGCTTTTGCAGTGCGCCTTGATGTTGCTTTTGGGGAGAGTGAGATGGCGTGTTACTTCACCGGCACTTGTATTTCGGTGCGCCACTCGGCTTCGTCTTCCTTATTCCATGCTCCGTCGATATAGGAACTTTTGCCATCGACAGCTTCGCCCTCTCCGTATCGGGCGTTTCGTGAATAATAGGGCCACTTTCCCAAAACTTTTTTACTCTTTTTCTCGTTAAACTATTGCAGAGATGAGAAAAAAGTGCACCACCGCAGCAAGCCTGTTATGATGATTAAAAACATACGTCGATTCCAGTCTGCCGTCATGCCTGACACGGTTTCTAAAGACGAAAAAACTTACATAATTCCCGATAAATGGAAATAATGGAATGTGTTGATTAACACACAAATTGTGGTTGCCATAATAAGCGGCCACATTTTTTATTCTTTATTTTGGTATTACAGAACTTTTTTAGTAAATTAGATGCGCATATCGCACACAGAGGCCCGATATGGGTTAAACTGGGTGGGATGCAGACATAATGGAAAGCGTTTACCTACGCTCTTTCTTGACTGTATGGAATCTCGCAAGTTTCAAAGATTGGTCAAGAATGTAGCAACTGAGTAGATGGCTTGTGGATATGTATAAATGTGAAACTACACTTCACCTTTCGAGAGAAAGCATATGTGTCGTTTACTATTACATATTTGCATGAGGCCTCTGAAAGTTGCTCGTTCAATCAATCGGGCAATGCGAGAGCCTCATACAGTGGGACGAGTAACAAGTACAGACTCTCACGCTTTTTCTTTGTAAACCAATCAGCCAATGAGGTGAGTCCGGCGGCAAAGGAACAGAATTATGAAATACAATCTCGTTGCGCTGACACTTTTAGCTTCGCTTGGTGTTGCTGCCCAAAGTCAAGTACAAAAGAGTATGCTTGATACTTTCGTCAAGTATGCATCCATCGACAGTCAGTCGAACTATGACAGCATCTGCACTCAAGGTCAACACGATATGGCATTGGCCTTAAAGGCTGATGTCAAGGATGCAGTCGCTAAAGCAAAGACATCCGGTGTCAAGATTGAACTCTCCGATGCCAATTATCTTTACGTTACAATACCGGCCAATGTCAAAGCTGCTTGCCCGACAATGGGCATAAGCTGCCACATTGACGTTACGCCTGAAGCACCCGGAGGCAATATCACACCCATAGTTGACACTCGCAACGACCATACGATTGTCCGCACCGACGGCACAACGTTGCTCGGTGCCGATGATAAATGCGGCTGCACCATTGCCATGCAGCTTATCCGCACTATTCTGAGCGATAAATCCATTAAGCATGGCAATCTGCAATTCGCGTTCTGCCCCAACGAGGATGTAGGCCGCGCTGCCGATGCCATCGATGCAAAATTATTCTCCCCGGACATTCTTTTCGACCTTGACGGCCCGGAGGGAAACGTAGTGACTAAATCCAATTTCACCGCCCGAGGCTTTAATGTGAAGTTTATCGGTAGCGAGGCGCATCCCGGCAATGCCAAAGCTCAGAAACTCGGCGATGCCACTGCTGCCGCCGCTGCGTTCATATCCTATTTCCCGGTAGAGAGCCGCCCGGAAAACTCGGAGGGCACACAGGGCTACATACATCCGTGGAGTTTCGACAAAGGCGGAGCGGATGTCACTGTGCAGACTCGTGTTCGCTATTTCGACAAATCGGAGGGTGAACTGTTTGACCGTATGCTCGCGGGGGCGATTGCCGATGTTGAGCGCAAGTTTCCCAATGTAAAGGTTGAAATAATCTACGACAACCTCCAATATGAGAATGTAGCCTACACACTGCATCCGCAGGCACAGAGACTTGTAGAAACCGCTGCTGCCAAAATCGGCAAAGACATCACATTTGCCGACGAGCGCGGAGGCACGACGGCCTCGATGTTTGCTGCCAAGGGCCTAAAGGGAGGCATGTGCGTGTTTACCGGTCAGCACGACATCCACTCGACCCGTGAATACGCCGACCTGCAGGAGATGGAAGAAGCCTACAGCCTCATGCTCGAAATTATCAAACAAGTACCAACACTCAAATAAAAACCATGAAACGATTGCTCATAATCTTATTTTTGGGTGTGCTGGCCGTTGTAGGCAGTCAAGCACAAGTGTTGCGTAGTGGTGCGCAAACGTTACGTTCAGTTACTAATGCGACATCTACGAGCGGCAAAGTTATGCGACAGCTTGAGCAGCAGTCGCGCCGGGCCGAACAGGCTGCACGAGCTGCCGCCGCTGCAGCTCGGTTGAACGTCAAGCCTAAGGGCGTGCCGATAGTTATTCCCATCCTCGATACCGACGAGCAAAAGCGGAAAAATGGAAACATGGTTAGTATTAGGCCTCTTGCTAAATTCAAGCCTCTCCCTAAAATAAAGACTTTCAGCGAGATGGAAGATGAGTTTCTCGCAGCCGATTACGACTCGATTAAAGCACTTGTCAATAGCGGTGTATACATCCCGACACGATATAGCTATTTTCAACTTGCCGACTATGCCATGCGTCACGATGACGAACCATTTGCCATCATATGTCTCGAACGAATACGGGTCGACCGACTGACACCGAAGCTTCTTGAAAGGGTAGGGCGTCGCTTCGTGGCATTGCATCCATTTATGCCTGAGATTACACGCGCTGTTGTGGTGTCGGCTTACATAAAGATGGTAGATGCTAAACTGCGAGGCGTGGATTGCGACTCGGCGCGTATGCAGCAGGGCGACACGCTGCTTATGGTCACCCGCCAATTCAATCCCTCGCTCAATCCGCTTGTAGAGCTCAGTTGCAACTACGATCCCTCAAATGAGGTGGCGCGGTACAAGGCGGCAGCCGACTCGTTGATTGCCACCTATCCCCAATGGATCCCTGAGTTCAAGGACACATTCGCCCGACATTTCCTAATGACATTAATAGGCAATGGTGAGGGCGCAACTGCTCTTGACTATTTCGGAAAAGCACCGCTCAAGGAGTTTCCTGACGCCAATGTCGATTTCTCCCTCGACTTAGCAGACTGTGCAATTGCCGAACAGAATGCTACACTTTTCTCGGCATATCTTCAGCAAGCAGTAGCCCTTGATTCGGTAGCTGCCGAAGAATATTGGGCAGAACTATATGATGCCAACTGGAAAGCATATCTTGCCGATCCTTCGCAACTCGAACTTGCCGATTGGCTGATAGAGATGTCTCCCGAGCCGGCCAACAACGCCTTGTTGCTGTCGCTCGATCTGCTGGAGCAAACCAACAATCCAGACGAGATTTCGTGGGAATGGAACGATATCACAACCTACACCACCGAAGAAACTACTTGTCGCGCTGCTATTCTGCACATCATTGACAAAGGTTTGGCGGTGGATGAGGGCCTCAGCCGCCCCGATGCAGAGGAATGGTGTCGATATGTCAAGGCCGGGATGCTTCTGCCCGACCCGATGACGCACAATGAGGGTAAAGCTATGCTCAACGTCCTGGCCGAGTCAGACAACATTGAACTGCGTTGCAAAGCCATAATCAGTCTTTCCTTCATTGCAGCGCATGGCCTCGACAAACCCAAAGAGGGCTTGAAAATTCTAAAAAAGCACATCAAGCTACTCGATGACCCAGCCGTAAACAGCGAAATCCGCGAGCTGTGGTACGACTATATGGCCGCCCTTTCAACTCGCCTCGGCAAAACTAAAGACGCTAATAAATACCTCAAACTCAAAGAAGCAACAAAATTATTATGATGAAAAAGCTATTTATAATACTCGCGTTGCTTATCAACACAGTGACATTAGTCCAAGCCCAAGACATTGAAGGAGAGTGGACGCCTGACGAATCTTCCTATTTGGGAGAAATCCGTATCAAACACATTGAAGGGAACAAATACAAAGTACGACTCCAGACACGAGATGGACTTCAAACTATAAATGCAACATATAGCAATGGCGAACTCTTTGGCAGGTTTGAAGATGAGGAACCGAACTACGGAGAATTTTGGGTTGGTAACGGCCCGATAGAAAATGGGCGGGAAAAAGAAATTCTTGTCGGTCATGAATATGGCCGTTACGGTACAAATGGAGCAGTTACCGGAGCCTTAAATGGCAATGTAGGATATCAATATACAAATTCACGAAGAAATTGTGCCACAGTTGAAAAATCATTTGTCTGCGTCTACTTGTATTTTAAGGGCGAAACTATGACAGCGTACTATACACATAGAGGCGAATATCTTAAAAATGGGACTCCAATGTTCTACCAAGAGTCCGGCAAGGTGAATGGAATGAATTACACCAAATGGTGAACTCGCAAGAAATAATCTAATTCAGGAGCGCTACATGAAACGGTTATTTCCTTAGCAATGCATTATTTTTTGTCAGTGAACATAGTACATGGTATCATAAAATAGATCTGGCAGAATACCCATTAGAGGCAAAATGTCTTAAAATCCACAAAGACTATTATTTTAAACTATTGCTGTCCGATAAAACTTTTTTGAGCCGGGCAGAAAAATCAGGGTTGGCACCTATTGCAGGAGTCAGCCCTGTTTGGTTACTTTGCTTTTGCCACAAACTAAAACAACCATGGGCGAAAGTAATCATTTCCTGACTTCATCATTGTGTCACCCAAAAGAATAATTATGAAAAACGGTGCTACACTCTCTTGTGGGGCATGCACACAGAAAAATCATGAAAAACTTATTAAGTCAGGAAACAAGCAAAGGCGCGCTGCAAGCTGAGACGGCTTTTGCAGTGCGCCTTGATGTTGCTTTTTGGGGAGAGTGAGATGGCGTGTTACTTCACCGGCACTTGTATTTCGGTGCGCCACTCGGCTTCGTCTTCCTTATTCCATGCTCCGTCGATATAGGACGAGTCGGAGAAGGTGGTGTAGGGGCCTACATGGTCGTAGCAGAGTGCCTTGGGGATGGCTGGAGCCTCGTAGAAGTGCAGGATAGGGGTGTCGGGGAGCAATTCGCCCACGGCTTCGCAGTATTCCACATCTATGTCGTGATCTTTGTGCTCGGCGTCGTGCTCTACGGTGTAGCAATACTGTGGTTCGGGGCAGGTGCAGCCCACGCGCATCATTTCGGGGCCTATCACATTCACGCACAACATGCCCAGAATGTCGTACGATTCGATTACGCGGCGGTGGCTTGCCACTTTGCGTGCCGCAATGCTTTTGATTTTAAATTCGTTCATACTTTTTGTGTTTGTGGAGATTTCGAGCAGGCTCTTGAGTTGGCTCAGCTGATGGTTGAGTCGCTCTATTTCGGCGCTGCAATGCTCTATTTTTTGCATCACGGTGCTTATGTCGGGCATTCCCGACTTGCTGTTGAGCACATTGCCTATTTCTTCGAGCGACAGTCCGAGCTGCTTGAGGTGCAATATCCTGTTGAGACGCACCGCCTGGCCCAACCTATAGTAGCGATAGCCTGTGCAGCGGTCTATCTCATCGGGGAGCAACAGTCCTTGCTCTTCGTAGTGCCGCAGTGTCTTGACCGTTACTCGGCATAGTTTCGAAAATTCTCCGATTTTATACTTCTTGTTCATTGTTGTAATAAAAGTGGGTTTTGCGCAAAATTAGTTTTTTATCACGACTGCGAAGTTATAGCCTTACCTAAGGGACGAGTCAAGAGGTATTTGTGTTTTTAACACTTATTTAACATTTCGGGTGCTCTGAAGAGACGCTCGGCTGCGCACTTTCACATTTTTTCGAAGGGCATCGGCATAGAAAAAGAGTTCTTGCAGGTGCAGGCTGCCGAGCGGAAAGTAGTTGCTCATTTTTGGCAGCGAGTATACTTTGGGGTCTATGCCTTCCACCATAAGCATGTGGTTGCTTTTGTCCACAGCCACGGTCACTGCTGCGCCTTCGGTGGCGGGCACCACTGATGTGCCGTAAGGGAAGTTGGGGTCGTGCGCCTTGGGCGTGCTTCCTGCAGGCAGAAGGGTGGCTTTGCGGCTCGAGGTGCTCCATGTGATGGGGTTGATGCACACCACATTGTCGGGGAAGAGCACATTGCGGGATTTCTCGCCGCGCATTTTTGCCCACGAGTTGAAGCACACTATTACGCCGGTGTCGGTGGCGCCGCGAGCTGCCTTCACATTGGGGTGCTTGAGGTCGCTGCGTGTGACATTGCCGCCTACGGCATAGGCTGCCACCATGCGGCTGAGTGCCCGGCTATCGAGACTTTTCACTATATCCACCAGCAGACATGCGCCTTGGCTGAATCCGGCAAGTATGAAGCGGCGACCGCGGTTGTAATGCTTCATATAGTGCTCAAATGCGGCGAGCACGTCGCCTCGCGCTATGGAGCGAATGCTGTCGGCTTGTGCCGGCGTCGACGGACTGCCGAATGTGGCTTGCCTGTAGTAGGGCAGATACAGATTGGTGCCGTTGCCGAAAATGTCCTTGGCTAAGCGGCACGACAGCAGCCATGCTTTGCGATGCTTGGCGCTGTAGGCATCGGCGTTGAAGTGAGTGGTGCCGGCGGCATCGGTCCATGCGCCCACGCAGGTGGGGAGTACATAGAACACGTCGATGTTGTGCTGCGCACTGCTGTCGCTTGCCCACCATAGGTCGGCATCGCTGTAGTCGAGTGCTTGTGCCCATGCGGCGGGTGATGCCACGATGGCTATTGCTGCCACTATTGTCATCAGCATAGCCTTGCTGCGTAGTGTCATAGTCATGTCGAGGGTAAATTAATGTTTGAGATTACTGATTATCGGCAGGGAACACCACGCCCATTTGGCGGCGTATCTCATCGATTATTTCGATTGTGGCGAGGCTTGTAGCCCACGAATTAATCTCACTCTGCTGCTTGTGGTCGACGATAAGATTGATAAACTCTGCTACTTCGTAGTAATAGATGTCGTGGTCGAATTTCACGCCCAACTCGCTGCTGCCTTGCCTGTTGCGCAGCACCACGCTCTCGGGAGTCTGTATCTTGTCGATTACCAGCGATGCCTTTTCGCCATCGATGATGCCGGGCAGATAGGAGTCGGCTATCTTGGAGAATGCCACCGATGCCTCCATGCCGCGATAGCGGAAGCTGACGGTGCCCTGACCATCGACACCGGTGCTCAGCAGCGTGCCTTGCGCCGTGATGCCCTCGGGCTTGCCGAAAAGTGCCACCATGGGATAGATTGTGTAGACGCCTATGTCCATCACCGAACCGTTGGAGAGTTCGCGGCGGAATGCATTGAGCACAATTCCTTGCTTAAACTTGTCGTAGCGCGACGAATATTGGCAATAACTGCCGAAGTAGCGTCGCACTGTGCCCACCTCGCTCAGATGCTTGCGTATGATGTCGAAATTGGGATTCAGAGTGGCTATCATAGCCTCCATCAGAGCCACGCCGTTGCGCTCGGCGGCTTCTATCATGGCTTTCACCTCCCGAGCGTTCGACGCCAATGGCTTTTCGCACAGCACATGCTTGCCGTGATTCATGCATAGGATGCTGTAGGGCGCATGGGTGCTGTTAGGGGTGGCTATGTAGATGGCGTCTACATATTCGCTGCTTGCCATCGCCTCGAGTGAGGTAAAGGTGTGAGGGATGGCATATTTCGCGGCAAATTCTCGGGCGCGCTCTTCGGTGCGTGAGCACACTGCCGTAACCTCAAATCGCGGGTCTTCTTTTGCCCCGGCGAGGAGCATATCGGTGATAAAATTGGTGCCGATGATGCCAAAACGTATTTTATGATTCATCGTTTCGTAGCGTTTTTAGTGTTGATAGTGATGCTGATAAGTGGGGTAGTGCAAATATAGCGCAAAAGTGCCAAACAACGCGTAATAAAGCCGAAAAATAATGGCACCACAAGTGCCGCACCCAACGCAAAGCGGGAGCGCCAACCGCAGTAGGCGCCCCCGCTTCGTTAGGGATTTATGCTATTTTGTTTGAGATCAAATCAATGGAACAGCATTTTGTTTCAGATTACCATTAGAATAACGAACTGCCAAACCGAAGAAGTGAAGGCACATATTTGAACGCTTTATTCATAAGCATAAATCGCTAGCAATTGATAAAGCAATCTTGCACCTTATGTTATGAGCCAACTTGCTGAGCATCTATTTGATTTAAGCATTTTCCTGATTTGATAATAACTGTTTTTTTGCTCAAGAGTCAAGTCTACACAATGTTCAGCCCTCCTTGCTTTCATCATGTTTTAGCAAAAACATGGTCTTTTGTCGCTCTATTTCTGCTTTTAGTTGCTCACGTGTTGGCATGTAAGTCATGTATTTTGAGGCAAACAAGTGAGCATTGTCATGTAGAATGGAATATCGAGCAATATCCTCATCAGTGTCTTCGCACAAAAGAAGCCCTATAGTGGGATTATCGCCTTCCGAACGTTGCCTTTCGTCATACATACGAACATACATATCCATTTGTCCCACATCTTGATGTGTGATTTTTGATGTTTTGAGGTCAATCAGAACGAAACACTTCAGAATATAGTTATAAAATACCAAGTCGATATAATAATCCTGCTTCTCGGTGTGTATATGCTGCTGACGTGCCACAAAAGCAAAGCCTTTGCCCATTTCGAGTAGAAATTTCTCAAGATTGTCAATAATGGATTGCTCGAGTTCCGACTCCAGAAACGACGAATCAGCAGTAAAACCAAGAAATTCACCGACAACAGGATTCTTTATAAAATCATTGGCATCAGTAGTCTGCAACGGGGCTGTAATTTGAAGCATTTCCCGCTCAACCAGCTCCTTATGCTGGGAGCTAAGCAGCCGATAATAATACTGCGAGCTGACATTGCGTTGCAACGTGCGTACACTCCAATTTTGACTTAATGCTTCATGCACATACCATTTGCGTGCATCAGCATTAAGTTCTTGAACGACAACGCGATAATGAGTCCATGAGAGTAATTGCCCGCATTTTCCACTCACTGAGCGGAAAATCTCAGGGAAAAACTCATAGAATTTCGCAAAACTATAAAGATTAGTTTTTGTAAACCCCTTTCCGTATGCAGCCTATCTTATGCAAAGATAATATAAGGTGTGAGCAGAAATCGAGCACATCAATTTTATTTAATCTAAAATTGTGGCGTATTTGTCGTGCGATAGGGATAGAAGCCGTAAGGCGGAGACCGTGGCTCCGTTCACGACTTGACCGATTAAGTGAGAGCAGTGCCAAACTTGTTTGAGCAATGCCGAACGTGAGGGAAAGCACGCCAGTGAATCAGTGCCTTGGCACGACAGCCGA
>SFTJ01000092.1 GCA_004563195.1 bacterium
CTTTGTGGCGATTTTTGCTGCGTTGCACCCTCTTTTGCCACAGTGTCGCTACCTTTTTGACCTCTGTGTCATCTTATGAGGGCGGTTGCGGATTTGAGGCAAAAAAAATAAGTGGCAACAAAAAATATTGCCACTTATTCAAAAAAATATTTTAAATATTATTTTTTAATTCCGTCGCGCTTCAGGAGTGCATCAATTTTTGGCTCACGACCACGGAATTTCACATAAAGTTCCATTGGGTCTTCAGTTGAGCCTTTCGAAAGCAGTTCTTGGAATTCGCTTGCTGTCTTTGGGTTGAAAATGCCTTCTTCCTTGAATTTAGAGAATGCATCTGCATCAAGCACTTCTGCCCACTTGTAGCTGTAGTAACCAGCAGCATAACCGCCAGAGAAGATGTGACCAAACTGTGGCGACATGAGGCAACCCTCAACAGGGGCAAACATGTTCACATCCTTAGTAGCTTCGGCTTCAAACTTGAATGGGTCGCCCTCAAATGGTTTGTCGATAGTGTACCAAGCCAAGTCGAGATAACCAAAGCCCAACTGGCGCATACAAGCGTAAGCTGCACCATATTGAGAAGATGCAATCACTTTTTGCACAAGGTCTTGTGGGATTTTTTCACCAGTAATGTAATGCTTAGCGAAGCTGTCGAGGAATTCACTCTCTGTCATAAAGTTTTCGTTGAATTGAGAGGGGAGTTCCACGAAGTCGCGATAAACATTTGTGCCTGAAAGTGAAACATATTTGCACTTTGAGAGCAAGCTGTGGAGTGCGTGGCCAAATTCGTGAGTGAAGGTCTCTACCTCATAGAATGAAAGCAACGATGGCTTAGAGTCGGTAGGCTTGGTGAAGTTCATAGTGAGTGTAACCAATGGGCGAACATCTTTGCCGTCTTTGTCGAGATATTGCTCACGGAAATTGGTCATCCACGCACCGCTCTGCTTAGTGGCACGGGGGAAGAAGTCGGTGTAGAGCATACCCACATATTTGCCTTCACGGTCGGTTACATCAAACACCCTAACATCAGGATAGAACACTTGTGCATCGTAGTTTTCTGTGAATTGCAAGCCATAGAGCTTAGTTGCCAAGCCAAACACACCATCAATCACATTGTTCAATTCAAAGTATGGGCGAAGGAGTTCGTCATCGATGCTGTAATTAGCATCTTTTTCCTTGTTTGAATAGTATGAGTAGTCCCATGGCATAATCTTCATGGGCTTGCCTTCAAGTTTTGATGCAAATTTTTCAAGACGCTTCATGTCGGCGCGCTCTACTGGAGAATAAGCTTTCTTCAACTGATCGAGCATGGCATAAACGTGCTTCACATCTTTAGCCATAGTGTTATCGAGCTGGTAATCAGCGAAGGTCTTGAAGCCCATAAGATTTGCAATAGCCAAACGTGTGTTTGCAATCTGCTTGATCACTTCGATGTTGCTGAATTCACCAGAAGTGCATTGAGTGTTATACATCTTATAAAGTTTCTCTCTCAAGTCACGACGTGAAGAATACTTCATAAATGGTGAATAACTTGGGAAGTAGAGGGTAATCAGGTATTCACCTGCGCGGCCTTTCTGCGCGGCTTCAGCAGCGGCTGCCTCTACGGCAGTTTCGGGCAGACCAGCCAAATCCTCTTTCTTCAGCCACATTTCATAGCGAGCCTTGTCCTTCAAGCAGTTTTGCTCAAATTTCAAGGTGAGTTCAGTAAGTTGAATGGTGAGCTTCTTGTATTCTTCCCTTGCCGCGCCTTCAAGTGCTGCACCGCTTCTCACAAAATTCTTGTAAGTCTTGTCAAGAAGTCGCTTATCTTCGTGTGAATATTTTGATTCGTCAAAATTCTTATAAACGGTATTGACACGATTCCATAACTGCTCGTTCAGCGACACGAAATTGCTGTGCGCGCTAATGATAGGGGAGATGCGTGTGGATACAGCAATCAAAGAATCGTCAGCATTAGCCGACAACATAGGATAGAACACGCCCAACACTCTATTCAAAGTCTCACCTGAATATTCAAGGGCGAGAATGGTGTTTTCAAAAGTAGGAGCCTCCTGCTGGTTGGCAATCGCAAGCACTTCTGCTTCGTGCTCTTTGATTGCCTGCATAATGGCAGGCTCGTAGTCGTTGGTTGTGATTCTGTCGAACGGAATGGCTCCATTCGTGGTTTTAAACTCTTTCAAAAAAATATTATCAGCTTTCATTTGAGTGAATAATGTGATAATTAATAAAAATGTAAATAAAACTTTTCTCATATAATTAATTGTTGTTTAATTTCTTAACGACCGTTTCTTCAACCAATGCAGCAATACTTTCGGTAATACCCTTCCGCACCAGTACCGGAAGGTCGGCACGGAAAGACGAATGGAATGCCTTGAGCGATTCCCCTTCACCTTTAGCCGACTTAACATAACAGTCAACGGCTTCTGCAAGCTTTCCTTCCGCAAGCAGCAAATGTCCATAATTTAAATAATCCTGCGAGTTGACGGAATTATTTTCAAGCAATTTCTTATAGTAGTTTTCGCTTTGAGCGAAATTGTCGGTCAAGAAGTTAGCCCACGCAAGCGAACGCCAAACTTTTGGATTATAAGGGTCTAAATAGTCAGCCCTATAGTAATAGTTGAGTGCCTCATCAGGCCGGCCAAGTTCAAGCAGGCAGTGCCCTGCATTCAAGCACATGGTGGCATTTGAATCTTTCACCGAAAGCACCTTTTCATAATACTTAAGCGCTTTTTCATACTGCTTTAGCGAGCGGTAGCAAATGGCTATGTGGCGGTTGTTCCACAAATCATTCTCATCCACCAACTCGTATCTCTGATAATATTGGATAGCGTTTCTGTAGTCGCCTAAATTCTGATAGGCAAATCCCATCTTTTGCAGGATGTGTGGTGCCACATCTTCAAAATGCTTTTGTATATAGGAGAAATACGAGACAGCATCTTCATAAAAACCGTTTTTCAAATAATATTCAGCGATGGTCAAAAGCGCAGTTTGGTCAAGCCCCCACAATTCAAAGAATGGCAGTTGAGTGAAGTCCATATCGCTTTTGAAAACCGACAAAAAGTCGTTTTTCCTTGAAAACAAAGTGAAGAAGCGGTAAAGCGACTGTATGTAGCCATTAATTGAAGCGTCGCGCGATTTTTTCTTATCGTCAGGCAGTTCTGTGGATTCAAGTTCTTGCAAATCAGTGTTGTGAATATCCATTTGCCCCATCATAGCGCTCTTTTGCGAGTCGGGAACCGATGCCAAAGAAAAGCAGAACGAATACTTGTCGCTGTCGCAAAGGAATGGCGCATATTTGATAATCTTCACCATTTTGCGGCTCTCGGCAGGGAAACTGTCGTCTAAAGAAGAGTGGGTGGGATAAAACGGAAGAAACCAATTTGCCATCACATTAAAGAATGGGAACGACTTCAGGTGAGAGAATGTGGAGATAAACACATCTTCGCCTTCGGTTTGAAGTTTGTTCAGTTCCTCCATTTTCTTGCTCACACCACTTTTGTTGAGCCATTCTTGCCATTGTGGATTTTCTTCCAAGTCCATCGGATCGATTGCACCTTTTCCTTTTAGCTTCGACACCAAGCCAGGGTCCATATTCATGATGTTGGGCATCAGTTCCTCACGCATTCGCTTCGACACATTCTCGGCATTACGCGAGCGCACCAACCTTTGCATCACGGAGCTAACATCAGTGCGGAAATTCACATTCTCCGACGCTTCCGCAAGGAGTTTTCCCACAAATTTCGACCTGCCCACACGATGTGGATAAAGCATCATCACAAGGAATGCTCCAGTTAGGGCACGAGTTTGTGTGTCAATATCTGAAGCTGTGATATACGACTCAAGCAAGAAAACCAATTTCGCTTCGTCGTAAAACTTGGTTTGCCCCAAAAACATTGCCGACAAAACCAGTTGCTTTTCATATTCTTCAGCGTAAGCAAACCATTCCTTAAGTTCGTTGGAATCTTCTTTCACTAATGGAAAACTGCACCACACCTTATTAAAAAGGTCAACCACCACATTTTCTTTCTCCCTTTTAAGGTCAGAAATGGCACGAGCGTTTTGCGACTCTGCATCCACTCCAGTCAACAGTTCATACTTCTTCTGCAAATTCTGGTGTTTCGACACTAAATCTGCAACAGACACGCCACGAAGAACCGATGCTTTAGTGTAAAACAGTTCAAACGACTGTTTGGCAGAAAGCGCTATTACACATTTATCCGCAATGAGATAAAGACTCTCCGTGATTTTATCAATCATGTCATTTCTGCCATCATCTTTCACGCCATCAAGGAAATATTGCAGCAAATAGTCGTACGACACTTTCGCCGTGTTCAACTGCTGGATTAAATTATAATCGGCAACTTCCTCTACCACAGGCTGTAGTTTAACGATGGCCTCATAAAGTCTGCCACCGTCAATCAAGCTGGTGATATCGGTTTTATATTGAGTGATTTCTTTTAATGTCATGTTTTAAATAGTGTATTAAGTAGTCAATTTTGCAAATTCTGTGCAAAAGTTGAGAAACAGTAATACAAAAATAATGAATTATTTAAATAAAAACCGTATTTTTGCACATAATAAATTGATAAATCATTAATTATAAACAACAACTATGGTTCTACAACGATTGCAATCGCTTTATTTATTGATTGCAGCAATCTTTTTGGGGATTTTTACTTTTACTACCTCGACTACTATTACTAATGGTGAAAATGAATTTTTAATCGGAGCACTCGCCACTGGTGCTGCAGGTAACACCGCGCCCAATTTCGTGCTCTGCGTATTAAATGCACTTACCGCTATCTTAGCACTTATCACCATCTTCAAATTCAAAAACCTCAAACTTCAACTCAAGCTTTGCTCAATCTGCATTTTGCTTACCATTGTGATTGCCATCTCAATCGCAATCCTCACTTACCAAGCACTTAAAGGGGGAGAACTCCATGTGATGCTCAGCAACGCTCTGCTTGGATTGGCTGTAGTGTTTTTCTACTTGGCACGCAGAGGCGTAGCAAAAGACAAAAAAACAATTCAAAGCAGCGAGAGTTTCAGATAATCAACTACTTTTTTACAAGCCACACTCTTACATTTTATAAGATATGACTGCTCTTCTCATCGCGATATTCGTAGTCGGATATCTTCTTATCACTTGCGAACACCCTCTGCACACTAACAAAGGTACATTTGCACTGATTATGTGCGGACTGCTTTGGGCAATATATGCCACCATGTCGGGCGACACGGATGTGAATGCCAAAGTGCTGGAACAACTTGGCGACACGTGCGAGATTCTTATCTTCCTCATTGGCGCTATGACCATTGTGGAGGTGATTGACCGATATGGAGGGTTCAACATTATCACCGAAACCATTACTGCCAGAAAAAAGAGAAAACTGCTCTGGATTATGGCATTTGTCACTTTCTTTATGTCGGCAGTTCTCGACAACCTCACCACCACTATTATTATGGTGACAATGGTGGGTTGCCTTTTGAAAAAGCAAAACGAGCGTTGGATTTTCTCAAGTGTGATTGTGATTGCTGCCAATAGTGGCGGCGCATTCTCGCCAATTGGCGATGTCACCACCATTATGCTGTGGATGGGCGACAAGGTGAGCACCGGACAACTGATCACCACACTGCTGATTCCAAGTTTGGTGTCGATGGTGGTGCCACTGCTTATTGCCACAAGAATGATCGACAATGATGAACTTCCACACTGCGACGAGACACAAAACAAAAACCGTGTTATCTATCGTCGTTTCCCTTCGGTAAGCAAATTCGTGCTGGTAGTTGGCGTGTGCAGTTTGCTGTTTGTGCCTGTGTTCAAAACCCTCACAGGGCTTCCTCCTTTTATGGGAATCATCATTTCCCTCGGCTTTATTTGGCTGATTACTGAAATCATTGTTCGCCGTTATAAAATTGAGTCGGGATTGGGCGCAAGAGTTGACCAAGCAGCCAAAGGCATCGACATGTCAACCATTCTGTTCTTCCTCGGCATTCTGATGGCAGTGTCGGTATTGAGCGAAGCTGGCATTCTTGGCAACCTTGCTCAAACGATGGACGAAGGCATCCATGAGCCATTTGCTATGACCACGCTTATTGGTTACCTTTCGGCAGTTATTGACAATGTGCCACTCGTGTCGGCTTGCATGAAGATGTTTGGTGAAATACCTGCTGAATTAGTGGCAACTGACCCTTCATATTATGCAGCATTCACCCAGGACGGCATTTTCTGGCTGTTGCTTACATTCACCGCTGGCGTAGGTGGCAGTATGCTGATTATTGGCTCTGCCGCTGGTGTGGTGGCAATGGGTATCGAAAAGATTCCATTCTTCTGGTATCTCAAGAGATTTTCACTGATTGCCATGTCGGGCTATCTCGCTGGCATCGCTGTGATATGGATTGAAAGTTTAATCCCTGGACTAATATAAGTTCACAGCCACATATCAAAAAAAAATAAAGTCGCCTAATTCGTTGCAGGATAGGCGACTTTTATTTTGCTATAAAATAAGGAAATGATATACATGTTGTCCCGAAGAAGATGCGATGAAATTCCGTTAGGAATTTGATGTGTGTAGGCAGGTATGCAGAAAAGATGCAATGGAGCGAAGCGAAATGGAATCTTTTCGAA
>SFTJ01000034.1 GCA_004563195.1 bacterium
CTGATAGACTATCATAATCGCTATTTCGTGCCCGGTAATTGCATGGTGGTGGTGTCGGGCAAGATATCGCCGAGCGAACTCGCCCTGGTGCGCAGCACATTCGTCCGATGGGAAGCACGACCCGTGGAGGAGCGCCACGAGATAGCCGAGCATCCACAACCGTCGATGTTTGAGGTGGTGCAGAAAGACGATGCCGTGCAGAGTTCGGTGCTCATATCCATCGATGCCGTGCCTCGTCTGCATCCCGACTTTATAAAACTGCGAATACTCACCACCGCGTTCGGCGGCTACTATGGCAGCCGCTTGATGCAAAACATACGCGAGGACAAGGGCTACACCTATGGCATTCAGAGCTATATGTTAGGCAGGCTCAACCAAGGCCGCATAGAGATAAGCACCCAATGCGGCACGCAGTACACCGCAGCCGTAATTGAAGAGATAAAGCACGAGATGCGAAAGCTTCGCGAGCAGCCCATAGGCGACGATGAACTCAATCAGGTGCGTAGGTATATGATGAGCGACCTCGTGAAGACCCTCGACAACGCCTTCTCGAGAGCCGTGTTCATAGGGCTCATACGCACCGGCAATATCTATCCCGAATATTTCGACCGACATTTTGCAGAGTTAAAGACCGTTACGGCACAAGAATTGCAGCACTTGGCACAGCAATACCTAACCGACGACCGCTTGCGCATAGTGGTGGCAGGCGACAAGGCAAATATGGGGTTTGCTTGAGTCCCGAGGCCGAAAATCGAGGCATCAGGAGTAGCTTGCGCATGGCATAGCACCATTTCGAGACTAAAAGCAATAAGGCAGATGATTTGCTGCAGAAATACATTTTTCCATGTTTTTCTCTTTTAAAGCTCATTAAAAACATTTTAACATGCTAAATAGTTGCTTAACTGATAATTTTTTGCGAAATTTGCGGCGAAAAAGATTTAGGAAAAAATTCAAAATTCACTTAAAATAACAAAAAATGGCAAACAAAAGCGCATTACAAATTGCACGTTCACAGTATCAGCCAAAATTGCCCTCAGCATTGTGGGGTTCGGTAGTGGCTGTAGAAGGCGAACCAACACAATCAGTAGCAGATCAAGAAGAAATCAAGGCATTGTTTCCCAACACTTATGGTCTTCCTGAGTTAACATTCGAAAAGAGCCCCAAGGCAGCAAAGGGTGTAGCCCAGAAGTTCAATGTAGGTGTCATCCTCTCAGGCGGTCAAGCTCCCGGCGGACACAACGTAATCAGTGGTTTGTTCGATGGCGTAAAAGCAATCAACAAGGAAAATCGTCTTTATGGATTTTTGATGGGTCCCGGCGGTCTTGTAGATCACAAATATGTGGAATTGACATCAGAAATCATCGATGAATACCGCAATACAGGTGGTTTCGACATCATCGGTTCAGGCCGTACCAAGCTCGAAGAACCTGAACAATTCGAAAAGGGTCTTGAAATATTGAAGGAGCTCGACATCAAGGCAGTAGTAATTATCGGTGGTGACGACTCAAACACCAATGCATGTGTGCTTGCCGAATACTACAAGGCAAAGAATGCCGGCGTACAAGTAATCGGTTGCCCGAAGACCATTGACGGCGACTTGAAGAACGAATTGATAGAAACATCATTCGGCTTCGACACAGCCACTAAGGTTTATTCAGAAGTGATTGGTAACATACAGCGCGACTGTAACTCAGCAAAGAAATATTGGCACTTTATTAAGTTGATGGGCCGTTCGGCATCGCACATTGCACTCGAATGCGCACTTCAAACACAGCCTAACTACTGCATCATCTCAGAAGAGGTAGAAGCAAAGAATATGACACTCGACCAAATCGTAACCGATTTGGCAAATGTAGTGGCAAAGCGTGCAGAGAATGGCGACAACTTCGGTACCGTACTTATCCCTGAAGGTTTGATAGAATTCATTCCTGCAATGAAGGCACTTATCGCCGAATTGAACGACCTTTTGGCACGTAGCGCCGAATTTACATCGCTCGACCGCGCAGCACAACGCGAATTCGTTCTCAAGAGCCTCAGCGAAGCCAATGCAGCAACATTTGCAAGCCTTCCCGAAGGTGTGGCTCGCCAGTTGACTCTCGATCGCGACCCTCACGGCAACGTGCAAGTATCGCTCATCGAAACCGAAAAGTTGCTTAGTGAAATGGTTGCCAACAAGTTGGCTGCTATGAAGGCTGAAGACAAGTACGTAGGCAAGTTTGCCGCACAACACCACTTCTTCGGTTATGAAGGCCGTTGCGCAGCTCCATCGAACTTCGATGCCGACTACTGCTACGCATTGGGTTACAATGCAGCACAATTGATCAACTGCGGAGCTACCGGCTATATGTCGTCGGTTCGCAACTTGACCAAGCCATCAGTACAATGGACAGCAGGTGGTATACCTATCACTATGATGATGAACATGGAACGCCGTCACGGTAAGATGAAGCCGGTAATCCAAAAGGCTTTGGTAGACCTCGAAGGCAAGCCATTCCAAAAGTTCGCTTCGAAGCGTGAAGAGTGGGCTATGAATACTTGCTATTTGTATCCCGGTCCTATCCAATACTTCGGCCCGGCTGAAGTATGCGACCAAACATCGCGCACACTTTACTACGAGCAAAACGGCAAGTAATTGTCGCGTAGACGTAATTCATTAGGAAAACTGATTCGGGAAGGCTCGGATGATAGAGACCATGCCCGACATTATACCTAACTCACAGCTTGCATAATCCTCGGTTTCTAATCAGAGCCGAGGATTTTTTGTGATTGATGGTGACGGTGAGGGTTTGTCGCTCACGGATTTCGTGGATTTTTTGCGGCGGTGTGGGTGATCGCACACAGATTTCATAGATTTAACGGATTTTTTGGTGGCGGTAAGTTTTATCGCTCACAGATTTTGCGGTTTATCTGTGAGAATACTGGCAGGTGGTTATCATCTTCGATGTGGTTATTGGGCGTTTTTGCCGATGAGTTTTGCTATGGCTATGGCGAGGCGAGTGGGGCATAGGTTGAGTGCCATAAAAGCTATGCGATAGGCTAAGCCAAATTGCTTGGCGAGGGTGAAGATTCGGCGGCTCGAGGTGGGGTAGGTTGTTTTCCATCGGGTGATTTCGATAACGTCGCCGCGCAGCATTTTTATCTTGGCACAGAACTTGATTCGCTCGATGAGAGTGAGGTGCTTATTGTAAAAATCATCACCTTGCGATTCAAACCATTTGGTGAGGAAATCGGCATAAAACAAGTGGTCGTCGAGTCGCCTTTTGTGATTGGTGTGGGAAAGACTTGAGGGGTTTTGTCGATAGTAATATAGTGGCATATCCACTATGCCGATTCGATTGGTAACAGCCATGGCACGAGCCGTAGTAGCGAGGTCCTCCCAGCAGTTTCTACCCGCAACGGGAAACAATGAATAGCGATTGAAAAGTGAGCGACGAATGAGTTTTCCCCATAATGAAAAATGGAGCACACTTATTGGAATTTTGTTTAAATCGAAGTTTGATGACCGAAAACAAACTGCTTTCTCGTGGTCGGGGTAATGCATGATGTGAGGCGACATAACTATGTCGGCATCGCGCAATAGGGCTTCAGAGAGGAGTATTTCAGCCATTTGGGGGTGCATAAAATCGTCGGAGTCAATACACATTATGTATTCGCCCTTTGCGTGTGTGATGCCGGTAACGCGAGCCGCTGCTAAGCCTTTGTTTACGTCGTGTGTTAGCACAGTTATATCGAGCTGCGGGTGCTTGGCTATTTCGTTGCGCAGGATAGCCATGCTGCCATCAGTGCCGGCATCGTCGATGAAAATATACTCGATGTCGGATGCGATAGATTGCCCGAAGAGCGTGCGTAGGCACTCGCCGAGATATGTCTCGACATTATAGATGGGCACGATGGCTGATATGTGCTTTGCGGTTATGCCTGACATAGTGCATCATCTTGTGGGGTTGCTGTAGATTTTTCTTCTTTGCATTCGCGAGTGATAATGCCGCAATAGCGTGAAGGTTTGCCGTTAATATAGTCGTAAGCAGAGATTACGATAGAGAAGTTTTCGTATTCTTTGCCATGCATATACTTGTAATTCAACTCAGCTTGCTCGATGGCACAATTAACAATACTTTCCTCGAGCTTCACCATCTCGTCGCGGTTTTCGGGCGCGAACAGACGCAAGTGCGTGGTGATGCTATTAAACTCTTTCACGCTGTGATTGCTGAATACACGAAAAATCTTGTCGGTAGAGTTATAATCGATGATATATTTGTGCATCATTCGTGCTATGGCAGTGGTTCTGCCTTTAATAGAGTCGAGATAATATCTTGTCTGATACAATTCGGTGCAGTCAACAATAATACCGGTGATGATGTTGGTGTAGTCGGCATTAGCTTTCTTCGAAGAGCAATAAATCTCACACATACGGTCGGGCTTGTCGTCGAATAGTATTCTAATGGTAATGCGGATAGAACTGATTTCGCCGGAAATCATTTGGTTGTATGCGTTTTTGAATTTTGTTCTGTCTTCGGGGTTGATAGTTTCCAATATTCCGGAATACGATATTGTTTTCTCCGATTCGGCGTTTGAAATGGTGAAGCACTTGGTGTCGTGATTGTAGGTCCATGCTCTCATTTGAGCCACCGGGAGTGCTTTAGTGAGAATGTCTTTCAAGTTTTCGAGCTCGCTTTGACGTTCGCTGTCTTGCGAAACATTGCGGGTGCACAAGAGAATACTCTTAATATTGCCGCTCACATCCGACACGGCGTAGAAGTTGGTTTCGACGAAATAATAACGATTGGTCGACATCGCTAAGATGGGATAACGGCGTCGGTCGGTGCTGATTTCGCCGCTTTTGAGACGTAAAAAAGTCTCAATGAATTGTGGGCGATATTTGGGAGCTATTTGCTTAAAAATAATATCCTGTTTGAACTGAGTTTTAACCATTTCGGTGTCTTGCAAACGGAAAAACACATCCGACTTCACATCGTAGAGGTAAGCATTGGTTTTAGTCATATTCAAGCACTCGCGGAGTAGGTAAAGTATGTTTTTGGTGCGCTGTTCTTCGATGTATTGGTGGGTGATATTGTAGATCGACAAGATGTAGTTGGTGGTCTTGGTAGCAGAGTCGACGAGCGATTCCAAGTGATATTTAAACACTGTTTCGCGCTCAATGTTTTTGCCGAAAATCTTCTCCACGCGTTGGTCGTTGAAGTTTAAGTAGGCTGTGCCTTCTACATTTTTGCCCTCTTTAGCGTTTGTCAGGTGCTCGGAGCTTATGATGGTCGATTCAAACAGGTTGGGAATCAAATCCAATCCGTTGGGCGCAATAAGGTCGTAAGTTTTATTGTTGCAGAACAGCGGATTGCCGTCGCAGTCGTAGATTACCGTGGTGCAGGGTAGTGTGTTGAGCACTTCGCAAGTGTAATTGTGCAGGAAATAGGGCTTTTGTGTACTGTGGTTAGTGGCAGGTGCGACAGGCAGATAAAAGCGGTGCACTATGTGTTTCGATAAAAATATCGAAATAGTTGAAAAAATTATGATAATGATAATGGCAACAACCACAGCAATAGTCCTGTTGTTGTTAAGCAAAATGTCGGCCGTTGGCAAACTCAGAAATATGTTGAGAAGAGTATTGATGAATACTGTCATTTATCTGCGGAATTAGGGTATAAAGATTATTGGCAAAAAGTTCAAAGCAAAATTAAAGCAATTGCCTCAAAAGAGCAAATAATTGTGGTTTTTTTATTACATTTGTAGGTTAAAATCAATCAAAGAGCAAAAATATCAAAAACGTAAAAGTAATGAACTACGGATTTATAAGAGTGGCGGCAGTGGTTCCGACAGTGAATGTGGCTGATTGTGAGGCAAATGTCGACCATATAATAAAGAATATACACGAAGCATATAAGCGCAAAGCACAATTGATAGTGTTTCCCGAGTTGTCGATAACCGGCTACACCTGCGGCGACCTTTTTAAACAAACCACACTAATAAAGAGTGCATTTGAGGGATTGGAGCGAATAAGCTCAGCCACCTTGGGGCTCAATGCCCTCGTGGTGGTGGGTTTGCCCATAGTGTTTGAGGGCCGAATGTTCAATTGTGCCGTGGCAATATTCAATGGTGAGATTGTGGGTGTGGTGCCTAAAACATATATCCCCAATTATCACGAGTTTTACGAAAAACGTTGGTTTACATCGTCGTATAACCTTCGCAAAAACGCCACTATCAACATCGATGGCAAGGAAGTGCCCTTCGGGTGCGACCTGCTCTTCACAATGGGCGATGCCAAGATAGGATGCGAGATATGCGAAGACTTGTGGGCTCCCGTGCCGCCGAGTTCGATGCAAGCCATCAATGGCGCAAATATTCTTGTAAACCTATCGGCTACCAACGAACTTACGGGCAAGCACAACCGACTCATGTCGCTCATCACCCAGCAGTCGGCGGGCAATATAGCCGCCTATGTGTATGCTTCGAGCGGATATGGCGAATCGACCTCCGACCTTGTGTTTGCCGGCAATGCCATCATAGCCGAGTTGGGCAATGTGATAAAGAAAGGTGCCCGCTTCAATGTGGGCGAACAGATGGCAATAGCCGATATCGATGTTGAAAAAATCAACAATGCGCGCATCAATAACGGCACGTTTGGCGATAGTCTCGAACACTATGCCACCGCACACCGCGAGATAGAAGTGCCGGTGATGATTTTCGACAATCAGAAACTTGAACGCAAAATTGAGAAAAATCCGTTTGTGCCCACCGACGATGCCATGCTCAACAGTCATTGCGAAGAAATCTTCAACATACAGACACAAGGCTTGATGCGCCGCTTGCAGTTTACCGGCACCAAGTCGCTGGTGGTGGGCGTGTCAGGTGGACTTGATTCTACATTGGCATTGCTCATAGCCGACCGCGCTTTCGGACGCTTGGGATATGACAAGAAAAACATTATAGGCATCACCATGCCCGGCTTCGGCACCAGCGACCGCACCTATACCAATGCGTTGCAGCTGATGCATTCGATGGGCATCACGGTGAAAGAGATTTCGATAGCCAATGCCGTGCTTCAGCACTTTAAGGACATCGACCACGATGTGAATGTGCACGACGCCACCTACGAAAATTCGCAAGCCCGCGAACGCACCCAAATATTGATGGACTGCGCCAATAAATATAACGGAATGGTGCTCGGTACGGGCGACCTCTCCGAACTGGCTCTCGGATGGTGTACCTACAACGGCGACCATATGTCGATGTACAGCGTCAATGCGGGTGTGGCAAAAACTTTGGTGAAATGCCTTGTGACATGGATTGCAAATAATGTTGCAGCCAAAGAATGGGGCGATGAAGCCAAACGCACTCTGCTCGACATAGTAGACACACCCATCAGCCCCGAATTGACACCGGCCGACAACGAGGGTAAGATAAATCAAAAGACCGAAGATCTCGTAGGACCCTACGAGTTGCACGATTTCTTCCTCTTCAATATGCTTGCCTATGGCTTCTCGCCGTCGAAGATATTTATACTGGCTAAGGAAGCTTTTGCCGACGAATACGACGGTGCCACCATAAAGAAGTGGCTCACCGTGTTCTGCCGAAGATTCTTCTCGCAGCAGTTCAAACGCTCGTGCTTGCCCGATGGCCCAAAGGTGGGCATAGTGGGTCTGTCGCCACGCGGCGACTGGCGTATGCCGAGCGATGCTTGCGCTGCGCTATGGATTAAAGAGTGCGAAAATCTTGAAGTGGATTAAAATAATTGACAAAAAACGAAACTACAGATTGACTGATTCGATATGAAGAAGGCATTGATGAACATATATCGAGCGTTGCGCATGGTGATAGTGTCGCTGCTGAGTGCGGCAGTACTATTATTTGCAGCGCTGTATATAGTGCTGTCGATACCTTCGGTGCACGACCGTATTCGCCACATTGGCGAAGACGAACTCAGCAAACTCACCGGTGCCAATGTGAAAATAGGGCGAGTAACCATATCGCCATTTCACGACTTGGTGCTTCAAGACGTGTTTGTGCCCGACCTTCAGGGCGACTCATTGCTCTATGTGAAGGAGCTTGGAGCCGGCATCAGCATCTATAACTTGATGATGAACCGCCGCGTGGTGTTTACTTATGGAGAGATTTTGGGCATGAAAGGCGCCATACGTCGCCCCGACAAACAATCGCCCACCAACATACAATTTCTCATCGATGCCTTTTCGTCGAAGGATAAGAAAAAGCCACCCACAAAGTTCGATATAAAAATATATAACCTTGTGATAAGGCAAAGCGAGTTGACCTACGATGTCGACAGCGAGCCACGACACAGCGGCCGCTTCGATGCCAATCACATAGGAGTGCGAAATCTGCGTGCTGATGTGGCTTTGCCGCGAATGAAGAATAACGACTTCGTGGTAGATGTGAAGCGAATCTCATTCGACGAAATCAGCGGCGTGCAGGTGAAAAATTTAGCCACTATATTTGATATCAACGACCGTCATGTGGCATTGAAAAATACGAAAATCGAACTCGCCAACTCGTCGTTGGCAATCGATTCGATAGGAATTGCGCTCAACGGGCTCAACTCATTGTCGCAAGCCATCAAGGAGCAGCCTATAGCATTGCGAATCGACGGTGCACGCATTACACCATGCGATTTGGCGGGATTTGTGCCGCAACTGCGCGCGCTCGACAGCCCATTTGAACTTACGCTTCATGCCACGGGCAATGCGCAAAATGTGCAAGTCGACAAGCTGACACTGGCAAGCCGCAATCGAAACATCGACATAGCTATAAGCGGAAGAGCCGACCGCGATGCCTCGACCGGCGAATTGACATTCGATGTGCCGCAGCTCGACGTGACGGCTCATACCGGCGATGCCCTTGCGCTCATCAGCGCCTTTACGTCGCCAAAACCCAATGTGCGCTCTATGCTCGAAGCTGCACAAAAAGTGCGCCTCGACGGCTCGGCTCATGGTTCGCTCCGCAAAATAACTTTCAACGGCGACATCTTCACCGCCTTGGGTAATGTGGATGTGAATGCCACTTTTGCCAACCTCAACACGCCTCGAAAGGGCATAAAAGGAAAGGTCTCGACCACAGCTTTCAATTTAGGAAAAATGCTCAACAAGGAATCGCTTCTCGGCAGCCTTGCACTCAATGCCGACGTTGACTTGCAATTAGACACCAAGACAGTGCAAGGAATGGTGGTGGGCAATTTGCCATATTTCGAACTCAAAGGCTATCGCTACAGCGATGGTCAGGTGGATGTGGAACTTGCAGAGAACTCCATCGACGGCCATGTGCGAGTGGATGACCCCAACTGCAGTCTGCAAGTCGACGGTTACGCCTTACGAGCAGCCCAGGAATCGATTATCGATGCCAATATTGCAGCCACGGGAGTGAATCTGGCTGCACTTAATCTCTATCAGAAGAATGCCGATAAGAATCTTACGTTCGAAGCCAATGTGAGCTTCACAGGCGATAAGCCCGACAATGCAAACGGCGCACTATTGGTGAAGGATTTTGCCTTTGTGAATGCCGAGGGCGAAGGTTTGCGTTTGGAGTCGCTGCAAATAGATGCCAAAAACGACAGCGTGCCACAGCGCATAACACTTGCTTCCGACTTTTTCAATGGTACAATAGAAGGCAGTTACGACTTTATGCATGTGGTGCCCACATTGCAGAATATTTTGGCACAGGCATTGCCTGCATTGGTGAGCAAATGCCCCGAAAGTCCCGAACAGCTTCGTGCCAACGACTTCACCTTCGACTTTGAACTCGAACCGTGCGAAGACCTCGTGTCGCTGCTGAAATTGCCGGTCAACATAGTGTATACCACCACTATCAAGGGTTACGTTAACGAGCGCGATGAGAGTTTTGGGGTAGATATCAGCGCACCCTATCTGCAGCAAGGCAACAAGATAATAGAATCTACATCGGTAACAGCGAGAAAACTGCCCGAAAAGAAAGATGTAGAACTGCTTGCCTCTACCATTTTCCCGGTTAAGAAAGGAAAAACGGTGGTAACAGTAGAAGGTAAGGGCGTAGACGATACCGTAGACCTCGATTTGGCATGGAAAATTCTCACCGACCGCGATTATAAAGGCAAATTGAGCCTGACATCGCGATTCTTCCGCAATGTAGATGAAAAAGTGGCTGTGAATGTAGATGTCAATCCCACCGAACTGGTGTTTAACGACACCATTTGGCAAGTGAAGCCCGGCCAGGTGCAATACGACGGCGGCATAATAGCCGTGCGCAATCTGCAAGGCATAAGCGGCGAGCAAAGTGTGCTCATCGATGGCATAGTGTCGAAAAATCAAGAAGACGTGCTGAAGGTGGAACTCAACGAACTAAGCCTCGACTATATATTCGAGACTTTGGCAATAGATAATGTGATGTTTGGCGGCACTGCCACCGGCAAGTTCTATGCATCTAATCTGCTCTCAGGCGCGCCGATACTCGAGACACCTAACCTGCATGTGGAAAACATAGCCTACAACAAGTGCCGCATGGGCAATGCCGATATCAAGAGTAATTGGGATAACGAAACCAAAGGAATCAATCTCTACGCCAATATTGCTCAAGACAACGGATTGACCTCGATAATAGAGGGCGCAATATATCCCACATGCGACTCGCTGAGCATCAACTTCGATGCACATCGTGCCAAGATAGGTTTCTTGCAGCCATTTATGCAAGCCATCACATCGGATATTACAGGAGAAGTGTCGGGTAAGGCATGCCTTTACGGCGACTTCCATAATATCAACCTCTATGGCGATATTTTTGCCGATGAGCTGCGGTTTAAGGTCGATTACACCAATGTGTATTACACGGCGAGCGACTCGGTGCACATAGTGCCCGGCTACATAGCCTTCGACAATATCACCATACACGACCGCGACGGCCGAACGGCAAAGGTGAACGGTTGGCTCAAACACGACTATTTCCACCGGCCTGAATTCGACTTCAGCATAACCGAAGCCGACAATTTGCTGTGCTACGACGTAACGCCTGCCATCAGCCCCGACTGGTATGGCACCATCTATGGCAACGGATCGGCATTTGTGAAGGGCGGACCCGGCATTTGCGAGATAGGAGTGAATATGGAGACCCGCGACCGAAGCCGATTTACTTTTGTGCTCAGCGACAATATCGCCGCCACCGAATATAATTTCATTACCTTCGTCGACCGCAACAAGACCGACGAAGAAGAGGACGACGGCATACCGCAGATAGTGAAAGAACTCACCGCCAAAAACATAAAGAACAACGAGTCAGCACCATCGATATTCCGAATCGACATACAGGCCGATATCACCAATGTGGCACAACTCACCGTGGTGATGGACCCTGTGGGCGGCGATAAGATAAGAGGTAACGGTAGGGGAAATATGCGACTCACCTACGATAGCAGCGATGAAAGTCTGGGCATGTACGGCAAGTACGAACTCGAGAAGGGTAGTTACAACTTCACCTTGCAAGATATTATTATCAAAGATTTCACCATCAATTCGGGTAGTAATATCAGTTTCAACGGCGACCCGTATTCAGCCAATCTCGACATCAAGGCAGCTTATTCGCTCAATGCCAATCTGCTCGACCTCGATGAGTCGTTTGCATCCGATCGCGAACTCAATCGCACCAATGTGCCCGTCAATGCCATATTGATGGCACGCGGCGATATGCGACAGCCCGACATTTCGTTCGACCTCGAGTTCCCCACTATCAGCACCGAGGCTGAGCGAAAGGTGAAGAGTATTATCAGCACCGACGACTTGATGAACCGTCAGATATTGTATCTCTTGGCGCTGAATCGCTTCTATACACCCGAATATATGGGCAATCAGACTCGCAACAATGAACTTGCTTCGGTGGCTTCGTCAACACTCTCGTCGCAACTCTCGAATATGCTTGGCCAGTTGAGTGAAAACTGGAGCATATCGCCTAATTTCCGAAGCGATAAGGGCGACTTCTCCGATGTGGAAGTGGACTTGGCACTTTCGAGTCAGTTGCTCAACAATCGACTGATATTCAATGGTAACTTCGGTTATCGCGACAATAGCATGAACACCCGCAACAGCAATTTTATAGGTGATTTCGATATAGAGTATCTGCTCAATCGAAGGGGCACCTTGCGACTCAAGGCATATAATCACTTCAACGACCAGAATTATTATGTGCGCAGCGCAATGACCACTCAGGGCGTGGGTGTGGAATTTAAACTCGATTTCGAGAACCCCTTCAGAAAACCCCGAACGGTGTTGCCCGCAGCCGACGATAGCATAAGCAAACACAAAAATGAGGCTGCCGACACAGTGAAATGACCTATGGAGGAGATGAGGCATAACGCGATGAAATACGCAGAACGACAAATATTAATATTGATGCTCTTGGTGATAACTGCTATGGCACCCACAAAAGCCACTGCAGAGGCTGAGAGTATACCCGATGAGTCGGTCTACGTGCCGTCGGCTGAGGTTCAAGTGAAGCCTCAAGGGGGCGACAGCACCCTTGTGCAGAACACCGACAGCCTGATTATGCTCCGAAAATTGCGTGCCAACGACTATTGGAAGCAGCAGTTGATGAAAGGAAAACTCGACCTCAACGATGAGAGTATACGCTACCCATCGTTCTTGCAGATGTGCGTCAACCTCTATCGCTGGGGCGACCGCACATTCAATAGCTACGACCCCGAATATGTCACCGGAACCGGGTATAAATGCAAGGCGATAGTGAAGAACGAAGAGTGGCTCGAAAGCTACGCCATGCGCTTCCCTCAGAAGGTGAGTATGGGCATGATAACCAATATATCGTCGAACTTGGGTGCCTATGTGTCGTATATGGCGGTAAGCTTGGGCTATTCGCAAGAAATGAATGTGCTCTTTGGCAACAAACACTCCGGTCAGAGGAAATACGAACTGCAGTTCACTTGCTCGCGCTTTGCTGCCGAGTTTTATCTCAATGAGAATAGCGGTGGCACCAACATACACCATTTCGGCGACTACAACGATGGAAAATGGTTTACCGACGAGTTTCCCGGACTCTCGCAGGAGTCGTATGGCGTGGATGTGTATTACTTTTTCAATAACAAGAAGTATTCGCAAGGCGCGGCATACAACTTTTCCAAGTTTCAGAAGCGCAGTGCTGGCTCTTTGATTGGCGGATTCACTATCTCGCACCACAACATAGGACTCGACTTTTCGAGTCTGAGCGACGAACTCAAATCGCAACTGCCTGAGGATAAGATGGTATATCGTTTTAAGTACGACGACTATTGCTTCCTCTTGGGCTACGGCTACAACTGGGTGTTTAAGCCTAATTGGCTTTTCAATGTGTCGATGCTCCCATCGGTGGGCTTTAAACACTGTTTTGCCGACAATATCGACGGATATGGCAACATATTTTCGCTCAATATAAAAGGCAAATTGGGACTTGTGTACAACCATAAGCGCTTCTTCTACGGATTGGGATTTCGTTTCGACGGACACTGGTACCGAAGCAAGCACTATGGATTTTTCAACTCGATAGAGATACTCACGCTCACGGCGGGATTTCGATTCGATATATTTTGACAACAATTAAAAACGAAACACATTATATATAATATATTATGAGTGTAATAATACTTGGAATAGAGTCGTCGTGCGACGATACATCGGCGGCAATCATCAAGGATGGCGTGCTGATGTCGAATGTGATAGCAAGCCAGAAGGTGCATGAGGCATACGGCGGGGTAGTTCCCGAATTGGCATCGCGTGCGCATCAGCAAAACATAGTTCCGGTGGTTTCGGAAGCCATTCGCCAGGCCGGCATTACTAAAAACGATATCAACGCAATAGCATTCACACGCGGACCGGGACTTATGGGTTCGCTGCTCGTGGGCACCTCGTTTGCCAAGGGCTTGGCTCTGTCGCTGGGAATACCATTGCTCGATGTTAACCACCTGCACGGACATGTGCTCGCTCACTTTGTGAAAGAAGACGAAAACACCGAAGTGCCCGAGTTTCCTTATCTGTGCCTGCTCGTTTCGGGCGGCAATTCGCAGATTATCAAGGTTAATTCGCCCTACGATATGGAAGTGCTGGGTCAAACCATCGACGATGCGGCTGGCGAAGCATTCGATAAGTGCGCCAAGGTGATGGGATTGCCTTATCCCGGCGGACCGATTATCGACCGCCTTGCTGCCGAAGGCGATGCCGAGCGATTTAAGTTCAGCAAACCACATATCCCCGGCTTGGACTATAGTTTCAGCGGTCTGAAAACATCTTTTCTCTACACCCTTCGCGATGCCAAGAAACTCAACGAAAACTTCATCGAAGAGAATATGGCAGACCTTGCGGCATCGTTGCAGAAAACCATCATCGACATCTTGATGGATAAGTTCGGTAAGGCGATAAAGCAGACCAAAATCAAAACAGTGGCGATAGGTGGCGGTGTGTCGGCCAACTCAGGCGTGCGCAATGCCGTGCAAGTCTACTGCGAGCGCCGAGGCATAAAGGCATTTATCCCCAAACGCTCCTTTACCACCGACAATGCGGCTATGATAGCCATTGCAGGTTATTTTAAGTATCTTAACAAAGAATATTGCGACATATCGCTGCCTCCATTTGCAAGGGTAACGGTGTGAAATAAATAAATGTTGTACTAAAACTGATAGAAAACTACAATGGATTATTCGATAATAGTAGTGGGCGACGAGTTGCTTATCGGGCAAGTTACCGACACCAATTCGGGTTGGATAGCCCGCAATCTTCGTCCTTACGGATGGAAAACCAAGAGCGTAAAGGTAGTAAGCGACGATGCCAAAGAGATAGAGAAGGCCATCGACGAAGCCTTTGACCAAACCGATGTGGTGCTTATGACAGGCGGCCTTGGTCCTACTAAAGATGATATCACCAAATCTACGCTTTGCGAATATTTCGGCGGCGAGATGGTGCTCGATGAAGCCACCTTGCTCAATGTGGAAGAAGTGCTTAACAAGCGCGGCTTGACAATGAACGACCTCAATCATAATCAAGCCATGGTGCCCTCGTCGTGCCGAGTGATACAGAATCGCGTGGGCACAGCACCGCTCATGTGGTTTGAAAAAGACGATAAAGTGTTGGTGTCGATGCCCGGTGTGCCGTTTGAGACCGAGACTATGATGGCAGAGGCAGTGATACCACAACTCGTGGAGCACTTTATGAACGATAAATACATAGAATATCGCACCTTCGTGGTAATCGACTATTCCGAAAGCGTGCTTGCCCTGACACTTGCCGACTTTGAGAGCCGTTTGCCTGAATTTGTTAAGTTGGCTTATCTTCCTAAACCTGGAGTCATACGCCTTCGCCTTTCGGCAATAGGTGATGATGAGGCAGAGATAAAAGCGGCTATGGACGACCTCGAAAAATCGCTTTATGAGATACTTGGCAAAAATATCATAGCCAACGAAGACAAGACCCCGTCGGAGATACTCGGAGGCTTGCTTCTGAAGCACAATATGACGCTCGCCACTGCCGAAAGTTGCACAGGTGGCAATGTGGCACACACCATCACCCAGGTTGCCGGCAGTTCGGCTTACTTTGTGGGTTCGGTGGTGTCGTACTGCAACGGGGTTAAGAAAAATCTGCTCGGAGTACCCGAGAAAGTGCTTAACACCGAGGGTGCAGTGAGTGAGCCCACCGTAAGGCAGATGAGCCTCGGCGTGAGTTCGTTGCTCGGCACCGACTGTGCAGTGGCCACATCGGGTATAGCCGGACCGGGTGGAGCAGTGCCCGGCAAGCCGGTGGGCACGGTGTGGATGTCGGCAAAATGCGGCGACCGCCTTGTCACCGAGTGCCGCCGTTTCCCGGGTTCGCGCGACCGAGTAATCGAGCGTGCTACCACCCATGTCACGCTAATGCTCATAAAGTTGCTTCTCGGTGAGTAATAATCGTCTCAACACACCCCAAAAAGCCATGAGTGAAGCTATAAATGCGGTGAATACGACAAAGCCACAGCGCTATGACTTTATCGACCTCTATAGGGGCTTTATAATGATGGTGATAGTGTGGAATCACACCATCGATTTTAAGGTTACCATTTGGTGGTCGATGCTTAACTCTGCCGTGATACCCGGATTTTTCTTCATCTCTGCCTTGATGTATAAAGACTGCACTCCGCGCGAGTTTGTGCTGCGAATGTTCAATCGCATTATTGTGCCGTTTTTCCTCTTCGAGGGGCTATACCTCGGCCTGCATATTGTCACCGACCCCGATATGACATTCTATAAGCTTAAATGCCAGATGTTTGCGTGGATATATCACGGCAAGATAATGAACTATCCGCTGTGGTATGTGAGGAGCCTGTTTGCGGTGTTTGTGCTGCATTATTTGGCAGAGCTGCTTGAGCGCCGGCTCGGCATGGCGGGCAAGGTGATAGTGGGAATAGCAGCCATGGCATTGGCCTACTTTGTGTGGACACACATCGACGAGTATCGGCATTGTTGCGACCACAGCGACCTCGCCATAGCCTATTTTATTATGGCAGTACCCGCCACGGTGTTGTTATTTCCGGTTTTTCACTATGTGGCCAAATGTCGCAAGCTGCTGTTGCGAAGCTACGATTGGCGTTTGATGGCATCGGTGATGGTGGTGAGTGCAGTGGCATGCTACATAGTGTCGCCGCGTCACTATCTGTGGTTTCATTACACCATGTTTTTGCATTGCAGTTTTGTGCAGTTCTATGCATCGATAATCACAGCTGTGGCTACGCTTTACTGCTTGGCGCAATTGGTGCACCGACTGCCGTATCTCAATTATGTGGGTCGAAACACAATGATAGTGCTCGGATTTCACATGTTGATAGTGATGCTGATGGGGCGCTTGCTCGGCATAACCGACCATGTGGTGCAGTTTGTGGTGCTGGCAGTGATGGTGCCACCATTGATATGGCTTTGTGTCAACAAGATGCCTGTTTTTACCGGGCACTTCGATTATTTGCGCATCGTCGATGGGAAAATAGCGTTTTGGTGGATGAAAAAAGGTAAAAAGCCCTCAAAAGTTGAGAATTGAGGTAAAAATATTGATTTATAGGTTGGTGGAGTGAAAAATAATTTGTAACTTTGCACCACGTTTTGAGCACAGCAGTACAACGACTACATTCCTTTAGTCATGTTCTGTGACACTAATCGTTGAAACTTCGTTGCAAGACAATGATGCTTAAGTTCTTGCAAAAAGCGTAGGACGGTATTGTAAAAGGTGCAGCTTCAGCACCTGTGAATATTGCGCTACTGCGAAGAAAGTAGCAGTTTTTTGCGACCGAGGCCACGAGTTACGCGAGGCTGAGAGAAAAAAGATTGCATACTTGCACTCTGTGTGAAAGAACAAATAATAAGATAACATAATAAAAAGATTAGAAAATAAGCCATGTCAAAAGTTTGTCAAATTACAGGCAAGAAGGCGATTACAGGTAACAATGTGTCGCACTCAAAAAGAAGAACTAAGCGTAAGTTCAACGTGAACGTGTTCAACAGAAAATTCTTCTGGGTAGAACAGCAACAATGGATTAGCTTGACAGTATCAACTTCAGGTCTTCGTCTTATCAACAAGATTGGTTTGGACGCTGCACTCAAGAAGGCTGCTCAAGAAGGTAACTTAACAAGTATTAAAACCATAGAAAAGTAAGAAGATGGCAAAGAAAGCAAAAGGTAATAGAGTTCAAGTTATCCTTGAATGCACCGAACAAAAGAATAGCGGCGTACCCGGAATGTCACGTTACATCACCACTAAGAACCGCAAGAACACTACAGAGCGTTTGGAGTTGAAGAAATACAACCCATACCTTAAGAGAGTAACAGTACATAAAGAAATTAAATAATATATAAGTCATGGCAAAGAAAGTTGTAGCAACTCTTCAAAAAGGTGAAGGTCGTACTTACAGCAAGGTGATCAAGATGGTGAAGTCGCCAAAGACCGGTGCTTACACATTCAAGGAAGAAATGGTCCAAAACTCTGAAGTACAAGAATTCCTTAAGAAGTAATTCGGCAGATAATATTATCTCGATATATTATAATCCCGGTTCGCATAGCGATGCCGGGATTTATATTTTTCGGCGTGCAAAAAAACTGTCGTCGGCGATGACTAAATGCTTGTGCGAACGGATTATTTTGCGTATTTTTGACCAAAGTAAATGCTCTCGGCATGTGAGTGGCATCACAGCCGAATGACTGTTTTTTTTAGAGATAAACCTTAAATAACCAAACCGATAAGCAATGAATAAGAAACTACTCAGTGTTCCCATGATGGCAGCCCTAATGGCATCGTGTGCCGGAGGCGATGACGACAGTGCATCGAAGCGCCCTAATGTGATAGTGATACTCTGCGACGACCTTGGATATGGTGATGTGAGTGCCTACGGCTCTACCACTATAAGCACGCCTAACGTCGACAGTTTGGCTCACGGTGGTGTGTGCTTCAACAATGCTTACTCCTCCTCGGCAACATCCACGCCCAGCCGATATGCGCTGATGACCGGCATGTATCCATGGAAAAACGAGCGTGCAAAGATTCTCAACGGCGATGCGCCGCTAATCATCGACCCAGAGGGCTACACCTTGCCCAAGATGATGAAAAATGCCGGATATGTTACCGGAGCCATAGGAAAATGGCACCTCGGAATGGGTGAGGGCAATGTAGACTGGAACAGCACCATCAGTCCCGGCGCGAAGGAAGTGGGATTCGACTACTCATGCGTGATAGCAGCCACGGTAGACCGCGTGCCAACGGTGTACATCGAAAACGGCGAAGTGGTGGGGCGCGAAGCCGATGACCCGATATTTGTGGACTATGTGAATAAGTTCGACGACGAACCCAATGCTCTTGATAATCCCGAACTCGTGCGTATGCAGTGGTCGAACGGGCATAATCAAGCCGTGATTAACGGAATTCCGCGCATCGGATATATGAAAGGCGGCAAGAAAGCTCGTTGGATTGACGAAGATATGGCCGACTACTTCGTCGATAAAGTCAAGACCTTCCTGAATGACAATAAGGATAAACCATTCTTCTTGTATTACGGACTGCATCAGCCGCATGTGCCGCGCACGCCGCATCAGCGTTTTGTGGGCGCTACCACAATGGGTCCTCGCGGTGATGCCATAGCCGAACTCGATTGGTGTGTGGGCGAACTGATGGCAGAACTTCGCCGACTCGATTTGCTCGAAAACACTATTATCGTATTCTCAAGCGACAATGGTCCCGTGCTCGACGACGGCTATGCCGACCAAGCAGTGGAACTCATAGGCAATCACCAAATGTGCGGCGGCTTGCGTGGCGGAAAATACAGCCTCTATGATGGCGGCACTCATATTCCGTTGTTCGTATATTGGAAGAATCATATCAAACCCACCACAAGCAATGCTTTGGTGTGCCAGATGGACCTTGTCAACACGCTTGCAGCACTCGTGGACCAACCCGTGCGTCCCGAACTCGACAGTAAAGCTATGCTCGACGTATTTTTTGGCAAGAGCCAAAAAGGTCGCGATGAACTCGTGCTTGAGGCAGCCGGCCGTTTGTGCTATCGAAAGGGCGATTGGGCACTTATTCCGCCATACGATGGCCCTAAGTTTATGGAAACCGAGTATGGCAACTTAGATGATTTCGGACTATTCAACCTCAGCGTCGACCGAGGTCAGCAAAACAATGTAGCTGAGCAAAATCCCGAAAAACTCGAAGAAATGAAGTCGGATATGCATAAAGCGGTGCAAAACTATTATAATGCTGTAAAATAGCAGATTTTGATGAGAAAAGTAATCCTATTAATTGCCTTTGCCGCGATGGCTGCCACGGCATTTGCCTTGGGAAATATAGTTACCACACTTGCACTGAAAACAGCAGGAAATGAGGCTGTAAGTTGTGTTCTGCAAGGCGGTGATATCGGTGTGCTAACTGCTGCCGAGCCTTTGCCTGTAAAAGTTGAAAGGGCTATAACGCGATGTGGCGGAATGGAACAAGTTCGGCTCACAATAACGGCGCAGGAAGATGTGTATTTCAGCATCAGTCAGGAAATAGCCATTGATATGAAGCACAGCCTATGCGACTTCTATATGCCCGGATTTTGGTATCGTAAGAACTCGCGTTCGCCGAGTTCGGCACCTTCGTTTGCCGTAAGCGACGGTTGGGAAGTGCGCGACGACCGCCTGAGTACTCCGCTTGTGGGAGCATACGATGTGCAGTCGAAACGATTTTGCACCGTGATGCACACCAATATCAGCGGCGATGACTGCATTCCCCAGCACCTTAGCGGCGATGTGTGCTTGCCCGGCGCCACAGCGGTGGGTTCGGTGGGATTTAGAAATGTCCATGGCGACACTCGACTGGTGGTGACTTATCCCTATACCGAGGCGCCCAAGCGATATATTCGAAAACTCACGCTTATCGACCCTATACGTAGTTTTGCGCCAATAGCTAAAGGCGAGAGCATCGAAGTTACATGGGAGATTCGCACCGGCAAGGCAGAGGATTTCGGAGAATTTGTAGCAGATGTTTGGCGATATGCTTTCGACAGTCAGAAGCCCCAACCTGTGGCGACCGGATTAAATGCCTCGGAAGCAAAGAAAGTGCTCTCTAACTATTTTGTAGAGAGTTTTGTGGAAGACTATGAACTAAAATTCTTCTCGTGCTTGCAACTACCTGTAAATACTTGCAGCAACAGATCTATGTTTGAACTCGGATTCATAGGCAAAGTGCTGTATAATGCTTACAATGCCTTAGAATATGGCGAGAACACTCACCGAAGCGACTTGATGGAGCGAGGCAACAAGATATTCGACTCCTTCTTGACTCATGGATTTACGCCCGGTGGTTTTTTGCGCGAGGAAGTGAATTTTGAGGACAATGAAGAAACACGCGTCTATAGCATACGCCGCCAGTCGGAGGCATCAATGGCGCTACTCTATTATTTGCAATATGAGCGAAGTCGTGGACGCCTGCATACCGAGTGGGAGACGAAGGTAACATCTCTGCTTCAGAAAATAGTGCATCTGCAGCAGGATGACGGCAGTTTTGCCCGAAAATTCGATGATGAAATGAACGTCATCGACCATTTGGGCGGAAGCTCGCCGCTTGCAATATTGCCGCTTGCTATGGCACACCATTATTTTGGCGATAAATGCTACGCCGATGCAGCTGTGAAGGCGGCAAAATATCTTGAAACGGAGTTGATAGGCAAGAGCGACTATTTCTCAACCACACTCGACGCAAATTGCGAAGACAAAGAGGCGGCGATATATAGTGCAATAGCCATGTACTACCTGACATTAATGAGCAGCAGCGCCGAACGAGAGCATTATATCGCGCTGATGCGAAAAGCGGCATATTTTGCTTTGTCGTGGTTCTACACATGGGATGTGCCGTTTGCGCCGAGTCAGATGCTTGGTGATGTGGGTTTCAAGACACGCGGCTGGGGCAATGTGTCGGTCGAAAATAATCATATAGATGTGTATGTGTTTGATTTTGTGGCGGTTTTGCGTTTTCTTGGCAATCATGCCGGGGAGAAGCGATTGGCGCAATTTGCCGATGTCATCAGCACATCGATGCTTCAACTCATGCCAATGAACCGCCGGATGTGTGGCGTGGGCAAAGAAGGCTTTTATCCCGAAGTGGTGCAGCACACCACATGGGATTATGGCGATAACGGCAAGGGATTCTACAACGATGTGTTTGCTCCCGGATGGACGGTGGCATCGCTATGGACGATACTCAGTCCTGAGCGATTGGAACAATTCTTCGGCAGATAAAAAGCAACGAAAGCGAGCGAAACAATAGAGGAAGTCTAGGATAAACCAATAACTTAGAGCCGCTTTTTGGTGGAGGCAGAAAAATTTAGTAAATTTGCAAAATTAATCAATACATCTATATGGGTTTTTTCAAAAACATATTTTCAAAAGAGAAGAAAGAGACACTCGACAAAGGCTTAGAGAAGACAAAAACGGGTTTTTTCAGCAAATTGGCGCGTGCAGTGGCAGGCAAATCGACCATCGACGACGATGTGCTCGATGAACTCGAAGAGGTGTTCATCACCTCCGATGTGGGCGTGGAGACCACGCTCAAGATAATCGACCGCATCAGAGAGCGCGTGGCCCGCGACCGCTATGTCAATTCGTCGGAACTCAACGAATTGCTGTGCGATGAAATCACACAGATGCTTGCCGACAGCGAGAACAGCGTGGGCGAGGACTTCCAAGTGCCTGAAGGGGTGGAGAAGCCCTATGTGATAATGGTGGTGGGCGTTAACGGCGTAGGCAAAACCACCACGATAGGAAAATTGGCCTACCAATTTAAGAAAGCAGGCAATAAGGTGGTGCTTGGCGCTGCCGATACCTTCCGTGCAGCCGCAATAGAGCAGCTCGAGATATGGGGCGAACGCGTGGGAGTGCCTGTGATAAAGCAGCAGATGGGAAGCGACCCCGCATCGGTGGCATTCGACACAGTGTCGTCGGCAAAGGCTCAAGGAGCCGATGTGGTGATAATCGACACGGCAGGTCGCCTTCACAACAAAGTGGGCTTGATGAACGAGCTTACCAAGATAAAGAAAGTGATGCAGCGCGTGGTGCCCGGTGCGCCTAACGAGATTTTGCTCGTGCTCGACGGCTCTACCGGTCAGAATGCGTTTGAACAAGCCAAGCAGTTTGTTGCCGCAACCGAAGTCAACGAGCTGGCGATAACCAAACTCGACGGCACGGCAAAGGGTGGCGTGGTGATAGGTATCAGCGACCAATTCAAGATACCTGTGAAATACATAGGCCTCGGCGAAGGCATCGACCACTTGCAAGTGTTCCGTAAAGCGGAGTTTGTGAAGTCGCTCTTCGGTAAGGAGTGATAACCATGGCTTTAGCCAAATATTATTTTCAGTAATCAAATGCGTAGAAATAAGATAGATATAATTTCGTTGGGATGCTCTAAAAATCTGGTCGATAGCGAGCATCTTATGCGCCAATTTGCCGCCAACGGCTACACTATGGAGCACAACCCGTCGCGAGTGAACGGCGAAATAGTGGTGGTGAATACTTGTGGATTTATTCAGGATGCCCAGCAAGAATCGGTCGACATGATATTGCAGCTTGTCGACGCCAAGCGCGAGGGCAAAATCAAGAAAATCTTTGTGATGGGCTGTCTCGCCGAGCGTTTTCTCGCCGAATTGCAGAACGAGCCCGAATTTGCCGATGTAGATAAGTTTTATGGCAAATTCAATTGGAAAGAGATGCTTGCCGACCTGGGAAAGAGCTACCACGAAGAATTGGCGAGTGAGCGAGTGCTTACCACACCGCGCCATTATGCCTATCTCAAGATATCGGAGGGCTGCAATCGCTTCTGTGCGTTTTGCGCCATTCCACTCATCACCGGCCGCCATAAGTCGGTGCCTGTCGACGAACTTCTCGACGAGGTGCGCACTCTTGTGGCTGAAGGTGTGAAAGAATTTAATGTGATTGCACAAGATCTTTCGTCGTATGGCTTGGACCTTTACGGCGAAATGAAGTTGCCCGAACTGGTCGACCGCATGGCGCAAATACCCGGTGTGGAGTGGATAAGACTGCACTATGCTTATCCCACACAGTTTCCCTACGAACTGCTTCCGGTGATGGCAAAGCACCCAAATGTGTGCAAATATCTCGACATAGCACTGCAGCATATCAGCGACAATGTGCTTGCCAATATGCGTCGCCACATAGGCCGTGAGGAAACATTGACACTGCTTGAGCGCATACGCCGCGAAGTGCCCGGCATACACATTCGCACCACGCTTATGGCTGGATTCCCCGGCGAGGGCGAAGCCGAATTTGAGGAGTTGAAGCAGTTTGTGCGCGATGCCAAATTTGATCGCATGGGCGCATTCGCATACTCCGAAGAGGAGGGCACCTATGCCCAAGAGCACTACGACGACGCGATACCTCAAGAAGTGAAAGACGAGCGCGTGAGTCAACTTATGGACATACAGGAGCAGATATCACTCGACCTCAACGAGCAGAAAGTGGGCACAGTGCAGCGAGTGATTATCGACAGCGAAGAAGATGATTATTATGTGGGTCGCACTCAGTACGACTCGCCTGAAGTAGACCCCGAAGTGCTTATAAAGAAAGATAAGAAACTCAAAATAGGCGAATTTTACGACGTTACCATAGTGGAAGCTATGCCGTTCGACTTGATAGGAGAGGTGAGATGAACGAAGAAAACAATCAAGAAGTGCTGCAAGCCATAAATCGTGCTATAAAACACAAAGCGCGATTTTTTGCATATCGACTGCCTGGGAGCGAGTGCTATGAATTTGGTGCTCAACTCATAGAGCAGCAGTCGCATATAGGTTTTGCCATCTATCCTTTTGCTGTTACAAGCGATGCACAACCCACATTTATTGCCGGTCAATACGATGCCAAGGCTTTTCTTAAGGTACCCGCCACCACTATGGACAGTTGTACCTCACTCCGTCCGGTAGAAAACCACAGCACCGAGCACCACGATTATTTGCAGCTTGCTCATCGCGCCATCGAGGAAATGAAGCAGGGAAAGTTTAGAAAACTCGTGCTTTCGCGAACCATTGTAGGCGGCCATGTCATCAGCGACTGGGCGAGCATTTTTCGCTCGCTTTGCGAGAACAATAAGCAGTCGTTTGTTTTCGTCTATAATACCGCCGAGACCGGTGCTTGGCTTGGCGTTACGCCCGAGCAGTTTCTTGCATCGCATAATCGCAGCGTGAGTTGCATGGCTCTTGCCGCCACCAAGCCCTTCGACAGCGACCGCCCCTGGACAGCCAAAGAGGTGGAAGAACAGGCATTTGTAGCCGATTTTATAGCGCAAAAAATGCTAGAACTCGGCATAAAATACACCAAATCGGAAACCACCGACCGCCGTGCAGGCAATGTGAAGCATATCTGCAATTTGTTTACTGCCGAGCGCCTTACCATGTCGCAAATCGAGAAGATGAAGAATGCGCTTCATCCCACTCCCGCCATATCAGGTCTGCCACAAGTGGATGCCGTGAAATTTGTGATGCAAAACGAGAAGCATCGCCGCTTGTATTACGGTGGTTACATAGGACCGGTGTATGCCACGGGCGATTTCGATTTCTTTGTGAATCTGCGTTCGATGATGTTCGACAGCAGCCGCTATTGCATCTACTCGGGAGGAGGACTCACAGCGCAAAGCAATGCCGACGATGAGTGGGAGGAGACCGAAATGAAGTCGCAGTTGCTTCGCGAACACATGAAATAGAGTCAGCTATTTGATAAATGCCAAAATTGTTGTAAATTTGAAAATAGATAAACTATCACAACAAATTTTTGGTTCCTGAATGCAAAATACAACACATAAAACATGCCATAGAGTAGTAGACCTGCTTGTAAGCCGAGGTGTAACCCACGCCGTGGTGTCGCCCGGGTCGCGCAATGCGCCGCTGTTGGTGGCACTCTCGCGCGAAGAGCGCATAGCCAAGGTGGTGGTAGTGGACGAGCGCAGTGCCGGATTTGTGGCACTTGGCATAAGTGCTGCCACACGTAGGGCTGTGGCTGTGGTTTGCACATCAGGTACGGCTGTGCTCAACCTCGCGCCGGCTATTGCCGAGGCTTATTATCAGCAATGCCCCTTGCTGGTGATTACCGCCGACCGCCCGCAAGCATGGATCGACCAAAACGACAGCCAAACCATGCGCCAAAACGGCGTATTTGCCAATTTCGTGAAGAAAAGCTATTCATTGCCGTCGACAATCGAGAGCGACGAGCAGTCGTGGTATGTCAATCGCATTCTCAACGAAGCATATTTCGAAGCCACGAGCGGCGCCTGCCGGCCCGTGCATATCAATATACATATAGGCGAACCCATCTATTCGCTTTGCGAAGCTGCCGACTCGGGATTTCGGCCTATCGACCGAGCCGAGTCGACCGAGACACTTGCTCCCGCCCAAGCTAAGACTCTGGCTGAGCGCGTGGCACGGTCGCGGCGCGTGATGGTGGTGTGCGGTTTTATGCATCCCGATGAGCGCCTCGAAGCATCGCTTCGCGCTTTGTCGCAACGCGATAATGTGGTGGTGCTTGCCGAACATCTTGCCCAAATAGAAGGCGAACGAATAGTTAACTGCATCGACACCGCATTGTCGGCAATGCCGCTCGAGAGGAATGCCGATTTTGCCCCCGATTTGCTTATCTATGTGGGCGGAGCACCCGTATCGCGCCTTATGAAGCAATTCCTGCGCACCTATGCCGCACAAGCCGAACAGTGGCGCGTGGGGCTCGATGAAAATATTATCGACACTATGCAAGGCCTCACCATGCAAGTGCATACCGACGCCGCCTGTTTTTTCGATGCTCTTATGGCACACGATGCTGCTATCTGCCAAAGCGATTATTCGGCTATATGGCAGCACTTGTTGCGCACGGGGCTTCAATCGTCGCGTGATTTTGCATCTCGCCAGCCATGGAGCGACTTCAAGGCCATGAACATGATTATGCACTCGCCATTAGGGGATGTGATGTTGCACCTTTCTAACGGACTGACCGTGCGTTATGCGCAACTCTTTGAGCGACAGCCCGGAGTGGCATATTTGTGCAATCGCGGCGTGTCGGGAATCGATGGTTGCACCTCCACGGCACTCGGAGCATCGCTCGTGAGCGAAAAACCGGTGCTGCTCATAACCGGCGATATGAGTTTTGCCTACGATGTAAACGGATTGGCTTCGCAGTACAATTCTTCCCGACTGAAGATAGTGGTAATATGCAACGACGGTGGTGGAATATTCCGTTTTATCAAAGGTCCGTCGGAGCTGCCCGAACTTGAGCAATACTTCGAAGTAAAACGCCATATAGATGTGGCAAAATATGCCGCGGCATTCGGCTTTGATTATTTCGAAGCTGCTTCGGAGGAAACGCTGAGTCAAAATCTGAGGCGATTGCTTGCCTGTGACAAGGCCGCCATCTTGGCTGTTACCACGCCCGACGAAATCAATGCCGATGTGCTTCGCAACTTTTATAATCGAACAGAATAATAATTGAATTAACAAAATAAACATCCAATAATTATGTCAAACAGAGAATGGACTACCATAAAGAGCTATAGCGACATATTGTTTGAGCAATATAAAGGCATAGTCAAGATTACAATCAACCGCCCGGAAGTGTATAACGCCTTCCGTCCGCTCACCAACACCGAGATGCTCGATGCCTTCGACATCTGCCGCGAACGCAGCGACATAAGAGTGATAGTGCTCACCGGAGCAGGCGACAAGGCATTCTGCTCGGGAGGCGACCAAAACTATAAGACCCTCGGCGGTTATCGCGACAGCGAGGGCACTCCGCGACTCAATGTGCTCGACCTTCACAAGGTGATACGCTCCATACCCAAGCCTGTGATAGCCATGGTGAACGGTTATGCAGTGGGCGGCGGCAATGTGCTCAATGTGATTTGCGACCTTTCGATAGCTTCGGAGAATGCTAAATTCGGTCAGACAGGTCCTAAAGTGGGCAGCTTCGATGGCGGATTCGGTTCAAGTTATCTGGCTCGCTGCGTGGGACAGAAAAAGACCCGCGAGATATGGTATCTCTGCAAACTTTACACTGCTGCCGAAGCCCTCGAGATGGGTATGATTAACAAAGTGGTGCCACTTGAGCGCCTCGAAGACGAGGTGGTGGAATGGTGCGAAATCATTATGAGCCGCAGCCCGTTTGCCATTCGCATGGTTAAGCGCTGCCTGAATGCCGAACTCGACGGACAGCGCGGCTTGATGGAACTTGCAGGCGATGCCACTCTTATGTATTACACCATGGAGGAAGCCCAGGAAGGCAAGAATGCTTTCCTTGAAAAACGCGATCCCGATTTCGAAAAATATCCAAAATTCCCGGGCTGATGAAAGCAGCTTACGCTCCATATCGACTGATTTTTAAGGCTCCCGCAGGCACTTCGCGAGGCATATTGCTCCACAAGGACACCTATTTTCTGAAGGTGTGGGATGAGAGCAACCCCGAGGTCTATGGTTTGGGTGAGTGCGCTCTTTTTAAAGGACTTTCGCGCGAGGACACGCCGCTCTACGAGTCGAAACTGCGTGAGATGTGCCAAAACATAGCTCTTGGCAAAAGCACCGACTTGTCGGAATACTCGTCGCTGCAATTTGGCTTGGAGACTGCACTCTGCGACCTCTCGAATGGCGGCCGAAGGGTGGTGGTTGACACCCCTTTTGTGCATGGCGAAACCAATATACCCATCAACGGACTCGTGTGGATGGGGTCGTTCGATGAAATGAGTGCTCGCATAGAGGAAAAACTCTCGGCGGGATTTACTACCATAAAATTGAAGATAGGCGCAATAGATTTCGAGAGCGAACTCGAGTTGATAAGGCAGTTGAGAGGTAGGTTTTCGAGCGAAACGCTCACGATAAGGGTAGATGCCAACGGCGGTTTTTCGCCCGAGGAGGCATTGCCCAAGCTTAATCGCCTTGCGGCTTACGGCATTCACTCGTGCGAGCAGCCCATCAAGCCCAATCAGTGGGCTGAAATGCGCACGATTTGTGCCGAATCGCCCATTCACATCGCCCTCGATGAAGAACTGATAGGTATTACCGACCCGATGCAGATGTTTATGCTCCTGCGCGAGATAGCACCGCAGTATCTGATTATCAAACCATCGCTTATGGGAGGCTTTGCCGGTGCTCAAGAATGGCTGAAGATGGCAAAGATGACCAATACGGGTGCGTGGTTTACATCGGCGCTCGAGTCGAACGTGGGATTGAATGCTATAGCGCAAGTGGTGGCGAAATTCAATCCGCTCATACCGCAAGGACTCGGCACAGGCGCATTGTATACCAACAACATCGAGAGTCCGCTCTATCAGAAAGCCGATTATCTTGCCTATAATCCCGAAGGCAAATGGGTTTTGCCTGACATGCAATGGGTGACAGTATAAAAATGAAATATACCAAGTGAGGATAACGATTAACGACATAGCATGCAGCAGTCTCGATGATGTGAGAAAAGTCGCTCCGCAGAGCGTGTGGGAGTTTATTGCCGAATTTCTCGACGATAAGCCCTATATTATGGCTCACACCTCGGGTTCTACTGGGAAGCCCAAACCCATCAGTTTGGCTAAGAGCGATATGAAGGCATCGGCGCGGTTTACCAACCGATTTTTCGGACTCACTTCGCAGTCAACGCTCCATTTGTGCCTTTCGCCCGACTATATAGCGGGCAAGATGATGCTGGTGCGCGCATTGGAGTCGGGCGCAAACATAGTGATAGAGGAGCCCGGCAATCGACCGCTTGCCCACTATCACGGCAGCCGCATTTCGCTTGCTGCATTTGTGCCTTCGCAGATACCTTATTTGGTGCAGAACCCCGACCGCTTGGCTATGGTAGACGCAATGATAGTGGGAGGCGGCAAACTCGTGACGCGATGGCAAAAGAGTCTCACGCAACTTGGTGCAAAGGCATATCTCACCTATGGAATGACCGAAACCTGTAGCCATGTGGCACTCGCTCCGGTGGCTGATACCCCGCAACCCTATACTGCTCTCGGCGATGTGCATTTCGATGTAGATGACAACGATTGTCTCATTATCGATGTGCCTCATTTCACAAATTCGCATTTCGAGACGCGTGATGTGGTGCAGTTAATTGATAGCAGGCACTTCTATTGGAAAGGCCGATTCGACAATGTGATAGTGACCGGAGGGGTGAAAGTTCACCCCGAAGAAGTGGAGGCGAAGATAGCTCCGCTGATGGGCGACAGACGCTTTTACATCACATCGGCTCCGAGCGACAAGTGGGGCGATGAGGTGGTGCTGGTGGTGGAAGATGGCTCTTCACCGAGCGAAAAACCGGTGTTGCGACCACTCCCCACCGACTTTGAGCAACGCTTAAAGGAAGTGCTGCCTCGATACTCAGTGCCAAAGCATTATGTGATGCTTGGTGAATTTCCTTTAACCTCCTCCGGGAAGGTGAAACGGCAAACCTTTTAGTTAACTTCAAATCCGCAACTACGCGCCTAATATGATACAGAAGCGTAAAGAATCTGCATCGTTAGTAAAAGGGGGGCACAGTGCATCGAATGTCACCATAAAGACATATAAATGCCCCTTACCCCACCATGTGACTTGAGGCAATACGCAAAATCACGCCCATAAGTTGTTGGTGTTATCCAAAGTCATTCTGGAACACATCAGCATAAGCGTTGTTGCATGAATAGATATTCAGCACATACTGCCTTGATGTTCTGACCCATTTGGCTGGCACAGAAATAAACGCTCATAAGCGAACGGATGATTTCGCTGTATTGATAACCATACAGCCTGCATCTCATACCGAGGGTTGAGTCGATTACAGATGAGA
>SFTJ01000093.1 GCA_004563195.1 bacterium
AGATCATCATCGCAGTTTCTTGGATATTATCCAGTTCTCCAATCAGGAGTTCTATGATAACACGCTGCGCATCGCAACTGATTATAGTCGTTTGCAATCACCCAATAACGGTAAACCAATCCTTGGTATGCAGTGGATGAATGTGAAAGGACAAACCATTCGACCGGAGAAAGGTGGTGCATACAATATAAAGGAAGCTGAAGGTGTAATCCGCATTCTGCGCAGGATTGCCATTGAACTTGGTTTTGAAGGAACCATTGGAGTGACAACTCCATTCCATCTGCAAGCGGAAATGATAACAAAGGCATTGGAGAGTGATGCGGAACTGCGCAACCATCTTGAGCTTCACAACAAGTTACTCATCGATACTGTTCACAAATTTCAAGGTGACGAACGTGACGTTATAGTGTTCTCGCCTGTAGTGTCTGATGGTGTAATGCCGCAAAGCCTTATGTTTCTGAAGTCAACTGGCAATCTCTTCAACGTGGCAATTACACGTGCAAGAGCCCTTCTTGTAACGGTTGGTGATAAGGAGTTCTGTAAGGTTTGTGGCGTGAGTTATCTTGAGCATTTCGCAGAATATAGCGGAGGACAAGAAGCACCAGTAGAAGCATCAGAGTGGGAGCACATCTTGCAACAAGCACTCTCAGATGCAGGTATTCCTGTATCGGCTCAGTATCATGTTGACAAATACTATCTCGACTTAGTATTGTTCCACAACGGGAAGAAACTTGACATTGAGGTTGATGGAGCAATGTACCACCAAACATGGACGGGCGAACTCTGCTACAATGATCAACTTCGTAATCAAGCCCTCATGCGCCAAGGATGGGACGTGATGCGTTTTTGGGTTCAGCAAGTACGTGACCAAATGCCGTGGTGTGTAGAACAAGTGAAGAAGTGGATGGAACAATGGGCATAGGATGTATGTACATTTGACCACCCTTAAAATAATCAAACTCCATATAAATAATCATACGAACTACCTTTGTTAAACATTTGAAAACCACAACACCTCCATAATTAATTATTTTGAGCAAAGACTAACCTATGCATCTGCAGAATACTTTAATGCTAAGATAAAAGCTTTCTGATCTCAGTTCCGTGGAGTGGGAGATATAAAATTCTTTATGTTCAGACTGGCAACACTATACGCTTGACATTACTGCTACCCACCGGAAGAATCCGCTGACCCCAACTTGCGAATTTCTTGCGAGTCATTTGCGCCAAATTGCGCCAAAATAGGGAGTCCGACGAGTCAGACTGGTCCGACAAGTCAGACCCCACCCCAAAACAAAAATGATTTGCATAAATGCTTGCAAGTCACCAATTATAGCAAGTGGATATAACGAAAAAAGCACTCACGACATTGTCGTAAGTGCTTCATTTTCAGTTGTGGGCGTTGACGGATTCGAACCGCCGACCCTCTGCTTGTAAGGCAGATGCTCTGAACCAGCTGAGCTAAACGCCCTCTTGCGCTTGGGTTTGTTTCCCGTTTGCGATTGCAAAGTTACAACTATTTTTAATATCTGCAAAATATTTTCGAAAAATTTTGATGAAAATATCGCGAAAATTTGTTGTAATAGTTGTACCTTTGTGCAATGAAAAAGATGCAAAAGGGTGGATCTGCCTGATTGCTTGAATTTTAGGTTGTAAAGAAATCTCAAATATATATTTTATGAATTTATGCCCATTAACAGCGGTTTCTCCGATAGATGGCCGCTATCACAGCAAAACAGAACAGTTGAGTGATTATTTTTCGGAATATGCATTAATTCGCTACCGTGTGAAGGTGGAGGTGGAGTATTTTATCGCATTGTGCGAGTTGCCTTTGCCTCAGTTGAAAGGTGTGGATGCGGCAAAGTTTGAGCCGTTGCGCGATATTTATCGCAATTTTACTGTGGAGAATGCGCAGCGCATCAAGGATATAGAGAGTGTGACTAACCATGATGTTAAGGCTGTGGAATATTTCTTGAAGGAGCGCTTCGATGAGATGGGGCTTGAGGCTTTCAAGGAGTTTATTCATTTTGGCCTTACTTCGCAGGATATCAATAACACTTCGGTGCCTATGTCGGTGAAGGATGCTACTTATGAGTCGTTTATTCCTTCGTTGCAGCAGGTGATCGATAAGTTGAATGAGTTTGCCGATGCTTGGCAGGATGTGCCTATGTTGGCTAAGACTCACGGTCAGCCGGCTTCGCCTACGCGTTTGGGTAAGGAGATTCGTGTGTTTGCCTATCGTCTCGAAAATCAGCTTGCTCAGCTCAAGGCTGTGCCTGTGAGTGGTAAGTTTGGTGGTGCTACCGGCAATTTTAATGCTCACCTTGTGGCGTTCCCCAACTATGATTGGCGAGCTTTTGGCCGTTCGTTCCTTGAGAATAAGTTGGGCATAGTGCGTGAGGAGTGGACTACTCAGATTAGTAACTACGATAATCTTGGCGCTCTGTTTGATGCTATGAAGCGCATCAACACCATATTGATTGACCTCGACCGTGACATTTGGCAATATATCTCGATGAATTATTTCAAGCAGAAGATTAAGGCCGGTGAGGTGGGTTCGTCGGCTATGCCACATAAGGTGAATCCTATCGACTTTGAAAATTCGGAGGGCAACCTTGGCATTGCTAATGCTATTCTTGAGCATTTGTCGCACAAATTGCCTGTTTCGCGTCTGCAACGCGACTTGACCGACAGCACTGTGCTTCGCAATGTGGGTGTGCCTATGGGTCACATGGCTATTGCGGTGGCAAGTACGCTTAAAGGTTTGAATAAGTTGATTCTTAATGAGGAGGCTATCAATGCCGACTTGGATAATATGTGGAATGTGGTGGCAGAAGCCATTCAGACCATCTTGCGTCGTGAGGGTTATGAAAAGCCTTATGAGACTCTCAAGGCTCTCACTCGCACCAATAGTGTGGTAGATGCCAATAGCATTGCTGAATTTATAGATACTCTCAAGGTGAGCGATGAAGTGAAGGCTGAGCTGAAGCGCATTACGCCGCACACCTATACCGGGTATTAATATATAATGTGTCGGATGGGCGCCTATTGCTATCAGGCGGGAGTTTTCCGGGGGTGTAATAGGCGTTTTATCCACTCATTTGGCATATCGGATGCAGCCGATTGCGGCAAGATGTGACAAATGGGTAAATTTTTTGAGAAAAATGAGTGCAAATAATTGAAAATCTTTTGTTTCTCTTGCGTTTTTTATGAAAATATCGTTATCTTTGCAACGACTTTTAAGAGAAAAAAAAGACAGTTATTAATAAGTTAGGAGTAAATTTGAAGCAAAAGAAAGACTAACGTTATAACCTTATAATATTTTTAGAAATATAGCCGCGAGGCGATTAGTAAAAAAAATTATGTCTATGGATGAAAGTACTGAAAAAAGGGTAAAACGACCACGCATAGGTGAAAACAAAGGCGAGGCTGTGGAAAATGAATCTCGTTATGGAGGTTTTGATTCAAGAAATTCGATGGGCGCTGATGACCAAGGCGCTGTAGCAGGTTATTCTCAGAATTATAACAGACCAAGACCTTATGGCAATCAAGGTGGTTATAATCGTCAAGGAGGCTATGGCCAGGGCGGTTATGGCAATCGTCAGCAAGGTGGTGGATATGGCAATCGTCAGCAAGGCGGTGGCTATGGCAATCGTCAGCAAGGCGGCGGCTATGGCAATCGTCAGCAAGGTGGCGGCTATGGCAATCGTCAGCAAGGTGGTGGCTATGGCAATCGTCAGCAAGGCGGTGGCTACGGCAATCGTCAGCAGGGTGGTGGCTATGGCAATCGTCAGCAAGGCGGTGGTTATGGCAATCGTCAGCAGGGTGGTGGCTATGGCAATCGTCAGCAAGGTGGCGGTTATGGCAATCGTCAGCAAGGTGGTTACAACAATCGCCAAAAGAACAACAGAAAGCCGGTACAACCTAAGATGCAGATGCGCTTCACTCCACGTCCTCAGCGTATAGAATATGAAATGCCTGCAGTTGATCCAAACGAACAATTGCGTCTAAATAAATTTATGGCTAATGCGGGAGTTTGCTCTCGTCGCGAAGCCGATGAATTGATTCAAAAAGGTCTTGTAAGTGTAAACGGACAAGTGGTAACCGAATTGGGTGTTAAGATTACACGCAGCGATGTTGTGGAATATGATGGCAAGGTGGTAGTGGCTGAAAGCAAGTGCTACATTTTGCTCAACAAACCAAAGGATACCGTTACTACAAGCGATGATCCTAACGGACGCAAGACTGTGATGGACTTAGTGAAGGGTGCTTGCACTGAGCGTATCTATCCTGTAGGCCGTCTCGACCGCAACACCACTGGTGTGTTGTTGCTTACCAACGATGGCGACTTGGCTTCGAAGCTTACACATCCTATGTATGTTAAGAAGAAAATTTATCAGGTGTGGACCGATAAGCCAATCAGCGAAGAAGATATGCAGCACATTGCCGACGGCGTAGAACTTGACGACGGCCCGATACATGCCGATGCTATCAGCTATGTTTCGCCCACCGATCGCAAGCAGGCCGGTATCGAAATTCATTCAGGCCGTAATCGCGTGGTGCGTCGCATATTCGAATCGCTCGGATATCACGTGGTGAAGTTGGATAGAGTGTATTTTGCCGGATTGACCAAGAAAAACTTGCCTCGCGGTCGCTGGCGCTATCTCACTCAGGAGGAAGTTAACTTCTTGAAGCAAAATTCATTTGAATAATACGATGCCTTTAGAGGCTAATTGTAAATAATATTAATAATGTTGGGTTGCCTTCTCTTGCCTGAGCAAGGCGACTCAACTTTATGGCAAATAAACTAATCTAAACAAATGGCAATTAAAAGAACAAAGATAGTAGACATCTTTACTCCCGAACTCATAGGAGAGAAAGTGTGTGTTAAGGGCTGGGTTCGCACTCGCCGTGGTAACAAAAACGTGCAGTTTATTGCACTCAACGATGGTTCTACTATTAAAAATGTGCAAATAGTAGTGGATTTGGCTAAGTTTACCGATGAGCAGCTAAAGCCTATTACCACCGGTTCGAGCCTTTGTGTTGAAGGTCTTTTGGTGGCTTCGCAAGGCAAGGGTCAGACCTGCGAAATTCAAGCCGAATCAATAGAGATTTATGGTACTGCCGATGTGGAAAGCTATCCATTGCAGAAGAAGGGTCACACTATGGAATACCTTCGCGAGATAGCCCACTTGCGTGGACGCACCAACACATTTGGCGCTGTGTTCCGCATTCGCCACAATATGGCTATTGCTATCCACAAATTCTTCCACGAACGCGGATTTTTCTATTTCCATACACCTATCATCACTGCCAGCGATTGCGAAGGTGCCGGTCAGATGTTCCAGGTTACTACCAAGAACCTCTACAACCTCAAGAAAGATGAAAACGGAAGCATCACTTACGATGACGATTTCTTCGGAAAACAGACCAGCTTGACCGTATCGGGTCAGCTCGAAGGCGAACTTGCTGCCACTGCTCTGGGTGCTATCTACACTTTTGGCCCCACTTTCCGTGCCGAAAACAGTAATACTCCGCGCCACTTGGCTGAATTTTGGATGATTGAACCCGAGGTGGCTTTCAACGACATTACCGATAACATGGACCTCGCCGAGGATTTCATCAAATATTGCATCAAGTGGGCTCTCGACAACTGCAAGGACGACATTCAGTTCTTGAATGATATGTTCGACAAGGAATTGATAGCTCGTCTCGAAGGCGTGCTCAAGGGCAGCTTCGTGCGCTTGCCTTACACCGAGGGTATTAAGATTCTCGAAGAGGCTGTGGCTAAGGGACATAAGTTTGAATTCCCGGTTTATTGGGGCGTAGACCTCGCCAGCGAGCACGAACGCTATCTCGTTGAAGAGCATTTCAAGCGTCCGGTTATCCTCACCGATTATCCTAAGGAAATCAAGGCATTCTATATGAAGCAGAACGACGATAACAAGACTGTTCGCGCTATGGATGTATTGTTCCCGAAGATTGGTGAAATTATTGGCGGTTCTGAACGCGAAGAAAACTACGACAAACTCCTTGGTAGAATCAACGAACTTGGCATTCCTATGAAGGATATGTGGTGGTATCTCGATACTCGTAAGTTTGGTACAGTGCCTCATAGCGGTTTCGGACTCGGTTTCGAGCGCTTGTTGCTGTTCGTTACAGGTATGACCAACATTCGCGACGTGATTCCATTCCCACGCACTCCTAAGAATGCAGAATTCTAATCACGAATTTTTTTTTCACGACACATTATATATAAAGCGAGTTCCCGGGTGGGGCTCGCTTTTTTGTTGGTGAGGGTGTGGAATTTTTTTTTTGTGGTGTAAGTTGTTGAGTTAAGGTGAGTTGGGTAGAGTGGGGTAAAAATAGTTGTAAAAAATATTGAAAAATGTTTTGTGGGTTCGGAAAAAGGTATTAACTTTGCACTCGCTTTCGGGAAGAAAATAACTCGAGA
>SFTJ01000094.1 GCA_004563195.1 bacterium
AATCTGCGCGCCGACATCGAAGAATTGAAGCAAAAAGCCGACACTACAGCTATAGAGGACGAATATAAGAGCAAGATGGAGGTGACCAATGCGCTGATTAACCAGCTGCGCACCGCAGCCGCCCAAAAGGAGCAGGAAGTGATGGCACTCACCGAGAAATTCCGCCTTGCCAACGAGGAAATAGAAAATCTGCAGAACGAACTCGCTGCTGCACATAAAGACCTCGAAATAGCAGCCGAAGTGCAGGAAACCATCGAGCAATTCGAAGAATATAAGCTAAAGAAAGCCGCCGAGGTGGAAAATTTGAAGGCTCAGCTTGCATCGGCGCAAACTGCCGATAACGAGGCTGTTGAGGCTCAGAAAAAGCAAGTTGCCGATGTTCGACTTGAGAACAATCGCCTGCTTATGCGCGTAGCCGAACTGGAGATGAAGTTGCAGTCGGCTCGCAACGACGGCGAAGCAAAATTGAAAGAACTTCAAAGTCAATACGAAGCATCGAAGGCCGGCGAAAAGGGTGAGATAGAAGCCCTAACCGACAAGTTGAAAGATGCGCAAACGCAGCGTGTGGCTATGCAAAATAAGCTTGCCGCCGCCGAGGCTACTATCGCCGAACTTCGAGAGAGCAACAACTCGCGCAGCGTGAGCCTTGCCAATCAAATCGATAGCCTCAAGACTCAACTCAAGAAGGCAGTGGAGCGTATGGAAGCCGCTGAGGCTAAGGTCGACTCAATGACCGAAGCGCAAGCCAAGACCAATGCCGAACTCAAGACACTGAAGGCCGATAATATGGCGATGAAGGTGCACGAACGCAATCTGAAGGACAATATAGCCGACCGCGACCGCGAGATAGCTGAACTGCGCAAGAGCCTTGCCGAGGGTGGTGTGGCACTGCCCAACGAGGTAGGCAGCGACGCCGAAGTGGTGCTGAATGTAGACAATGCGGCGGTGTCGGCAATCGATGATATCGACGACATCGACTGGCTTATGCCATCGCCCCCGTCAGAGCCCGAACCGGAACCCGCTCCCGAACCTGTAGTGAAAGAAGAAAAGCATAAGTCGAATTCCGACATAGGCGACGCCCAAATGTCGTTATTCTAAGAAATCAAAAAGCGCACTCAGCCATAGGTTGAGCGCGCTTTTTTAATGTTATTTTCTTTATATACGGAACTTGGATATGAAGAATGTGTTTACATACTTGTACTTGGTGATTAAAAGATAGTTCTTATAACACAAATCACACCACTCGGAGCACAAATCATCACAACCCCGCCGCGAAGGGCTTTTGTCGCCACACTAATCACCCGGCAAGCGGAAGATTAAGCAGATATTTTTCGAAAAATCATACAAATAGTATTGCATTTTTCGGGCAAAACGCGTAAATTTAACCACAAAATCTAGACCTTATGACAGCCATGGCGAGAAATATAGTTGTGATGTGCTTCAGCGCATTCGTGCTGAATACCGCAATTCTTGCGCATGCCGATGCAGGTTATTTCGCTGATAATCTGCAGAAAATCAAGGAATATATAGCAAGCGACACATTGCACTACTACATTAAAGACAACCAAGGCAATGTGCGCAGCGTAGTTCGCCAAGACGGCGCAGTGGTGGAGAGCAACGAATACTACCCCTACGGAGGACTTTTCTCAGCCGCAGCCTCGGCACAGCCCTATAAATACGGCTCAAAAGAACTCGACCGCACCCACGGCCTCGACCTCTATGACTCCGAAGCCCGCTGGTACGACTCGCTGCTCGGCCGCACCACCACAATGGACCCATTAGCCGAGAAATACTACAGCCTCAGCCCCTACACCTGGTGCGTCGGAAATCCGGTGAAAAATATTGATTTGCACGGAGATACTGTCGCCGTACTATATAAATGTGATATCATTGGACATCTGGCTTTACTTATTCAAAATGAGAAAGGAAAGTGGATGTACTATTCATTTAATGGTATTCCTATGTATGAATTATCCGAGAAATTTTCCGTGGGATTTTCAGGAGGAAAACCATACCATGATTTAGGAGTAAAAACATTCGATAGTCCAGATGATTTTATGAATAGTACATATAATCGAGAAGGAAACGAAGAAGAAGTGAAAAATAACAAGGTGAACAATTTTGGCTATGAATATGCGTATGTTATACCAACAACACAGTCACAAGATGAGACAATAGAAGATCAGTTTCAGATGGAGGCGAAAAAAAAACTATACGTTTTGGCATCAATGCGCTATTGTTGTTCAAAATGCCCTAAATGCAGGAAACATTAAATCAATAGACGTAAGTTATTTGTATTTTGATGATGATTATCCTAAAGTTAATGTTCCATATACGCCGTTAAGAACATTTAGTAACATTTTTAATAATAATCCGAAAGGTAAAATAATTACAAGAAAATGAAAAATAAAAGAATAATTACATGGCTAACTCCAATTTGGTTCTCGCTCCAAGGTGTGTTTGCGATTTATTGGCCTTTGTACTTATACTATGAGGCTGGTGTCAAATTTTTTGAAATGTTAGTTACGGGCTCTATCTTATTACTATTGTCTCTATTAATTGTTGCAAAAAATAGAATAATCAGAAAAATAGCGTGTTTTTTATTGTGGGTTTATTCGGTTCCATTCTGTTATGTAGTTTTTCTTTATGTCGGCTGTGCCGGTAACACAGACTCATTTGTATTGGTATTTGGAACTATTTGTATTGTAAATATTGTGTTGCTATTTAGAAGTAGGAAGAACATGTGATTTCACAGGGGTATAGAGATGAAAAATCGGAAGAATAATATTGCATTTATTGAGCAAAACGCGTAAATTTAACCACAAAATCTAGACCTTATGACAGCCATGGCGAGAAATATATTTTTGATGTGCTTCAGCGCATTCGTGCTGAATACCGCAATTCTTGCGCATACCGATGTAGGTTATTTAGCTGATAATAAGCAGAAAATCAAGGAATATATAGCAAGCGACACATTGCACTACTACATTAAAGATTACCAAGGCAATGTGCGCAGCGTAGTGCGCCAAGACGGCGCAGTGGTAGAAAGCACCGTGTCGGCAATGTGGTGTTATGGACAAAATAATAATTGTCACAATGAATCCCATATTGTGAGAGATATCGATTGTAAGATATATGATGTTAATGAGTCTTTGTTTTTTTGTAGAATCGATTCGTTAATAGAACTTGCGCGTCAAGAGATTCCGGACTGTAATGGTTGGGGGATGTACATTATAGAATAATGCTTATAGATTATCCCGAGATATCGTTCAATTCGGATAGAATCGAATATTTCGAAACCGGAGAATTAATAAGCAAATGCGATTTCGACAATATGATTAAGTGTCAAGCAGTATCGAAGCCTATAAGAATATCGGTTGTTTTATTTATTATTCCTAACGAATCAGGAATGTTTCTACATAAGAACAATTACTATTTTGTGCTTGATGACAAATACTTGGATTTTATCACAGAGCGCTCTGAGTTAACATTAGAGCACCGAGTATTCCCAACTGATTTTGACAATCCTGTTCCGCCATTGCCTGTTATAACAATTATTTATAACGAGAATGGAAAGATGTCACTGTATTCATGTGAATGCGAATGTCCTATCTAAGACATATTATATAAAATACACAAACAAAGAATCTATTTTATGAGAGGAAATATTAAATAAACAGTGATTATTAAATATTTATTTTTTGATATGTCAAGATTTATTTCTTTGTATATATTTTTAATGGGAACAGGTCGTGCTGCGGCTATTTTAAACACGGATTTACACAAATAATTGACCGCAGATTTACACAATTTAGATTATAAGCAGGTGACTATTCAGCCTCTTGAGGCTGTATTGTGGGTGGGTCGGGGTACACCACACCGGTTGCTTCGCTCCCTCTGTGTGGTGCTAACCATAAATCAGCCTCGCCGAGGCTGTGCGGAATTCTTGAATCAGGTTGAATGGTTTGCATAGATAGTTGCGTGTGTGGGTGGAAGAGGTGAAAATTGAGCGTCAGGGGGTGGGATAAAGAGGGAAAAATAGTGAATAAGTCGTAAGACTTGTATAAAAGATACATTATTAATAGCAAAAGCGAAAAATTTTTGCTAATTTTGCACGAATTTTATATAAAGCTGAAAAAGAAATAATATGTTAACACCTATCAAGAAAACCATCGACATGGGCGAAGGGCGAGTAATCACCCTTGAAACAGGAAAGCTGGCCAAGCAAGCCGATGGAGCGGTTGAACTGCGCTTGAACAACACAATGCTTCTTGCGACAGTGGTTTCGGCCAAGGAGGCCGGAGAAGGAGTGGACTTTATGCCACTTACAGTAGAATACAAAGAGAAATTTTCGGCAGCAGGCCGATTCCCGGGCGGCTTTACAAGACGCGAGGGACGAGCATCTGATTACGAAATTTTGACATCACGCCTTGTAGACCGCGTGTTGCGTCCTTTGTTCCCCGACAATTATCACGCTGAGACATTTGTAAACGTCATCATGTTCTCGTCGGACGGCGAAGACATGCCTGATGCCTTGGCAGGTCTTGCAGCATCGGCTGCACTTGCAGTATCGGATATTCCGTTTAATGGTCCTATCGGTGAAGTGCGTGTGGCACGCATCGATGGCAAATTCGTAATTAACCCAACCTTCAGTGAACTTGAAAAGGCTGATATGGACTTGATGGTAGGTGCTACGTATGATAATATCATGATGGTTGAGGGCGAAATGAACGAAGTAGGCGAAGAGGACTTGCTCAATGCATTGAAGGTGGCTCACGATGCTATCAAGATACAATGCAAGGCACAGATGGAATTTGCCGAAGAAGTTGGCTCTACCGTTAAGCGTGAATATTGCCACGAAGTAAACGACGAAGAACTTCGTGCCAAGGTGAAGGAAGTGTGCTACGACAAGGCATACGCAATAGCTAAGGCAGGTTGCGCCGATAAGCATTGGCGTGCCGATAGCTTTGAGGCTATCTGCAACGAGTTTATCGAATCGATTCCTGAAGAGGAACGCGAAGAGAAGACTCCGCTCGTGAAGCGCTACTATCATGATGTGGAAAAGGAAGCAATGCGCCGCTGTGTGCTCGATGAGGGCGTTCGTCTCGATGGTCGCAAGACTACCGATATTCGTCCTATCTGGTGTGAAACCGACTATGTGCCGGGTCCTCACGGATCGGCAGTATTCACTCGCGGTGAAACACAAGCATTGGCTACCGTGACTTTGGGTACCAAGCTCGACGAAAAGCTCGTGGACGATGTGCTCAATCACAGCACCGAGCGCTTCTTGCTACACTACAACTTCCCGCCATTCTCTACCGGCGAGGCAAAGGCACAGCGTGGTGTGGGCCGTCGTGAAATAGGTCACGGTCACTTGGCATGGCGTGCTCTCAAGAGCATGTTGCCCGAAAACTTCCCATACACTTGCCGCATAGTGAGCGATATATTGGAATCGAACGGTTCGTCGTCGATGGCAACCGTATGTGCCGGCACTCTCTCGCTGCTCGATGCAGGTGTGAAGATGAAGAAGCCGGTGGCAGGTATAGCTATGGGTCTTATCTCCGATGGCGTTAAGCACGCTATACTTTCGGATATCCTTGGCGACGAAGACCACCTCGGCGATATGGACTTCAAGGTGACAGGTACCACCGATGGTATCACAGCCACACAGATGGATATCAAGTGCGACGGTTTGTCGTATGAAATCTTGGCTGAGGCACTCAACCAAGCAAAGCAGGGCCGCTTGCACATCCTCAATATCATCAACGAAACTATCCCGGCTCCACGCGAAGACTACAAGCCACACGTTCCACGCATCGTATCGATGACCGTAGATAAGGAATTTATCGGTGCTATTATCGGTAAGGGCGGCGAAACTATCCAAGGCATTCAGGAACAAACCGGTGCAGTGGTTACTATCGACGAAGTGGACGGCGTAGGACAAATAGAAATCTCGGCAGCCAACAAGGATTCGATAGAAGCAGCAGTAGAGCGCATCAAGGCTATTATTGCTGTTCCTGAAGAAGGCAAGATATATAAGGGTAAGGTGCAAAGCATCCTCGAGTTCGGTGCATTCGTAGAATTTATGCCGGGCAAGGACGGTTTGCTTCACATCTCTGAAATCTCATGGAATCGTCTTGAAAACATGGAAGCCAGTGGCATCAAGGAAGGCGACGAAGTGGAAGTGAAGTTGATAGAAATCGATAAGAAGACCGGTAAGTTCCGCTTGTCGATGAAGGCACTTCAGGAAAAGCCCGAAGGATATGAAGAACGCGCACCACGCCAAGGCAATGGCGGTCCACGTCGCGAAGGTCGCGGACCACGTCACGAAGGCGGACCACGCCGCGAAGGCAAGGGTCCACGTCACGAAGGTGGTAAGGGACCACGCCACGAAGGCAAAGGGCGGCGAACAAATGATTTGATAATCGAAATCCATAAATAATTAGAGCTCGGAGCTAACAGCTTCGGGCTCTTTTTGCATTTTTGTCTGCGGTGGCATGATGGGATTTCAGGGTCAGTGGATTATTTCGGTTGGGGTCGGACGTGTCGGACCGGTCGGACATGTCCGACGAATTTTTTTGCGGCGATGGTTGGGGATTTCACAGATTTCACGGAATTAGGCGGATTTACACAACATTATTGTGTTTATCAGTGCCATGTTTGTGATAATCTGTGTTTTATATTGCCGCGTGGCATTCGGAGGTATCCAACCTGAAAGGTTGAATGCCGAGGGCTTTAGCCAGAGTGCTTTTAGCCGTGGGTTAAGCGTTAGCGCAACCCCCGGAATACCTGCTCCCCTCAAAAAAGCGTCTGGAGGACGCGAAATCAGTTGCCATGGAAGCCGATTTTCGCGTTCTTCGCATTATGGTGGGCGTCATGA
>SFTJ01000095.1 GCA_004563195.1 bacterium
CAACATGGAGCAACTTCAAGCTATCATCAAGGCTGCTTCTGAAACCAAGTCTCCGGTTATCCTTCAAGTATCGAAGGGCGCTCGCAACTATGCTAACGCTACTCTCCTTCGCTACATGGCTCAAGGCGCTGTTGAATACGCTAAGGAACTCGGTTGGGCTAACCCTCAAATCGTGCTTCACCTCGACCACGGCGACAGCTACGAACTTTGCAAGGACTGCGTTGACTGCGGTTTCTCTTCTGTTATGATCGACGGTTCGCACCTTCCTTACGAAGAAAACATCGCCCTCACCAAGAAGGTTGTTGAATATGCTCACCAACACGATGTTACTGTAGAAGGCGAACTCGGTGTTTTGGCCGGCGTTGAAGACGAAGTTTCGAGCGAACACCACACCTACACCAACCCTGAAGAAGTTGTAGACTTCGCTACTCGCACCGGTTGCGACAGCTTGGCTATCTCTATCGGTACTTCTCACGGCGCTTACAAGTTCACTCCCGAACAATGCACTAAGGACGAAAACGGCAAGCTCGTTCCTCCTCCATTGGCTTTCGATGTTTTGAAGGCTGTTGAAAAGGAACTCCCCGGATTCCCTATCGTGCTCCACGGTTCTTCTTCTGTTCCTCAGGACGAAGTTGAAACTATCAACAAATACGGCGGCGCTTTGAAGGCTGCTATCGGTATTCCTGAAGAATGGCTCCGCGAAGCTGCTAAGAGCGCTGTTTGCAAAATCAACATCGACTCTGACAGCCGCTTGGCTATGACTGCTGCCGTTCGCAAGGTATTCGCTGAAAAACCGGCTGAATTCGACCCTCGCAAATACTTGGGCCCGGCTCGCGACAACATGGAAAAACTTTACAAGCACAAAATTATCAACGTTCTTGGTAGCGACGGTAAGGCTGAATAATTTTTCCACTCTATAACCTTTTTAGGACTGTATCTAACTTTTGATACAGTCCTATTTTTTTGCCCTATTCGCACGCAATCCTCGTTTTTTTACTTTTTTTTACTTTATATTGCCCTATTTTTTGCGATATATCCTCCGAAAGTTGTCTATTTCCAAAATTTTTTCTATCTTTGCATCGGTTTTCGAAAGAGGCCATAACTTTTCGGGATGTAGCTCAGTCCGGTTTAGAGTACTCGTCTGGGGGGCGAGTGGTCGCAAGTTCGAATCTTGTCATCCCGACATCATCTTTTGCGCTAATAGTTCGCTATTAGCGCATTTTTTATGCCTTTTTTGCACTTCTAAAAGCAAAATTTTATAATTTTGTAGATGAACTAAACCTTGGCTTATTATGGATTATCTATGCAGAATTCTCATGGCGCTTTTGCTTTTCTCTTCGGAATTTGCCTCTCATGCTCAGCAGTCGCCCGACGATGACATAATGGCTGTAATAAACCATCCCGAATATATCGAGGCGTCATTGCTCGTGGTTTCCCCGGGCAAGGCTGTCTATTCGGCTGGCGGACACCTTGCTATTCGCATGCAATGCCCTTCGAAAGACATCGACTATACCTATCAGTTCAATGCCATTCAGACTTGCGAGAACCAATCGTTTGCCGCAGCATATTTCTCTGGTCGCTTAACTGGCGAATATATCCGGTCATACACCGCCGACTTCATCGGCGAAGTTAAAGCCGAGCAGCGCTCCATTACAGAGCTCCCCATGCATCTCACACCGCAACAAGAGGTAAAACTATGGTCGATGCTCGACGACGCAGTTGATGCACCCGACAATTCTCACCCGTTTAACCCGGTTTACAACAACTGCTGCGCCATGACATTGCGATTTGTGGGCATCACCAACATCGACGAGGGCTTCAACGACATCAACTCCATTCTCGTGGGATCGAGCAGACGATATTTAGAGGACTATTTCGGCGATGCCAAGTGGACTGGCTTGGCGTGGAATCTGGTGCTCGGGTCGGAATTCGACAAAGAAAAAGTGCCGCTTTTTCTTCTCTACCCCAGGCGATTAGGTTTCTACCTGTCGCGAGTTACGGTGAAAGGCAGCGGCGACTTCCTTATCGACAATAACGAATATTACAATTCGCACGAATGGCGCACTTCCTACTCTATATTTACTCCAACCTTAGTTTTCGCTATCCTTCTGGCAATTGCAGTGCTGCTATCGGAGATGAGCATACGCCGACACAGCGCACACCGAGCTTGCCGCGTGTTCGATACCACTCTAATCATCATCAATGCCATCATAGGATTGGTGCTTTGGTATCAGCAGCTATTTGCCGAGCCCCCGGTATCGACGTTCAACGAGATGGCGCTATTCTTCACCCCGCTTTCGCTATTGTTGCTTATCCGAAGCAAGGCCATAAGCATTGCGCAAGTCATTCTACTCGCATATTTCACTGTGGTTGCCTTCTATTACTCAATACCTGGCACCTCACCTCAGGCGGAAGTCTACGATATGTGGCTCGCCATGGCCGTATACGCCATTCGCGGAGCTTCGCATATCGCCGTAATCACCGCCTCGGTTATCAAACGCTATATCCTCAAATCCGCAACTACGCGCTTAATATGATACAGAAGCGAAAAGAATCTGCATCGTTAGTAAAAAGGGGGCACAGTGCATCGAATGTCACCATAAAGACATATACATTCCCCTTACTCTACCATGCGACTTGAGGCAATACGCAAAATCACGACCATAAGTTGTCGGTGTTATCCAAAGCCATTCGGGGAATGGAGTTCAGTTCAAACTCAATGCCGCCCGGTTCCTCCTTCTTCCACCCTCTGAGCGCAAAGATGTCATCGTAGAGCGAACCGCAGCGGTTGGCGCGGATATAGATTATTGAGAAAATTCCTCCAAAAGGAGAGAGATTCTCAGATTTTATTGCTACCTTTACTATGTCTGTCGGATTTGATACATATTTTGATTTGCAACACTAAGATAGGAGAAAAATCTGATAAGGCAAATTCTTGGGCAACATTTTGTTACTCAGATACTTAATAGTGTTGCGGAATTAAGGTATAATATTTATTCAAGGAGATCCATATGTTTAACTCTAAAATCATAATTACATGAAACAATCAAAAGTTATCGGCTTGATTGTTGTACTTATGTCTTTCTTCTGCTTCAATCAGTCTTTGGCAGGAGATACATATTACAAGAATCTGTCGTTCACCGTGAAGAATCCAGAGACTGCTAAAGGGCGAGTATATCTTACGCCGCATAACAGTTCAGACACGACTTACTGTAGAATAAGTAAGGATCCAAAAATAGCCAAAGTTGAGGGGAATCTATCAAATTTTGGGGAAGGCTTTAAGGTTGATATGTTTGTAATTCCTTCCGAAGGCTATGTCCTAGATTGCTTGACTACTCCGAATGCTTTTGTTAACGGCAATTACCGATCTGAATGTATTGGCAATACCCAAGGGTATCCCATATCAAGCACTATATTGACAATTGACCAAGATACAACAACAAACTGTACAAAATCACGACCGAACAAGGATTCGTATATGCAGCCTGTGTCTACACAAGAATTGTATGCAATATTTGTTCCGGCAAAGAAAATGACAGTTCGTAACATCAGTGCAGGATCTGTAGCGAATACCATAAAGAACAGTAAATACGGTGAATCCACCAATGATTTAGTCGTAACAGGGCCTCTTAATGAAAATGATATCAAATACTTAAATAGGCTATCCCAAGAAAAAGGTTTAATCCGCTTAGATCTTAGTGGAGCAACGTTTAAGGTTGTACCTGACAGTGCATTCTACAATTCTGGACTTTACGAGTTGAAACTACCATCAAATATTGAAGCCATTGGAAACTATGCATTTGCTAATAGCATGGGACTAAAACCTGTCAATTTACCTTCCGGAATCGTTAAAGGTAAAAACACCATAAGTGGTTGTTCTTTAATGAATCTACTTGGTGTAAAAGAAGAATATACTTCAACTAATGATGATGATGATGACTGGTTAAGGTGGCTTTTTTTATTATAATTTAGCTACCAAAACCATGCTATTATTCACAGTGCTACCATCCTTCAAAGAGGGTGGTAGTTGTGTTGTATTTCAAATCTAAGTGTTGGATGTCACATGAGTTTATAACTCGGTTCAGTGAAAGCTCTTCGTTGAATCTATTCTTACTGGAACCGGTTTATGGTTCATGTAGATTTTCATGCCTATGAAGAAGAAATTCAATAGAAATGGCGAAAACGGAGCATGTCCCCCCACTCGGAGCGGTTCAATCCACCCACTTTTGAGCTGAAAATAGGCTTGAAATCGGCTGAAAAACGGAGCATATCCGTTCACTTTTCCGCTCTTTTCATGTATATTGTATGTAGAAACGAATAGGTGCCAGCCCTGATTTTGTATGCCAGGCTCAAAAAAGTTTTATCGGACAGCAATAATAGATTATTGAAAAAATTCCTCCAAAAGGAGAGAGATTCTCAGATTTTATTGCTACATTTATCATGTCTGTCGGGTTTGATACATATTTTGATTTGCAACACTAAGATAGGTGAAAAATCCGACAAGACAAAATACCGAGTATCTTTCTGTTACTCAGGTACTTATAAAAAGTTAAACTAAAGTGCTACGGAATTTAGAAATCCAAATAATATAACCACTAAACACTCAGACTATGAAATCTCCTATCTTTCGGCTTATTACATTGTCGCTAATAGCCATCGTTACTGCCTTGACTGCATCGGCAGGCGATTATTCCTACTACAAGAACATATCCGTAACGGTTAATAACCCCACCCCTGCTCGCGGCACTGTATATCTCACCCCAGGTTTGGGCGACAAAAATTCCTCTCGCGTAGCAGTTCGAAACTCTAAAGCGGCTTCTACGGTCGAGGGATGCTTTTCCACCAGCAGCAGCAAAGATTATTCGTTTACCGTCAACTGCTGGGTTTTTCCTGAGAAAGGATATATACTGCGTTGCATCTGCACTCAAAAAGCTTATAACGCAAATGATTATCTTTCCCAAGGGTTTATGATGGACGAAAATAAGCTTCTTTATTCATTACCGTTAGCAGTGGATAACGACACCGTCAACAACTGTTCTCGCCAAGGCTCCGACTACGACCAAAGCACATTTCGGCCAGCTGTTACACGCAAATACTACGCCATTTTCGAACCTGCCAAGCAATCCACCATACGCACCACTCGTCGCGGCGAACTCGAGACTAAAATCAAAAATAGCACCTACGGTGAACATGTCAACGAACTCGTGATATCCGGACCTCTCAACGACGATGACCTCATGTATTTAGGCGACCTCCCGAGTCTAACTCGTGTCGACCTCTCTAAGGCATCATTCACCTCCATTCCAGATATGTGTTTCTTCACAGCGCGCCAGATTGTTTCTATCATTCTTCCACGAACAGTCACTACGATAGGATATAATGCCTTTGGATACTGCACAGGGCTGCTTCCTGTTAACATACCGCCATCGGCAAATTTCGAGTCCAATATTCGAGAAGAGTGCACTGTGTGGAATTATCTACAGCCCGAAAAATCAAGCGACGACGACGATGATGATGATGCTTACAGCGGCTACTTAAATTTATTAGATTCACTACTTTAATAGCAACATAACGAAGAGAGATACCGGATTTTGCGCCCCGGTATCTCTCTTCGTTATAATAAGATGAGCTATCCTATATATTCATAGCCCAATTGTTCTATCTTGGCTATTATTACTTCCGGTGCCACATCACCTTCCACATATGCCACGCCCGACTTCAAGTCCACTTTCACACTCTTTACTCCCTCTATTGCTGCGAGGTTTTTCTCCACATTGGCTTGGCAATGCGCACACATCATGCCTTTAATTTTATATTCCTTTGTCATAATTGTAGTATTGTTTTTTATTCTTTTTCTTCGTATTATCATCTCCACTTGTGTAAGCACCAATAGCGCCACAAGCACTACACTACACACCACATTGAGCCACGAGGTGCAGTGCGAACAATGCGCCATCCCGCTCGCCAAACTCGGCACAAACCATGAGGCGGGAAGCACATAATCTACTAGCAACCCGAATGCCATGGCTCCACCTATTATCGATGCCAAATATGCCACCGTGGAGCGCTTGCCAAACGATCGGTTTATCACAAGCACCGAGGCAAAATTGGCTGCCGGTCCTGCCATCAGCAGCACCAATGCCGCTCCAGGTGTAAGTCCCTTAAGCATAAGCGACAAAGCTATTGGTATCGACCCCGTGGCACACACATACATCGGAATCGACAATGCCAGCACCACTATCATATTCAATAGCGGATATTGTGCAAATGCCGCAAAAAAGTTATCGGGAATACACACCGTTATCAGCGTGGCCACCACCAATCCTATCACCAGCCATCGGCCTATGCTCTTCATCATATCTATAAATCCGTAATGCAATGCCTCTGCCAC
>SFTJ01000096.1 GCA_004563195.1 bacterium
GGCTGCACCGAGGCGGTGACAGCGAATAGACCGCCATATGGGTAGTATTCGTTGCTCTCCACCACTGCGCCGTCATGGCGCACTACGCTGCGCACATTGCCTTGATAATCTTTAATGTAGTAGTGCAATGTGTCGCTTGCTATATATTCCTCGATTTTCTGCTTATTATCAGCGAAATAACCCGCATCGGCATGCGCAAGAATTGCGGTATTCAGCACGAATGCACTGAAGCACATCAAAAACATATTTCTCACCATGGCTGTCATAAGGTCTTGATTTTGGGGTTAAATATACTTAACTATTCCAAGACATACAATAGTTTGGCACTATTATTTTCTACATAACGTGGTGTAACTTCCCGAAAATTTCTGCGCTATGCTGCTTTTACTGTTTCAATCACTAAAATATCACAATAATTAGTGATTGCGGCGTTTGATTTTTGTGGGTAACTTTGCCAACATGAGATATAACGCACTTTTCAGAACTATTTTTGCCGCCACAGTGGCTCTGGGCGGCTCTCCGGCGGCTTTTGCCGATGGCGTTTCGGCATCGGTGGCCGACACCGTGATGTCGCTCGACGAGATTTCAATCACTGCCATCAAGCAGGGCTCCGACCTTCGTCATCGCCCCGTGTCGGCTGTGGTTATCGACCGCCGTGAGGCTGAGCAAAAACACTTATTTTCCGCAAAATCGGCAAGCGAAATTGCCCCTAACATCCATATCCCCGACTATGGCTCGCGCATCACATCCACCATCTATGTGCGTGGCCTCGGATCGCGCATCGACCAGCCTGCCGTGGGCTTAAATGTGGACAATGTGCCCATTCTTAACAAAAACAACTTCGATTTCGACCTCGCCGATGTGAGCCGCATCGAGATGATTAACGGTCCGCAGAGTTCGCTCTTCGGCCGCAACACTATGGGCGGTGTAATCAACCTCTACACGCTCTCGCCGCTCTCCTATCAGGGCACTCGCCTCATGGCTGAATACGGCTCGGGCAATTCGCTAAAAGTCTCAGCCGGTCATTATGCCAAGGTAAAGCCATATTTGGGCATATCGGCTTCGGCTCAATACTACTCTACCGATGGATTTTTCACCAACGAATTCAACAGCGAAAATTGCGATTGGGAACGCCAGGGCGGTGCCCGACTCAAGGTGCAATACCACCCGGGCGGCGAATGGATGCTCGAGAATGTGGCAGCGCTCTCGGTGGTGCGTCAGGGCGGCTACCCTTACCGTTCCATCGACTCGGGCAGCATAAGCTACAACGACACTTGTTTCTATCGCCGAACTGCCATCAGCGACGGCCTTACAGTGCGATTTAATCGGGGAAATTTAAGCATTTCGGGCGTCACAAGCCTGCAATACAGCGACGATAATATGACGCTCGACCAGGACTTCCTCCCACTCGACTATTTCACTCTCACTCAAGCCAATCGTGAATTTTCTATCACCGAGGATATCATTGCCCGCGGCTCGGTGGGCGAAAATTATCGCTGGCTGGGCGGTTTATTCGGGTTTTTCAGGCACTCGCACATGGATGCACCCGTTACTTTCAACGATTACGGCATTGCCAATCTCATAGAGGACAAGCGCAACAACGCCAACCCCAACTACCCCATTGTGTGGGATTCTCGCCAATTTCTGCTCGGCAGCGAATTTACCATGCCCAACTATGGGCTTGCGCTCTACCACCAGTCGGAATACTCTCTCGGCGACTGGACTTTCACGCTGGGACTTCGCGGCGATTGGGAGCACTGCGGTCTCCGTTCGCACAGTTTCAGCAACACGGGCTATAGCATTATGCACATCCTTGCAGACGGAAAATCCGAACTTTTTCGTCACGACGACATAAATATCGACGACCGCAGCAACCTCAGCAAGTCGTTCTTCCAGCTGCTCCCCAAGTTCTCGGTGAGCTACGCCATCAGCTCGCTCGGCAAGTCGAACATCTATGCCTCGGTGGCTAAAGGCTACAAAGCCGGCGGCTACAACACGCAGATGTTTTCCGACGTGCTTCAGCAGCGCATTATGGGCATGATGGGCATAGGCATGAACTACGATGTAGACCAAATAGTGGGCTACAAACCCGAAAAGGCTTGGACCTACGAAGTGGGTGCGCATCTCGAATCGCGCGATGCCCGAATTTCTTCGGATATTTCGCTATTCTACATCAATTGCACCGACCAGCAGCTCACCGTGTTCCCCGACGGCACCACCACCGGTCGCATCATGACAAATGCCGGAAAATCGCGCAGCATGGGGGCTGAAGTGAGCATCCGCGCCGACATCACCAACCGTTTCGGCTTGTCGGCAAGCTACGGTTTTACCGATGCAAAATTTGTGGAATACAACAATGGCAAACTCGACATGAAGGACAAGACTCTGCCCTACGCGCCTAAAAACACCATCTACGGCGAGGTCTACTACAGCATTCCCGTAAGCGGCACCGACTATTTGCAGCGCATCTCGCTCAATGTCAACGCCAAAGCTGTGGGAGACATCTATTGGGACGAGGCCAACCTTAACAAACAGGGCATCTACGGCTTGCTCGGCGCACAAGTGCGTCTCGAGGGCCGTCACTATTCGCTCGACATTTGGGGCAAAAACCTCACCGACAGCAGCTACAGCACATTCTACTTCGTGTCGATAGGTCACGGATTTCTGCAGCAAGGTCGCCCTCGACAAATAGGCGCCACCCTGCGTTGCTACTTTTAATCACGAATTATTTAGAGAAAAACAAATATAAACAACAAGCAAAACATTATGATTAAAAAACTTTTCACTGCATTTGCAGTAATCGCTTTGGCGATAGGCGCCACATCGTGCGGCGACGACCCCGAACAGTATCAAACATTTGGCAACCAAGTGATTGCACACCAAAATGTAAACGGCGAAATGGTGGCGCAAAAAGGCCGAGTATCTGTAAAAATCTACAGCCCCAACACCCATGCCGACATCACCGTGCCTATGTTGGTAAATGGTGCTTGGAAGGACGTATTATTCACCGATCTCTCTTACAGCATCAACGCCAAGGAAGGTTATGTGCTCCAAAGCAGTTCGGCTACCGCCAAGGATGCCTCGGGCAATTCGCTGGGATTTAATGTGCAGAACCTCAATGCCAAGGTTCAAATCACCGACCCCACTTCGGGCGAACACGAAAACATTCTCGTGTCGTGCACTGTCGACAATCGCATCTACTTCGCTTCGCTCGCTTCGATAGTACACCACAAGACTTCTACAGTCACTTCATCGCCTATGGGAGCCTACACCTGCCAAGATGCCGTGTACACATTCAAGATTGACTCCGACAAAAACACCGCCACTATCGTAATCAACGGCATCAAATTTGTGGAGCAAGCTCCGGTGCTTTCTGAAATCACCATCCCCGGTGTAGCCATCAAAGCCACCGGCGACGGCTACCTCGTTGAAGCCGACGAAGTGATACCCACCAGCGCCGGCGTGCCTATGGAAAGCCGCAAAATCACCAACCTTGCTCTCAATCTGCGCATTGCCCAAGGCTCTTTCGACGGCATGTTCAACTGCATGGGCATGACTTGCAACTGCGAGGGCAACATAGCATTCCGTGGTTCCGACGAAAAATAATAATCACACCTAAAGCCCAACAGGCTTACCTATCCATTCAAGCCGACGATGTCGTTCGACACCGTCGGCTTGAATTATTTCTGCCCGCCCGCAACGCTCAATTGTTGCTAAATTTGCAGCCCGATGCACGATTTGCCGATATTTAGTTTTTATATGTAAAAAGTTTAAACTATCTTAGCAAAAATTTTTTCAAGCAACACTAAATGGCATCAAACGAAACATACAACGAAGAACAACTGATAGAGCAACTTCACGACCCGAAGTTGTGCCATGCTGCCTTTGCGAAAATCGTAGAGAAGTATTCGCAGGGCATCTATTGGCAGATTCGTCGCATGGTATTCAACCACGATGATGCCAACGATATTATGCAAAATGTTTTTCTCAAGGCATGGAGCAATATCGACAATTTCCGCGGCTCGGCAAAACTCTCCACATGGCTCTACAAGATAGCCATCAATGAGTCGATAACCTTTATCAACAAAGAGCGAGCACGCAACGAAGCCTCAGCCGACGACGATTCGTTCCTTCTCAACAACATCGAAGCCGACCCCTACTTCGATGGCGACGAAGTGCAGAAAAAACTGCAACGCGCCATCAACAGCCTCCCCGAAAAGCAGCGCCTGGTGTTCAATATGCGCTATTACGACGAGATGAAATACGAAGATATCTCCGAGATTTTGGGCACATCGGTGGGCGCGCTCAAGGCAAGCTACCACCACGCTCTGAAAAAAATTGAATCATTTTTTGAGGAGAGCGATTAAACCTTTTTATGATTCATTAGTCAAACAAGCGAATGAAACAGGATAAAGACATATTATCAAAATTGGGCAAAGACGCCGGGTTTAAGGTTCCCGACAATTATTTCGCCGATTTCAACAAGAAATTGTTGGAATCGCTTCCTGAGCCTAACATCACACCTCAATTGAAGCCATCGCTATGGTTGAGAGTGCGACCTTATGTCTACATGGCTGCTATGTTTGCCGGTCTTTGGTGCACTATGCGCATATTCAACGATATGAGTGGCGCCGGAAGTGCCAAAACTCAAGTGCAAGCCATAGTCAACGGCCTCGACGACGAAAGGAATATCGACGATTTGATGATTTACGGCGGTTTCGACGAATATGATGTTCTCACCTACGAAGATAGCGTCGACGCCGAGCAATCGGGAATCGTTGATTTAGGCTCCGACGACAGCAAATAATTGTCATTAACCACTATTTTTTACCAAAACCACCAAACGGCATCGAAATGAAAGCATCGCACATCATAATTGTCCTCACCGCTATTGCCATGGCGCTCCCCGTTGAAGCCAAGCAAAAGCGTTCATCTTCGCGACCCGGACAAACCGAATGGATGAAGGGCGTGAGAGAATATAAATACGATATGCTCATACAGGAAGTGGAACTCACAAAGGAGCAGCAGGAACAGTTCCTACCCCTTTATCAAAAAATGGAAGACGAAATAATGCGCTCCAACAAAGAAGTTCGCGACCTCGAAGCAAAAATCACCAATTCGAAGGACGAAGTAAGCGACCTAGAATACGGCTTGGCTGCCGAAGCTATGGTAAATGCCTCAGGTGTAGCTGCCAAAATCGAAGCCGACTATTTCAAACAGTTCGCACAGATTCTTTCGAAACGACAATTGTTCTTGCTCAAACGCGCCGAAACGCGTTTTGCAAAGAGCATCATTTCCACCAAATCTGCTCGTAAAAAACAATAATTCAAAAACATATTTCTTCGCCGCGAAAGGCGGGGTATTAAGCTCCAATAAGTATACTAAAACTAACTATTCAACACCTAAAACAAGCTCATCCCCTCCTTTCTCCACTACATTTCGACGTAGACCATTGCCCCGTAATAATCCTAACGAAAAACTTGAGTCACATCAGCTCTGTTATGATATTACGAGGCAATTTTTTATTACTCTATTTCTGCAACAAAGCATTATTTAGAGTTATCGCAACCATAAGAATAACAACAACTTACAATACAGCTTATGAAACCCAACAACTTTCTTTCGGCGCTTTTGGCGATTCTCTCCGCATTAGTGTGTAATGCCGCACAAGCTCAAGCCAAGCCCGACTTCAAGTATCCTAAAAATGTGAAAACCACGGCTCTCGCCGATATCAAAAAGGCGGAGAAAAGCGGCGAGAAAATGCTTTTGCTCGATGCCGTTATTCGCTATACACTGGCTGAGAGTATGATTTCGGCCGACAACGCCCCTGAGGTGTTTGGCACCATCGAGAAATATCGCAAAGCCGAGACTGCTCCCGACTTTGCCGCTCTATATACCCTGCTCGAGGCCAAGGCTTATGCCGCTTACCGCGATTGCACCAATGTTCGCCGAGCACAGAAGCACGAAACGCTGCCCGACGACATCACCGAGTGGAGTTTTGCCGATTTCTCCGATAAAATCTCGCAACTTGTAGCCATTGCGTTGAGCGACAAGACTGCTCTAAAGAACACCCCCACTTCGCGTTTTCGCAAAGTTTTAAACTATAAAGAGGAATATCTCAAGTTCTACCCTACACTTCTCGATTTTTGCTATTTGACAGGCGGACGATTGCTTGATGACATCTCATCGCCTCTCACACAAGCCGACTTCGACGAATGGATCTCTTTCCACACCGGCGAGATTGCACCCACGAACGATAATGGAGATGCCCGCATTATGCTTTATCGTCAATATTCTCAATTTGAAGAAAGCGGGCTCCTGCTAAAAAATGTTGTGCCTGAGGAAAACAAGAACTATCCCATTTTCTGCGATTATCTCGAGCGTTTTCCCAATTCTGCATTTGCGCCCGACATCAAGAACATAGTTTCGCAACTCGAGAGTAAAAAAGTGGATTGCACATACGCTGCATATGCAAATTCAAAGTCAAAAATCAAGCTAAACATTTCATACAGCAACGTCAACGATTGTTCTCTGGAAATTTATCGTCATTCCGACGAAAGCAAAAAAGCTACCAAGAAACTGGTTAAGACCATTAAGCTAAATTTCGACGGCAAAATACCTTTCCAAGGCGACACCACCATCTACATCGACCCGCTGCCTTACGGCATATATTCTATAGCCACCACGTTCAAACATGATTACGCGAAAGGTGATTCTAAACATAGTACAAGCCTAACGTTTAATGTTAGCGACATAGAAAGACTTGTAGTTTCCAACTATTTCGAAAACGGAAAATGCGAAATCTATGCCGTAGATGCATATTCAGGAAAGCCGATAGAAGGCGCCCAACTATATTACAAGAATCAACTTATAGGCACAGCCGATGCTTCTGGAAAGGTAGATGTTACGCAAAATAAACGCGAATACAGCTCGTATTACCACTTCAAGAAAGGCGGCGACATTTACGGTCCGTTATTCTCTATCATGGAAAGTTATGCATCTGATAAAATTAAGGAAAAAGCGGATGTATTTACCGACCTTGCCATTTACCGCCCGGGCGAAACCATTCACTATGCAGCGATTGCCACACGCCTCACGCCCGATTCGTCGCAACCATTGGCGGGGAAAGCTCTGACCGTGAAGCTGCAAGACCCTAATGGCAAGGAAGTGGCTAAATCCGACACCCTCATTACCGGTGCCGACGGCCGCATTTCCGGATCTTTTGTTGTCCCTACCGACCGCATGAACGGCACGTTTCGCATTATGGTATTTGCCGACAACGATTATTTAAATTCCGCCATTGTAGAGGTAAGTGAATATAAAGCGCCAACTTTCGAAATCACCTTTACCGATGCTCAGCGCACTTATCTCAGCGGCGAAGATGTAAAAATAAGCGGTAAAATCGTCACTTTTGCCGGTATGCCTGTGGCAAATT
>SFTJ01000035.1 GCA_004563195.1 bacterium
ACCGACGAAGAACTCAAGAAAATCTTCGCCAATCTCACCGACGAGAAGTAACAACACACCGCTTCGCTGCATCAACCGGCGACCAATCACTTACTTTGAGCTATAATAACCCTGCATATTCATCTCACATGCAGCAAAATAGCTGTATTTGTCGTTATCGATAGGATAATTCCAACTGATGAAAAATATTGCCGCCAAAACCTTGCTTAAACTTAAATAGGCCATACATAGGGTGCGATGGGTCGGGATTGGGCGCAATGCCGAACATATCATATTCGCGACAACGATTTGCCTAGGCTATCAGCATGGCTTTCCATTGTAGCGCATAGGTGGGCATAACAAAATAACACCATCATTTCTAAAATATTTGTAACATAAACCACCTATTAACGATTTTGGCTTAACTTTTGCAGCTTGATAATGATGATTAAACCAATCGGCGCGGATTGCGTCAAATAGATATAAACCAAATCATTATCAACCATTATGAAAAGCAAGAAGAAAAAGAGCTTTACGCTCGACGATTACGTAAAGGCTAACCGCAAGGCGAGCCGCGAGGCCGAAATCGAAGCTTACGGCCACCCTATTTGCCACGCGCGAATACACAAATCGAAGAAAATCTACTCTCGCAAGCGCATGAAGGCAGGTCGCCTCGACGACCTGCCTTTTTCTTTTGCCTAATAATGTATGTGATGGGTTGCAGGCAACTCTATTGCCTTCATTTTGTGCGTCTGCCGACCAAAATCACTGCTCCAGGTATCTTGCAAGCAGATGCTTGTATTCGGGTGTTTGCTTCACCTCGCTCAGCCAAGTGTTTACGCTGGTTTGAAGCTCAGTATTATCGATGCGAAATGCCCACGCTTGAATTTGCGAGAAACTTATCGATGTGCTCACATCTACATTCTTATAGTTTTGCGCCATATTGTTAGCTATTCTGCCGTTAATCACTGCATAATCTATCTCTCCTGTAGCCACTTGCAGAAACAACTGCTCGGGGCCATAGAGCTCGTCTTCAGCCACATATATGGTGTCGCCTATCTCTTGACTCAGATTGGCTATACGATTTTTCATAGGCGAATCCATCACCACATGCACTGTGGCACCTGCAAGATAGAGTTGATTCTTTATCTTCACCTGACCCAGCGAATCCTTGCGCTGCACAAGCACTTGCTTGTCGATATACACCTCGTCGGAAAACAGCAATTTTTCTCGATTCTCCTTCGTAACGGGGAATTGCGCCACTATCATATCCACCTTGCCGGCTTCGAGTTCGTCTACTGCCTTATGCAATGCCACCACGGGATAGAATTTCACCGGACGGCCCACACGATGCGAGATAAGGCGAATAAGGTCGTAATTAAATCCACCGAGTGTATCGGCATAGGTGTAACACATCAGCGGCGAATACTCTATCGCCACGCGTATGGTATCGTCGTCGGCAGGTCGCTCGCTTGTGTTGGTGGCGCCCGAACCGGCACAATGCCTGAGCATAGCCATCATAGACACTGCCACCACCAGAAGCACCAAGTAGACCAAAGGCTGACCTTTTTTCAATTTCACGGGTTCTCTCATAGCAGTTAACTTTTAGTTGGTGAAGTCTACCGACACGCCCATCTGCAAGCGTCGCGGATTGAGCGGATAGTGCGGCGATGAAAAATAATTGTTGCCGCCGAACAATCCTTGATTGAAGTGTGTCATTGCCACAAAGAAGCGAGTTTTCTTCAACTTGAAATTGGCATAGACATTCATAAATGCAAAGTTACCGCACTTTTGCTCCTGCTGAGTGTGGAATGTCATAGTAGCCGGGTTGTAGCGGGGCGCATAGTATTCGGTGTAGTAGTTGCAATCCACGCCGAGCTGCACTTTCAGCACGCGGGCTATGGCAAAATTGAGATATAAGTTGCTGTAAACCGCCAATTTTGGCAATGCCAATACGCTTTCGTTCGATGTGGTCTGATAGGTAATCACATTATCCCAATTGAACGAACCGAATTGCAGTCGCTGGTCGAGCGTCGCGCTGAACACATGCACTGCCGAACTCTGCTGAGTGGGCAGGCCGTCGTTGCCGAAATATGCGTAGTTCTGTAGTGTTTCATAACCCGCATTAAGGCAGGTAGATGTCTGTGGCACAAAGAGTTCGCCACCTGCTCTAAAGCGGCGCACCTTGCCCAAATCGTTATTCCACACGTAGTGGTTGGAGCGATAGTGCTTCATAAAGTACGGTGCTTCTTCGTTCTTGAAATAGCCGTAGGCGCTCACTCTCACCGAGTCGCCGAAGAGTTTCATGCGTGTGTGCACATTACCCATCACGCTCACATCGCCCACCACAGGTCCTATCAAGCCAAATCGGGCATCTACATCGTAGGTCAAAATCGAGCCGTTGCGCTTGGTGAGCTGTCCGCCCACCCACATCACGTTCTCGGTAGCATAGTCGGGCACCACCATACCTTCGGGTATCGGTGTCAGTCCCGATTCGGGATCAAAATTTGCCGAAATGCTATCTACGGTCTGGGTGTATTTTCTTATTTCGTGCATGGCATAAGCCGACAAACCGAATTTCGCCCATTTTTGCGACCCTTCGAGCATATCCACGCCAAATGTATTGGTGAGTTTCCACATTTTTGTGTTATCGTTCGAACCGTTGATGCTCAGATAGTTGGCGTCGAAATACTTCGTATCTTGCGAGCCACTCTCGTTGAGATACATGTGCTTGTTTTCCTTATATTTCATCGTCCAGATGAAGCTCGTCACCGGCACATATTCTTTCATCTCCATCACGGTGTCGGGCAGCGAGTCGGTCCAGTGGCGATAGAAGCCCACTTTGTAGCGATGATTCATATAGAATTCCTTGCCCCAAATCTGCGAGTGTGCGTCGGAAAAATGCGTGGGAATGGTCTTGGTATCCACCTTTGTCACACCGCCCTGCACCACTGCCGGGTCGGTGATATAACGGTCGTCGGTGATGCCGCCACTCTCCTTGTTGAGCATATTGTAGTTGTTGAAAAATGTCTGCAACTCGTAGCGGTCGCCGATATATGAGCCGAACAAACGCCATGTGAAATCCTTATCAGCTTGTGCATCGTATGAGCCTTTGCTATAGAGATAATCTATGGCTGCGCCTATCTGTATGGCTTTATTCACATTACCCGAAAATTCGGTCTTGAAGCGGTCCTGATTGGAATAGCGATTGCCTCCGAAGGTATACGACATTAGTGTCATAGGTATACGGGTGTTGTAATACACCTGAGTCGCCACCGACGGCAACCATGCCTCAAGGGCATCTTCGAAGAAAAAGTCGCTTGTTGCCGATCGCTCAAAAAATATCTGATTCTGCCCTTCGGCTCCATAATTACCTGTTGTGGCATAGGCATGACTCACAAGCGACGGTATGGCAGTACGATAATAGTTATACTGCAAAGTGTCGATTGTGCCGGGAAAATGTAGCCCCAGCGGTTCCGATATGGTCCACGCATACGAGGGAGCCACTTTTTGGCGCTTTGCTGCCCACACTCCGGCTGCACTTGCAACCATGCTCAGCAACATCGCCATTATCAATATCTTTGTTTTACTCATTGTCGATTTTTTAGCAATCACAAAATTACTAAAATATATCTTGCCACACAAAACTATTATATATTTCTAACTCTTTTACACGTCTTTATTGAGTCGGCAATGGCTCCGCGAGGCCTTTTGTCTCCCCTTTCGCGCTCGGAATATGAAAATTTGAAGCAAAAGGGTTGCTAATTCAAAAATATTTTGTAATTTTGCATCACGATTTGCGCATGTGGCGTAATTGGTAGCCGCGCTAGACTTAGGATCTAGTGCCGAGAGGCGTGGGGGTTCGAGTCCCTTCATGCGCACCGAAGCAAATCACGCAAAAGAGCATCGAGTTAACTCGATGCTCTTTTTATATCCGTAAGTCTTGAACTTACTGTTATGCCCTATCGGCCGAGGTTATGGCACCATAACTTTTGTGCTATATTCGCCGGCTCGCACTATATACACTCCTCCTGTAAGCTTCAGGCTCTCGGTGCCGCATACATTGCCGGCATGGCAGCATCGGCCATCAATGGCATACACTTCCACCCATGTGATGCTTGGGGCTGCGATGTGAAGTGCACCCGCCGATGTTGTCACCTCGATTTGTGGCTTCGGGGCACCTATTTCTTCGAGTCCCGACTCTTTGCTGCAGAATCGAATTATCATCTTATCGCCCGATTTGCGCAAGGTGACATTGATGTCGCGCAATTCTTGCGTCGTTTCAAAAACGATATCACCATTGGTAGTAACGCCGAGTTCATAATCACTGTCGAGAGTGAGATAACTGCCATTTGAGCCATATTCTATGCCTCCCCACGACTGTTGTCCCAATATTTTGAATCCTTTGGTCATCTTATCCACATAGTTAAGATGCAGTTTATAGGTTTCGGTGGCGGCATCGTAGCTGAACATAGGTGCTTGTGAGGGCTGCCATGAACCCAATTCACTGCAAGCGCCGCACATATAATAGGCTTGCGGTGCCTCCTCTCCGCGCCACTGATAGTCGAGCCACGCTATTTTTCTATGAAGCTTATTCAGATATGTGTTTCGCGAACCGTTCATATCGCTATTGCCGTAGGCTGTCCATCGCTGATAATCGGTAGCGGCTGCTTCCCATATTTGCGACAAGAAATCGTCGATAAACTCATCGAGCGATGCCGAGGTGGCGATGAAAGTGGCCCAATGCTTCTTCACGGCTTCTTGAAAGGCCGGAAATTTGGCTATCTCCCCTATCCAATGCTGATGAAAGGGAGGATTGGTGTAAACAAATGCGGAGAGGTTGCTGCGGCGAAACGAGTTGCCAAAATCCCATACGGGACCAAACTTCATCTTGGTGTTCGCGCCGCGCTCTTTGTGCCAATAGCAACTGCCGTGAAACGATTCGCAATTGTCCACCACCTCTTGCACGATATAGAATTTGGCAAGTTCGTCGATATCGATATAGTCTTGCCAGCGGGTTGAAGTCTTATCGTCAGCAAATATGGCATCGTTGGCTCCTTGCACCAAGTTTCTCAGATAGGTTGTCTGCTCTGCCGACAATATCTCGGGCGATTTATGGGTAAAACGCATGGTTTCGCCATTGCCATCGGTGATTTTTATCTGCTCGGTTTCGTCGTAGTTGTCTATCTCCACGAGCCACCCGCCGGTGATGTTTTCGGCAAGTGTTTCATTATCCTCCTGTGGCGTTACGTTCACGCGCTCGGCTTCAACGCGGATATGCTCGGTGAGCATATAGAGTCCGCAATAATCTCCATTGAGCACCAATTCGCAAGGTTGCTGCGCAGGCGTATATTCAAGTCCCACACGGCGGCTTACCTCAAATCCCACGGTATTGCGCAAAAAAGCCAAATCGTCGTCGGCATGCGCCAAGAGGGCGAAATGCTTGTTTTTCTTCATACCGAGCAATGCGGTTTTTGATGCCAATTTCAGTCGATAGGGCTTCTTGTCGAAGCTACTCCATGTGTAGTTGCCGCGACCCTTTATTTGCAAATCGAGCGGTGCATCGGCGCTTCCTAAATCTTCAAATCCTTCCACGCCGTTAGCATCTACATACAGTGTAGCAGCCACATATTCTTCGGTCGATGTCACACCTACTCCGCCTGCGGTGTTGATATATATCACAGGCAACGTGCCCGATGGCTCTATGGCTCGGGCATAATCAGGACTAATTGTCACTATCGCGGCAATTACGAAACAAAACAATACTCTAAATAAATCTTTCATGTTATCACTTAATTTGTTTATCACTTAAAATTTGGGAATGATATACTTGTTAACTATAAATAGTTATTAAAAGAAGGTCAATAGTAGGTTAGCATCCATTAAGATATACACATACCCAATATGGGTTAAGTTGGATAACAATATTGGACTATTCCTAACTACTGAACTATATTGTTTACTCTCCTTTTACTGCTTCAATGAAATTCCAAAGAAATTCATCACTTCTAAAAGTATTTTGTATGTATTCATCAGAATCAATGGCTTCCATAGAAATTGCATCAATTAAACCAAATATATTATCTGCAAATGCGGTACACGCTTGGACTTTTTGGACATTGTCAGTAAGATTCTCTCGTACAAATTTCCCTCTAATTATTCGCTCTATCATATTAGCATTATCGTAGTCATAATCTGTGACCAACATTTTTATGAGAGTTTTTCTTTTATCAATACCATTTTTAATATCAACGAATTTTAGGTTGTCAATACAAGCCTTTAATTCCGTAATCCAATGAGCAAAATTTTCGCATTCTGGATTGAAAAGTTGACACCATTTACATGGACACCAATTCTCTACAAGTTGGAATCTTAAACCATCCACTCTTGCTCTATATGTTTTTAATGGTACTGCCATTTCGTTAATCATACCAATACGATTTAAGACATCATTGACTGTTTCATTGATGATTTCTTTTAACTGAGATTCTGTTATTTTTTTCATAATATACTCTTTTTCTTTATTTATAATGCTGAAAACGGACGACATCCACCCACCCAAAACGGGGATATCGTCCGTTTTTCAGCTATCATGTCATCAAATTTCGAAAAAATATCAAATATTTTCATGTTAATTTTTGCAAGGAAACCCACAAGTCTTTATCTTTTGGGTAGTTTAATATAACATAATATTTGGTATAAATTATTTATTTTTTTCTTTCTACTTGTTACAATGTCTTAACGCTTGCTTTGTAACTCCTTATTGCTTCATTCATTGTCTTTCTTGTCAAAGGGTGCATATTTTCTATAACCATCATCCTGCCATTGACAATATTACGCCAAAAAGTCACAGCCTCAGCCAGTTTTTTTCTACGTAGTTCTTTTCTTTTTTCGTGATTCGTTTCTTCTGAGTCCGCACTGACAAATGAAAAGGCTTTATTTCCAAGTCGAGACATATAATTAGACCCAGTGTCAAGATGTAGTTTGCTACCACTGCCCTTCTCATGGTATTCAGGCCAACCACATCCGTTAGTACCGATAAGATGTCCTTCTTCCGCCCCTGCTTCTTTGTAGTAAATTGAATCTTGATTGTAGAACTCAGCAATTCTTTGAAGGTTTTTTAAAAAATTCTCATCATTACGCCTATTAACAACTAAATAACTCTCCTCAATATCTTCGTTGTCTGTAATAGGTGCATCATCTGTTTTAGGTGTTTCAGGGTATACGCCTTGTACCTTAGTAACGCCATAGCCTAATTGAAGCAGTTCTGCAACCATAAGCTTATTTTTCTGACGGTTCTCCTCATGAGAAAACTTTTTCCCTTCTTCCCAATCACCATTTGGTCCAAAATAGGTTGCATCTTTATCTCTAATATCCTTGAACTCTTTTCTGAATGCTGTAATGAATGCACAATCACAACCTTTAAGCCAATGCAGCATTCTATTAATATTACTTTCATTCAGATTCTTGTTTTTGGAGTTTAGGATATTATTGAAATTGGTGACATCCTCTAATAGTGTTTTCTGTATTGCTTCGCGTACAATGTTTTTAATATTCATTTATTTATTAATTTTTATCATAAATATCTTTTTAATCTGTCTAATATAAATTTCATTGGCGTAATATGAATTATTTTTATCTATTATTACCTTAATAAATATCAAGATAAAACAAAATCATATACTTTTTTGATTGTATTACTTAATTTTGGGGCATATAATGTATCAACATTTATTTCATTATTATTACGCAGATATATTTTTTTGTTAACCTCAATCATAATTGACTTATATAATGAATCAGATTTTGGTGTAATTGAATTGCTATATGGATTATTGAATTTAACCTTATATCCAGCTGCAGCAAATATTGATGTAATACCCATAATAACGTTATCATCAGGCTTTGACCAATCTTCATTAAAGCCAATACAAATATCAACGTCTTTTGCGATTTCATTGTTAAAAGAATGGCAGTCAATAAGAAGTGTTGTATCAGTTAGTTCTCTTGATATTGAATCAAGGAAATCTTTTCTAAGGGCCAATAACTCTTCACATTTATTTCTATCAAGATATTTACGCTGATAACCATTTACATTGGAATATAATATTCCACGACCCTCATTCTCTAATGGATCATCCTCTAAACGCTCAACATCAACTAAGAAACGTGAATAATTAAAGATACAAGGAACTACTTCTTCTCTTTCATCATTAAATATAAAATCAGTATGCCAATCCGTTTCTCTCATTACAGAATTCAACAAATTGGCATTATACCTCCATCCACTACCATTAGTAAACACGCCATTTATTGAAGAGTGTGGTATATTCAAGACTATTTTATTAAACTTAACCATAAATTATCTGTTTATCTCTATTATATAACAGTAATATACATTTATTGCTATTCCCTTTCAAATCAATAGTAAACTAAGTTATTATATTTACAAGTACCGTGCCAAACCGTTGCTATTCCCAAATCTTTCATGCTATTACTAATTCGTTTATCTCTTATTGCTCTACCGAGGGCCCATAATATATGAGCGAACAGTTGTCGGGGCGCAACACATCGGCTGCCACACGATTAAAATCATCAACTGTCACTTTGTAATACGCTTCAGGGTCGAGATTGATGCGATTGGCATCGCCGAGCAATTCATATTGGCAAAGTTTATCAGCCACGGCATCATAGCCTACACTTTCATACAATTCGCGAGCATTATATTTGTTGGCGTAGCGACGAAGCTCGTCTTCTTCCACGCCTTCGCTCACCAAGCGTTGCAATTCGGCTTCGATGCTATGCTTGGCTTCTTCGAGGTCTACTCCGTTGCGCAGTCGGGCAAAGACATTGAACAATCCAGGCTCATATCGGCCCGAAATAGTGGCATCTACATCGCTGAAAAGGTCGGTCTTGAGCAGAAGATTGCGATAGAATCGCGACGAACGCCCATTCGACAGCACATCGCTCAGCAAGTCGCAAGCAAAATAGTCGGGATTATTGATTCCACACATGTGAAACCCGAACGAAAGCACATTTTCGGGCACTTCGCGATGCACACGCTGCACTCTTGCCTCTACTTGGCGAGGCTCTTTGGGCAGATTTCGCGGAGTGACGTTGCCTCGCTCTATGTCGCCAAACCATTTCTCGGCAAGTTCTACGGCGCGCTCGAATGTTACATTGCCCGACACGCACATCACCATATTATCTACCGAATAGTGACGGTGAAAAAATTGGCGTATCTCATCGTTCGATGCTTCGGCTATATGGCTAATGTCCTTACCTATTACCGGCCATCGATATGGGTGCTTGGTGTATGCCAAAGCGCTCATTAAGTGTGACAAATCGCCGTATGGCTTATTGAGATATCGCTGCTTGAATTCCTCTATCACCACACTTTTCTGCACGGCTATGGCTTCATCGCTGAGCGTGAGGTTGAGCAAGCGGTCGCTCTCGAGCCAAAAGGCGGTCTCTACATTGTGAGCGGGCAGTATTTCGTAGTAGTTGGTAACGTCGTTGCTGGTCCAGGCGTTGCTTACGCCGCCGGCGCGCTGCAGTTCGTCGTCGTATTGCGGTGCATTGAGCGAGCCTCCGAACATCAAGTGCTCAAACAGATGCGCCAAACCGGTGCGATTCTCGTCCTCGTCGCGCGAACCCACATTATAGATTAAATTCAACGCCACCATCTGAGTGGTAGCGTCGAAATGATGGAGCAATCGCATGCCATTGCTCAATGTATGTTTTGAAAATATTATCATTCGCGATATGTTTTCATTTCTTTACAATCATCTTTATTATCTTGATGTCCTCCTCGGGACGGTCGTTGCGGTCGGTCTTCGATTTCTGAATCTTATCCACCACATCCATGCCCTTGGTCACTTCGCCGAACACGGTGTAAGCGCCATCGAGGTGAGGTGTGCCGCCCACGGTCTGATAGGCTTCAAGTATTTGCGGTGTAAAGGTAAATGCGCCCTTTTCTGCCACCTTTGCTTCGGCTTCTGCCACAAGTTGGTTCTGAAGCGAATCGATGGCTGCATTATTGCCTTCACGACGCCATAGCATCACTTGGCGGCGATGCGGTGCTGCCAATTCGTTGAACTCGGCTTGCAGTTGTTTGGCTCTACGATCGCTTTCCATCTTTGCCAATTGTTCGGCGGTGAACTTCTTGCCGGTAACGATGTAGAATTGCGAACCCGATGAACGGCGTTCGGGATTCATTTGGTCGCCAAGGCGCGCTGCTGCCACTGCACCGCGCTTATGGAACAACTTAGGATACACAAATTCGGCAGGAACGGTATAGCCCGGCTCGCCCTCACCAAGCATTTGCCCGGGTTTGGCATTCTTGGAGTCTCCGTCGCCGGTTTGCACCATAAAATCGTTTATTACGCGATGAAACAGCACTCCATCGTAGTAGCCTTCGTTAATCAATTTGATAAAATTGTCGCGATGTTGTGGTGTCTCATTATACAAAGCCACCTCTATGTCGCCCAAGCTGGTCTTTATCTCCACCTTGGTGCATGATTTCAAATCCATTTTTGCTTCTTTTGTTTCTTTTGTTACTTTTGATTGTGAATTCTTCTCGGTGTTGGATGCTTTAGTACACCCAAATGCCATTGCGAGAACAGCTACACCCAAAATAAATACTCGTTTCATATTTTGTGTCATGTTTATTAGATTGCTGTTGCCGGATACAACCGCTTATAGATGCGGCGGAAATTATCATCCTCTGCGCTCAGCTCCACTGCGTGTTCCTTGTAGTCGGGGCCGTAGAGGCTTGCCACAAGGTCGCCAAGGTATTTGTGTTCGCGATCTTTATCGATTGCTGCCTTCACGAGAACATCGATGCTTGCGGCATAGTGCTCGGGGTTGATGGCGTGCAGATAGCGCGCGGTGCTCACCACAAACTGGCCATTGGTGTCGACTTGCACTATTATATCCACCAATTCGGGTAATAGTTCGTCGATGGTATCGATATTATTAGCTATGTATTCATAGGTTGCCAAGCCGGTGGTGTCCTGGCTTAGTTGTTTTCTCAAATTTTCATCCATATTAATAAATCGTTTATTGTTTTGCTCCTATTTGGGCACATTTCAACCACAAATATACGCATTTATGCCGAAACTATAAGTATATCCTTCATTTTTTTGACTTGTCGTAATAGCTTTTTTTGCTATGCTAAAAGTCCTGTTTTCTCTTCTTGCAGGGCTTTTGTTTTTACTTGGCAAGCTGCATATTCAGCGATATGCCGAAATTGCTGTTCGATGTGGGATATGCCGACGACGACACGAGCGGCGTGTTCACTTGGTGGTCGAGATATGCTCCTACGGTCAAACGCTTGCTCACCACATAGTTGGCTGTGAGATTGAGCGTGAACGAGCGTGCACCGCTGGTGGCTTGTGTCAGGCCGGTCTCTATTTTGCGTATCAATGCCGTGTTGTTGTTGAGCGAGCAGTCGAGATTGAGCGTCAAGTCGTTGCTTACATTGCTCTGCTTGCCTTTCAATTTGAGCACGGTGTTGAAATTAGCTATCTTATATCCTGCACCAAACTTCAGCGACTTTTGTCCTGCCTCCACTATCTGACCTGCCGATGAGTTGAGCGACAATGTGCGGCTGTCGCGATACTCGGCATTGAAGGTCATGCTGTTGTGAAGGGTCACTTTCACGCCCACAAGTGGCGCAAACTTCTCGGTGATGGTTACCGATGTGATGTTGTAGGGCGATGTTGGCAACGGATTGCCTGTGGTCACATCTTGTGTGAAGCCGAGGCCGTCGCCCACGCTCACCCAGTCGCTATAAGAGGTGTACGAACCCACCGAATAGGTGCACTGATAGGCATGATTGATTTGCACCGACTTAAACCACTTCTTGAAGATATCCAATTTGCTCAAGCCGTCGTAACTTACGCGCCAGTTTGGCAATATGGCTTGCAATCCGGGGAACGGCGACAGATTTACCTTGCCGGCATCGGTGCCCGAATATGCTGCCACAAAGGCGGGTATGAGCACGTCGCTATTCATGCTGTTTACGTCGCCCACCTCGGTAGAGAACGGCAGATGTGCCCACTTCGATGTGGTGAGGAATCCTCGCTGTGGATACACACGACCCTCGTAGCGCGAGCGTATGCGGTCGGCCACCACGGGTATGTTGCTCAAGAATTGGTCGAAGGCTGCACTCTGATAGCCGTTGTCCGACGAGCATCCGCGTAGTGCGGTGGCAAGTGCCATATGGGTCTTGGTATACGTTCCGGAGTAGATGGTGGTTATGTCGTCGTACATAAACATCATCTGGTCGCTTCGGTTGTCAGTGCGATTGCCGGTGAGCGTTATCTTCAAGCCGGGTATGGGCTCCAATGTGGCATCGATCGACACTTCCTTGGCGCGGGTGAAGATGGCCGGTGTAGTCTGAGTCTCATCGCACATAAGCCACCCGTGATTCTTGGCTTTCTCGATGTAGCTCTCATCGATAAAGCCGAACGCAAAGTCGAGTCCGGGCGACATAATGTCGTAGTTGCGTGTCTGACCGAAGATGTCGCCTATCTCGGGGATAAACTGCGGCAAACTTGCCGACTGTGTATTGCGTATCTTGATATTGAAATTGCGCACCGACATCAAGCCGCGAAGTGTGTATTGTGCTATCTCGCTCCACACGCTCTTGTCTTCTTTCTGATCTTCCAGGATGGTGAATTTAAGATTTTTGTTCACCTTGGTGAGAATCTCCACACTGTTTTCGTCTACCACGCGCGACTTCACTGCAAACGCCTGACCATTGGTGGTCTGGGCACTCACTTTCACCTTCTTGGTCTTCATATTGTGCTTGATGATGGTGGTGGTGTCCTCCTTCAGCGTAATAGTGCGCACAAAGCGCTTTGGCTTCTTCTTGGCATTTACATTGCGCTTGTTGTTGGTGAAGCGGTCGTTGATGTTCTTGAGATATTTGCTCTTATTGTAGAGTGTGAGCAGGTTGAATCGGCCATCGATGGTGAGTGTCGACTGGTTGGAAATGGTGTTACCCGACGACACATCGCCAAGCACCGTGCCTCGCTCCCAATTATAGGTTGAGTTATACGATGCATTGGCATTCACAAAGTCGAGGAATGCTATCTTGTTGAACGGAGCCTTATACGATGCCGTGAAGGTCTGATTGTAGTTATATGGCGTACCCAAGTTGGTGATACTGCGCCACACCGAGTCGCGCCACTCGCGATATTCATCGGGGAACAGTTTCTTATTCACCTGTCCTATCGGTTCCTCGATGTGTGCCGTGGTGTTCGACTTGAACGACATATTGAGCGACTTGGTGAAATTCCATGTCACCGACAATTGGCGATCCCAAAGGAAATTCTTGCTCACCGACACCGGCAATTCCACATCCACATCGGTCTCGTTGCGGGTCTGTTGCTCATAGTAGGAGCGGTTGATATTGGTGATGAAGCTCAACTGCTGCGGGAACCAATTAAACTCCCATTCGCGCAAGAATTTCACATTTTTACTCTTACTCTTGGGGTTAAGGCCCTTAAACGGACGGAACGGCTTGAAGGCAGGAGCATAGTTGTATTGGAAACTGCCTCGATAGTCGTTGGTGTTCTCATATTCGTTGTCGGGGTCTTCGTTGTGGCGCTTGTTCGACGAGTAGTTAAACACAAAGTTGGCGGGATCCCATGGCATGGGAAGTTTGCTCTTCACATCGAAGCGCAAACCTGAGATGCTGAAGCTCTCCACGCGCTTGGTGGTGACGGCAAACGACTTGATTGAGTCGCGCTGATGCTCGGTGGCACATGCTTCGAGGGCATCGTCGAGCAGTACGTCCTTGTCGAGCGGATTATACTTGGGCGTATTCTGTTCTTCGGTTACCGAATAGTAGACGGGCGCCTTGAGATTTACTTTCTTGGGCAGGAATCGTCCCAAATCGGCTTGCACTGCCACATTATAGCGCTGATAGTTGTCGAGATTGCGGTTGCTCAGACCTTGGTCTACCGAACCGAAGCCCACTGTCTCCTTATGGTAGCCGGCATTCACTGTGGCTATGTCGCTCATGCCCAAGGTCATGTTTGCCTTGGCTGCCCAACCGCCGTCTTGGTCGAAGTCGGTCACACGGAGTTCGTCGGCCCACACGGTGCACTCCTTGGTGGCGCCGGTGTTGTTGCGAACACCTATCATTATCACTTTCACATCGCTCAATGCAGGATTACCGAGCACGGTAACCTTGTTCTTGGGCTTCGACGGGTCGTCCTCGGTGAAGCGTTCGCCATACGACACGCCGGGCACGCCTTGCAGCTTCTGCGCATTGCGGTTCTTCTTCACGGTGGTAAACACGTCGAGGTCGCAGTCGAGCATATTCGACTCGGGCCATACTGCATATTGGTCGCTGCTGCTATAGGTGCTGTAATTCGACTTCGGCGGTGTCACCGACAGCGGGATTTCATATTCGTAGTAGTTGTTCTTAACATCCGAACCCAGGCGGATAAATGCCGACACTTCGCCATCGCGCAGCGAGGTGGCATCGTCGATGAGCGCTTCGTTGTGCAGGAACATCTGCAAACGGCGATAGATGCGCAGGTCGAGGCTGGTGTTCTTATACACGGCACGCGATGCGCCGGCGGGGAGTTGGGTCACCTTCATCGACATCGACTGCTCGTTGAGCTGTGTGATTTGCGACTGACCGGAATCCACTATACGGGTCACGCCCGGCGGCAAAACGTAGTTCACAGGCTCGCGTCCGGCGTTCTCTTCGATGTTGACGGCTGTCACTGCCAAGTCGCCTTCGGCAGGCACATTGATGCGCTCGTCGGGGTTATAGTCGTAACTGCGCCATTCGCCCTTGAGGAGCTCGAGCGAGGCAAAACGCAGGTGGATGGGCTTTTTGAAATTGGTGAGGAACATGCGTATGAAGCGTATGGTTGAGAAATCGCTCATCGAGCCCACCATCTTCTCATAGTCGCGTAGTGGAATGGTAAACTGATACCACTCTACATTGAGTCCTTCGCCATCGCGAGTAGCCACCTTGGTCACTTGCTTGTCGGTGATATAGTTTTTGCCCACCACAAAGTCCTCCGGGCGGATGGAAATCTTATACTGATAGTAGCGTTCATATTGGTTGAGCGTATTGTCTTGATTGATGTCCTCCACATCGGGCACGCTGCGCGCCGACTGATACATCTTGTCGTTGATGTCATCGGGCGAGAGTGAGTTGCCCTCGGTGCCGTTGTAGTGCTTATAGCGTTCGAGCACCGACAGCTTCTGCTCGTCGTAATCGTAGCCGCGATAGAAGTGATAATTGTCGCCGCCGGGGTCGTTAATCGGCGAGAACTGGTCTTGCTCCATTTCCTCGATAGTGGATGCCGGCAAGGTCTGACGCAATTTGTTCACATATTCGCTATAGGTGGGGAAATTCTTCTCTTCTTCGGTGGAAAGTCCGTTCAGACCCACGTCTTGCAGTTTGCGTGCTCCTTCGGCATTGTCGAAGGCATAGGTGAGCGAGGTTTTGCTCGACACCTTACCCCAAACGGTCTCCTTGACGTAGGTATTGTCGCCGTTATACGGCAAACCGTTCTCATAACTCTTTAGTCCGTCCTTGAGCACATCTTCGCTCAGTTCGCCGAGGTTGAAATAGAGGTCGCCGCCTTCTTTGTTATCGGCTTCTTCGTCGAGGAAGGGGTTGAGCATCCAGAATTGTATGTATTCGATATTCGAGAGTTCGAAATCGGTCTGGTCGAGTTTGCGCATAATACCACCCCATCGGTTTTCGGGGTTGGCAAGCGTGCCGTCGCTATTCAATCGCTCGGCATCGAGGTTATACGGGCCACGCTCATTGGGATAGTACGACAGATTGAGGGTCTGAAGTGTCGACGATTCGCCGTAGCTCAATTCTCTGCCGGGATATACTTCGGCATAGGTCACCTCGCGAACGTAGGGGTTCGACAATTGCTTCAGGTCGTTCTTGATATAGCCCGGCGCAAGCGAACTGTTGCGCATGGTAAACAAGCGGTCGATGTAGTACCACGAGAGCAATGCTCTATTCTTGCCATATTCTATGTTGTTGCTCAACTGTGCCTCGGGGAACAATGGGCTCGATGTGTTGTCGTAGGGCGTTGCGCTCAAGAACCACGAATACGGTGAGCGCAAATCGATGCCCGACTGGGTCGACTCGAAGTCGTCGATATACGAGCTGCCCTTATTGGAGCCGGTTTTCTGCTGATGGGGTATCAACTGCGCAAATTCGCCTGTAAAGGCTATCGTAGAGGGCGCTGTGGCATCTACCGTAGGTATCTTGTTGAGCAAATTGGTGAGCCACATAAAACTCTTGTTATACGATAGGTTTATACCCCATATCGTATTATTAATCAATTCGTTACCTATCGATACTTTTTCGGTTATCGCCTTCTCGCCATAGTGCATTATGGTGGCACCCATGTTGAAGTCCTTATTGAACTTGTAGTTAAGGTCGAGTCCGAGCAATGTTTTGCGCTGGGTGCTGTAGGCGGCTTGGTCCTCGAGGGTGACGCTGATGTTGGTGCCGGCATCGATGATGCTTTGGTTGATTATGGTCACCACGCCCATATTGTAGTCCACCGTATAGTCGGTGTTTTCGGTCAACGGCACGCCGCCGGCTGTCACCACCACCGATCCGCGCGACACATTCATGGCATTCAGGCGTATCTGCGAACCACTCGAGGCTTGATATTCGCCCTCGAGCACAAATTTATTCTTGTCTTGAAATTGCTGCGCCACGGTGAGCGTTGAGTCGTAAAGTTCTTGATAAACAAACTGCCGGGCTATGGCGTCGTTGCCTATCTTCTTGGCAAGGTGCGAACCGAATGGCTCTACCACGGGGAAAATCACCTTTCCGTTCGAGGTATTCACCGTGTAACCTTCTATGAAGTCAAATCGTCCATCGGGATTGGGCTGACGGTTGGCATCGAGGCGGTCGAGGTTCATCACTCGCACCAATGGTTCGCCGCTTATGGCTCCCGCAGGCAGATAGTTGAGATACGTACCGGTGGTGTCGCTCAAATACTTGACATTGAGCTTAAAATTCGACGATTGCACTTGATACGAACCGAGCGAATAAACGTTCTTCATCGCCAAGTCCCACATTGGCAACTTGGTGGAGATGGTGGTGCCTTTAAGCATCTTCACATAGAGCGACTCTTTGGTCGATGTCACATCGCTGCCAAACTCGCCCACTTGATAGGTCTGTCCGCGATAGGTATACTGGTATGCCACGGCGAGCACTTCGTCGTCGTTGAGCGCCGATTTGAGCGAGATGTAGCCCAAAGTGCTGTTGAGGGTATATTCGCTCTGCGATAGCAGTCGGGCACTTTCCACTTTTTCGTAGTCGCGGCCTCCCTCGAAGCCGTATGCCTCGAGCGGTGACAACACTTCGCCGGCTTGCTCTATATAGCGAGCATCGCTATAGCTGGTATTCAACTCACTGAACAGGTTGTTCGAACTGTTGCATGGCACTGGCACCGCCATATTGCCTTGCCAGTGGCTATTGGCCAAGCGTGTGTTTTCGCCGGCATCCATAAATGCCATAACATTGCGCGAATTGCTGTAATCGCCGCGCTTATTGGTCACCCAAACCTCTATGCGCGTGATGCTTATACCACTCGACACCAATGGCAAGGTCGATGCAAATTGGTCGTAATTGTCGCGAAACCAATGCGCCAGGAAGAAGTGTCGATTCTTATCATATTGGTCGGCAGTGATGGTAAAATTGGTGGTCTGTGCACCGCCTTTGGTATTTACGGTCTGTGTCTGCGAATTTTGCTGCGACACGAGCGCCGTAGCCGTGAGTTTGCCAAATTGCAACTTGGTCTTGATACCGAAAAGCGATGTGCTGCCTCGTATGAGCGACGAACCGGTGGTCATGCTCACATTACCTGCCTCTATGTTCTTTATTATTTCGTCTTCTTTGCCTTCGTAGGCGAGCTTCAGGTTCTTATTGTCGAAGTCGAAGGTGGCGCCGGTGTTGTAGCTCATGTCGAACTTCATCTTGTCGCCTATCGTGGCGTTGATGTTGGCTTGTATCTGCTGATCGAAGTCGAAATAGGTCTTGCGGCGCGCTCCGAGCGATAATGCGGGGTTGTCGGTCTTATTCGACTTGATGCCCATAGTGATTTTCACCGAACCTTGGGTCTTGAGTTGCACTCCGCCGGGACCGAACACTTTGTCGAGCGGGCCCAAGCCGAACTGCATGTCGAGGAAATTAAAGGGGTCTTTCTTCTTTTCCTCGGCAGTTTCGGTGTTCTTTTCGTAGTAGTATTGCTGCATCGAGCGGCGCATCTCCATATTGTTGTACTCATCGGCTGAGAGCATAAACGGTGTGGTTATCTCTCTGTCGCCCAGTTTGGTACGCACCACATAGCACCCGGTGGCAGCATCATATTCGGCCTCGGTCTTGATATTGGCAGGTGTCTTGAGGTCGAGGGCATACTCGCCCCCTTCCAGACTTTCGTAGTCAGATGGAATGGTTTCGCGCACCTTGAAACGCATATTAAGCGAATCGCCCGATTCCTTGCCATTGGCGGCGGGGCGCTCGGGCACCGTGGGCGGTGGCGCCATTTGGGTCTGAACATATTGGGCAAATGCGTCGAAATGCAGTGCAGAGTATATCACCACTCCGCACAGCACTACCATTAGCAATCGCTTGCTCCTAATATTTTTCAAAATATGTTGTCTACCCATTCAGTTCGTTATACTGTTTATGCAGGCTCGCACAACATAATGCTCTATAGCTGCTTCAATGCCTTCTTGATGGCTTCTTCTACCTTCATTGCGGGATTTTCCTTGAAGAGCGAATTAAGCACTTTTTGGGTTGCCTGCTTGGTAAAGCCCAACATCGTCAACGCTGCCATGGCTTCTTCATAAACCTCGTTCGACATCGGCACTTTATCTATTAACGAAGTACCTACCACATTTATTTTATCCTTGAGGTCAACAATTATTCTTTGTGCCGTTTTTGCACCCACTCCTTTCACCGATTTGAGCGATGCCGCATTGCCTGAGGCTATGGCTGACTCGAGTTCTTGCGGTGGCAGCGATGAGAGTATCATTCGTGCTGTGTTGGTGCCCACGCCGCTCACGCTGATGAGCAATTCAAACAGTTCGCGCTCGCGTTTCTCGGCAAATCCGTAGAGCACATGCGCATCTTCGCGTATCGCTTCATACACATACACCTTTACTTCTCCTCGGCCTGCTCGCTGCAGTATTTCGTAGGTGGTGAGCGAAATGTTGAGCATATAGCCCATTCCGCGATTGTCGAGCACCACATAGGCGGGTGTCGCCTCTTCGATGGTTCCTTTTATATAGTCTAACATTGCAAAAATAGTTTTTCTAAAATTAATATTTTTTATTTGCCGAGCACGGCTTTCACCACTGTTTGATGCTGTGCCACTTGCAATTTCACTAAATATACGCCCCTCTGCAACATTTCGCCATAAGCCATGCGGCACAGCCCGCCTGTGGCTTCTCCGCTGAGCATGGCTCGCCGGGTGCCGGCTATATCGTAGACTGTGGCTGTAACTTTGCCGTCGACCGGTGTGGTAATCACCAACTCACCGTCGGTGGCTGTCATGCTCCACAGTGTTGACATCTTGGCTTCGTCAATGCCGCTGCCAACTATGTATTGCAGTCCTGCCATGGCATCAATCTTGCCATAGCCCCAGCGCACGGCATTGCTCTCGGTGATAAATTCGTCGCGGATGGCTGTGGCAGCGAGAATTTCTTTCAGTGCCTCGGCATCGAGCTCACTGTCGGCTTGCATCCATGTAGCCACTATGCCTGACACCACCGGTGCCGACATTGATGTGCCGCCCATCTCTTTCCACATATATTCGCTGCCGTCGATGGTAGCCACGGCTGCCATTTGGCTGCGTTGGTCGGCTATCGTGGTGTCGTAACGGTTCATTGCCGACACCACCATATATCCCGGTGCGGTAATCATGGGCTGCGACACGCCGTTTTCGTCGATTCCGTATGACGAACTGTACATAATGTCGCCCATGGCGCTCTTATTGTAGTTAGCTTCGCCTTCGAGATGTGGAATGGTGTTTTTGGTAACATACGAGCCCACCGATATCACTCCTGCTCCGGTGGCCATGTCACTGATGGCGCCGTCGGGGCTTCCTTCCAGCCATCCCGATTTACCGTTGCCCACCAGTTGGGTGCTTGTGCTCGACCATGCCGTGAGCGTAGTGCCGGCACTCGCCACATATCGCAGCCCGAAGTAATATTTCGATGCTTCTTCTTTGGTACAGGTGTATTGCAGGTCGAAATTCACATATAGTTCCATCTTGCCGTTGTCGCCCAAAGCCGAAGCAAAGTTTATCTCGCCTGTGTAGTATTTGCTCAGAAAGGCATCGTCGGCGGCATTGATGGTCACGGGGTCGTCGTCGGCTGCGGTGGTCTCATACCACTCTGTGCCATATACCACCGCGTTCTTTGTGCGGTCGTATACCACCAATTGTGCTTTATAGGGCTTGGAGTTATCTGCCCAAACATCTACTTCGCCGTTAGCCACATAAGCTTTATAGAGATTTTCGAGAAATGTGCGCAGTGTATCGGGTTCGGTGGCAAAATGCTTGCGGGCTTTTAGACGCAGAAAGCCGTCGTTGCCTATCGAGAGCACGCACACCCTACCCTTGCCGGTAACATTTGCCATAGCCTGACTCAGCATAGATGTGCCGTCACGCGGTCCTACATTCGACGACAGGCTCATATTCACCACTGCCGGACGATTCACGCGACTGGCGTAATCGAAAATATATGCCACGCTGTTGGCTATATTCACATCGGTGAGTTTATCGCCGGGCATGGCGCATGCCACTATATCGGCTTCGGTGGCTATGCCATAAAAACCGTTGCCGGTGTAGCTTCCGGCTGCCGTGGTGGTGGTGTGTGTGCCGTGCGACATATTATCGCAGTCGGTGGTGAGGGCTGCTATCTGCTCGGGCGTTTCGTATTTCGACCCGGGCAACTCATTTTCGCCTATCAATGCCTTCGCGCCGCCTTCCACTTCGGGCAGATACACGCTCTTGATGCGGTTTCCGCCCTCGCTGTCGCGAAACTCTATGTGGTTGAAATCTATTCCCACATCTACCATTCCCACCACTACACCTCGGCCGGTGTAGGGAGCGGGAGCACTCTCATGTAGCTCGTTCACTCGCGATGCGCTGCGTGCCTCGTCGTTGCACAGACTCATGGGTGTGGCGGTCTGCACACTTTGCACTCGCGCCAACTGCGCCACTCGGGGCATCATTCCGGCTGGTACTTGCGCTGTCACTATATTGCCAAACTCGTAATTGATTACCACGCCCATGGCTTGCAGTTCGGCAAGCACTTGCCTGTCGCTGTGTTTGATGAAGCAACTTGTCATTGCCGCCGACCGATGATGTTGCTCCGAGCGCAGCATTATCTGCGAACGTGGCGAAAGCACATTTCGGGCTGCAATGCTCGTGGTGGCAATAGCTATCGCCACCATTATCGATAATATTCTCGACGCTCCGGTCATCATTTTTTGAGCAATCGTGTTACTTCATGCACTTCTTCGCCGTCTACGGTCACCACATACACGCCACAGGCGAGCTGTTCGCGAAGGTCCACATTGGCAATTCCGCCTTCGCAGGCTATCTGTGATTTATAGCACATAGCACCATCAATAGTATATACGGTCACAGTCACTCGGTCTTCGCTTGGAGCATACACCGCAAAAGCGCCATCGGTGGGATTGGGATAAATCACCACCTCGGTAACTGGTTTCACCACGTCATCGATGCCGCTATTGCCTATTACATATTTTATTCCCTCGAGTGCATCAATTTTTCCGGCTCCCCACTTCTTGGCTTCGCCTTGGGTAACGTAGGTGTCGCGTATCGAGGTGTTGTTCATCACCGTGCGAATGTCTTGGGCTGAAAGTTGCGGATTGGCTTGCAACCACAGTGCCACTATGCCTGCCACTTGCGGCGACGACATCGAGGTGCCCATCATGTCGCCCCAATAGTGAGTTGCTCCGCCTGCATCGGTGGCTTTGGCTGCCAGATATGTCTCATTGATTGTGCTATTGTCATAACCATTTACTGCCGAGATAACGAGTGCTCCGGCTCCCACCACATCGGGACGTGCTATGCCGTTGGCATCGGGTCCGTAGCTCGAAAAACTCGTTATATCACCTTCGGTGAGTATTCCATAGCTCCAGGTCTGGCCGCTTATCGATTTATATGACTTCTTCGAAGCAAATGCCCCCACCGATATTACATTCTCACCTGTAACCATGGCACTTATGCTCTTCTCGCTATCGCCGTCGATGAGTCCGTCTTTACCCAATGCCATGATGTCGGTAAATTCATCTACCACCCATCCGTTAAGCGCTACTCCTTTGGGTCCATATAGCAGCAAACCCACATATCCGCCGAAGTTGGCATCTACCGATTCGGCATTCACTTCTACATATACATTATATTTATTGTTTTTGACATCTACGCCGAAATAGGCGGTTGCCGAACCTTTATAATACGTAGAGAATGTGCTGTGTGAGGTCATATTAAATGTAGCCGAACCGTTTGCCGCGGTCTGCTTAGGCGAGCGGGTGAGAATGGTGCCATCGGCATCTATCACCACATATTGCAAGGTGTATGCCGTGTTATCCACGCCCCAAATGTCGATTGCTGCTTCATAATAGGTGCCATCGTATTCCGAGTCGGAGAGCACCACGGTGCCCTGCTCTGCCGATGTGCCTTCGTTGGCAAAAGTGGTGGAAAAGTGTATATTCAAGTCGCCCTCGTTGCCTGCAGCTGCCACGCACACCTTACCATCGCCGGTGAGTCGGTCGAGTGCCTGACAAAAGTCGGATGTTCCATCGTGTGCTCCGGCATGGTCGCCGAGGCTGAGATTAACCACTGCCGGCTTGCCTTCGCTTTCGGCATAGGCAAAAACATATCGCACTGCATTGAGTATCGAGGCATCGCTCAAGTCGTCGCCCATACCGCAAAGCACTATGTCGGCATTCGGTGCCATACCGCCATAATTACCCACTTTGGTGCCTGCGGCTATTGCCGAGGTGTGGGTGCCGTGCGATTCGCTGTTGTAGTCGGTGCTCAATTTGGCTATTGCCTCGGGGGTGCTGTATTCCACGCCTTGTATTGTCTGGCCGCCTATGTTTATGGTGCCATAGACGCTTGGCTTGAACACTCGCACCACGCGGCTCTTGCCATCGGCATCCTTAAATGCCATATGGTTGTAGTCGATGCCCACATCTATTATGCCCACCACCACTCCGGCGCCGGTATACGGCATGGCAAGTCCGGTGCCCGCATGCACTTGGTCTACATTGGCTGTCGAACGCTGTAGGTCGCTCTTCAGTCGCATGTTTCGTGCCACCGACACGCGGGTCACGCCTTCTATCTCGGCTATCTGTGCCATGCGAGTCAACGGAGCATCCACTGTAAGCACATTGCCGTAGCTTGCAGTGATGTCGAGACCTTGTGCTTCGAGCAGTGCGCGGGCGTTTTCGTTGTCGATAGTCACAAATGTAGCCACACGGCTCTCTCCGTTCACTATGTGGGGCGTGAGTTGTCGCTGCCGGTTGCTTCCGCGGCGTGCCACAATATCTGCCGAACGGCTTCTGCCCGATGCGGCACTAATGCTATATTGTGCATTCTCCGCTCCGGCATTCAGCCACCTATCTAGATAAGCCTTTGTGGTATTGGTTATCTCATTTTGCGCCATTACACACACGCCACTCAATAGCGCCGTCATTATTATCAGTCCTTTAGGCGAGATTTTCATATCTTATTCCAAGTTATCTATTAATTAATCCTTCAAATTTATCTAAAATCGCCCATTCTATCAAGATTATCAAGCAAAATCACCAAAATTATAATGAATAATTGTCAACATTATGTGCCATACGAACGCAAAAGGTGCGGTATCCGACTGTCATGTTGTCAGAATACCGCACCTTTTTATGTATCAGTAATTATCTTGTCGTTTTTACTGTAGTTTCGCTCCGGTTATCAGTCAACCTTCATCTTTTCTACATATTCGCGAAGGGCTGTGTTTTCGGGATCTACTTCGAGCCACTTCATATAGATGTCGCGTGCACCTGCCTTGTCGTCGGCTTCGAATGCTATGCGAGCAAGGTTGGCATAGATGCCAATATAAGTGTCCTTATATTCAACCTTAGCATTTTCCTTTGCATCGAGGATAGCAATTGTAGCGTTGTAGAACTTAACAGCTTCGGCTGTGTTGCCTGCCAAGTTTTCTACCTTAGCTTGCTGTTGCACGATACGATAGTTGCCGGGAACTTTTTCGTTGGCCAATGCAGCATACTTGCGAGCGCCTTCGAGCGACGATGCCTTCAATGCTTCGTCTTGGGTTGTGGCTGCTACGTTGAAGTATTTGGTCGACATCAAATACAAGTCGTTGGCCTTGCATTCGGGGCTGTCAACTATCTTCTGATAGTATTCTGCTGCCTTAGCATAATTTTCGTTTTGTTCGTATACGTCTACCAAGTCGCGAATCAAGTCGATATTGTTAGGATTGTAAGCCACTGCCTTTTCGTATTCAGCTACCGATTCTGCAGTCTTGCCTACGTTCTTCAATGCTGTTGCATAGTCTACGAAGTCCTTCGAAGTGTATTCAGTGCCCGGGATGTTAAGACCGAAGAGTTCAGCACCGAAAGCTTCTGCTTCTGCCCATTGTTCCAAAGCCACCTTGTTGTAGAGCTGCATACGGCACATATAGAAGTGGTCCTTGTCGCCTGCAGGCATTGCTGCGCGGATGCTCTTGGCGAGGTCGAACGATTGGTCGTACTTGCCACCAAAGAACAAAAGTTGCACGTAGCGAATTTCGTCTTGCTTGAAGTGGTTAGGATTTTGGATGTACTTGCCATATTGCTCAGCGGCTTGTGAACCAAGGTCGAGTTCGTAGTACTTTTCAGCAAGTTCGCGCTGTGCAAGTGCCGAGTTTGGAGTCTTGGTCAAAAGTTCTTCGAGCTTGGCAGTAGCCATCTGGGGATTTACGTGGAAGTAAGTGTTGGCATACTTCACATAAGCTTCTTCGTTCTTTGGATCGAAAGTGAATGCAAGTTCGTATTGACCTGCTGCGCCTCCGTAATCCTTTTCAGCGGCCTTCATATCGCCTTCGAGAATATACACTGCAGGATCTTGCTTGTTGGTCTTACGTGCTTTCTCGATGTTCTTGCCAAGTTCCTTTGCATATGCCACAGGGTCGGCTTCATAGTATGCGCGTGCTATGGCTGCATACACGGCTGCATTTTTCTTGTCGACCTTTTGTGCCATCTTAAATTGGTCCTCGGCTGCATCTGCGTTGCCTGCCTTCAAGTCGAGTGCTCCCAGGGCAATGTAGTTAAATGCATTGTTTGCATCGGCTGCCACACCCTTGTTGTAATACTCCTTTGCGCCGGCTGTGTTGCCCTTGGCTGCTTCGATATGGCCAAGATAGCAATATGCTTCCGACTTAACTGTTGTTGGGTCGTTGAGGTTCTTGTCGAGCAATTCCTTGGCGTTGTCGATTTTACCTACTTTGAAATACTCGATACCGTCCTTGTAACCTTGTGCATTGCTTACCAACGCACCACCTAATAAAAGGATTGCAAATAACTTAAATTTCATTTCTCTTTAACTTATAATGTAATTATTAATTTATTTATTTCTCTCTTGTATGCTTAAATGCTGTTTTTTATTTGTTTTGACTATTTTGCAGTTGCCGAGTTTAAGCTTATTTTGTTAATTTATGCTAACCACCCGTGGTTGTATGGCTGCCGGCAATACGCCTGTGTTTTGTATTATCTTCTGTCCGATAAAACCTGTCAGGAAGCAATAAAATCCTTGTGGCAAGCCACCTACCGGACCGTTGCAGGTGACATAGATGCTGCGATGTAGCGGATAGCGACCGTCGTAGATATACACCTGATAAGGCTTATAACCCACTATTTGGTCGTCGCTGCGCACCTTGAGCACTTTGATGCGACTATTGTCGAAGTCTATCACTGTGGTATCGTTTTGGTTGAGACGATTCACGGTTTCTTCCACCGATTCGCTCTTGCCTTTCATGTCGGCGGTTATCCAGCTCACACCTATCAGGCCCACGGCATTCTTGCGATTTGCCACGAGGTCGAACACTTTCTCGCTCGAACCTTGTGCATATACGTTTTTCTTGAATTTCTCGCCTCGCAATATCGAATCGTTGACGTAGCGTGCTATGCTCGAACCGCTTGCATCAAACACCACTGCTATGCTGTCGCGCTTGAGCTTGGTGGGTGTAATTTCGCCCCAACGGGTCACCTTGCCCGAGAAAATGTCGCGAAGGTCTTGCATCGAGAGCTCGTCGATATCGTTTTCCTTATTCACTATCAATGCTATGGCATCTACCGCCAAGCGCTGCGTGCGTGCAGGTCGGTTTTTAAGCTTCAGCATATCCTTTTGGTCCTGTGTAAGCTCATGCGCTGTGACTATGAGGCGGGTGCTGAGATTCATAAGCGAATCGATGCACGACTGCTCATCGGTGTAATAGGGTACGATGCTTGCCTTGGGATATGTATACTCAAACACCTCTATCTCCTGATTGAGGATGTTCTGGAACGATTGGTCGCACACTATCGAAGTAACACCGCTGGTGGTGGTGTCTTCCACCCCGCCGGTTTTACTTTTTCCGCACGACACCATGGCTACTGCTACGGCGGCGCCTGCTATTGCTGTAATTAATAGTTTTCGCATCGTGTTATTCGTTATTTGTGAATTATGTTTGTTAAAATAATATATTTTGGTCGGTGAAGAGAAATAAGGCGGATTGTTGCTATCGTTCTGACTCTTGCAGTGGAGCCGCGGATGCCGATTACACTCTGCTATCCACTCCGGCCACATAGCGATAGCATCGCCAAGCGCCGTACACTATAAACAAAGTGCCCAGCGAGTAGCGTGCCCAGCGTGGCAGCCAGTCGAACATTCCCAAAAGCACGGCTATTCCCATGCCTACATATATGAATATCATAAATAATCCGAACATCACCTTGATGCTCTTCATCGATGCTTTCTTTTTGTCGGTTTCTTCCATTTATACGCTTTATATCAGGACTACATCCGTTATTCTCGATAGCCTTACACTAAGTGGCGGCTATTCCGTTGTAAAGTTAATGAAAATTGCTGTAAGAAAATAGCATCGAGGCGTAAATTTTATGTTTTTTTGCTTAATAAAACCTATAAAACCAAAGGTCGCCGACTTTTCAGCCGACGACCATTCGTTTTTTAGTATGTAATCCAAAAATCTATTTCTTTTCAGATTAGTTGCCTTGGAGCTTGAATTGAACAGGAAGTGTGTACCACACGTTCACTGCTTGACCATTCATACGACCCGGGATGAAGTCAGGAAGTGACTTACATACGCGGATTGCTTCCTTGTCAAGGTCGCGGTCTACTGAGCGAACAACCTTAACTTCACCTACCTTACCGGTCTTGGTAACAACGAACTGTACTACTACGCGTCCTTGGATGTTGTTTTCCATTGCTACGGTTGGGTATTGAATGTGGTCGCGCAACCACTTCATCAATTCTGCATCACCACCCGGGAAGGTTGGCATCTGCTCTACTGCCTTGAAGACTTCTTCCTTTACAGGTTCCGGCTTCTTTTCTTCAACGATTACCTCGTTCTTGTGTTCACGAGTTACGTTGCGGTCGTCGGTACCCTTGTCGAAGTCGGTCTGACCGAATGCGGTCTGAGTCTCCTTCAATTCATCCTGAGTCTTGATTTCGTCTTCCGAACGTACTTCTTCGTCTTCAGCGATAAGAAGCTCAGTTACCTTTACGGTATTAAGAATTTCTTCAGGAAGTGCTTGTACTTCAGGTTCTTCATAACGCTCTTGAACATCTTCTTCAGCTTCCTCTTCTTCGGCCGATGTATCGATTACCACTGCATCTTGTTGTGCTTGGTCGAGCAAACGCTGCTCTTCGATATACTTAACGGCGCTCATATAGATTACGCCTACTGCGCCGATGCAAAGTGCACCGATGATAGTCAAGATAAACGCTTTAAGGTGGCGTGGTTTGGTCTCCATACGGAGCGTATATGCTCCATATTCTTTGTTTCGACCGTCAAATACCAAGTCGCACCATTCTTTCGATGTAAGATCTACATTCTTTGCCATAATTAAATTCCTTTCTGATTTTAATAATTCCAACTATCTCGATCTTACTTCTTCTTTTCATTCAATCTCTTAAGCAAATACGGAGTCATCATAGCCGAGTCGGTAGCATTGATGCGGTCGATCTGATAACGGCTGATGTTGTTGATTTGCATTTCGTCGAGTGCTGTCACAACGCTTGCGTAACTTGCGTTAGGTGTTGCCTTGATGATTACTACAGGACGAGTAAGAGTAGAGTCGTTACGAATTTCCTTAGCGCGTGCTTGATATACTGAATCGTTGATTTGCTTTGCCTTCCAACTTTCCTTCAGCACGTTGATTTTCTCGAGAACTTGTTTGTTACGCTGCTGGAACACCGCACGTATACCCTGTGCCTTACCGTTTTCGTTTGGCAAGAAGGCTATTTCCTTCATGTTGCTAACGATTTGGTCACCTTCTTGGGTTACTTCAGGCATACCTTCATAGTAATAAACGAAATCCTTTACCGGGAAACCTTCGCTATTGAGTTCGCTGTCAAGTATCACTGTAATAGCCTCTGACTTCTTTACCTTATTCTGATCTTGCTTCTCAACCTTCTCGTTCGATGGCAATGCTATCTGGAGGGTTTGAGATTTGATCATTGTGGTACAAAGCATGAAGAAGGTAATCAAAAGCATGTTCATATCCACCATCGGGGTGAAGTCAACGCGTACGTCTTTGTGTACGGTATATTTCTTTCCTTTTGCCATGATTATTCTGCTTCAGTTTTTAGGGCGGTTAACAATGTGAACTTATTCATCTTAAGAGTCTGGAGATTGTCCATAACCACTTGAACGATAGAATATGGAGTGGTGGCGTCGGCCTTAACAGCGATACCCTTACCCTGCTTGATTGCAGTCTGGAGGTTATCGTTTGATGTATTGTAGGCTGCCTTCATCCAAATCTGGAATTCATTAGGTTTGTTTACATCATCATTCATGTCGATTGGAATACCACAGTTTGGATTTTCCTTTGGATCGATGAACTTGTCACGATCGTCGGGCGACATACTCAACCATTTCTCCATATCCTTAAGAGCCAAACCGAACATGTGTATCTGTCCGAAAGTCTCTACTTGAGATTGCTTCAACGAGATGGTTGATTTCGGGTTCAATCTATTGTATTCCGCTACTGCATTCTTCAACAACTCTACGCGAACTTTATCGCTCGATTGTGTAGAGTCGCGGTCACCGGCAAGGGAGATAAACACCTTACCGTCGGTGTTTACAAGAACTGTAATCAAGTTTTGTTCAGGCACCTTTTCTTCTGATACTGAAGATGGTGTGATTACGGTTACAGGTTCTTTCTGAAGGAATGTAGATGTCAACATGAAGAAGGTAAGCAAGAGCACAGTTACGTCACTCATCGCTGTCATATCGATGAATGGTGACTTTTTCTCTGTCTTTACTTTCATAGTTGCTTTGCTTTTTTATTTCTCAATTAATATTTCTTTCTATTATTCAGCCTTTGCTTCGAACACTGAGATGATAGCAGCACCTGCTTCGTTGATCTTGTAGGTGATGTCGTTGATCTTGGTGTCGTAGTAGTTGTAAGAAATAACAGCCAATGCACCGCAAGCGATACCTGATGCTGTGTTTACAAGGGCTTCAGAAATACCTTGAGAAAGAGCTGATGAGTCAGGAGCACCAGAGTTACCAAGTGCAGAGAACGACTTGATCATACCAAGCACTGTACCGAATAGACCCATAAGAGTACCAAGTGTAGTTTCAGTGAAGAGGATTGGCATGTTCTGTTGCAATGTTGGCAATTCGAAGTTGATACCTTCGTCAAGGGCGTTGCGGATTGCCAATGCGCGGTCTTCCTTCTTCAATGTTGATGCTGCAAGCATTTCTTCATACTTTGCAACTGCGCAACCTACTGCTGCACCGATTGCTCCGCTTTGGTCGTCACAAACTTTCTTTGCTGCTGCTACGTTGCCTGATTCAAGAGCCTTCTTAAGGTCGCCTACAAACTTGTCGGCGCTCTTCTTACCAGCTGCCTTCTTCAATGCGATGAAGCGTTCTACTGTGAATACGATTACCATGAACACAAGACCCCAGATGATAGGTACTACGAAACCACCTTCGTGTACTGTACCAAGCAAGTTGGTTGGGTGACCGTTCTCAAAGTTTGCAGGGTTACCAAGCACGAACACATACATGCAGATAGATGCAATGAAACATAGGATGATTACCAAAAATGCGTTAATACCAGTCTTCTTCTTAGAAGTGTTAGCTGGCTTGTTAGGCTTTTGAGCTTCCATAATTAATTAATTAATTTGTTAGTTTTTTTGTTGATTAAATTATTAATAGTGTTAATAGTTCTCTCTTCGGTTTCGATTGGTTGTTTTATTTCATTTTTGTTTGGCTTTTCCGATATTATGCCATTGCTTTCAGCCTTTTGCCGGCGGCTTTTTCATGATATTGGTTAGCCTCACTGTTCACTTCCCTCTCAAATTCCACCATCGCTCTACTACACTGCTGTATATCAAGCATTTTGCGATTATTACCCGCTTTTCAAGCTTTATAGATGTCACTTTTAAGGGATATTTCATTGCAAATATATTATAAATATTTCAATATAGCAAAGTGCTTTAATGCTTTTTTTTTGCACACACCTTGCTTTTTTCCCATTTTTCCCTCTTTTTTTCGTTCGTATCGCAACTTTTTGCTCTCGATACATGCCGGTTATTACCTTTATGTCATCCTCTGCGGTCTCCGTTTAGCTCCTTTGCACTCTTTTTTCTCCTTTATTGAAATTTTTCTTTATATTTTTAATGTGTTTTGCGCATTTTTGTAATGCTATGTTTTGTTTTTTTAATATCTTTGTGCAGTAAAATGGAGAACAATAATCATTTTCTCAAATGAACATAATAAAGCTTAAAAAAGGTTATAACCTAAATCTCAAGGGAGGCATCACAGATGCCTCAATTGTCGATGCGCCTTTGGCGCAGTCCTATGCCATCGTCCCCGACGACTTCAGCGGCATAGTTCCACGACTTGAAAAGAAAGAGGGTGAACACGTGGCGGCAGGCGAAGCGGTCTACCATGACAAAGCCAATGAGGCCATTAAGGTTTGCTCTCCAGTGTGCGGCACTGTTAAGGAAGTGCGCCGCGGCGAACGTCGCAAAATCGAAGCCATAATCATCGAGCCCGATGGTGGCAACGACTGCGCTGCCATCGACACTTCCGATGCCAAATCGGCTCTGCTCAACTCGGGTCTGTGGGCTTTGCTTCGTCAACGCCCCTACGATGTTGTGCCATCGCCCGACGTCACTCCGCGCGACATCTTTGTCACTTGCTTCGACTCGGCTCCTCTGGCTGCCGACTGGAAATTGTTTACCGATGGCAACGCCGACATCATCAAGAAAGGCATTCAAGCCCTCAAGTCGCTCACTTCGGGTGACGTTTACTTGGGATGCTGCCCAGCCAATGTTATCGACTCCGACCACACTGTGGTGTTCGACGGACCTCACCCTGCAGGCAACGCCGGCATTCAGGCTGCCAACATCCGCCCCGTCAACAAGGGCGAAGTGGTGTGGACCACCGACATCATCACCGTGATGCGCATCGGCAAGCTCATGGCCACAGGAAAGGTGGATTTCAGCACCATCGTGGCTGTAACAGGCGAAAAAGCCACCAAGCCTCAGCTGGTGAAATGCATCGCAGGTGCTCCCGTGGCTTCGGTGGTGGCTGGTGCTGTAGATGTCAATGACGCCAACACTCGCATCATCTCGGGTAATGTGCTCACCGGAACTCACATTGCGGCTTCCGACTACATCCGTGCTCCCTACCGCCAGATTACAGCCATCCCTAACATAGCCGTCGAAGACGAGTTTATGGGTTGGGCATCGGTTAGCCCCAAGAAATTCAGTGTATATCGCAGTTTCACAAGCTGGCTCTTCGGCAATCGCAAGGCAGCATCGTTCGATGCCAAAATCAATGGCGGCGAACGTGCCATAGTGATGGCAGGCGAATACGACCGTATGATTCCGATGGACATCTACGCCGAATTCCTCCTCAAAGCCATCATCACCTTCGACATCGAGAAGATGGAGCAACTCGGCATCTACGAAGTGGCTCCCGAAGACTTTGCCCTCGCCGAATATGCCGACACATCGAAGCTCGAACTGCAAAGCATAGTGCGCAACGGCCTCAACCGCTTGCGTGCCGAGATGTGCTGACACATATTTATATATAGGTAAAAAAAAACAGATTTATTAACCATAAAAAGATTATTTCAAAGTGAAGGCACTAAGAAAATTCTTAGACAACATCAAGCCCGCATTTCAGCCCGAAGGCAAACTCTCGAAGCTGCAATCGGTGTACGATGGTTTTGAATCGTTCCTGTTCACGCCCAACTCTACTTCGGGCAAAACCGGAGCTCAGATTCACGACAGCATCGACCTAAAGCGCACCATGATAATAGTAGTGATAGCCCTCATCCCGGCTCTTTTGTTCGGTATGTACAACGTAGGTTATCAGCACTATCTCGCCATAGGTCAGCAAACAACATTTTTCGACACATTCCTCTATGGACTTGCCGCAGTGCTCCCAAGCATAGTGGTTTCGTATGCCGTAGGTCTGGGCATCGAGTTCACCGCAGCCCAAATCCGTGGCCACGAAATCAACGAAGGCTTCTTGGTGAGCGGTCTGCTCATACCTCTCATCTGCCCTATCAACACTCCCGTTTGGATGATTGCCGTAGCCACCGCGTTTGCCGTAATCTTCGCCAAGGAAGTGTTTGGCGGCACAGGTATGAATATATTTAATGTGGCATTGGTGACTCGCGCCGTGCTCTTCTTCGGCTATCCATCGAAGATGTCGGGCGACGCCGCTTTCGTAAGCACCGACCCGGTGTTCGGCCTCGGCGCCGGCACTCTTGTCGACAGCTACTCGGGAGCCACTCCTCTAGGCCAAGCTGCTACTTTTGTAGGCGAAAACCTTTCGCTCACCAATATCGTAGGCCAACCCATCTCCACCTTCGATGCTTTCTTGGGCTTGATTCCCGGCTCGGTGGGTGAAACCAGCACTCTCTGCATCCTCATCGGTGCTGCCATTCTGCTCTTCACCGGCATCGCTTCGTGGCGAATCATGCTTTCGGTGTTTGCCGGCGGCTTGGTTATGAGCTCTGTGGCTTACTTCTTTGCCACTCCATCATTCCCCACTTCGCTCATCTCGCCTATCGACCAACTCTGCTACGGCGGTTTTGCCTTTGCAGCCGTGTTTATGGCCACCGACCCCGTCACCGGCGCTCGCACCGACTTGGGTAAACTGATCTACGGATTCCTCATCGGCGTATTCGCCATACTCATCCGCATCTACAACGGCGGTTATCCCGAAGGTGCCATGCTCGCAGTGCTTCTTATGAACGCATTTGCTCCAACCATCGACTACTGCGTGGTAAATGCCAACATCAAACGCCGCCTAAAGCGCGCTAAAGCTCAATAACAGGAGGACACAGATATGAACAAACAAAGCAATACCTACACAATACTCTATTCTGCGATAATGGTTATCGTGGTGGGTGCCGTATTGGCTCTAATATCGGGCGCCCTCAAGCCCAAGCAGAACGAAAACATCCGCATCGAGAAGATGAAGCAAATGCTTAGCGCTGTGCACATCTCACCCGACAACGATGATATGGTAATCGAGGCTTACAACAAATATTTCACCGAAGCATTCTGCGTCAACAATGCCGGCGAAGTAATCGGCACCGATGCCGATGCCGCTTTTGCCATCGATTTGGCTAAAGAACTCAAAAAAGATGCCGCCGAACGCGTGCTCCCGGTGTTTAAATTCACCGGCGACGACTCGCAAGTGCGCTACTTGATGCCCGTGTCGGGTGCCGGCCTTTGGGGTCCCATCTGGGGCTATGTGGCTGTCGAAGCCGACGGCGTAGCCATCTACGGCGCCTACTTCTCGCACCAAGGCGAAACTCCGGGCCTCGGCGCCGAAATCGAAAAACCCGCTTTCCAAGACCAATTCCAAGGCAAAGAACTCTACAAAGCCGGTCAATTCCTGCCTGTAGAAGTGATGAAAGCCGGTCAGAAGCCCACTTCGGGTGCCGACTATGTCGACGCCATCTCGGGCGGCACCATCACCAGCAAGGGCGTGCAGGACATGCTCAAAGTATGCCTTACCGACTACAGCGCTTTCTTGAACACATTGTCGAACGAAAATTCTAAGTAGTAAAATCATGGCAACTAATATTAAAGAAGTATTTTTCAACCCATTCTCGAAGAACAATCCCGTTATTGTTCAAGTGCTCGGCATCTGCTCCGTGCTTGCCGTTACTGCCAAGCTCGAGCCGGCATTGGTGATGGGTATTTCGGTTACAGCAGTGCTTGCTTTTGCCAACGTGATTATATCGCTCATCCGCAACACCATCCCCACCAACATTCGCATCATTGTGCAACTCGTGGTGGTGGCTACTCTGGTTATCATTGTCGACCAAGTGCTTAAGGCCTACAACTACCAGGTGAGCAAACAGCTCTCAGTGTTTATCGGACTTATTATCACCAACTGTATCCTTATGGGACGCCTCGAAGCATTTGCCCTCGGCAACAAGCCCTGGCCGGCATTCCTCGACGGCATCGGCAACGGCATTGGCTATGCCATTATTCTCGTGATAGTGGGTTTCTTCCGCGAACTCCTCGGCTCGGGCACCGTTTTCGGTTTCCAAGTGATTCCGCAGGCGCTCTACGACCTCGGTTATATGAACAACGGCCTTATGATTTTGCCTCCTATGGCGCTCATCACCGTAGCTTGCATCATCTGGGTTCACCGCTCGCGCAATAAAGACCTACAAGAAAAGTAACACCGCACAATCAATCATCTACAAATGGAAAATCTGAATTTATTTATCCGTTCGATATTCATCGACAACATGATATTCGCCTACTTCTTGGGTATGTGCTCGTTTTTGGCTGTATCCAAGAATGTTAAAACGGCGTTCGGACTCGGAATTGCTGTTACTTTCATGCTTGTAGTAACACTTCCCATCAACTATTTGCTCGATACCTACGTGCTTCAGCCCGGCGCTCTCGCTTGGCTTGGCGAAGGCTACGAAACCGTCGACCTCAGCTTCTTGGGCTTGATTATGTTTATTGCCGTTATCGCCTCGATGACTCAGCTCGTGGAAATGGCTGTGGAGAAATTCTCTCCATCGCTCTACGCTTCGCTCGGCATTTTCTTGCCCCTGATTGCCGTTAACTGCGCCATCCTCGGTGCCTCGCTCTTTATGCAGCAGCGCGACCTCGGTTCGGCTCTCAACTCGGCTGTCTATGGCTTGGGCTCGGGCATCGGCTGGCTCCTTGCCATTGTGGGCATCGCTGCCATTCGCGAAAAAATTGCTTACTCCAATGTCCCCGCTCCTCTTAAGGGAATTGGCATCACTTTCATCATCACAGGACTTATGGGTATTGCATTCATGAGCTTCCTCGGCATTAAAATCTAAACGGCTATGACACTATTAGAAATCAATACTCTTACTATAGGCTTGAGTGCAATCTTCTTCTTGATTGTTACACTCCTCCTTGTGATAGTGCTGCTTGTGGCTAAGCACTACCTTGTGCCATCGGGAAAGGTGAAAATCGACATCAACGGCGGCAAAAAAGACATCGATGCCGACTCGGGAAGCACTTTGCTCGCCACTCTTCAGTCTAACGGCGTGTTCCTTTCATCGGCATGTGGCGGTAAAGGCAGCTGCGGCCAGTGCAAATGCCGCGTTACCGAAGGTGGCGGCGAAATACTGCCTACCGAAGCCGTACACTTCTCGCGCAAAGAACAAGCCGACCACTGGCGCCTCGGCTGCCAAGTGAAGGTGAAAAACGACCTCAAAATCGAAGTACCCGAATCGGTGCTCGACGTCAAAGAATATGAATGTACGGTTATCTCCAACAACAACGTGGCTTCGTTCATCAAGGAGTTTATCGTGGCTTTGCCCGAAGGCGAACACATGAACTTCATCCCCGGCAGCTACGCACAAATCAAGATTCCTACTTTCGACATCGACTACGACAAGGACATCGACAAGGCTTCGCTCGGCGAGTATCTGCCCGCTTGGGAAAAGTTCGGACTCTTCACCCTCAAATGCAAGAACACCGAACCTACCGTTCGCGCCTACTCTATGGCTAACTATCCTGCCGAGGGCGACCGCTTTATGCTCACCGTGCGCATTGCCACTCCGCCATTCAAGCCAAAGCCTCAAGTAGGATTCCAAGATGTGATGCCGGGTATCGCTTCTTCTTACATCTTCACGCTCAAACCGGGCGACAAGGTGCTTATGAGCGGCCCTTATGGCGACTTCCATCCTATTTTCGACTCTAAGCGCGAAATGATATGGGTGGGCGGTGGCGCCGGTATGGCTCCGCTTCGCGCTCAAATCATGCACATGACCAAGACACTTCACACCACCGACCGCGTTATGCACTACTTCTACGGTGCTCGCGCCCTCAACGAAGTGTTCTACCTCGACGACTTCCTCGCCATCGAAAAGGAATTCCCCAACTTCAAGTTCCATTTGGCTTTGGACCGTCCCGACCCTGCTGCCGATGCTGCAGGCGTGGCTTACACACCGGGATTTGTGCACGAAGTGATGTACAACACCTATCTCAAGGACCACGAAGCTCCCGAAGACATCGAATACTACATGTGCGGCCCAGGCCCTATGAGCAATGCAGTGAACAAGATGCTCGACAGCCTCGGCGTAGATCCTTCGAGCATTCACTACGACAACTTCGGCGGTTAATATCATCCGTTTCCGAAAAGAAATACTATTTATGCGCTCCCCTTCTCGAAGCGGGAGCGCTTTTTTTGCACCTATTCTACATAGCTTACAGCTATTGCCGAAAATTTATTTTGACAAATAATTTTTTTTTGCTTATTTTGTTATCGATAACCAACCCAATAATGCTATCACACTATGACAGATAATAGCAAACCGATATTTGTAATAACCATAGGTCGCCAGTTTGGAAGCGGCGGCCGCGAAATAGGACGCCTGGTGGCGCAAAAACTCCAAATCGACTATTACGACAAGGAACTGCTCACCGAAGCGGCAAAATCTACCGGTATGAACAGCGACTTCTTCGAAGCCGCCGATGAGCGTTCGCCTTCGTTTTTCTCAAGCCTGATGTCGTTTAACACCGGCTTTTATGGAGGCTCGTTTGTGATAGGCAACAGTCCTATTTCAAACGACAATATCTATCGCCAACAAAGCGACGTAATCGAAGCCCTCGCCGAGCGTAGCAGCTGCGTAATACTGGGTAGAACCGCCGACTATATTCTGCGCAACCACCCTAACGCGATAAGCGTATTCATACATGCCGATATCGACACTTGCGTGGAGAGAATAATGAAGCGCGACCGATGCAAAACCATCGACGAAGCTCGCTCACTCGCCGAAAAACGCAACAAACTGCGCGCCGAATACTACAATTTCTACACCGATAAGCGTTGGGGCGAAGCCATGTCGTACGACCTCTCGGTCGACTCATCGAAGCTCGGCGTGGAACTTACCGCTCAGTTGATAGTCGACTACGTAAAAGCACGCCTCGGCTTGAAATAAAACCGTTTTGCGTCACCCAAATATACGCCAAAACCGGGAAGATGTGTCATTGCAGCATCATCTTCCCGGTTTTGTTTTATCGTTAAGCAAAGGCTTGGATGTAAAGACGCTTAAATCTTATCGTTAAGCAAGCGCCCGTCGAGTTTTTTCGCTATTTTTCGCCATTCCTTGGTGGTAATATAATCCTCTATCACCACAGCGTGGCGTTCGCCATGCATATCGCTCCCCAAGAAGTCGCAAAAATCGTTATCAATAAGCCATTCGGCAGTTTGCTTGGGACCCACGCCGTAATATCCGGCAAGCGACAACAAGTTGATTTGAAATTTCACGCCCGCGTTGTGCAACGTGCGATAACGGTCGTGGCGCATGGCATAATAAGGATAGCGCTCAGGGTGAGCTAAAATCGGCCGATAGCCTTTGAGCTGAATGTCGAACATAATATCATCGAGCATCAGCAACTCTTGCTGATAGCTATTCTCGAGCAAGATATAATTGCCCGGCAATGCCACCAAGCGACCCTCATCGCGCTGTTTTATCCAATATTCATCGAGGCGATACTCAGCCGAATAGTGCATATCGAGCTCTATTCCCTTCTCCTCCACTGCAGCCTTGAGCATATCGAAGCCTTGCTTCAATGTTTCGGGTGTATTCTCAAATGTGTTTTCAGTAACATGCGATGTAAACATTATTCGGTCGATGCCCATCGCCTTTTCTCGAGCAATCAACTCCAGCGACTCTTCCACCGTTTGTGCGCCATGGTCAACGCCCGGCAACAAATGACAGTGCACATCGGTGTGGTAGAACAACTTCGCTTCCTGTTTCTTCCTAAAAAAGTTAAACATATCCGTATTAGGGGAATTCTATAGTTTCTTCAGTTTATCATTAGTAATCTCAAAAAGTGTTCAGCCCAATGCCTCACACTTGTTTACGTCGCAAAGTTAGCACAAATCAGTCTCTTTGTAAAGATAAAAAATCAAAAAAAACCATTTATTAAAACTCTTTTGCAATACCATAAAAAACGCACAGCACAAATCAATGCGCTAACGCCGATAATCATTAAGCAATACCCATTTTTATGTTACACTACAAAAATACCTAATTAAAGAAATTTTTCAGTATTTTTTCGAAAATAATCGGATTTTCGTTAGGTAATCAAACTTAAAGTATTAACTTTGCATTATATAAAGGGACTTTTCGAAAGAAAACATACCTCAAATAACAGAATAACAGCCAAAGAAAATAACAATTGGTAAAATAACAATTATGAGAAAATTAAAGATTAGAGATTTGACCCTACGCGACGGTCAGCAATCGTTATTTGCAACTCGTTTGCCTCAATCGAGCATCGACGTTCTCCTTCCACACTATGTTGATGCCGGGTTTTATGCTATGGAAGTATGGGGTGGAGCTGTACCTGATTCTGTGATGCGTTACCTCGACGAATCGCCTTGGTATCGTCTCAAATCGATTAGCGACAAAATCAACGGCGACAAGCATCGCTCTTATCTTACTGCCCTTTCTCGTGGTAGAAACCTATTCGGATACGCACCCTATCCTACCAATGTCATCGAGGGTTTCTATGTAGAAGCCATCAAGAATGGTCTTGGCATTATGCGTATCTTCGATGCTCTTAACGACCTCAACAACGTTAAGGAATCGGTAGAAATCATCAACAAACTTGGCGGCATAGCAGATGGTGCTGTGTGCTACACTGTTGATCCTAAAGACGACGACGTAAATGCTAAAAAGATATTTACCGACGAATATTTTGTAGAAAAAGCTAAGGGCTACGAAGCTCTCGGCGCCAAGATGGTTACCATCAAGGATATGGCTGGCTTGGTAAATCCTGCTCGTGTGGCTTCGTTGATGCCGAAACTTAAGGCTGCTGTCAACGTGCCTATCGACTTCCACACTCACTGCACTCCCGGCTACGGCTTGGCTTCGTGCGTGATGGCTATTATGCACGGCGTTGACATCCTCGACACCAACATTTGGTGGTTTGCCGAAGGTTCGGCTGCTCCTGCCATTGAGCTTATCTACATTTTCGCTCAAAAACTCGGCGTGGAAGTGGAATGTAACATGGAAGCTGTGGGCAAGATTCGCAACGAACTCTTCGACGTTCGCAAGGGTTTGGCTGCCGTCGACCTTCACAAGGACAATTTCCCCAAGCCTTTCGATCCGCTTAACGACACTCTGCCTGCCGAAATCGATGCTCTCTTCGACAAAGCCATCGAAGCCGGAAAGGCCAACGACGAGGAAGCTATGCTCGAAGCTTGCCACGCTATCGAAAACTACTTCGGATTCCCCAAGCCTAACGAAATCGTTAAGCACGCCGAAGTACCCGGTGGTATGTATTCTAATATGGTGGCTAACCTTCGCACTCTCGGCGCCGAAGACATGCTCGAAGAAGCCATGAAGCTCATTCCTTCGGTGCGTCGCGCTGCAGGTCTTGTGCCTTTGGTTACTCCTACCAGCCAGATTGTAGGTGCTCAAGCCGTTAACGTGGCTGTTGACCGCAAGAATGGCAAACCCGACTACACCACCAAGTCTAATCAGTTTATCGACCTCGTGCTCGGCAAGTACGGCACTACTCCGGTGCCTGTTGACCCCGAATTCCGCAACAAGATATGCGGCACTCCGGTCGAAACTGCCTACGACGTCAATTCTTACGTTGCTCCCGAAAATCCCGAATTGCCTCAATTCGGCAACGTGAAGTTGGCTAAGGATGAAAAAGAATATCTCTTGCTTCAACTCCTTCCATTGCCTGCCAAGAAGTTCTTGACCAACCGTCGCGCCGAAGAATTCAGCGCTCAAGGTGCTGCTCAAGTAACCGAAACAGCAGCCGAAACCGACAACGGCGAAATCACAGGACCTACTCTCAATGCTCCTATGGGTGGCACCGTTATCGAACTCCTCGTTAAGCCCGGCGATGTGGTTAAGCGCGGTCAGGAAGTTATCGTTTATGAGGCTATGAAGATGCAAAACAACATCGAGAGCGAAATGGAAGGCGTGGTTAAGCGCATCCTCGTTAAGCCAGGCGATGTTATCAGCACCGACCAACCACTCATCGAGTTTGAAGTAAAGGCTAAGGCTGCCGAAGAAGAAGTTTCAAGCAAGTTAGGCCCAACACTCAACGCTCCTATGGGCGGCACCGTTATCGAACTCCTCGTTAAGCCCGGCGACGTGGTTAAGCGCGGCCAGGAAGTGATGGTGTATGAAGCTATGAAGATGCAAAACAACATCGAGAGCGAAATGGAAGGCGTGGTTAAGCGCATCCTCGTGGCTCCGGGCGATGTTATCGGCACCGGACAACCGCTCATCGAGTTTGTCGACGAAAATGCACCCGAAGGCGACGACGACTGCGCTTGTGGCGGCCCCACTCTCAATGCCCCAATGGGCGGCACCGTTATCGAAATCCTCGTTAAGAAGGGCGATGCCGTGAAGAAGGGTCAAGAGGTGATGGTGTACGAAGCCATGAAGATGCAAAACAACATCGAATCGGAAATCGAAGGCGTGGTTAATCGCATCCTCGTAGAGCCCGGCGACGTTATCGGAGCAAACCAACCGCTCATCGAATTTAAGAAGAAGTAATCGGGACTACTTTTAACCCCCGAAACACTCCATTATACAATATTTTGGCTAATTGCTAAGCTTTTAGCCAAAATATTTTTTGTAGTTATCAGAAAAATTCGTAAATTTGCAAGCCATTACAAATAAAGCGTCCACCAAACGCTGTTTTTTTGATTAATAATATAAACTATATAAAAGAAATGAAAAAAGGTATCCATCCAGAGAACTACCGCGAAGTGGTGTTCAAAGATATGTCGAACGAAGAAACTTTCATCACTCGTTCTACAGTTGCTTCAAAGGAAACAATCGAAATCGACGGTGTAACTTACCCATTGGTAAAGCTTGAAATCACCAACTCTTCTCACCCATTCTTCACCGGCAAGCAAAAACTCGTTGACACCGCCGGTCGCGTTGATAAGTTCATGAGCCGTTATGGCAACCGCAAAAAGAAGTAATTTCTTATTTTTACATTCTTTTATCTAAAAATACAAAAAAAACGTTGGTTCTCACCGAATCAGCGTTTTTTTGTGCCCCGGCAGCTCTCTATTCGCCAAAAAAAATGTGGTGAAGCAGCGCCATCAGGCACAATTTCACCACATTTACTATTTCATAGAAACCAGGTAAGGCTATTGCTCCGAAGCATTGTCACCCACCTCGGCCACCTCCACACTCACCACCTCGGCATTGGCTTTCGCAGCCTTGAGTTCGGCACGGTATGCCACATATTCGCTATATGAGATTACCACACTCGTCACCGAGAGAGCTATGAGCGAAACGCCGGTCATCAAAAATAAAGTGGGATTGCTCTCAATGGGCAGCACAAGTGCCACCACACCGGCTATTGCCACCAGCGAGGGCAGGAAGAAATACCACTTGGGCATTGCCACTCTGCCGCGAGTGAACAGAAGATAAAACACATAGTATAATCCACCTGCCAAAAGCAATATGGCAAAGATATACTTCAATAGCGCCACAAACAGGCTCGCCTTCACCACTATCAGCAAGCCGAAACTCAAGCCTCCGATGGTGGGAATAAGATTGTAGCGCGGATTGTGCATGGCATCTTCCACCGGCACATTGGTGAAGAGCAGCATAATTAGAGAATAAATCGATGGCGCCAAAAACAGCACACCAAGCGCCACGGCTATCAGCTCTGCCATTCGATCATCGTCGAAAAAAACTATCAGCACCGCCCCGAGCGCAAGCATAATGATGTTGGTAATTACCAACGTTAGTTTTCCTTTCATCTAATAAAATATGTGTTTTAATAATTATTGTCATAAAATTACACAAATCTGCGCATATAGTTCAATTAAATTCTAAAAAAATTTTGTATGTTTGCAATAGTAATATGGAATTGAAGAAGAAAATACTCGTTATCATCAACCCCATCTCAGGGGCGGCACATAGAGATTACATGCCCGAGATTGTAAATCGCAATCTCGACAGCGAGCGTTTTGATGTATACGTCCGCTTCACACAAGGTCCGGGACATGCCACCGAGATGGCAAAGAAAGCCATTGAGCATCAGTTCGACGGCGTGATAGCCATAGGCGGCGACGGCACTATCAACGAAACGGCTTCGGCACTCATCAATTCGCCCACAGCTCTTGGCATAGTGCCCTGCGGCTCGGGTAATGGCCTCGCACGCCACTTGGGCATTCCGCTTATCCCCGAACGCGCCCTGAAAATCATCAACGATTGGCACACCGACTCGCTCGACTATTGCACCGTTAACGATATTCCATTCTTCTGCACTTGCGGCGTAGGGTTCGACGCTACGGTGAGCGAAAAATTCGCAGCTGCCAAGCGCCGTGGACCCATAAGTTACGCAAAAAATGCCATCATCGAATATCTCAACTATCGCAGTCAGGAATACGTTATTAAAACCCACGACAGCGACATAGCCGTTAAGGCATTTGTGATAGCTTGCGGCAACGCCTCGCAATATGGCAACAACGCCTACATCGCTCCCAGGGCAAGCATGCAGGACGGGCTGATAGATGTAACCATAATACGCCCATTCAACCCCATCGAAACGCCTATCATTGGCATTCAACTTTTCACTCGGCAAATCGATAAAAACACCAATATTCAAAGCTTCCGCACCCGAGAACTCACCATTAGCCGACCCAAAGCAGCCATTATGCACGTCGACGGCGAGCCCCTGATGATGGAAGCCGATCTCCACATCAAGTGCCACCCGAGCGGCATCAACATCATCACACCCGCCAAGGAATCAAACTCAATATTCGAGCCCATCGAATCGGGATTCTACGACTTCCTGAATGCCATTCGTGCCGAATTCGACCTCTAAGCCTTGGACTAAGCTTTATTGTGTTGATATCCCCCCCGACCGATGACATTTTTTGTCGAATTTTGCACCATTTTGACGCCTTTTTGCAGCAAAATGGCAGTATTGCCTAATTTGTGACATTTTTTTATCACTTGCCTTGTTGCATATACAAAAATAATTTCATAAATTAGCATTACTTTAGAGACTAACATAAATTCAATACATTCTATAAACCAAAAAACACGCTCTTATGAGTTATTTAAAATTTGATAAAAGCTTGATGATCAACTTGGAGCAATCACTTCCAAAGGAAATGCTTCGCACCAACCAATCAGGCGCATATCATTGTACGACATTGGTGGGATGTAACACCCGTAAACAGCATGGTCTTCTCGTTATCCCCATCCCTGAGCTTAACGACAACAACCATGTGCTGCTATCATCGCTCGACGAAACGGTGATACAGCACGGCGCCCCATTCAACTTGGGCATACACCAGTACAATGGTCACGTATTCAGCCCCAACGGGCATAAATACATCAGAGAATACGATTGTGAAAGAGTACCTACCACCACCTATCGCGTGGGCGGTGTGATTCTCACAAAGGAGAAAATCTTTATCTCTCACGAGAACCGCATCCTCATTCGCTACACTCTCGTAGACGCTCACTCCGAAACAACTCTCCAGTTCCGCCCATTCCTCGCTTTCCGCGATGCCAACAGCCTTTGCATCGCCAACAGCGTGGCAAGCCGCGAATACAAGGAGGTGAACAACGGTATTGCCACTTGCATGTATGAGGGATATCCCACTCTTTATATGCAGCTCAACCGCAAGCCGGAATTCGTATTCGACCCCAATTGGTATAAAGACATCGAGTATGTAAAGGACCGCGAACGTGGTATTCCTTACACCGAGGACCTATATGTGCCCGGCTACTTCCAACTCAAAATCAAGAAGGGCGAAAGCATCATCTTCTCGGCAGGTACTTCACCGGTCAACACTCGTCAGCTCACCAAAATGTATGAGGACGAAATCAAGACTCGCACTCCGCGCACAAGCTTCTACAACTGTATGAAGAACTGCGCAAAGCAATTCTATGTAACCAAGCCCGATGGACGACGCTACATCCTCGCCGGCTACCCATGGTTCAAGACTCGTGCTCGCGACGAATTTATTGCCCTTCCGGGAGCTACCATCTCGGTGCACCATCGCCCCGACTTCGAGGAAATTATGGACACTGCCATGGATGCCTTCAACGATTTTATGCAGAACGGCAAAATCGATCCTAATCTCGACGGTCTCGAACTCCCCGACGTGCCTCTTTGGGCTATTTGGGACATTCACCAATATGCTAAAGACGCAGGTAATCAAGAAGCCATCAAGCGCTACGGCAAGCTCGTGAAGGATTTGCTTCAGTTCATCATCGACCAAAAGCACCCAACTCTTCACCTCGCCGACAATGGCCTCGTAACCACCGACGGCACAAAGGTGCCTATGACTTGGATGGACTCTTCTCGCCCCGATGGCACTCCTATTATCCCACGCTCGGGCTACATAGTTGAGTTTAACGCCCTCTGGTACAACGCGCTCAAATTTGCTCAGAATCTATTTGCCGACGACGTGGCAAGCATCGACCAAGTGAAAGTTTGGGAAGAAATCACCGACAAGGCAAAAGATGCATTCATCAACACATTCCTCAACGAATCGGGCTACCTCTACGACTATGTCGACGGCTACTACAGCGACCCAAGCGTGCGTCCTAACATGATTATCGCTGCCGGTCTCGACTACTCACCACTCGACCGTCGTCAACGCAAATCGGTGCTCGACTTCGTGACTCGCGAACTCCTTACTCCTAAGGGCCTCCGCACTCTCAGCCCAAATAGCTACGGCTACAAGCCTTGGTATTTGGGTAACCCCGAAGAACGCGAAGAAGCATACTATCAAGGAAGCGCACGCCCATGGCTGCTCGGTTTCTACGCCGATGCCTACGTCAAAGTGTTCGGCTTGAGCGGACTCTCGTTCATCGAGCGAAACCTCATAGGCTACGAAGACGAAATGAGCCAAGGCTGTATCGGTTCGCTTTCCGAACTCTACGATGGCAATCCTCCTTACATAGGCCGCGGAGCCGTAAGCTTTGCTGCTAATGTGAGCGGAGTGCTCAGAGTGCTTCGTATGATTAAGAATATCGACGACGAATCCATGAAATTACATTACTAAGCATAGCGCGTATGAAAGCATTAATGTTTGGTTGGGAATTCCCACCTCATATCCTCGGCGGTCTCGGCACTGCCAGCTATGGCCTTACTAAAGGCATTTTCGAAAATGGCGATATGGACATCACTTTCGTCATCCCTAAACCTATGGGTGACGAAGAGAAAACATTCGCTAAAATTATCGGCGCCAGCAACACCCCGGTAGCTTGGCGCGACGTAAGCTGGGACTACGTCCAGCAACGCCAAGGTCACGTGATGGATCCTCAGACCTATTTCGACCTTCGCGACCACATATATGCCGACTTCAATTACCTCAACGTAAACGACCTCGGTTGTATAGAATTCTCGGGTAAATATCCGCAAAACCTCATGGAAGAAATCAACAACTACTCCATCGTGGCAGGCGTGATAGCCAGAACCGCCCAATTCGATGTTATCCACTCGCACGACTGGCTCACCTATCCCGCCGGCATCCACGCCAAGCAAGTGAGCGGAAAGCCTCTCGTGATTCACGTGCACGCCACCGACTACGACCGTAGCCGCGGCAACGTAAACCCCACCGTGTTCGGAATCGAAAAGGACGGTATGAACCAAGCCGACCACATCATCACCGTGAGCGAGCACACTCGCCGCACCGTTATCGAAAAGTATGGTATCTCGCCCGATAAGGTTTCTACCGTGCACAACGCCGTAGAACCTCTCCCCGAAGATTACCTCAAAATCGAGAAAACCCCTCGCAAGGAAAAAATCGTTACTTTCCTCGGTCGTATCACCATGCAGAAGGGTCCCGAATACTTCGTCGAAGCTGCTGCTATGGTGCTCAAGAAAGTGCACAACGTGCGCTTCGTTATGGCCGGTGGTGGCGATATGATGGAGAAAATGATTCGTCTGGCTGCCCGTCGTGGCATATCCGACCGTTTCCACTTCATCGGTTTCTTGCGCGGCAAAGAAGTGTATGAAATGTATAAAAACAGCGATGTGTTTATCATGCCTTCTGTGAGCGAACCTTTCGGTATTGCACCTCTCGAAGCTATGCAGATGGGAGTTCCTTCCATCATCTCCAAGCAGTCGGGCTGCGCCGAAATTCTTAGCAATGTGATTAAGGTAGACTACTGGGATGTGAACGAAATGGCCAACGCCATCTACTCCATCATCACCTACCCCGCTATGTTCCGTCAACTTCAAGAACGCGGCCTCGAAGAAGTGGGCCAAATAGTGTGGAAGAAAGCCGGTACTAAGGTAATCAACATCTACAAGAAGCTTACAAAGCTATAAGAAAAACCTTTTTTCTATTTCTATACAAAATTTTTTAAAACAACAATTTAAAAAGTAATAACACAATGAAAGCTATTTGTTTTTATTTTCATATACACCAGCCATATCGCTTGAAAAAATATCGTTTCTTCGATATCGGTAACGACCACTACTATTTCGACGACTTCAACAACGACGAAATCATCACTCGCGTTGCCCGCAATTCTTATATCCCCGCAACTCAAATGTTGCTCGATATCATCAAGAACAACGGCAAGAAGTTTAAGGTTGCTTTCTCTATCAGCGGCACCGCTATAGAGCAACTCCAGCAATATGTGCCTGAGTTTATCGACCTCTTGAAGGAACTCGTTGCTACAGGCTGCGTGGAATTCCTCTCAGAGACATTCGCTCACTCTCTTGCTTCGCTCCGCGACCTCGAAGAATTCCGTCGTCAAGTGAAGGCTCACGACGAGATGATTTATCAACTCTTCGGACAAAAGCCTAAGGTATTCCGCAACACCGAGCTCATGTACGACGACGAAATCGCTACATGGGTGGCAGGTCTCGGACTCAAGGGCATGGTTACCGAAGGTGCAAAGCACATCCTCGGTTGGAAGTCGCCTAACTACCTCTATGCTTCTGAATCAGCTCCTAAGCTAAAACTGCTCCTACGCAACAGCAAGCTCACCGAAGACATCACCGCTCGCTTCAACAACACCGAATGGGAATCTTACCCATTGACCGCCGACAAGTACATGGGCTGGATTGCCGACCTTCCTCAGGAAGAACAGGTTATCAACATCTGCATGAACTACGAGACATTCGGCGAAATGGTGCCTCGCGAAAGCGGTATCTTCGAATTCTTCAAGGCTCTTCCTATCTACGCTGCTCAGAAAGGCATCGAATTCTGGACTCCAAGCGACGTTATCACTCGCTTGAAACCGGTTTCTCACCTCTCTGTTCCGTTCCCAATGTCGTGGTCGGGCGAAGCTCGCGACACCGCTGCTTGGCAGGGTAACCTCCTCCAGCAAGAAGCTATCACCAAGCTATTCTCTGTGGCAGAACGCGTTAGCCTTTGCGAAGACCGCAGTCTCAAGTCCGACTACTATCGTCTGCAGTCGAGCGACCACTTCTACTACATGAACACCAGCGGCGTATATGCTTTCAGCCCATATAGCACTCCTTACGAAGCATTCACCAACTATATGAATGTGCTTTCTGACTTCATTGTGCGTGTAGAAGAGCAATATCCTTTGTCAATCGAAAACGAAGAGCTCAACGCACTTCTCACCACTATCAGAAACCAGGCAAACGAAATCGGCGATTTGAAGCGCGAAGTAGAACTTATGCGTAACAACATCATCAAGGACGACGAAAAACCTGCCGAAGAAGCTCCTGCCAAGAAAGCAGCTCCTAAAAAAGCCACCAAGAAGGCAGCAGCAAAGCCCGAAGCTGACGAAAAGCCAAAGAAGAAAGCAGCAGCCAAGAAGGAAAAATAAAGCCCATTAGTAGCCCGAAAACATCTTAGACACTGCCGAGTATATCGCATCAAAACAAACGCCACCAAAGGCAAGAAAACCCCGATAAAAGGCATACTAAACCCCGGGCAAACTAATCACCAATAGCGCAAGGTCGCGAATCACACAATCGATTCGCGACCTTGCTGTGTAAACACACCACGATAGCCTAAGAAATCAAAAACAATTGCAGTAAAAAAAGCCATAAAAAGCAACAAGTTTTACAAAAAAAATCACAACCACCTCCATAGTAGAAGCCATCATATAACTAACTAAATTACAGCCTCAGGTGCCACTATTACCACCGCAGCACAACCGCAGCTAAGCCTCAGATTTGAGGCTTGTTTATTACATCGTCACCGCCGCACAGAAAGTGTGTCATAAGCCGCAGGTGAGCCACCCCCGGTGTCTGGTGGTGACGTGAGCTGCCTGGGGCGTTGGTCGGGTTGCCATTGTCTGGCGCGTAGTCTCCTTTTCGCACTCTTTAATAGTGCCGCACGCATTGTTTGTCTTGCAGTATTCCCTTTACATTTTCCCCGATAATTTTTTTGAAAACTCTAATATTTTTCTGCTTAATATTTGTTTATTTTGTTGATAATCAGTAACTTTATAGCATAATAAACCCCTTTTGGCAATCGCTATATGTATTTCAAAGACTATCGACAAAAACCGATGTTCATACCCGTTCC
>SFTJ01000097.1 GCA_004563195.1 bacterium
CTTTTTTTAATTTACTATAGGACTCTTGAGAACATTCCACATCACATGCAACCAATAAACTCTTTATAAATTTTGAATCTACTTGTTGAGAATACAGTAAAAAATCACGCTGAGCTTTTGTCAACTCAAACATTAAATCCTTTCGTATTTTTTCAATTGGAAGTTCGTCATTTTCCTCATGTGCTTCGTTATAGATTCGATTAGATGGTATATAGTATGAACGAAGAGCCTCAAGTTGCATCAGAAACTGATTTTGTCCATTTGCATTGGCTATTTGTTCATTGAATTCCTCATTATTCAACAAAATCTCGTCCCTTTCTCTGCTAGATAAATCATCAAAATCCTCACCCTTTACAGATACCAAAAATCTAAATGAACGAAGAGCTTTCTTTATATTTGTTCTATTATACACAAAATGGGAGAAAACTTGACCATCTGCTTTATGCCAAACAAATCTTACTTCTTTTTCCAAAGAATCTTTACGATCTGAATTTTTTTCTTTCTCAGAATCTAACTTATAATTCTGTGTAATATTTAATATACTAGCATCGTTAAAAGAGATTTTAATCTCACGAAACTTAATAACATAGAAATAATACAAAGATTTTGATTTGAGAGAACTTAGAATTTTCAGAATAGTCGTCTTTCCATATCCGTTAGGACCAGTAAGAATAGCTATTTGATTTTCCCTCTCATTATCAAGAGTTATATCGTAATTATATAGATCATAAAGACCTTCTATTTGCAATTTAGAAATCAGCATAGTTACATATTATAATGTTTACGCAACTCTAATTGAAGAGAATCATTTATAGTATACCTTTCCTCTTTTCTTATATTCTTGTTGCCTTCAGATTGAATTGCAGACATGTAACTAGGATAATCATCACCTTTAGAAACATTATTCTCCCATTGCATAGCTCTAAGATTTTGTACAAAATCATCACCTCCTAATGCTATAGGGAAAACATGGTCAACTTCCCATCCGAAGATAGAATCTCTCATGCCATAATGATCCTTAAGAATCCACGCTCCACATGCATCCTTTCTAACTGTATCTCTATCATAGCCATCTACTATTTGGGCCCGATTCCACGTATATTCTTTTTTTTCTTCGTCTGTCATAATACAAGTTTTTAGCACTCCATGTAAGGGCATACTTTGCGTTGCAAAGTTACTACTTATTTTGTTTTTTTCGATAAAAAGACGTGTAAAAAAGCTCAAAGTCAGTCAAATTGTGCAAATTCGAAATACATTTATTCTTATTGCTTCCAATAAAAACCATTTAATAATAGTATTATCTATTTACTGACATCATAGCATCAATAAAAACAAACTTCTGATATAATAAGACATTTTATTATTGAAGATTAAAAAATTTCTGCCAAAAATTGGTGGTTTAATAAAATAAAAGTAGTACATTTGCGAAAATATAGAGCGTATATGCCAAGTGTTGCTAATCAGCAGCTTAGAAAACAACACTAATGCAGCGATTGCGCAATTGCCTGGCAACCTGACGGTTAGGTGCTCCTCCATTAAAACAAGGATTGAGACTGCTCCTCTTCCTTTACTGCATAAAATTGCAGTTGAGTTAGGTGCTCCTCCATTAAAACAAGGATTGAGACATGATGCCTATTGGCTTGCAGGGGGTCTTTTTCGGATGTTAGGTGCTCCTCCATTAAAACAAGGATTGAGACTTTCCATCCTAAAATAATGACGTCTCATAAAAAGTTAGGTGCTCCTCCATTATAACAAGGTTTGAGAAGCTTATCAATCTTTTCATGTGCGACTGAAGGAGCGGCAGTCACTCTCACCGAGAGAAGCACTAACATGCTGCTGATGCAGAAACTGCCCGAGGGCAAACACCCCGAGCCTTTGGCAAAAGTCGTCATCAGGCTGCCGTTCCCGTACAGGAATACCATTCGTCCAATCACAGCTGACAACGGTTATAAGCCATTTGTCAATTCATCCGCATTTCTATGAGATATAACCCCTTCGGCCGGCGCGCTATGCATGCTAAAACAGCATCGTAGCAGCCGGCTCTTTCTATTATATCTGTAGTCTGCGAAACGCATACGTATAAAATCTATTGCAGATGGAAAAGCTTTTCGGCTAATCGGATTTTGTCTTTGCTTATTAGATTCTGCAAATTCCTTTCGAGTGCGTGACACACCGTTCGGTTCAGGTGTGTGCGGTTGTGCAAATCTGATAAAGAGTAGTACAAAAATTGTAGTGAAAGTGGGAAGTGGTGACAATTACGCATGCTTGTCATTATTCAGTAGTAAAATGTCATTATTTGATACCCCGGTGATGCCGCAGTGCATATAATTTTGCCGTCAAATCCATCAATAAATGAAAAGAACCATCATTGTCACTGTAATGAAGTTATTGTGCTTGCTTGTGCCCTGCGGCGTAGTTGCATCGCCGTATGCGCTTGAGGTCGCTCCGCACACAGAGCAACTGTCGAACAATAGTGTCATGATGATGGAACAGGACCGCGAGGGATTCATCTGGTGCGGAACGTACGACGGTCTGAACCGATACGACGGTAAACATGTGAAAGTTTTCAGGTTCGAATTCAATAATCCGTCGAGTCTTTCGGGGAATATAATATCCGAACTCAGGTGCGCCGAACCGGATGTCATGTGGGTGCTCACCACCATGGGATTTGACAAATTCTCCACTCGTGAGTTGCGCTGTCTCGAGCATCACCCTGACATAAGGGGTGAACGATATACCACCGCAGCCGACACGCTTGGAAACGTGTTCACTTCGGGATATGACGGACAATGCACGTACTACAATCGCGAGACCCATGAATTTACCCGGCTGCCGATTCCGAAATGGGTCGGCGTTATGTCTCCTTGCCGTATTGTGATTGCAGGTTACAACACGGTGTGGTTTTTCCCGAAGGCAGAATATGCCTATAAGGTGCAGTACGATTTTTCTAAAGGTTATGGTGAGGGGCGGGCTCATTTTTCATGGGAAAAGGTACGGATGCATGAAGCGCCCATGGGCACTGTTTTCGCAAGCGACACGGGCTTTTTCTATATAGACGGTAATGGTAGGTTGTACCACCACAACCAGAATACGCAGACTGTCGACTATATCGCCTCAGTGAGCGGGATGGTTCCGGATTATGGCGTAATATCCGGCATCACGCGTCTTGATGACGACATACTTGTGAGTGTTGCACCGCTCGGCGTGCTGCGCCTGAGTGCCGCAAACGGATACAAGGGAGAGTACAACTATACAGAAACGGGTGTTTTCCATATAATGCACGACTCCCGCCAGCCTATAGTTTGGGTCGGTACGGACGGTCGCGGACTGCAGAGGTTTGTGGAGAAAGATTCACGCATATCCACAATACGCTCGTCGGCTGTCGGCAGACTGTCGAAACCGATCAGAACTTTCTATACGGATATAGATGACAATCTGTGGATCGGAACCAAGGGTAACGGGCTTTTCGTTATTTCGGACTACCAGTCGGTGACAGATATGGACGAAATACCGCAGTCGCGCATAACGCGTATCGGCAAGACTGAAGGATTGCCCGACGACCAGGTTTTTGCCATAAAGGAAAGCCTCGTCCATCCCGGACGGGTATGGGTAGCCTCGTATGGTCCCGGTATATCTTATTTTCACGGCAAGGATCGCACGCCGGTCAATCTTTATGGCAAAGACATAGTCAATATACACGACATATATGAGCAGAACGACACTGTGCTATGGCTTGCGTCGCCTACTACGGGTCTTGTGCGTGTTGTCCTGGATGGAAAGAGCCCCGAAAAGATTGTGCGCACCGACAAATTTATGTTCCGCAAAGGGAAATATATATGCGATGAAATCTATTCAATAACGTGGGATCGCGGCGACTGCCTGTATATAGGTTGCCGCGGCGGTCTGGGCATTGTCCGATTTAATCTCAATACTTACGAATATAGTTTCCTCACCACTGTGACAAACACACTGCCCGGTATAGGGGACATCATCTGCCTTACGTACAGCGGCGACGGAATGCTGTATTTCGGTTCGAGCGCCGGCGCCGGAATTCTCGATTGCCGCAATCCGCAGGCGCCCGAATTGCTCAAAGTAGTTACACGTAACGAAGGTCTTGCCAACGACATGATACATGCCATCATCCCCGACGGGCGCGGAAATGTATGGCTGAGCACAAACAAAGGGCTTGCGTTGTATAACTCCGGCAGCAAGTCGATATACAGTGTGTCGGAGCCGACGGGAAGCATAAAAGAATACTGTGATAATGCCGGATATATGTCGCCTTACGACGGAAATGTGATTTTTGGTGCTCTCAATGGTATAACCATATTGAAATCAGGAATGTATGAGAAGGCAAGTACCGAGAAGTTCAATGCCCCTGTGCTTTTTACTTCCCTTGAGGTCAATGGAGTGGAGGATACCAGCGGTCTTCTGTGCAGCGACGATGGAGTGCTTCGCCTTGCTTACGATCAGAATATGCTCCGTATTTCGTTCGCTTCTCTGGATTATGTGAACAGCGAGACTATAAACTATTGGTATAAGCTTGAGGGATACGATGATAAGTGGGTGAATGCCGGAGCTAACGCCGATGCGTCATTCAAGAACCTGCCGCCCGGCGAATATCGGTTGAAGGTGCGCAGCAGTATAGATGCGACAGCTGAGTCGGGCTTCGAGAGCGTTTTGCCTATTGTCGTATATCATCCGTGGTACGCCCGTCCGTGGGCGATGATGTGCTATGCGTTGCTGTTTGTCATCATCGTCGCGATAATTCTGGTGCGCTATCACAAAGTGATGCAGCGCAAGCACCGCGAGATGGAGTCTACCTTGTATAAGAATGAGCAGGAGCGGCTTCACGTCGATCGTATGGAGTTTTTTACAAACATTACCCACGAGCTGTGTTCGCCCCTGACAATGATTATGGCGATGTGCGACATCCTGCAGAAGAACACAGATGAGGAGAAGCAGAAGAAGTTCGAACCGTACATCGAGTCGCTCCGTTGCAACAGCCGTCGGCTGAATGAACTTGTCGAGGAGATACTTGAAGTGCGCAATATGGAGGAAGGCAATTTCACGCGATTGCGGTTGCAGCCGGTGCTTACCGATTATATGTTCGAGCGCTGGGTAAGTTCCTACGACCAGATGGCGCAGGAAAGCGGCATTACGTTCATATCGCATAACGATGCATCCGGACTGCGCTGGAATACTGATATATCCAGTCTTGGCAAAATCGTGAACAACTTGATTTCGAATGCGCTGAAATATACGCCCGAAGGCGGCGAGATACGTGTTAGCATATCACATCCCGAGAACGGGAATCTTGTCATAGACGTCTATAATACCGGCGCCGGAATCAAGGCGGCGAATATCAAAACTTTGTTCGATAAATTTGTCGTCTTCAACAATGTAGAACGCAACAGCTATCGCGATATGGCTTCTCGTCATGGGCTCGGACTGTATATCTGTCACGAGATGGTGACAAAACTGAAAGGTGAGATAACATGCGAAAGCACAGAGGGCGAGTATGCTCGTTTCACTGTCACGCTGCCTCCTTTAGAGATAAACAGCGTGCCGCCGGAGCCGGCTGAAGAAGTGCCGGTTTTGCCAAAGGTGGAAATTGAAAGCCGCCCCATGGTTCTCGTCGTTGACGATAATCCCGACATACTGTGGTTATTGAATGACATATTGTCGGAAGAATATACTGTGATGAGAGCCACCACTGCCATGGCTGCGATGAAGCAGATCGAAAGTCAGCTTCCTTCGTTGATTATCACCGACATAATGATGCCTGATGTGGATGGCATAGAGTTTGTGAAGATGGTGCGCAACAGCAAATATGCCAAGCATCTGCCAGTGATGGTGCTATCTGCTAATATGACTGAAGACTTCAAGATGAAGGCATACAACGCAGGTGCCGATGCTTATGTTACGAAACCGTTCAGCCCTGACTTTCTGAAAGCTGTGCTTTCTCGGCTCTTGAAGCGCAAGGACAACGACCGTGACTACTACCGCTCGAAAGAAAGTTCTGTGACGATAGAGGACGGTATGGAAATTTCCAATGAAGGAAAAGAATTCCTCGAGAGAGTCAAGCGGGTAATCGCTGAAAATCTTACTGATGAATCATCGCTGA
>SFTJ01000098.1 GCA_004563195.1 bacterium
AACCGCCTGGTGTTTGTGATGGTGATGATAGTGATAGGTTTCAACCAAGCCATGCAACCCATAGCGGGCTATAACTACGGAGCCAATCAGATGCCGCGCGTGATGCAAGCCTTCAAACTCACCGTGATAGCCGCAACGATGGTTACCACTACGTCTTTCCTGGTGTTTATGATTGGTGCCGACTATGTGGTGCGAGCATTTACCACCGATAGCCGTTTGGCGCAACTCTCAGCCGATGGTTTGCGCATAGTGGTATTGGTGTTCCCGATAGTGGGTTTGCAAATGGTGGTGTCGAACTATTTTCAGAGCATCGGCAAGCCCGGCAAATCGATTATCCTCTCTATGTCGCGCCAAGTGCTGGTGCTGATACCGAGTTTGCTGATATTGCCAAACTTCTTTGGTGTGGAAGGCGTGTGGTGGAGTATGCCGTTGAGCGATTTCATAGCCACAATGCTCGCCGTGGTGATGATGGCGATAGAAATCAGGCGCTATCGCGCATCGGTATAATCTTGGGCAGGCATCCCCGCATCAGGTAGGGGCTTGTCAGACCAGTCGGACAGGTCAGACCGGTCAGACAGGTCGGACGATTACGACTTTATGGTGGAAAATCACGCTTTTTGCTGCTTTATCAGAAGCGTATGCGTTGATTGTTACCGCCGAGGCTGTTACGGGCGTCGTTGTATTTGTTGCCTGTATAGTTGTTTTGTTGGGTATTGTTCCAAGGGTCTTCATCGTCATCTTCGTCCTCGTTGCTATTCTTTTTGTCGCGTTTCATCTTTTGAAGACGCTTGATATCGGCTTGCGAACGGTTCTTCTTGATGTCGAACGGTTTTTGCTTGTCGATGGCGGTTTCGTAGATGTTCCAAGTCTGTTCGTTGTCCCAATTTTTGCGGAGCAAAATCTTGTTCGGGAAGTAGTAGACCTCTTCGGGCTGCCGGTGCAGGGCATAGTTGCCTGTATCCCACTTGCCGTTGCCGTTGGTGTCGAGAATAATGCGAGCATAGTAGGTGCCCGGGCGTACATTCTCGAGAGCGGCAGTGCCGTCCTTAACCGTAGCCGACAGCACCACCTTATCGTTGCTGTCGAGGAGTTCCACGAATGCACTATCGGTGACATTTACAAGCATATACAGATTGGCATATTCTTCGAGCGAAGGAACGGTGAGTTCTGCTTTTATGGGTTTGTTAGGACGCCCGTAGCAGTCGTAAATCGATAGCGAATCAATCTCGATGCGATACATAGATCCCGCATCGAACGGATAGATAAAGTGGTATTTCATATTCGATACCGAGTCGAAAGGCACCAACTTTTTTGCGCGAGTAGACGGTTGCCACAGAGTGTCGTCGGGCTCTTTCTCGAAGATGTGGAATGCCCGCAGGTCGATGGTGTCGATGGGCGTTTCGAAGGTGATGGGAAGCGGTTTGCCGTAGTCGATGTTCTGCTCAATCTTCATGGAAAGAGTGGGAATGCTGTCGAACATACTTGCAGGCTTTTCCGAAGGCTTTGTGTCGCCGTCTTTATCCGGTTTTCCCACAGACGTGATTTTTCCCAGTAAGTTTTTGCCTTTATTGTCGGAATCATCTTTGTCGGCTTTCTTCTTTTTGTCGGCTTTGTGACGGAAGAAGAAATTAATGGTGTCGGTGGTCATGACGAGGTTGTCGAGCGAGTCGCTGATGAGGTAATGAGCCTCCACGAGCACCGAGTCGCTCTTGATGAGAGCGCTGTCGGTGAGCCAATAGAACAGCGAATCGTTGTCGGGAGTTCGCTCCAGGCGATACCAGTCGGGGCGTGTGGCGGTGGGTTTCAGCAGGCGTAGGTCGGGCAACGTGTCGACCGGAGCCGAGAACTTGATGTGAAGTTTATTGTCGACGGGGCGCTCGGTCTTTTTGAGGTAGAGCGAGCTGTATTGCTCGTTGAACATGCAGAGCAACAGGTCGTTAGGCGTAAACACAGTGTGCACGCCCGGCATGATGGTGTCGATTTCGCCGTTGAACTTAAATACGGTGTCGGTGGTTTCGCGTTGGTGGCTCGAGGGGATGATAATCTCGTCGATAAAAGCCATGTCCTCGTTGCGCGAGAAAGTGTAGTTGCCGTCCATATCTTTCAGTCCGAAGAGATGATAGCTGCCCGGCTTCATATTGCGGATGGTGAATTGTCCGTAATCGTTGGTTCGAGCAATGCGAGTGAGCGGAATGGAAGAGAAAGCCGAGTCATTGAGATTCTCGTGAATGCCCACTATTATGCCCTGCATCGGTTCCAAGTCGCTTGCGCGGAGCATAATGCCCGACACCTGAAGCGAATCGATGCTGTCGCCGGTGGAGAAAGCGAAAGCAAAGTCGTTGAGCGGATTGCTCTCGTTGTTGTCCTGAATAGCGTCGGCAAAGTCGATGCAATAGGTGGTGTTAGGCAACAGCGTGTCGCGGAGTTCTACCGAAACGCTTTTGCCGTTAGCGCGAATGATGGGCATATTTTTTTGCGCCGGCGATACCACCACCTTGGTGGTTTGGTCCTTGAGTTGGATATACTCGTTGAAATTGATGGTAATCTTGCTACCGCTGAAGTTGAGTTGGTTGGGTTCAGGGTTGCTGCTCACATACACGGGCGGAGTTTCGTCGCGAGGGCCACCCGAGGGACGCCCGATGTTGGCGCACGACACGAGCACCGAAGCTATCAATGCCAAGAGGATGAAATATGCTGTATTATTATTTGCTTTCACTGCAGTAAAAAAAGATGATAAAAAATAGTTGGCAACTAATTCTGTGGCAAGTGCGCCCCAAAGGCACAGCGAGCCATAACAGGGTGTAAAGATACAAAAAAGTGCGATTATGGCAAAATGCCGATGGCTAAAGCCGCTGAAAAGCAATAAAAGAGTGCGAAAATCCACGCGGATTGAGGCGTAGGCACTATCAAGGCAATATAGAGATAAATGGGAAACAAAATAGTGACATTAAGGGCTGTGATAGTGCTTGATAGGCAAAAAATGACGATAAAAACCACCTTTTATACCTTATTTTAAAGGAAAACGGGCTGAAATATTTTCCACTTGAATAATTTGATGTATATTTGCATTTTGAAATCAAATGCTAACAAAATTAGTAATATAAAAATAAACAAAAAAATTAAAACAAACTCATGCAAAGTAAAGGTTTTATTAGAGTCATTACTGCTTGCTTGGTTTTAGTATGTATCTTCTATTTATCGTTCTCATTTGTGTCGAATCACTATGAGAACAAGGCGGTGGAATTTGCACAGGCAATGTCGAAAACCACCGACGTATCGAACGATGCATATAAGACATACTACAAGTCGTATATCGACTCTATTGCAAATGAGAAAGTGTATCTCAATTGGCGCACTTTCCAAGAAGTGAGAGAGATGGAGCTTGGCCTCGGTCTTGACTTGAAGGGTGGTATGAACGTAACACTTCAGATTTCGGTACCCGACATTTTGAAAGCATTGTCAGGCCATAATCCCGATGCTAAGTTTAACAGAGCAATTGCCATCACCGACTCATTGCATCGCGATGAAAAGGACTATGTAGCGGCATTTGTTAGCGAATACAAGAAGATTGGCGACGGCAGCCTCAGCCAGATTTTCCGCAATGTGGAAAAGGTGAAGCACGGCATGACCGACGACCAAGTAGCCGAAATATTGAAAGAAGAAGTAGGCTCGATGGTCGACAATTCTTATAATGTACTTCGTACACGTATCGACGGATTTGGTGTGGTAGCTCCCAACATTCAAAAGCTCGAAAACACCGGTCGCATACTTCTCGAACTTCCGGGTATCAAGGAGCCCGAACGCGTGCGCAAGCTACTCCAAGGTTCGGCCAACCTCGAATTTTATGAAACCTATACAATCAGCGAATTGCAGAACCAGTTGGCATCGTTGAGCGCAGCAGCTGCATCGGCAAACGCAGCACCTGCCGACACCACAGCAGCACCTGCCGACAGCGCAGCCGTAGCCGCTCCAAAGGAAGCTACACGCACACTTGCCGATATGCTTTGGGCAAATGGTCAGATGGGTGGTCCGGTTATCGGTACCGTTCACGTGCAAGATACAGCAGCAGTAAATGCTATTATGCATTCGGCTGAAGCACGCCGCTTGCTTCCTACCAACTTGAAGGCATGCTGGTCGGTAAAGGCACTCGATGAAAAGGGTCGCTTCTTCAACCTCGTGGCATTGAAGACCAACCAAGGTCGTCCGGCACTTGGCGGTGATGTAGTGGTAGACGCATCGAGCGACTACGAAAACTTGCAAGGTAACGTAGTGTCGATGACAATGAACGACACAGGCGCACGTCAATGGGCACGCGTAACTCAGCAGAACCTCAACAAGTCGGTGGCAATCGTACTCGACGATCAAGTTTATTCATATCCAAATGTAAACAGCGTAATCGAAGGCGGACGCTCACAGATTACCGGTAACTTCACACCCGAAGAAGCCAAGGACTTGGCCAACGTGCTTAAGAGCGGTAAGATGGCAGCACGCGTGAATATCGCAAGCGAAAGCGTGATAGGTCCGTCGCTCGGTCAAGAATCAATCGAAGCCGGATTCTGGTCGTTCATCGTAGCTCTCGTGCTCTTGGTAATCTTCATGTATGTAGGTTACGGCTTTGCACCGGGTTGCGTGGCTAACCTCGGTTTGCTCCTCAACTTGTTCTTCACATTGGGTATCTTGGCATCGTTCCAAGCAGTGCTTACCCTTCCGGGTATAGCAGGTATCGTGCTTACCTTGGGTACAGCAGTAGATGCCAACGTGCTTATCTTTGAGCGTACCAAGGAAGAGCTTCGTGCCGGCAAGGGCGTAAAGGCAGCCGTAGCCGATGGTTACAAGAATGCATTCTCGGCAATCTTCGACTCAAACTTGACTTCGGTTATCACCGGTATCATCTTGTTCTTTAACGGTTCGGGTCCAATCAAGGGCTTCGCTACCACATATATTATAGGTATAGCATGCTCGTTCTTCACAGCCGTGTTTGCAACACGCCTCGTGATGGAATGGATTATCTCTAAGCCTAAGTTCCAAAACATCACATTCAACACCTCAATCTCGCGTAAGTGGTTCCAAGGCGCCAACTTCGACTTTATCGGCAACCGCAAGCGCAACTGGACAGTGGTAGGTGCAATCGTGGTAGTGGCAGGCATCTTGCTTGCAGTACGTGGCTTGAGCATGGGTATCGACTTCTCAGGTGGTCGCAACTATGTAATCCAATTCCCGCAAGAAGTGAGCACAGTGGCATTGCAAGAAAAGCTTCAAGCTAAGTTCGGCGATGCAAATGTTAAGGTAATCACCATCGATAACGAAACCAAGGTTCGCGTATCGACCAACTATAAGATTGATGTAAACGATCCTAACCTCGACGACGAAATAGCAGGCTTGCTCTACGAAGGTTGCAAGGAAGAACTCCAAGGCATGTCGGTAGAAGACTTCAGCCAGTCGAACGAAGAAGTGGGTATCGTACAATCTGAAAAGGTAGGTCCAAGCATCGCAGGCGACATGACACGCGAAGCAGTATGGGCAGTAATCTTCTCGCTCATCGCTATGGCACTCTACATCTTGCTCCGCTTCCGCAACATCGCCTTCTCAATAGGCGCACTTGCAGCAGTAGCATTCACAGCATTCGTTATCATCGGCATCTATGGCTTGTATGGCTTGTTCCCATTCTCTATGGAAATCGACCAAACATTCATCGCTGCTATCTTGACCGTAATCGGTTATCAAGTGAACGATACTGTGGTGGTATTCGACCGTGTACGTGAAACTCGCACACTCTATCCAAAGCAAGATATGATGGTGGCATTCAACAATGCATTGAATAGCACATTGGCTCGTACAATGATGACATCGTTGAGTACATTGCTCGTGTTGGTGGTAATCTTCATCCTCGGTGGAGAATCTATCCGCAGCTTCGTATTTGCAATGTTGCTCGGTGTAATCATCGGTACTTGTGCATCGCTCTTCATCGCTGCTCCTACAGCCTATGCATTGGCAGGCCGCAAGCAAGCTAAGAAGTAAGCAATAAGCTGAAATAATATTAAGATAAAAGGTTGCGCTCCAATTTTCATTGGGGCGCAATTTTTTTCGTAGGCGGCTGCGCCGCGGTTAGGAGGCA
>SFTJ01000036.1 GCA_004563195.1 bacterium
TCTTTGTAAAGTTACAAAATATCTATGACATTGATAAACAATTAGTTGCCTATTAACTGAATATCCCTAATATATACGCACATGCACGATACATTGCATCACAAAAACAAATTACCACAAAAATGCCGAACAAAATAGCGCAAGAATACCGATAATGCTAAAAAGGTTATCGGAATGCACCTTTTTTGTGTATTACCTTACTATTATTTGATGGAAATTTTGTAATTTTGTACTCAATAAAGGTTGATGACATAAACCTTTTAATGTAATTTCTTGCAAAAAGCACATGTATGAAAAGTATAGAAGATGTGATGAATGAGTGGAACGCTTTGCAGCCTTTGTCTGATAGAGACAGAGAGATGCTTAGCCGTCGATTCACTATTGATTTCAACTACAACAGCAACCACATTGAGGGTAATACACTGACTTATGGACAGACAGAGATATTGCTCATGTTCGGAAAGATAGTTGGCGAGGCTGATGTTCGTGATGTTAACGAAATGACCGCCAGCAATGTTGGCCTGAAAATGATGAAGGAGGAAGCACAGCTTAAAGAGACTCCTTTGACACAGCATTTTATACGAACGTTGCATAAGACCCTCTTACGAGAGGATTATACAGTGTATAGCAATCTACCTGGAGGTGTTCAGACAAGTTACGTTATCCATGCAGGACAATACAAAACGCGCCCAAATTCTGTCATCACACGTTATGGTGAACGATTTGAGTATGCTACACCAGAAGAGACTCCTGCTTTAATGAGCGATTTGGTAGATTGGTATAACGATGCAGAAAGATCGGGAAAGTTCACTCCAATAGAACTTGCTGCGATATTCCACTATCGCTACATTCGTATTCATCCATTTGAAGACGGCAATGGCCGTATTGCCCGATTGATGGTCAACTACATCCTCACTCGCCATGATTACCCTATGATTGTGGTGCGTAGTCGTAAGAAAAAAGAGTATTTAGAGGCATTGCATCGTACAGACCTTACTGTCGGAGCTGCCCCTTCACTTGGTGCACATGCCTCAAAGCGTGACATTCAGCAGTTTCTTACTTACTTTACGAATCTCTTTATTGACGAGGTGACATATGACATACATTTCCTGACAGAGCGTGGAGATAATGTTTGGTGGTTTGATGGCGAACGCGTGAAATTCCGTAGTGCTACTACCAGCGTAATACTTAACCGCATGTATGAGCAGCCGAATAGTACCATCCCGCAACTGGCAGAGGCAGCCGGTATCAGTCTTACAGCAGTTAATAAGCAGTTACGACTCCTTACAGAGAAAGGATATATCACTCGTACAGAGAAAGATAATTCTTGGAGACTAATTATCACACCATCAGTATAAAACTGCTGAAAACGGATGATATCCACCCACCCAAAACGGGGATTAGACCGCTCCGAGTTGGTGGACATGCTCCGTTTTAGCCACCCTTCTCTTCATCATGCTTCCAGAAGAAGATGAAATCATCATAGAAGTATCAAGCATAAGTCCGCCGATTTCTTCGTTGCTTCCGCTTTTCTTCGATGGCAAGTTGTAGCGCGAATAAATAATTAGTTGCTTATAAAATAATAAGTATTCCTATTGTAAACAAACAGTAAAGTGGCTGAATTTCCATAATTATTGATTTTTTTATAATTATGAAAAGTCAACCACTCTAAAAAATATATAAGAGAGTTTACTTTTTCTTTTTGTTTTCCTTCTTGATGATGTTTTCGAGGGCGCCGGTGATAGATGGGCAATCGGGAGTAGGCTCGAAATCGAGGCGAAGGCCTGCATTTTCGATGGCTTTTTTGGTGGAAATGCCCATACAACCTATCTTAATGTCGCCTTGCACAAAGTTGGGGAAGTTCGACATAAGCGAATTGATACCTGCCGGAGTGAAGAAAATGAGAGTATCGAAGTCGAAACGTTCGTCGGGAGCGAAATCGTTGCTCACAGTGCGATACATAATGGCTCTGGTGAGGCGGATATCCACATTTTCGAGAGCAGCTTCCTTGAGGTTGTGAACATTTGAAATAGGAAGGAGGAATGTTTCTTTCTTATGCTTTTCAAGAGTGGGGATAAGATCCTCTATCTTGTTGGTTTCGGTGAAGAAAATTTTACGTTTGCGATAAACAATGTATTTCTGAAGATAATGAGCCACAGTTTCGCTGACACAGAAATATTTCATAGTGTCGGGTACTTCGATGCGCATTTCTTCGCAAAGACGAAAATAATGATCGATAGCAGTACGAGCTGTGAATATTACAGCAGTATAGTCGAGAATGGATATTTTCTGCTGACGAAATTCTTTAGATGTCAACCCTTCAACCTTAATAAAAGGACGGAATACTATCTCTACATCATAGTTTTTGGCTATATCAAAATACGGCGATTTTTCAGATGTAGGCTGTGGTTGAGAAACTAATATTCTTTTTATCACAATTAGTAAATATTAAAATATTGAAAACAAATAAATGATACCGTTATAAATCAATTTGATTGGTATAATTTCCACGCTGCAAAGGTACAAAATAAATAGGAAAAATGAGTAATAATTATTGAAAAAAATGCGAGCGCCTTTAATAATAAACAATATACGGCATACTATATATATGATGATAAAAGCCGAAATAAAGAAGTCGGCGAGGTGTGGATACACCAAAAGCAGCACCACCACAGGGATAAGGAAAAGCCCTAAAATGGCTTGTGAGGCATTGAATCCTTTGATAAGCAGAGAAGTGTTGGACTTATTGGTGAATACATATCCGAGGATGAAAAATATGAATAGCTGCGAGAGGTAGAAAGCAGCCATAAGGCCCACCATGCATATTATATATGCAAAAATATTGGTCGACATCACCACCGATGGGAAGTAGAGCGACACGGCACACTCTATGAGTATGCCTTCGAGTATGCAAGTGTTGGCTATAAGGGCTGTTTGTATCTGTATTTCGTTGAATGTATTGTGCTCTTCGAAGATGTTTTGGCGCTTTTTGAGCGAAAATAGATTTTTCTTGAAGTCGGATATATATTTATAACCTTTGCGATAGCTTATGGTGATGAGAAATATCGAAAGCAGGAAAAGCAGCATAGTTCCGGTGTCGTGCAGCGGGCTTTTGATGTAATTGTCGCTATGCTGGCCCGATGGCACGGTGAGAATGCTGCTGTTAGCCATATTTTCCACTACCGAGTCTTGATAAAGGTCGTTGCCGAAGCCTTTTTCGTAGATTGGGGTGTGATAATGGTTAACTGCTGCCGAATCGGCGGCTGCTTGTAAGGTGTCGATATTTATGCTGTCCGGCTTCAATATTTATTTTCTATAATTAGAGGGTTTTGTTCGTCGTAATTGTCGATATATTCCACTGCTTGGTCCACGCTGTTTGCCACATACCATAGTTTGGTGTGAGAGGGGCGCATAAAGTGCTGCTCTATGCAGCGCTGCAGCATGGCTATCAGGGGGTCGTAATATCCATCAATATTGAGTATTACGAGTGGTTTGTTGAATATTTTGAGTTGTCGCCAGGTGATGATTTCGAGGAGTTCTTCGAGGGTACCGCATCCGCCCGGCATGGCAATGGCACATTCACACATATTGGCCATCATCTCCTTGCGTGAGTGCATGTCGGGGGTAATCTCTAGGCGAGTGAGGCGGCTGTAATGCCATCCGTTGTCGACCATAAATTTGGGAATAATTCCCACAGCTTCGGCTCCGTGGTCGAGAAAGCCATCCGACACGGCTCGCATCACGCCGGCGGCGCCGGCTCCGTTGATGCATCGCCAATGGCGCTCGGCAAGGGCTTTGCCGAGATTGTAGGCGGCTTCGATGTAGGTGGCGGGAATATCGTTGCTCGAAGCGCCGTAGACGCATATATAGCGGTGTTTGCTTTGCATAGAGTGTATTTTATCAGCTATGTGTGGTGGTGTGACCGGTGCAAAGTTACGAATAATTACATTAACCGAAGATAGAGCTACACAAAAATTAACGGCAACATGGTGAAATGTTACCGTTAATGATATTTTTTTCGAAAAAAACTAAGAGATAGTCCTTCTCACCAAGCTATTACTTCGAAGGAGTCTCTTGAGCCGGAGTGTTACCGGTGGTTTCGAACGGAGTAGCTTGAGTTTCTTGAGCTTGCTTAACGTTGGTAACCTGAGCTTCGCTGTTTCCACCACGAGGAATATAGGTGCTAACGATGCTCATTACGATGATGAAACAGATAAGTGTCCAAGTAGCCTTTTCGATAAAGTCGGTGGTTTTGCGAACACCCATCATTTGGTTACCGCTTGCAAAGCCCGATGCAAGACCTCCACCTTTAGATTTTTGAATAAGCACTACACCGATCAACAAAATCGATGCAAGGATAATCAACACGATAATAAATGCGTACATATTATTTTTTATTTTTAATTTGTTCGTTAAGTATCAGTTTTCTAAGAAAACGTATTTGGTCTGCAAAGTAAATACTTTTTTCTGGAAATTTCAAACTTATATTGGTTATAATTTCCAAAGCCTTAGAATATTTGTGTTGTTTTATGTATATTTTGGCCAAACTTTCGCTAAACATAGAGTCGTCGGAGGTTTGCGCCTTATCGATAGAGTCGGTAACGGGTTCATTGTCAGCGGGCGAATTTTCGGCTTTGATGATAGTGGAAGGGAAGTGACCTTCGTGTTCTTTAGATTTGGCGATGAATTTATTGATAAGGTCATCGTTTTTGCTTGTGGCTTCGCCTTGCTGAGGCATACTTTGCTGTTCTTCGGCAGCGAGGATGTCGGCATAGTCGGGCACGGGATTGAATATGAGGTTATTGAGCACCTCGAGTTCTTTTTCGCTCGAATTGCCGAAAGTGTTGAGAAAAGTGTCGATGGTGTTTTCGGTGGTTGGGGTGGTATTTTCCTCTTGTGGGGGGTAGAAAGAGGCAAAAATGTCGGCATTTTCGCCCAGCACGTTATATAGGCTTCGGCGGTCGGCTGAGGCTATTGCCAGGCGTGCCAGCAGTTCCTTGTTATCTTTGGCGGCGGCGTTGCCGTTGCGTTGCAGATAAAGGAGTGCCGGAAGGGTGAAGTAGGGATACTGCTTCATGGCGTTGAGGCACCATTGATGGTCTACTTGTGCATTGGTGTCGCTGAGCAATTGCTGTATGTCGTGGTTGATGTCGATCATTTTATTGTTACATTTTTAAGGTATTAGATTTATTACCAGTTGCCGAAAGTCTGATTGAAAATCAGTTCGGCGAGTTCTTTACATATTTCGTCGCAGAGTTGGTCCTGCACATCGGTGAGCAATTCGCTGCTATCGAAGTCGCGATAAGCCGAGAATGTTTGGTCCATCTCTTTTTCGGGGTCTACATTGTCGATGTATTTCACGCGCACGCTGATGGAGAGGCGAGTTTTAGATGCATAAGCATTTTCGGTAACGGCTTGAGGCGAAAGGTTGTAGCCTGTGATTTCGCCTTCGATGCGTATGTCGGTGTTTGGTACTTCTTGCATCTTGAGGCGAGTTTGGCGGGTAATCATGTCGGTAACGGTGTTTTCGAAGAGCTGTTGAAGCGGCGGATACACCAGTGCGGCACGAATGGGGAACTCCCCTACCGATACTGTTTTATATTTATTATAGTCGATAGCACTGCCATTGAATTTGTAGCTTATGCTACAAGCCTGGGTGGCAATGATAAGGGCTATTATGGCAAATATTCGCTTGAGCATGATGGTGAAAATGAATATATATTTTTTTTGATTAAAATCTTTATCAATCCAAATCGTAGTCTTTGATTTTGCGATATAGAGTTCGCTCGGCAATCTGCAACTGTTGTGCTGTGGTTTTGCGGTTGTAATTGTTGCGCTTGAGAGCTCTCTCTATAGCTTCTTTTTCTATTTCCTTGAGCGACTTGAATTCTTCGTTGTTGTCGTCTAATTCTATCACATCGTCAGCCTTATACGACGATTGGTTTTCGATGATTATCGATTTGTATTTTGGGGGTTTGACATCTTCAAATCCCGACATATCGTCTTCTACTACTAAATTGTTATATTTAACGTCGTTGTCGGTATGTATGGGAGCGATAGAGTGATTGGGAAGCCTTGAATATAATACATTGTCATTGTTAATGACTTTGGTTTCGGGTTGAGTACTCTCTTTTTTGTTTTGAATTTCATTGATTTGAATATTCATTTTATTGAGTATCGACACCATCATGCTCATAAGAGTCATGTAATTTGGGTTTTCGGCTTCCTTAGGCGAGGTTGTAGCCACTTCGGTGGTGAATACGGTTTCCTTAGGAAGGTTGTTCTTCACCATTTCGGCGGTAATCTCTATGGAGTCGTTTTCGATCATGCATCTACTTACAAAGCTGCGCAGTTGGCGCACATTTCCCGGCCAGGTGTAGCGTTTGAGCAATTCCAGGGCATCGGGAGTGAAGTGCTTGTCGCCCATAGAGTATGCATCGGCGAAGTCGTTGGCAAAGAGTCGTGCTATGATGGGTATGTCCTCGGTTCGCTCGCGCAAAGGAGGAATGGTGATGGTTACATCTGACAGGCGATAATAGAGGTCGCTGCGAAATTTGTTCTCCATTATGGCTTTTTCGAGGTTGCGATTGGTGGCTGCCACTATTCGCACATTGGTTTTTTTCACTTCGTTGGAGCCCACTTTTATGTATTCGCCGTTTTCTATCACACGCAGCAGGCGAGTTTGGGTGTCGAGTGGCATTTCGCCTATTTCGTCGAGGAATAGAGTACCTCCGTCGGTGATTTCGAAGTAGCCTTTAGTGTCGCTTACGGCACCCGTAAAGGCTCCTTTCACATAACCGAACAGTTCGCTGTCGATAGTGTTTTGGGGTATGGAACCGCAGTTCACGGCAAGGCAATTTTTGGTTTTGCGCTTGCTGTAGGTGTGTATGATTTTCGAAAACACATCCTTACCCGAGCCACTCTCGCCTATAATGAGAATCGAAGTATCGAATTTGGCGAATTTTATGGCTCGCAGTATGGCTGTATTGAGTTGTTCGCTATTGCCGTAGATTTGGAATTTAGCTTTAACTTCTTTGATTAATTTTTCTTCGCTAGCTGTCATAATATAGAAGTGAATATGTGAAAAGAAGAGTTGGTATAAACAAAATGTAAAGTAAAATAGTTTATTATTTACTTATACGATTTTAGTTCGTAGGTTTTGGCCTTAAGAAATTTGCCAAGGTCTTCTATTTTGTCGATATTCTCATATTCGGCGGGCATAATGGGATTGCCTACCGAAATATGGAAGGTGGAATTTTTCTTTCTGAACACTTCGGCGGGCAGTCGCAGGGTGCGAAGTTGCCAGCACACCACTCCCAGAAAGTTAAACCATGCAGAGTTGCTTCCGTGAAAATAGATGGGAATAACGGGCACTTTGAGTTGCTTAATGAGTCGAATCACGCTTGGCTGCCATTCGCGATCTTCGAGTTGGAGGTGCTTATTGAGTTTCGACACAGCGCCGGCAGGGAAGAATCCCAGAGGTTCGCCATTCTTAACTTGCATCATAGCAGCCTTGATGCCTTGCATCGACACCGCTTTCTTTTTAGGGTCGGCCGAGGCAAGAGCGTCCACGGCAATAAAGTTGGGGCGCATGGCAGAGATATAGTTGAGCACCATATTCACCATCACCTTGAAAGTGGGTCGGCGGTGGCCGATGATATTGATTAGAATAATGCCGTCGAGGGCGCCGAATGAGTGATTCGACACGGTGATAAAGCTGCCTTCGGGCAGATTATCGAGCACTTCTTCGTTGTCGATACGGAGTTTTATGTTAAGGTCCTTGAGCAGACCATCGGTAAAGGGCACACCCGGAGTGTCGCAGTTGTGGTCGTGTATCCAATTCACTTTATCCACCGACAGAAAGCGCAGAAGCCAATTAACCAATCGCTTCTTTCCTTCAAAAAATGGCACCATTTTTCGTATATCGTCGTAGTCGAGAACTGTTCGTTTGATGGGTGTATCTTGCATAGAAAATATTTGTTTCTTTCGTTATTAAGTAAGATAAATTATATTTTGTAGTTAGGTCACAGATGTGATAACTGTCTATTCCCAAATGCAAAGTTACTAAAACTTTATATGAAACATGACAAAATTGCAGTTTTTAATAAAAATATTTAATATAATTAACGAGAAATAGCAATCTTGTGAGAGAAGAAAGGATATAGTATAAAAGAAACAAGCTGCACCACTTGCTTTAAGGCAAAGAGGTGCAGCTGCATCTTTGATAAATATAAAAGAATATATTATTTCACAATCTTCTTGCTTACAGAGCCGTCGCTGTGGCGAACTATGTAGAGACCCGAATTGAGGTCACCCTTCACTTGCTGACCGCTGATATTGTAGATATCGGCAGCTTGAGAGTTGTCACTCTTGATGGTGTTGAGCGCTGAGCTGGCCTTAACGGAGATGATTTGCGAAACACCGGGGCCCGAAATCTTCACATCGCATTGGTCGGAAACGCTGCTTGTAGCGGTAAATTCCACCTTGGCATTGTTGTAACGACCTGTGATGCTGGCGCTGAGCCATGACGGAAGTGCAGAGCCGTCGGCTTGAGTAGCTGTGAGTGCAGAGCCATCGTAGTAGCTACCCAAAGCCACTTCAGCCTTGCCGTCGGCACCGATGTTCACTTCATTGACATCGGCATCGAGCCATGGATATTCGGCATCAAGACCTATTGCAAATGATTGGTATCCTGTGTAATAAGCTATAGGACTCAATGACGAGCGAGTTTCGCCATTCATTGTGATTGATTTTTCAATCCAGCCTAATGCATATCCGTCGGGATGATCTACAATCGACTGATAAGGTGCAAAATATGTTACGTTTTCGGGGTCGTTGAAGCCCGAGAGGCGTACGATGTAAGAAGCGCAAACATCTTGCGACATTACCACCGGTTGACTGAACACAAACGGTATGCTATAGAAGTTTTGCGAGCCACCTTCCATCATAATCATATCGCTGCCCTTGCAGGTGGCGGTAGCTATAGCATCGAGCATTTCGCCTTCCTCGCTAAGAGGAATGATGTCGATGGTAAATAATGCGTTCTCTCCTATCTGACCCTTAGCCCACACCATAGCATTGTTGATTACAAGTGGCTGAGCCATTGTGAAGTAGTAGTTGAATATACCTGTCATTTTCACTCCTTCACCTTCTTCTTCCTGACCTTGGAAAGTGTAGTTGGTCCAAAAAGCGTCCACATCCTTGCTATAGCCGTAGATAGGAATTGCTGCATCCATATCGTTGTCTACGCCTACAATATTAAATCCTTCGGTGTTGATATCGAAAGGTAGCAAGTGATATTGATAGAGTTCATCGTTTTCCATCCATTCGGCGCGACCTCCGGCTTGGAAGTATTTGTATCTCGAATATTCGCCCGGAGCGGCTCCTGCCTTGCTGATGGTGAGTATAGGAGAGTTGTAGTTGTTGTTGCGGCAAGTAAAATCGCTGGTGTAGTCGGGGTGATAAACGGCTGAGAGGTCGGTGGTATTGGTGGTGAGGATATTGTTGGTAGCCCAATCGTGATATTGCCACTCGATCTCGGCTTCGTAGTCGTCGGATGTGTTATACCATACGAGTTCTTCGCCCACAGGAAGCAACGGCATTGACAACGACAATGCACTGAAATCTTTATCCAATCCGAAGAACAAAGTTCCTACAGGATAGCTGTAACGTGCTTCAAGACTTGGTTCGGATATGATAATATCGTCAAGCATCATGGTGTTTCCATCGGCACCCTCATATTGGAATGCAATGTTTACTTTCTTGCCTGCCCATTCGGCGAGGTCGATTGAAAACTTTTGGAGGTCCTCAGGCGACATATTAAACAAGTCGGATAGAGGAGTATTCTTGTATTCCTCAAAAAAGTCCTTAATTACGGTCCATTCGGTACCGCCTTCTTCTTTGATAAGAATTTGCAGATTGGCTGCCGGTTTAACTTCGGTAAATTCAAATGCATCCCAATCTACATAGTTCAAATCAAATAAGAATACGGGGTCGATATAGCCATAAAAATATAGCATAGGGTGCTCGGTAAGAGTTACTGTAGGCAAACATAGCCATTCATTTTTATTATTTACAGAAAAATAGATTACTTCGTAATAGTTGCCTTTAGGTGCAGGAGAATAGGGAATTTGAGTTTTCACCACCCACGATTCTGTGTGGTCTGATTCAAAAGGCTCACCTTTCGATTCTACCGACCAACCTTCGGGTTGCCATGTTTCGGTGCCATCGCTTCCTTCAAAACCTTCTTGTAACGAAATGCCTGTAGAATTAGCTTCGGCTTTCGGTGCCTTGGCGAGACGTGGATTTACTGTCTTGTTGCGATTGGTTACCAAACGCTTGGTTATGAGTCCGTTCTCATTTTCTACCAATTGTAACACTACATCCTTGGCTAATTTCTTGCTACTTAATACTTTAACATTTTGGTTTTTCACTACCAATTCACGCTCTGTGGTTTGATTGGCGTTCAATTGTTTTCTTGCTACCTGTTTTAATGCTTGAGCCGATACGGCGGTTGCACATAACATAGCAATCAATGATAGGTAAATTGATTTCATCATAATTGTTATTTGTTTATGTTAGATTATAAAATAATTGCGCTGTAAAGTTAAGATTTTAAATAATAATATGCAAATATTTTATAAATTTAAATCAGATTTGTCTAAATAATGTAAAATAATAAGCAAAGGCAACACTCTGCGCTATGCGGGGTGTTGCCTTTATGCAATATAGGTGTTATTTGGTTGAGAATTTCTATTATTTGCCGAGGTTTTCTTTGAGGTATCGGGCATATATGCGGCAAGCCGATTCCACCATCTTCACGCAAGGGCGAGAGCGATAATATTCCGCTGTTCGTTCTGCCGGTTTGGGCGGTTCTATGGTTCCGGCACGCAGACCGAGCAGTTCGGCGCAAATCATTGAGCCGTTTTCTTCTTGAAAAGCCTTGCCAAGCGATTGCACGGTGGCGTAATTGTGGTTGCGAGCCACGAGGTTCTTGGCGTCGGGCGACCCGGTCTCGAATCCGGCAAGAATAAACATGCCAGTGCAGGCGCCGCAGGTCATACGCAAGCGACCCATGCCGCCGCCAAACGAACTCGCCATACCCACAATTTTGTCGTCAAGTCCGTAAAGGTCGGCAAAAGCAGCCACTACGGCTTGCGAACAGTTATATCCGTTGAGAAAATTTTGCACCCCGCGTGCTGCCAATGCATCTTCGTCTATTTCTATTGTTTTGTTCATATTTCGGCTTTTTAGAGTTTTATTGCACAAAGTTAGTAATAAAACTTCTATGCTGAGCCAAAAGCTGTTAAATATGCCGGGGAAGATAGAACATTAGTTTCTGCGTTTTGTTCTAACTCAAATAGAAGTGACAAGGCGAAATAATTTCAGTTTATTTTGTTTTTCAGTGCTTTTTGCCGAAAAATAAAAATTCACATTTGCTTTGCGATTTTTATTTTATTTGCTAATTTTGATGTGGTGTATAATCTATTAATAATTAATTAAATATTGCTCCAAAGTGTGCCGTAAAGCATATTGCTGAAAAAGCTAAATGTTAAATATTATATTAATTTTAGTTATAATAGATTTAAAATCAATTACATCAATGTTACAAAAACGCCCATAAATCACTTTTTTTCGCAAAAAATCGTCGAAATATTTTTTTTATCGAAAATAGTGATTTTACTTTGCATCAAGAATCACAAACACAAGTGATTTGTATGACCTAATTATTATTTATTTATTTTTTTGACCTAATTATTTTATGAAACTTACTAATTTAATGGCTGTAGTAGCTATAGCTTCTGCTACATTCACAGCAACAGCTCAACAAATCAGCGCAGACGCAGCAATGCGCTCTGCTCAACGTCACTTGATGACAACGAAGTCGCTTAAGTCGACTCGCAACGCGACCGAAAAACTTTCTTTGGTCTACACTGCTCCCAATACATATAATGAAGATGAAAACTGCTTCTATGTTTTCAATCGTGAGAATGGCGGTTTTGTAATCGCAGGCGCCGATGAATGTGCCACTCCGGTTTTGGCCACCATCGATGAAGGTTCGTTCGATCTCGAAAACATTCCCGACAACGCAAAGTGGTGGTTGGAAAAGTGTCAGGCACAAATCAGCGAAGCCATAATGGAAGGTGCAGCAGCCGATGCATCGGCACCCGCCTTGGCTCAGACACAAACAAGCACTGAGCGCCAGTCGATACAACCTCTTGTAAGCACCAAGTGGAGTCAGTCGGCTCCGTATAATACTCTTTGCAAAACATCGTCAGGCGAGTCGGCCCCCGGTGGTTGCGTGGCTGTAGCTCTTGCTCAGATTCTTAACTATCACCAGTGGCCTACTGCTACTCTTAATGGTTCGTATAATCCCGGTTTCTGGCAATTCACTTTCACCGATTTGACTTTCGACTGGGCAAATATGCCGCAAAGCATATCTACTTCGAGTCCGCAAGAACAGATAGATGCCATTTCCACCCTTATCTATAATTGCGGTATCATGATAGGTTCGAGCTATAGCACTTATATCACCTCAGCCAAAGAAGAGCGCATTCTTGAAGTTTTATGGAAGTGCATGGACTACTCAACCGGTATATCATATCGCGACCGCAATATGCATCGCACCTGCGAATGGGAAGATATTATCATCAATGAATTGAAAAACGGCCGTCCGGTGCTTTATACAGGTGGTGAAGCCGATCGTCATGCTTTCGTATGCGATGGTTACAATGCCGAGGATAACACATTCCACATGAACTGGGGTTGGGGTGGCATTTTCAATGGCTATTACAGCATCACTCCTCTGGTATTGGAGAAAGCCGATATGAGATTCAACAGCCGTGAGCACTTGATTATCAACATCAAGCCTTCTACTCAAGGCAACGAAATGGACACTCCTCTCTACTGCACAGGCAATGTATTGGGCTTTTATCAGAATACAAAAATTCCTGAATTATCCTACATTAAAACCGATGGTAAATTCACTACTTTGGCCGACCATAGTTATCTATATATGAACCGCCAATACGATTTCTTTGTAGACATTGCAATAAAGGCTGTAGATATCGAGTCGGGTGAAGAAATATTTATAAAATCAAACGATAAAATTGCGGTAACCGGCGATGACTCTGCAAGTAATCTATTTGGCTCGTTTAACGTGAATAAATATCTTACATGTGGTAGAACTTACGATGTAACCACATACTATAAGGAATCAACTCTTGAAGAATGGAAGCCGGTGGTATTTAAGTACAATGCCACTAAGGTGTGGAGATTATCTCGCCTCGAAGACGGTTCGTATGAATGCACAAGCGCAATGAGCGAAGCCAAGCTTAATGTAACAAGCATGCGCACCTACAATGCAGTTACCGGCGCCAACCTCACCATCGATGCCGATATAGAAAACACAGGTGATGCCAATTATCTTGGCACATTGTCGGTATCGCTTGTCGACTCTGAAGGCAACTCGGCTCTCACTCTCAGCAAGGAAATAGATGTTCCGGGCAAAACTACTCAAACAGTGACTTTCGAAGGTTCGTTGGCCGATGTATCGAAGGGTAATTACTCATTGGTAGCAAGCGACGAAAGTGCTGCTACAGTGAGCAACGGATATACAGTGACTGTTGCGTCAAACATATTCACCGGCATCGATGATGTAGAAGCTTCGAAGTTCGCCATCAACGTAAACGATAGCGAAATAGATGTTAAGGCCTCTACTGAGGTTAAATCAATCGAGGTTTACAACATTGCCGGTCAGAAGGTCTACAGCAAGAGCGTAGATGCTCAAGCAGCCACCATCTCTATCAGCCAATTCACTCAAGGCGTGTATGTGGTGAAGGTGATTGCTCAAGGTGAAGTAGCCGTTAAGCAGTTTGTGAAGAAATAATTTGGTTTGATTTTCATAATAAATCGTTTGGTAAGTATTTTTGTTGATTTGGATTTTCAATCAATCTGTTTAAAACACAAAGATTATTACATGCACTCAAAAAATTTTTGATTGAAATCTGTTCAACCTATTATTTATTAGTATTTTCACTTGATAAGTTTTTTGAAAAAAAGATATTTTCATTTATTAGTAAGGTCACTTTATAAGGTCAAATTTTGGTAAGTATAGTTTTGATTTATACGAACCTGATTATCACGAAACAGGATTTTAAGATCCCTGAGAATGATAGAAACAACAGCATTGTGCGAGAGCATAGTGCTGTTTTTCTTTATCTGTAGCAAGCCGGTTGCGTCGCTACAGCTGCCTCGCAGATTATGAACTATTTTGAGTGGCCTGCCACCGATGTGGTCTACATCGAGTCGCCCGAAGCGATAGCAGGCATATCGGTATACAACGCCGCCGGCAGTTGTGTAATCCGCGCCGAGGGCAACGGAGCCACAAACAGTGCACTGCAAGTGGAAAATCTCCCCGCAGGAGTGTATTTCATTAAGGTTAGCGGCACAAGCGGAAATGAAGTTTTGCGGATAATCAAGAAATAAAAAATCGATTAATATTTTTAGGATATTGTAATTTTTTCCCCATTATTGCCTCGGCGATAGTGGGGTTTTGTTTGCTGAAACACGAGTGCTGTGTTAAATTACTTAAATTTGAAAAGCTTTTTTGTGGATTGTGAGCATAATAGGACAAAAATTTCTAATTTTGAGCCAAATAACCAACGTTAAAATAATAATAAATAAATACTTATGAGAAAATATTTACTTGCACTGGCGGCGCTATTGGCAATTTTGCCGATGAGTGCCAAACAGATAGGTGTAGATGAAGCGAAAGAGTTGGTTAATAGATTCGTTCGCGAAAATTCTCGTTTGAAATCTTTGGCAAGTGGTGGCGATATAACTCTTGCCTACACAGAAGCCACCAATGCTGTTGCTAACTACTATGTGTATAATCTCGCGCAAGGCGGTTTTGTGATAGTGTCGGCCGACGACTGCGTGGAGCAGGTGCTCGGATACTCCGAAAACGGCAGTTTCGACATCAACACCGCACCCGAAAATATGCTTTCGATGCTCGAAGGTTATAAGCAGGAGATTAATTATGCCATCACTCACAGTGTGACCGGAGGCATGCCTGCGGTGCTCGCTGCTCCCGAAACGGCTACTGCCGATCGCCAACCCGTGTCACCTCTTCTCACCAGCAAATGGAACCAAAATAGTCCGTATAACAACCTCTGTCCTATGTACGACAGTACGCGTCGTTGCGTAACCGGCTGTACGGCTACTGCCACTGCTCAGATTATGAACTATTTCGAGTGGCCAAAGACCGGCAAGGGCTCTTGTTCTTACAGCTGCAATATCAATGGCACTGCCACCACCCTATCGCTCGACTTTTCTACTATCGATTTCGACTGGGATAATATGCTCGATGTGTATGGCACCGGCGCTACCGATGAGCAAAAAGAGGCTGTGGCTACGCTGATGTATAGTGTAGGTGTGGGCGCTAAGATGGGTTATGGCTTGTCTTCGGGTGCTTATCTTTCGGATGCTTATAGAGCGTTGATTGGTAATTTCGACTACGATAAATCGTTGAAATATGCCGAAAGAATGTATTATTCAATCAACGAATGGAACGACCTGATTTATAACGAGGTATCTAATGGACGCCCGGTGCTCTATGCCGGCTATAACAGCAGTGCAGGTCACGCATTTGTGTGCGATGGCTATAGTAGCGACAATTTCTTCCACTTCAATTGGGGCTGGGGCGGCACTTCTGATGGCTATTTCAAGCTTTCGGCACTCGACCCTATGTCGCAAGGTATTGGTGGCAGCGATTCGGGCTACAACAGCTATCAAGAGATTGTCTACGGCTTTGCTCCCAACAAGGGTACTGAAGAGGCATTTTACTCTTTGGGTTACGATGGCGATTTTAAGTGTGATGCCACCGAAATTGCTGCTGCCGATGTGGCGAACACCACTATCTCGTTCTCTACAGGCGAGATTTTTTCGCAATTCTCTCTTTATAGCAAAAGTTGTATATTAAATTTGGGTATCGACGTGGTGAATAACACCACTAACGATGTGGTTAATATATTGGGAAGTTCGCTTAGCGTGCAGTCGAATAGTTCTTATTATTATAGCGGATTTAGCTTATCTGCATCGAAATTTGCCAATCTCGCCGATGGCGTTTACACCATCTACCCAACCTATGATAACACCACATTGGGCCGAAAGGGCAAAGTGACAATTCCTTACGGTAAGCAAAAAACCATACAACTCACCGTGAGCAACGGTAAACTCACTTTCGCCAACACGCACGATGGCGGTAAGCTCGTGATTTCAAATTTAAACTCTGCAGCAAACTTCTATTCCGAGAAACCATTCCTCGTTTCTTTCGATGTTGAGAATCAGGGTTCCGATTTCAAGGACAACCTCTATTTGGGCATAGTCAATGCCAACGACGAATTGTTGCAAGTAGAGGAAATTGAGGCTGAAGTAGATAGCGGAGAAACCGTAACCTGCGAAATAGACGGAATTATGGGCGCATACGATGCAGGCGACTATGTTTTGTATATAATGCGAGTTGTAGATGGTTATTATACTCCTATCGTCGGAGCCAAAATCACTATTGCAGCCAATCCGGGCGATTATGAACTAAGCCACACCGGTTGCACTTTCCCCGACAAGATGAATATCTACTGCAATGATTTCCAGGCAAGTTTCGCGGTTACAAACACCGGTGGTCTCTTTGTCGCTCCGCTTTATTGCGCTATCTACAACGGCACAACGGGCGCCAATGTGGCTCTGATTGAAAGTGGTACGGTATTTATCGACAAGGGCAGAACTGTTACTGTTTCGTTCAAGGGTAGCTTCGATGGTGTGGCAGGTAAGAGCTATTCTGCATACCTCTTTGCTTATGACGATGGATGGAAGCAGATAGGTGGCGGCACCAGCTTTATAGTGAAGGGCGTGTCGGGCATCGAGGATGTAGAAGCCGATGCCACACAAGTGGCTGTATATCCCAATCCGGCAAGCGATGTGGTATACGTAGAGTCGCCAAGTGCTATTACCGACATCGCCGTGTTTGCTCCTAACGGGCAGCAAGTGATAGCAGCCGATGCCGCTGGCTCGCAGCGCACCTCGGTGCAAGTGGATAACCTCCCTGCAGGTGTGTATGTGATGAAGATTAATACAGCCGATGGCGTGGTGATGCACCGTTTAATCAAGAAATAATAATAATTGAAGAAAATGAATAAACTCTTAATTATCGCTTTGACAATTATTGCACTCGGTGGCTGCAAGACCAATAAAGCCGCCTCTGATGGTGCGAATGTGTCGGGTGAAGTAAATGGAACCGAGATGACAGAAACTCCCGTAGCGGTGCCTGAAATGCCCGTAGGAGGCAGTGCGGCTGCCGTAATGCCAAAGGCTGTGGTGTATAAGACCACAAAGGATTTTTTCTACAACGTGCCGGTGATGCTCAGCAGCAATGGCACCGGACTGGCTTCTTATCCCGATCCTGCCGATATTGTGGAAAGTCAGTTGCCTGTTCGCCTCGCCGACGGCTATCTGCTCGACCGCCGTGGCATTGGGCCTAAGGTGGCATTTACTTCTTATACCTACGAGCAATATCATGCGCTCGGATTTGTGCCGGGCGAAGATACGTTGATGAAATCCATCATCGATAAATATCCGCTCGTGGTGATGTATCAACTCCCGATAAATGCCGTGGATGCCGTTGCCGACACTGCGGCTGTGAATGCTATCATTAAAGGTGGTTTTAAGGGCTGTGTGAAGCTTTTTGAGCGCCCGGTGATGGTGGTGAAGTAAAACAAGTGAAAACGCCGCCATGGGCTTGAAAATGCCTCGTAGCGCAATGATAAAAGAAAGTCTGTCCTCAGCGCGAGGGCAGACTTTTGTTTTATTGCTGTGCGATAGGGCAGGTTGGTGGCGGTTGGTAGGTGGATGCGCCACGAATGTTATGGCGGCGATGGTAAGCAACCTGAAGGTTGAATGCCGAGGGCTTTAGCCCGAGTGCTTTTAGCCGGGGGTTAAGCGTTAGCGCAACCCCCGGAACAGTGGCCGCCCCGGGAAAAGCGTCTGAAGGACGCGAAAGTTGTCGCCAATGAAGCCGAATTTCGCGTCTTTCAGACGCATCATAGTGGGGTGTCACGATACCGAGGGTTACGCTTCGCTCCACCCCCGGCTAAGAGCCACTCGCTTCGCTCGGGCGTTCGACCTTTCAGGTCGTGCTGCGGTGTAGCAGGTTATTATCACCCTCTCGAGGCTGTGCATCGCACTGAGGGGGCTTGGAAATCGAAAAAACAGACTCGACCACCATGAAAACGATAGCCGAGCCATATCTTCTTGCGTCTGTCAACTTTTATCGGACAGCAATAAATTATTTTGATTAATATTCGCTGAAGAAATTGGGCTTAATTACCAATCCGGCGCGAATGCGTGAGTGATGCTCCTTGTAGTCGAGCAGATTTTCGGCGTATCCGTTGTAGTATTGAATGAAGAAATATTGGTTCTCGTCGTGAAACAAGCGATAATTTACTTCTACAGTGAAATTGAAGTTGAAATTCCAACCTTTTCGTTTGGCAGAGACCAAAGCAAATCCCCAACGGTCGTTGGATGAACGTATCTGCACGCCGCTTTCATACAATCCTCGATAGTCGAGAAGGTCTTTATTGTTCTCGCCGTCGATAATCGGTATCCACACCTTTCCGTGCACCATCATGTGAGGTGTGATATATACGTTTGCGCCCAGAGTGATGCGATTCCAGCTTCGCGATGACTCGCCGTCGCGCCCATTCGATTCGTGTTCGATTAGAAGCGTGGCTTTGCCTATCATGTGTCCCTTTACGAAGAGCAATTTTGAGAGACCTATACCGGGATTGAAATTTAGGTCGTGCATCGGCAGCGACTCTTCAAACACATTCCAAAAGCACTTTTGCGTATAGGTGAGAAACAAATAAGTGTTAAATGGCAACACACTCTTGGTGAGGCGTTGGGATATACTCACCTGAAATTTCACGTCGCTGTTGGTGCGACTTATCTCTTCTCCCAATGGGATGCCGGCTGTAAAGTAATTGTCGCGATAGAGAGAGAAATAGGGGCCGTTGTCGAAGGCATTGCGTATGCTGTCGGCATATTGCTTGTGGTTACGCACACTGTTGTCGAAATAGAGCTGAGCGTGCATAGCTGATATTGTGGTTGATATTGCAAAAAGTAATAATATTATTCGTCGACACATTATGCTGTAATATTGGGGATTTTGTGTCTGCAAAGTTATTAAATACTTTATAATACCAAGTGTTCTGAATTACCTTTTTTTTAGTAATTTATTTACTAAAAAAATAAGAGCAGCAAAGACTATCATCCTTGCTGCTCTGTGTTTCGTTTAAATTAAGTTAAGTTTTGATTTATATGACCTAATTTTATTCGTTTTTCTGTTTTTTCAAGTATCAAATTGATCAAGGTTTTAATAGTATGACCTAATTACAATCACAAAGATAAAATACATTATAATGGCTGCAAAACTTTTAAAGGTGTTTAATACTGATTTAATTTATATTAAGATAGAATTTAACATTTAAAATATGGATAAAATTATTAATATCCTTATAATCAATAAAATAAAAATAATGGCAGTTTTTCAAAAAAATAACATTGCAAAATTTCAGAGATAGAAATGGGGTTGAAATGTAAAAAAACGGGGTAAGTTTTGTTGTAAGCCGGGTTATTTGCTATTTTTGCAGCATTGAATTACAAAAAACAGACTGAAAAATATGACGATGGAAAGAGAAAAGCGACCGCTGTGGTATGTAATGCTGCTATTGCTTAGTGTGATGCTCATAGTGGTGTGGTTTGTGGCGTATCAGCATCCGGCATTTGCTGCCGACGACACTATGCGTTTTCTGCTTAGCGTGTTTCCCTTTTATGTGTTTGGCATGTTGGCGATGGCATATTATGTCTATCCCGGGCGTAGCGAGGTGGCTTGGGTGCTTGTAGCGCTCACTTGGCTGTCGTATGCCGGCCTTGCTGCCATGGTGTGGCTTGTGTAAGCGTCGCTACGAGCATATAATCAGAAGGGGGAGTATCGGGCTGTGATTGCCGATGCTCCCCCTCCGGTTAGTTTATCAGTAGTTTTTTTGATTGTTACTTGCTTGAATGTGTTGGTATTTTGCAAGTTTTGCGAATGATGTTTGGCAGGTCGGTATTGTCGTGGAAGCCTTCAAAGAGTTCGCTTCCCACGCCTATGGCATACACCGGCACGAAGTCGCCTGTATGGCCATTGGTGGTCCAACCTATGCCTGTGATTTTGTCGAGAACATCGTAGGTGGTCTGCACAAACGAGCTAAGCGAGGCATAGAGAGTGCGATTGTCCTCGGCATTCTTGGCTACGAATGTGGCGTTGTAGGCATCTTGAAGCAGTTTGTCGTTCTTTTCCGAAACGGTGATTGCTCCGTAAAGGCCAAAATTCTTTTCGAGATAAGCTTTCATCTCATCCCACGACATTATCTTGCCCGATTCCACCATAGCGCGGCAGTCGGCTTGCATGGTCTCGATAGAGATTTTTTGGTAGTCGATATTCTTCAACGGCAAGTTGTAAGGGCCGCCCGACACGCCTGCAGCCATACCGCCGGTGTTGTGGTCGGCAGTGACTAAGATAAGTGTTTCCTTGGGGTGCTGTAGATAGAATTCATAGGCTATTCTTATCGATTTTTCGAAGTCCAACACTTCTTTCACTGTGGTGGCGGCATCGTTGGCGTGCAACGAGTGGTCGATAAGTCCACCTTCTATCATGATAAAGAATTTGTCGGGCGATACGCGCATTTCGTGCTCTATGCAAGCTTGGGTGATGAATGGCAATGTGAGAGCACCGGGTTGATAGTCGATGGCATAACCCACGTGGTCTAACTTTTCGGTAGTGCTCAGAAGCACGAGTTTGTCGCGGTTTTTGTTGGCTTCAAAGCCTTGCGGACCGTTTACTACGGTGTATCCGGCTTCGCTGAGTATGGTTTTCACATCCTTGCCGCCTTCGGGTGTCTTGCCGCGCAGACGTCCTCCGGCAAACAAGTCGTAGCCGCTGGCTGCCATATCCTGAGCTATCTCGTAGAACATGCTACGCTTCTCCACATGGGCATAGAATGCAGCCGGAGTGGCATCGTCGGGGTCTACCGTGGTGGCTATAGCTATGCCGTAGCCCTGCTCTTTGAGTTCGGCGGCAATGCTTGTTACGGGTTGCTTGTCGGGGCTGAGACCCAGCATCGAGTTGTTGGTCTTATGTCCTGTCGACAAGGCTGTTCCGGCTGCTGCCGAGTCGGTAATGGTGTTGTTGGCTGAGTAAGATGTGGCGTACGACACTGTGGGGAATTGCATAAACAGAAGTGGAGTGTCGTTGCCAAGCACGGTGCGGTTATATGTTTCGGAGCAAAGCACCGGGCTTAGACCCATACCATCGCCTATGAAATAGAAGATGTACTTTGGTTGTTTGGCTGCGCTCATTGTGAGTACCACAAAGAGGCAGAGTAGAACTGATAAAAGGCGTCTTTTCATTGTTCCGTTGTTTTTTTTATTATTGTTTTTTTTTATTTAGTTCGAGTAATTGATTTATTATTTTTCGATCATTGCACAGGCGAGGCACCTTGCGCTGACCGCCGCGTTTGCCGGTCATTCCCAGCCAGGTGTCGAAGATGCCGTTTTTTGCCACTACCACTTCGGGTGCAGCAAGGAAGATGTCGTTGTAGCGCTTGGCTTCGTAGTCGGAGTTTTCGTGCTGCAGTTGGCTGTCGAGGGCTTCGGTGAATGCTTTGAGCGAAGATGGCATCTTGGCAAACTCTATGAGCCACTGGTGATGGCCTTTGCTTTGCTCAGTGGTGTAGACCGGAGCTGCCGTGAAGTCGGTGATTTGTGCGCCGGTGGCAACGCATGCATAGGTGATGGCGGCGTTGGCGTTGTGCACCATCAGTTCTTCGCCAAAGGCGTTGATATAGCTCTTGGTGCGTCCGGCAATGCGTATTTTTAGCGGCGATGTACTTTCGATATACACCGTGTCGCCTATCTTGTAGCGCCACAAGCCGTTGCACGAGGTGATGACCAGGGCATAGGTCTCGCCTGCCGATATTTCCCATAGCGGCAGCACCATAGGCCGCTCTTCGTCGATTTGGTCGATGGGGATAAACTCATAGAACACACCTATATCGAGCAGCAATAGCATGGCATTGGTGTCGAACGACGACTGTGAGGCAAAAAATCCCTCGCTGGCATTGTATGTTTCCACGAAGTGCATCTTCTGCGGGTCGGTGATGCTTTGGTATTGCTCGCGATAGGGATCAAAACTTATGCCACCATGGAAAAACACCTCCAGATTTGGCCACACATCGTGTATCGAGCGAGCCCCGGCGGCTTTCATCACTTCGCGTATCACGGTCAGGAACCACGAGGGCACTCCCGATATGTTGGTGATGTTGCTATTCAAACTTGCTGCCACCAGTGCCGGCAGTTTTTCGTCCCAATTCTCCATCAGAGCCACGCTTTTGCTCGGCACGCGCATCATGTTGGCCATGGGATTGATGTTTTTGATGAGCGAAGCCGAGAGGTCGCCTATCTGAGTGCCCGGAGCGGCATAGTCAACGCTATTGGCAAAACTGCCGCCCAAAATGAACGCTTTGCCGCTGAAGATGCGGCTCTGCGGGTTCATATTGAGGTATAAAGCCACCACATCGCTTGCGCCTTGATAGTGATTTTTCTTGAGCGCATCGTTGGTGATGGGTATGTATTTGCTTTTGCCGTCGCTGGTGCCCGACGATTGGGCGAATTTGTCTACTCTGCCCGGCCACAATATGCTCTTCTCGCCGCGTATCATGCGCTGTATGTGCGGCTTGAGGTCTTCGTAGGTGGTGAGGGGTAGGGTGTTGCTGAAGTCGTTGTAGCCCCTTATGGCGGGGAAGCGATATTTCTGCCCGTATTCGGTGTAACTTGCACAACCCAGCAAGGTGGCAAGCTGCTCGCGTTGCACCGATTCGCTATAGTCTACAAATCGCTGTATTTCTTGCAGTCGATGTGCAAAATATTGTCGAGCTATGGGTGTGAAGTCTATCATTGTTTTATCGATCGAAAATGTTGGTGTAATGTGCCCGCCTGAGGCTTTTTATGGTTGTTGCCCTCGGGTGTCAAGGCTTCTGCAAAGATAGTTAAGTTTTGCCTTTTTAGGTAGTGCGTTAATATTAAAGTTTTGTAAATAATTTCTTTTTCGGGCTTTAATCGGAGCTTTTTTTCTTTGATTAACGAAATACTATTATTAGTTTTGTAATACCGTTTCACACACGCCTGTGCCGCTCTGTGCCGATGTGGGCTAACCTCTCTACCGCTCTCTCTCTGCGCGAGTGGTGCTATTGAAATGAACTATATAATTACCAAATTAAATGAAGAAATCGGAGAGTATTAATGGCAACGATAATCGTGTGGTGTTTGTCGATTATGTGCGCGTGGTGGCATGCTTCCTGGTGATGCTGGTGCACGCAAGTGAGAATTTCTATGGTGCCGACTCATCGGGGCTCGCCGGCAATGTGTCGATGCTTGCCAATGAGAGCAATCGCTTTTGGGTGGCTTTCTACGATGGCACGCTCGGACGCGTAAGTGTGCCGCTGTTTATGATAGTTTCGGCATTCTTGCTTGTGCCTATGAAGCCGAGCTACACTATGACGTCGTTCTACCGCCGTCGCCTGTTGCGCGTGGTGCCTCCTATGCTGGTGTTTATGCTTGCCTACACGTTCTTGCCTCTTGCTTGGGGTGCGATGACGTGGGAGCAGTCGCTTACCGACCTCGCTCGTTTGCCGCTCAATTTTCCATCTATGGCGGGCCATTTGTGGTTTATGTATCCGCTCATCAGCATCTATCTCATCATTCCGGTGGTGTCGCCGTGGCTCGAAAAGGCATCGGCGCGCGACGAAAGGGTGTTCCTGACGCTGTTTTTCATCTCGTCGTTCACGCCGTTTATTCGCAAGTTTATCACTCCCGAGGTGTGGGGTGAATGTTTCTGGAATGGTTATGGCATGTTCTGGTATGTGTCGGGCTATCTCGGTTATCTGGTGCTTGCCCACTATGTGCGTGTGCACATACAATGGAATCGCGCCAAGCGTCTGCGCATAGGCGCTGTGGCTGCCGTGGTGGGTATGGTGTTCACCGGATGGTCGTTTTGGATGAAGGGCACGCCGGGTGTGCTCATCGACACTCCTATGCTTGAGTGGGCTTGGGAATTTTGCACGCCTAATGTCATCATTGCCACCTTCGGTGTGTTCCTTTTGTTCTCGTGCATCGAGCGCAAAGCCACTTCGCCTATGGTTGCCGAATTGTCGCGCCTGTCGTTCGGAATGTATTTGATTCACTTGTTCTTTGTGACGCTCTACGCTTCATATTTCGTCAATGGCAACCCTGCTGAGCCGCTCATACATGTGGCATTAGCCATTCCGGTGATTGCCGTGCTGGCGTTTGTTAGCTCTGCTGTTGCCATCAAACTCCTCTCATATTTGCCGGGAAGCAAATATATAGTGGGTTGCTGAGACGGAGCATCTGCGGCTCTCTACAGCATCGTGCTGCCTAAGCTGCCTGTGCTTTGAAAGTCGAAAATAATAGGGTAGAGGCGAAGCCTTGCGAGCCTTTTCGACGCCCATAATGATAACCCTTGGCGCCTATGATGATGCAGCGTGACTGATGCTGTGCTCATGGGCGCCAAGGGCTTTTTATAGGTGCTAAAGAGATTGCTTACTTGGTGTAAAGGCCGGTGTAAAGGTCGATAATCTGACTGTAGAAATGCTCATAACTTAGTCGGCTATTGAAGTCGGCTTGCGCTTGTGCGCCTATGTTGTGGCGCAGCGCGGGGTCGTCGATGAGGCGCTTTATGGCGGCTGCAAGTTCGGAGAAGTCGCTCGGATTGACCAAGAGGGCGTTTTTCTCGTTTTGCAGATATTCCACCTGACCGCCGTTGTTGGTGGCGATATGGGCTTTGCCGAGCATCATATATTCCAGATTGCTTATGCCGAACGGCTCGCGCCAGGCTGCCGGAAGTACGCCGAAGTCGGCTTGCACAAGCAGTTCTTGCAGATTGGGCTGATAGCCCAGCATAGTGATGTTGTGCTCAAGCTGATTGGCTTCGATGAAACTGCGCAGGCGCTTTACGAAGCGCTTGTCGCCGTCGCCTATGATGGCGAGGTGATAGGTGCTCTTGTCGAGCTGTGTGATGGCGCGCAGCAGCACGTCCACGCCTTTTTCCTTGCACACGCGGCCGTGAAACAGGATTAGGGCTTTATCGGCGTCGATTTCACATGTTCTGCGCAGGTCGTAGGTCTCGGCATAGTTGAGCATAGGTCGTATGCTGTCGTTGATTACCGAGGCGCGGCTGCGGTCGAAGCGTTTGGCGTGGTCGATAAATTCGTTATACGATATTCTCGACGAGAATATGATGTGGTCGATGTCGCGCAGTATGCGGCGATACCAAAAACTGGTCTTGGGCTTCTCCACGCTGTGGCTGGTGAGCACCACGCGATTGTTGGGGTTTTCCGATATGTGGCAGGCGAGCACGGCGGTGGCGGCGTCCTTCATGTTGTGCACATGCAGTATGTTGTTGCCGCGCTTTATCTGCCGCGCGAGGCGCAGCGACGAGTCGAGGTCGCTCAAGCTCTTGAGGGGCAATATCGACACCGGCACTTCGAGCGAGCGGAAGTGCTCTATGATTTTCGGACGGTTTTGGGTCACCACTTCGGTGTAGTATTTGTTGCCGTCGTCTTTGATTTGTGCTATGAGGTCGTAGGCATATTGCTCCGGGCCACTCCATTGCTTGTCGGAGAGTATGTGGTATATGTTTAGCGCTGGTTTCATATCGGTTGAAGTAAATTCTGTAGGTTTCTTTTGGTAAAATTTCAAGGAATCTCGCCTTATCATTGCAAATATAATAGTTTTCTGCCATAACATCACCACTTATGCGGCGCTTTTAGGCTAAAAACGCGGCATTTTTGCATTATGTGGGTGCTATGTGTGGCTTGGCAATGCCTGATAGCCCCGCTGAGGCTTTATGTGTGGATGCGGGCACGCTCCTCTGATATTGGAGTGTGCCCGCATCGGTTATCGTTTATTTTGGCGTGATTGCGTAGCTATCGTTTGGGTATGTCGACCGACTTTTCGCTGCGGCCTTTGAGGTGCTCGCTGAAGAAGTCGACCATACGCCAATAGAAGTATTCATCCATATTGCCGAATCCGTGGCGCTGTTGTGGCAGATAGAGCATTTCGAAGCGCTTGCCGGCGCGTATCAGGGCATCGGCCACGCGTGTGGTGTTGGCGGGATGCACATTGTTGTCGATGTCGCCGTGCACAAGCATCAAGTGGCCCTTGAGTTTGCTTGCTATCTCGGGATTGGTGGCTATCTGATACACAAATGTGGTGTCGCCTTCTTCGCTCACTTTCTCCTTCACGCCGTGGTGAGTTTCGCTCCACCAACGGTTGTAGATGTTGTTGTCGTGATTGCCGGCTGCCGATACGGCGGCTTTGAAGAAGTCGGGATACTGGCAAATGGCTGCCGTACTCATAAATCCGCCGCCCGAATGGCCGTGGATGCCCACGCGGTTGATGTCAATCCATTTGTGGCGATTGGCGAGTTGCTCTATGGCGTATTTATGGTCGGCGAGTGGGTAGTCGCGCATATTGCCGTAACCGAAGTTGTGATACCACTTCGAGCGGTTGGGGTGTCCACCGCGCTGACCCACCGAGATTACCACAAATCCGGCTTGTGCCAAGCGGTCGGTGCGTACGGTCATGCGTGTGAAGGGGTAGTACACGGCTTCGACTTGCGGACCGGGATACACATAGTCGACTATCGGATAGGTCTTGGTGGTGTCCATATCGAAGGGCTTGAACATCACGCCGTAGAGGTCGGTGACGCCGTCGGCGGCTTTTACCTTAAACGGCTCGGGGAATTGGTAGCCGGCGGCAAAGAGTTGCGAGAAGTCGGCTTCCTCGAGGGTCATTATCTTTCTGCCGAGAGCATCGCGAAGGTCGGTGCAAGGCACGGTGTTGACGCGCGAATAGTTGTCCACCACAAAGCGGCCGTCCTGGTCCATAATCGTGGCATGGAAATAGTCGCCGGGGGTGAGCATGCGCAGTCCGGTGCCATCGAAGCGCACGCTGTAGAGGTGCTCATAGTAGGGGTTTTCGTCCTTCTCGCGGCCGCAGGCGCTGAAGTAGATGGTGCGGGTGCGCTCATCCACCTTCAGCACGTCTTCCACGTGCCAGCTGCCTTGTGTGATGCGATTTTTGAGCTTGCCTTTGCCGTCGTAGAGATAGAGGTGTGCCCAACCGTCGCGTTCGCTCCAGTGTATCAATTCCTGACCGCCGTTCACGGCATACAAGCGGCGAAGTTCCTGATAGGTGTTCATACGCTCCTCTATGAGTGGCACTATGGTGTCCTCGCCTATGGTGTAGGAGCAGATGTCGATGCGATGCAAGTCGCGGCTCGAGCGATTGAGATAGAAATGATTGTTGTCGCCGAGCCATACGGTGGATTGATTGGGGTCCCACGACATGCGCTTGTCGCGCGGCGCGTATTCCAATCCGTGTGTTTGATGCTTAAAGCGCGATGTGTTCACCTCCTTGCGGGTGTTGTTGGTCATGTCGAACACATAGAGGTGCTCTATGGGAGCTTCCATCTCGCCGGGCATCTGATATTTGTAGGTTTCGAGCGTTGGGCGTGGGCTTGCCACCGAATTGATTACCCACAACTCCTTCACCTGACTGTTGTCCTCGATGATAGTGGCAAAGTGGCGCGAGTCGGGCGACCAGGCACCCCATGCACCGCGGCGCTTGCCGTTGCACAGCGTGTCGGTGTTGAGCATCGAGTAGGGTATACCGTAGCCAAAGTCCTTGGTACCGTCGGTGGTGAGTTGTATCTCCACTATGGTGCTGTCGTTTTCGTCCTTGAGCGCCTTCTCATAGTCGGCATAACTCATGCGATAAAGGTTGCAATCCTTGGCAAACACCACTGTGCTCTTGTCGGGCGACACATTAGCCCAGTCGGCAGTCTCCTCTTCAGCCTCTTCCTTATCGGCAAGATGCTTCAAGGTCTGAGTAGCGAAATTCCACTCAAAGAAGAACGTCTTTTTGCTGCCACTATGGCGCTTTTTGCCCTTCTTTTTGTCCTTTTTTTCGCCGTCTTTATCGTCTTTTTTAGGTTTTTCCACGTCCTTGGTCGACACAATCTCAAACGAGAATGTCTCGCCATCCTTCAGCACCTTGAGGTTCTGAATAGGCAAATGGCGAGCCTCAAAGGGGTCCTGAACAATGGTAGTGAGTTCGGCAGCCAATTTATCGCGGTCCCAAAGCGGAGTTTTGGTGCGAGCAATAGGGTTAACCACCCACCAAAAGTTGCCCTCACCGGTTTTGTATTCATACCAGAACGAGCTGCCCTTAGCCATCCAATGAGGGTGCACCGTGGTGCTGAAGAGCATGGTATTAAGTTTATCTTTGGTAAACTTCTCAGCTTGTAGATATTCCGGCAAGCGTTCCTGAGCCATCGATGAAAGTGCCGTAAGAGCCACCGCAGCACCCACGAGGCATTTCTTTAGTAACTTCATTTTGATTATCAGTTTATTTCTTAAGATTATCGATTTGTTTTTGTATTATTCCCGGCAGCGCCATCACCCGGCACCTACCGCAAACAAAGTTACAATTTCATTTTCATTCCGCCAAATAAATTTCGCCCCCCACCCCGGCCAAACACCCCCATAACCACCCAAACAGCATTTTTTATCAAGAAAATCAGCAATATGGACATTATTTAATCCGACAAAACCACCCCAAGGCACTAAGTATATTCTTTTCAAGTATTTGTTGTGAATTGCTTTCAATTTTGTAATTTTGTTCAGTAAAAGCACCAAAAAACGATATACAACGATTGGCGAATAGGTTGTGAATTGCTTTCAATTTTGTAATTTTGTTCAGTAAAAGCACCGGCGACCTAAAGTTGCCGAAGCTCGGCGCTGTTGTGAATTGCTTTCAATTTTGTAATTTTGTTCAGTAAAAGCACCCCGAAAAAATATGTGGCATCAGAGGATAGTGTTGTGAATTGCTTTCAATTTTGTAATTTTGTTCAGTAAAAGCACCTTGAAACAAAGGATTATGAAGCCTTGCGCAGTTGTGAATTGCTTTCAATTTTCAGTAAAAGCACCACGTGCCATCAATTTATCAGTAGAAACATCGTTGTGAATTGCTTTCAATTTTGTAATTTTGTTCAGTAAAAGCACCAGCGTGTGGGAACGGAATACTTCTTACCGAGTTGTGAATTGCTTTCAATTTTGTAATTTTGTTCAGTAAAAGCACCCGAACTATCTCCACCTTGTCCGGATGGATAGTTGTGAATTGCTTTCAATTTTGTAATTTTGTTCAGTAAAAGCACCGGTATCTGCGTAAGAGTTATGGTGTGTACGGTTGTGAATTGCTTTCAATTTTGTAATTTTGTTCAGTAAAAGCACCTGAGGGAATACGAGATTAAACGCTCATTTCGTTGTGAATTGCTTTCAATTTTGTAATTTTGTTCAGTAAAAGCACCTTCAATAAGTACAAGAAAACTTACGATGAAGTTGTGAATTGCTTTCAATTTTGTAATTTTGTTCAGTAAAAGCACCCGAGCCATCAGGCAAGACGACGATGTGCTGGTTGTGAATTGCTTTCAATTTTGTAATTTTGTTCAGTAAAAGCACCAGCGCTTTGAACACTCGTACCGATGTTACTGTTGTGAATTGCTTTCAATTTTGTAATTTTGTTCAGTAAAAGCACCACACTCAAAATTAAAATTACCGTCATTAATGTTGTGAATTGCTTTCAATTTTGTAATTTTGTTCAGTAAAAGCACCCACGGTATCCGTATTCGTTGCTACAATGTAGTTGTGAATTGCTTTCAATTTTGTAATTTTGTTCAGTAAAAGCACCATATCCACCAAGAGTAGCAGCACCACCAACGTTGTGAATTGCTTTCAATTTTGTAATTTTGTTCAGTAAAAGCACCAGCAACCCACTTTCGCAAGCAGATTGCTCTGTTGTGAATTGCTTTCAATTTTGTAATTTTGTTCAGTAAAAGCACCCGCTCGTCTTACGCCCCCTCGGATTCGATTGTTGTGAATTGCTTTCAATTTTGTAATTTTGTTCAGTAAAAGCACCCCATATCGTCGCTGTTATCCTTATTATCATGTTGTGAATTGCTTTCAATTTTGTAATTTTGTTCAGTAAAAGCACCTTGAAACAAAGGATTATGAAGCCTTGCGCAGTTGTGAATTGCTTTCAATTTTGATGTGTGGAACACAATGAGTATCAATGTGTTAGAGGTGCTTTTAGAAATAAAAAATCAGGATGCTTTTATACTAAAAATCTCGGCATTTGCCGAGATTTTTGTTTCTATTAGTGGTGAAAAAGGGAGAATATGTTCAAAACAGCTCAAGTTGCTGTGGTTCACGCTTGGCTTGGCATTGTTTCTTGCAAGAGAAGATTTCCATTTCGCCAAACTGCTTATCGGTGATGCATAATATTCCCACATTGCCATTTGGTGGAAGCATCTTCTTTACTCGTTCTATATGCATATTAGCCACTTCTTTGCTCGGACAGTGGCGGATATAGATGGAAAACTGAAACATAGTGAAACCATCGCCCATAATATCCTTACGGAAGATACTGTTTCTTTGAGTGTGTCTGGAGGAGGGCTCTAAAAAAAGGACCAGCCAAATTTTGACCGGTCCTAACAAGTTTGTAATTTTAGGTGGCTAAAA
>SFTJ01000037.1 GCA_004563195.1 bacterium
CTCTGCATCGCGCCGGTCTTTGAAAATTCTCCGGGGGAAATTTTTGATATTTGGTTTCCTAATCTTTTTAACGCGGTTTGTGTTTTAGGATAGATGGTAAGTTAGATTCTGTTTACACCGTTGGAACTCGTGCTCCTGCGGTTTGTACTACTTCCTGTGCCATGGTCTGGATCAGCGGCGTTTCTGGCACAGTCAATTATTTTTGCGTAAGCGGAGTTAAACTCGCTTAATCCCATAGAGAGGAGGTATAACTTTGGGTAAGCGTATAACGCCCGTCGACACAACGAAAAAAGTCGCACGACGTCCGGCAATAACGCCGGAGGCGCGAGAGAATCAACTGATTGCTTTAGCTGTCGACCTGGCGGAAAGACAATTACTTGAAGGGACTGCCTCCTCTCAAGTTATTACACATTATTTAAAACTCGGTTCAACAAAAGAACGAATCGAGAAAGAAATTTTAGAGAAGCAAAAGGAATTAATTATGGCAAAGACAGAATCAATAAATTCGCAGAAGCGTTCTGAGGAACTGTATGAAAAAGCAGTCCGAGCCTTTGCCGTATATAGTGGTAATGCGTCTAAGAGGGTGGAAGAAGATGACGAGGACATATTCTGAGTTAATTGCTATTCCTTCTTTTGAGGAACGTTACCAATATCTTCGATTATTTGGGGCAATTGGTGATGAAACCTTTGGTTTTGATCGGATTTTCAATCAGATGTTTTATCGTTCTGGCGAATGGAAACGGATACGAAAACAAATCATACTTCGTGATAACGGATGCGATTTGGCATTTCCAGAGCGAGAAATTCGATACGAACCCATCATCATTCATCACCTGAATCCCATAACCATAGATGATATTCAGGAAAAAACGGACTATCTGTTAAATCCGGAATATTTGATCTGCTGCAGAGATAAAACACACAGAGCGATCCATTATGGAGACGAGTCTCTTTTAAATCTTAACACGGTCGAGCGGCGACCGAACGACACTTGCCCGTGGAGGTGACAACATTTGGACGATAGTATTCTTGATTCAATCAAAAAAATTCTTGGCATGCCGCCGGAGTATGACGCTTTTGATACAGATCTTGTGATCCACATTAACTCCGTTTTTGGAATTTTGGCTCAACTTGGAGTCGGCCCCGAAGGCGGTTTTTCTATCTCTGACAACACCACTTTATGGAAAGCCTACTTAGGCGATTCAAAAGATTTGGAAATGGTAAAAAGCTATATAGCCTTAAAAGTTCGCCTTATATTTGATCCGCCGACAATTGGCGCAGTTATGGATGCTATGAAGGAACAAATTCGCGAGTTAGAATGGCGGTTGAACGTTCAAGTAGATCATTAAAAAGGAGGCGATTTTTATGACCAATCAGATTTCACAGGGTGACCAGTATCATATAGCCATGACTATAAAGTTTAATGGTGAAGTGGTAGACATAGATAGGGTTGAAAAAGTAGAGATTACATTACATAATACGACGAAACTTTATCCTGATGAAATTACTTTTTCGGATGGGGCATTTCTTTATCCAGTTACTCAGGAAGAAACGTTTTCTCTTCCGCGAATCGTTGAAGCTCAGGTGCGTGTGAAGTTTAAGAATACTGATGTCTTTACAAGCCCTACAGAACAAATTGATGTCATTAGATCGCTTTCAAAGGAGATTTTATGAATGATCTTGTTACGTTCGAGATCAAGACGCCAACGATAATTTTTGAAGGCGATTTTAGTAATGATCTTGTTACGTTCGAGATTAAGATGCCAAAGGTATCTTTTAATATACTGCCTACTCCGACATTAGAATTTGACATTCAGGTATCATTCGTCGATGGGGTCGGAAAAACTTATACTGGCCCATATGAAGTAATACCGCAACTGTATGAAGATATTAGTCTTCCTACAAAAGGAACAACACCAAAGAAAAACATTACCGTATTTAAAATACCGCAGTATGAGGTCTCGAACGAGGCTGGCGGGACAACCTTAATTTTAGGAGGAGAATAAATGGCGAACCAATATGTAAATAAATTTATTCTTGGTGAAGAGGTAAAGTTTGACCTAACGCAGGACGATATAACCCCGGATAAGCTCGCAAGCGGAATCAAGGCGCATGATAAATCTGGTGCACCTATTGTAGGTACTTGTACATTTGACGCAGACACAAGAGATGCAACTGCTACTGCTGCTGAAATACTTTCAGGAAAGACTGCTTACAAAGCCGGTGCAAAAATTACCGGTACTATGCCGAATAACGGCGCTAAGACACTTAACATAACTAAGAAGTCAACGTCTGTAACAATTCCGATGGGCTTCCACGACGGATCCGGCAAAGCTCAAATTGACCCGACAGAAGCCGCAAAGATCATCCCCGAAAATATTCGTGATGGTATTGCAATACTTGGTGTAACGGGTACAATGTCTGGCACAGAAGGCGCCAGTCCTCAAGCTAAGACTGTAACTCCGACATTTGGAACTCAAGAGATTACACCAGATAGTCCTGATTACAACTACCTGTCATCTGTCACGGTTAATCCAATCCCTGTTAGTTACACTGACAATGAAGCTGGAGGCCAAACACTGAAGATCGGAGCGTAATACAATGGCTGTTAACAAGGTGTCCATTAATGGTACGACAGTAATTGATCTCACAGCTGACACCGTGACTCCGGAAACTCTTAGTATGGGTGTAACGGCGCACAATGCCGCTGGAGAATTGATCACCGGCACGCATATTGAGCCAGTGACATATTATACAGGGGAAGATGAGCCGTCTTCTGATCTTGGAAATAACGGGGACATCTACCTGCAGAACCCACCGGAGGTGTAATACATGGGGACATTTAGTAAAGTAGAACCGGCAAACGTAGTGGGTTGGAGCTCAGAAGTATACGGCGAATGGGTCAATATGTACAGTTACGGAAAATATGGTTACGCTTATCGGTCGCAATGCGCCGTGACTCGCCTTACCGATAACTCCATCTGTGTTCGAATTAAGATGTGGTCCAACGCAATCGGGGATTGGGGGCCGGCAAACAAAGCGACATATATTCCGTGGGGTAACAACGGCACGGCAAACGAATTCGGACCGAGCGGAAAGTACAACTATGGCAGCTCGTATACAGCGAATAGTCCGGTCACGCTCACGGTGCCAGAACCGGTCGGAAATATGCTATACCTAAATACTGATGGCGTTTGGCATCAAGTCGGGTTGTATTATCATACCACAGGTATATGGAAAGAAGCATTTCCATATATCAATATTAACGGCGAATGGAAATAGGAGTGTAATACATGGGAACGTTCAGCACAGTAGAACCAACGAATGTAGTGGGTTGGAGCGCGGAAGTAACCGGTGAATGGGTCAATATGTATAGTAGAGGGAAATACGGTTACGCCTACAGGTCGGAATGCGCCGTGACCCGCCTTACTGATAACTCCATCTGCGTGCGGATCAAGATGCGGTCCAACGCAATCAATGGTTGGGGGCCGGCAAACAAAGCGACATATATTCCGTGGGGTAACAACGGCACGGCAAACGAATTCGGACCGAGCGGAAAGTACAACTATGGCAGCTCGTAGGGATGACCTGCGGGATTAAACCGACTACAGCGAACAGCCCTGTTATCCTTACTGTGCCGGAGGTAGTGATCACCCGAGCCCTTTGGAAAAAACAGAGCGGCGCATGGGTGAAGATTGCGAATTTAACCTAAAGGGGGAAAAGAATGAACGGTTTTGATATTTCCAGCCATCAGGCTGGGATTGATCTGAGTAAAATCGATTGCGATTTTATTATTACAAAGGCGACAGAAGGATATTATTATACAAATCCCGATTTCGTCCGCTCGTTTGATCAGGGGATCGCTACCGGGAAGCGAATGGGAATCTACCATTACGCCAACGGCACGGACCCTATCAAAGAAGCGAAGTTCTTTCTGAAGAAGATCGAACCTTATCTGGGGAAGGCAATTCTGTGTCTTGACTGGGAGCGCAGCAATAATCGAAGCTATGGCTATAACGATGCAGATTGGTGTATGCGTTTCATGGATTACGTGTATGACACGGTAGGTATTAAAATGTTCCTTTATATTTCTGCTGGTCTCAGGAACAAGTTTCAGAAGGTGCTCGATAAATACTATTTCTGGGCAGCTCAGTATGCTGATTTTTCGCCGGTTTATGAATTTCAGGAACATCCTTGGAATGAAGGAGCGTACGAGTGTGAAATTCGTCAGTATACTTCTTGCTTCTGGATGCCGAGCATTTGGCGTTCTCGCCTGGATACGAATAAGGCGTATATTACACCGGAGCAATGGGATGCGATGGCGGCACTTCCTACGGAGGAGCCCGAGGATCCGGAGCAACAGGAATACACTACGGATGAGCTCGCGCAGCAGGTTCTGAATGGTAAGTGGGGAAATGGTGATGAACGTCGTCGCCTGCTTGAAGAAGCCGGATATAATTACAAAGAGGTTCAGGCACGAGTAAACGCCATCCTGGCCGATGAAAATATTACTCGACTGGCCAGAGAGGTTATTGCCGGAAAGTATGGAAACGGCAGCGAGCGACGCGAAAAGCTTGGTGAGATGTATCCGTCGGTGCAGAAACGCGTGAACCAGCTGCTCGGATATAGATAAGGAGCTGATATTACAGAGTGTTACCTGATTTCGAAATGATTGTTCGACGATTTGAGGAGCGTCCAAATCTTACTATTATTCCAGTAAGCGATGTTCATCTCGGAGCGGCAGAACATATGGAAAAGGAATGGGCTGCATTTTGTGATATGGTTCTTTCTAACAAGGATATTTACCTTATTTTAGCTGGGGATCTTATTAATAACGCTACTCGGAACAGCGTTTCCAATATATTTGAGGAGACGCTGCGCCCGAGGGAACAAAAGAAGATGATGGTGGAGATGCTGTCCCCGATTCGCGATCGCATTTTATGCTGCGTCAGCGGTAACCATGAGCGGCGGAGTCTAAAAGATGCTGACGATGACCCCTGCTATGACATTATGTGTAAGCTGGACATCGAAGATCGGTACCGAGAAAACATTGCTTTCCTGAAGATTCAGATGGGAAAACCCAGAGGAAAGGGGTCAGTGAATCCAGTATATACATTTGTCGTAACGCATGGTGCTGGTGGGGGGATATATACTGGCGCTGCTGTTAATCGGAATGAACGATTTGGTTATGTGATCGATGGCATGGACTGTCTGATTGTTGGGCATTCTCATAAACCAACGATTACTCAGCCAGGAAAACTCAAGATTAATCATCAGCAAAATAAGGTTTATATGACAACATTTAAAGTTGTAACCGCTACCAGTTGGTTAACGTTTGGCGGATATGCAGCGCAAAAGATGTTGCTTCCGTCCGGTCATGTGATTCAAACGATCATGTTAAACGGAAAAAAGAAAGAGATCAATATTACAATGTAGCAATTTATGGGGTTAAGATATTTAACCCCTTTGAACGACGTTCGAAATCTGATTGGGGGAAACAGACTCGTCTCTTTCATCTCCTTTCAGACGAATCTGTATCAGATCGCCTCGGACGTCCTTCAAGGGGGTTAATTTTCTGCCTAAGGAGGTTAACATAATATGGGTAAAAATTATTACTCTATGTATGACAAGGGAAAGAAGAAAGAGGAAACGAAGACCGAAGAAAAGCCCGTTGATGATAAGGAAATCATTACCGAAAAGAAGTCGACGATGCAAGAAGAGAAACACGCCGTGGTGAAAAAAGCGAAGGTTATTGATTGCGTGCGTCTTAACATTCGGGAAACGCCCGATACGCAGGCCAAGATCTTAACCACAGTAAATGTCGGAGTAGAGATCGTAGTCGATGACACGTCTTCGGATAAGAATTGGTGCAGCGTGAAACTGCCGAATGGGCTGAAAGGCTATGCCATGCGGAAGTTTCTGAAGATTCTGTAATCAGAGGAAATTCAAAATGGAATATGTGTTTTATTCTAACGAGCTCGCCCATTTCGGAATTCTCGGAATGAAATGGGGCGTTCGCCGATTCCAGAATCCGGATGGAACGCTGACCCCAGCCGGTCGAAGGCGAATTATGAAATTGTCCAAGAAACGTGATTCCGCCGTTAAATCATACGATAAAACTAATATTAAACTCGGCGGAAAAATCGCGGGTCTTGAATCAGAAATCGCAGCTAAGCGGATGAAATCTCAAAGCTGGCTTGTTTCTGAAAAGAAAGCCGCAAAATTGCGCGAACAGGCCGATGCATTAGAAGGAGACCTTCGCAATCTACAGTATAAGGTATCTTCGAAGGAAAATGAAATAAAAGTTTCGAATTCGAAGATGAGTCGATTCTTATCCAGGCTTCCGTACGATTCCGTATTTAAGGGACGTTCATTCACAAACGATATGCTGGCACAAATCGGGTCTGCGTCATTAAACGACGTTTACCGGACGGAAGAGGGATACAGCGAGGAATATTATAAGCAATTACGAAAATATTTAGTTTAATTTCTCCGGAAAGGAGGTAATTATTAACGACATGGAATACGAATTTTGTCATTCCGGCATTAAAAATATGAAATGGGGCGTCCGACGGTTCCAGAATCCTGATGGATCGTTGACACCGGCCGGACGGATACGTTACGGCGTCGGCAAGGCACGAGAGAAATCCGCATCTGGCGCCAAAGCAAAAGTAGCATCATCGAAAGATCAAGAACGAGCTGCTGCCAGAGCAAAACGAATCGAGGCGCGGCAAGCGAAAAAGGATGCACGTATCGCAGAGAAAAATGCGCGCAAAGAGGCTGAACGTAAGCGCGAGCAGGATGCTAAAGAGTTACAGCGGTATGAAGAATTGCGTCGAAAGCCAGCCAGTAAGCTCACTGCGGCAGAAATGGCGGAGTTGACTGCCAGGCTTACAGCCGAAAAACAGTACAAAGAACTTCTTCGTGCTACTGAGGAACCGAAACTTTTTGACGGAAAAAAGTTTGTGGTGGACGTGCTTCAGGATAGCGGAAAGAAAATTCTTAGCGGAGCCATAACCTACGGAGCGGGGAAATTCATTAACTCCGTTGTCGGGGATGAAGTGTTTAAGGTCGGAAACAACGATTCAAAGAAACAAGATACAAGAAACAAAGAAGATACGGAAAACAAACAAAACAAGGAAAACAAGGAAAACAAGGAAAACAAACAAAACAAGGAAAACAAAGAAAATACGGGGAACAAACAAAATAAGGAAAATAAATCAAATAAAGAGAAGAAGCCCCAATGGGAAGTAGTTTCTGAACCTAAAACCCAGAAAGCAAACGACTATGAACGCGCTCCAAGCGAACCCATTGATGTCGAATGGGAAGAGGTTTTCGATAGTCGAAATGTTCCTCCCAGCGGGGCGAACGCAGTTAACAGAATTTTGCTTACTTCTGGTTCGACGCCATTATTAATGCTTCCCGAACCTCGCAAGCGATCTTGAGGTGGAGTCATGCTATCTAACACGGCCACGCCGATATACTACGGCCGTTTTAGAGAGGCCGTAACTCGCGGTGAAATTCCCGTTTGCAAAGAAATTTCAATGGAAATGAACCGCATTGATGAACTAATTGCCAATCCCGGAATTTACTATGATGACGAAGCCATTAACGGTTTTATATCGTTTTGTGAAAATGAACTGACATTGACAGATGGATCGCCATTACATCTTCTGGACAGCTTCAAGCTTTGGGCAGAACAGATCTTCGGCTGGTACTATTTCGTTGAACGGAGTATTTACGAGCCAGATCCGAGTGGTCACGGCGGGCAGTATGTCCGAAAGCGGATCAAAAAACGTCTGATCACCAAACAGTATCTGATCGTTGCCAGAGGTGCAGCAAAGTCTATGTATGCGTCCTGTATTCAGAACTACGGCCTGAATGTTGACACATCTACCACCCACCAAGTCACTACTGCTCCGACAATGGCACAAGCAGAAGAAGTTATGTCGCCGATCCGAACAGCAATCACTCGCGCGAGAGGACCATATTTTCAATTTCTTACCGACGGTAGTATTCAGAATACTACTGGTAATAAAGCCAACCGTGTAAAGCTCGCCTCAACAAAGAAAGGAATTCAAAATTTCCTTACCGGGTCGCTGCTTGAAGTTCGCCCTATGTCCGTTGACAAATTACAGGGTCTTCGCGTGAAGTACGCGACCGTAGACGAATGGCTGTCCGGCGACATTCGTGAAGATGTTATCGGCACATTGGAACAGGGCGCAGCGAAAGAGCAAAGCGGCGGTTCCAATGACGACTATCTGATCGTTGCCATCAGTTCAGAAGGCACAGTCCGTAATGGCGCTGGCGATACAATCAAAATGGAATTGATGGACATCTTACGTGGCGACTATGTCAACCCGCATGTGTCCATTTGGTATTACAAACTTGATTCCATTGACGAAGTTGCCCGCCCAGAAATGTGGGTCAAGGCGAATCCGAATATTGGCAAGACGGTTTCCTATGAAACGTATCAGCTTGACGTAGAGCGCGCAGAAAAAGCACCTGCTGCAAGGAATGATATTTTGGCGAAGCGTTTTGGTATCCCGATGGAGGGTTACACCTACTACTTTACCTATGAAGAAACCGTTCCGTTCGAGAAGCGGGAATACTGGCAGATGCCATGTAGCATGGGTATTGACCTTTCGCAAGGCGATGACTTCTGTTCCTTCACGTTTATGTTTCCATTAGGAAACGGATGTTTTGGTATTAAAACACGGAACTACATTAGCTCGCTAACTCTGATGAAGCTCTCCGCAGCCATGCGAGTAAAGTACGATGAATTCATTCAAGAGGGAAGTTTGATCGTGCTGAACGGGAACATTCTCGATTTGAATGACGTGTACGATGATCTGGACCAATACATCATTGATCAGAATTACGACGTTCGATGCGTCGGGTACGACCCTTACAATGCTAAAGACTTTATTGAGCGCTGGACTCGGGAGAATGGTCCGTTTGGTATTGTGAAAGTCATTCAGGGCGCTAAGACAGAGTCTGTCCCCCTTGGTGAACTAAAGAAACTTTCCGAGGAGCGGATGCTTCGTTTCGATGAAGCACTTATGTCGTTTTCCATGGGAAACTGTATCACGATACAAGACACCAATGGAAACCGAAAACTTTTAAAACGGCGTCGTGAAGAGAAAATTGATGCGGTGGCAGCTATGATGGATGCTTTTATTGCGTATAAGTCTAACCACGACGCATTCGAATAAAGTGGAGGTATTATGGAACTATATCACTATGGAATCCTCGGTCAAAAATGGGGCGTCCGACGGTATCAGAATCCTGATGGAACGTATACCACGGCAGGTAAGAAGAGATACGCAAAAAAGCTATATTCCGAGATGAAGAAAAATTCAGAAAAGTTGGACTATAGAGAATACGGCAAAGCAGTTAAGAACAAGTTATCGAGTGATAAGCGAGTAAAAGATTATGTATCGTCTAATAGTAAAGAGTACAACCAGCTTTTCCGCGAATGGGACGACGTCGTGGATAAACTTGATAAAGAATACGAGAATCCTGACACATATAAGCGGGCATATAATGAAGCTATTAAAAACGGCGGAGATCCCAAACAAAAGTATTTCGATGCTTATGTGTATGAATTGATGGGTAAAGATGAAAAAATTGCTAAGCTTGAATCTCAATCGGAAAAAGCATGGAGTAAACTTAACACGTTCTCTAAAAAATCAGAACCGTTGGTTGCAGACATTTTAGGCAAATACGGAAATAGACAAGCTACTACTTTTCACGGCAACGACCAAAAAGCCGAAGAGTGGGTCTATAATGCTTTAATAGATCTTATGCATGAGCAAGATAAGTGACTATTCTCCGGAAAGGAGGAAAATAATTCAAAATGGATGAATCCATTGGTTCCAGACTCAAACGAGCCTGGAATGTTTTTATGAATCGCGATCCCACGGACTATTCGTACCAGAATCTTGGAAGCGCGTATTCCTATCGTCCGGACCGAGTGTTTCTTAGTCGGGGGAATGAGCGAACGATCACCAACGCAATATATAATAAAATCGCTGTTGACGTTGCTTCTCACCCGATCATGCACATTCGACTGGACGACCAAGAGCGGTATAAAGAGACCATAGATTCTAAATTAAATACTTGTCTGACTCTGGAGGCTAACATCGATCAGACTTCCAGAGCCTTTTTTCAGGATGCTGTTCTTTCCATGTTCGATGAGGGCGTTGTAGCTCTTGTTCCGGTTGATACGCTGTATGACCCGAAAAAAGCCGGATCCTATCAGATTTTATCGCTCCGGACAGGAAAAATTGTGGAGTGGTATCCGAAGTATATTCGGGTCGAAGTCTATAACGAACAGACTGGGCAGAAAGAGCAGATTGTTGTTCCCAAAAAGATGACAGCTATCATCGAAAACCCATTCTATTCAGTGATGAACGCTCCGAACTCGACCATGCAGCGGCTTGTCCGTAAGCTGAATCTTCTGGATGCTATCGACGAGCAAAGTGGTTCCGGAAAGCTTGATCTTATTATTCAGCTACCGTACGTCATCAAGTCAGATGCCCGACGCCAGCAGGCGGAACAGCGGCGAAAGGACATCGAACAGCAATTGGCTGGATCAAAATATGGTATTGCTTACACAGATGGTACAGAGCACATTACCCAGCTCAATCGTGCTGTGGATAATAACTTAATGAAACAGATCGAGTACCTGACGAACATGCTGTATAGCCAGTTGGGAATAACACAGGCGATATTAGATGGTACGGCGGATGAGCAGGCAATGCTGAACTACACCACCCGTATTATTGAACCGATCTTGGCGGCATTGGTCGACGAAATGAATCGAAAGTTTCTCACCAAAACCGCTCGGTCTCAAAAGCAGGCAATCAAATACTTTACGGATCCGTTCCGGCTTGTTCCGGTCAACAACCTCGCTGAAATCGCCGATAAGTTCACCCGCAATGAGATTATGACGTCTAACGAAATCCGCCAAGTCATAGGCATGAAGCCGTCGAAGGACCCAAAGGCGGATGAGCTTCGGAACAGCAACCTGAGTGCTCCCAAAGAGCAAGAAACGATCGATGTAATCAACGAACCCAAGGAGGAAAATCAAAATGGATAAAACATATGATTTTGCTGGTTGGGCAACCCGAAATAACGTTCGCTGTGCTGACGGCAGAACGATTATGCCGGACGCTTTTAAGGGGAATGACGGCCAGAAGGTGCCGCTCGTTTGGAATCATCGTCATGACGATCCCTATACGGTGCTCGGTCATGCTCTCCTTGAGAACCGGGATGAGGGTGTTTATGCCTACTGCAAATTCAACAATACCGAATCCGGACAGAATGCTAAAGAACTTGTGCAGCATGGGGACATTACGTCCCTTTCGATTTATGCAAATCGTCTTCAGCAGGATGGCGGAAATGTCATTCACGGCGTGATCCGTGAAGTGAGCCTTGTTCTTGCTGGAGCAAATCCGAAGGCCGTGATCGCCAATGTTATACAGCATGGTGAAGAGCTGAACGATGAGGCGCAGATCTATTTCGACGAGCCTCTGGTTTTGGAGCATGCTTGCGGGGATACGAAAGAAAAAACTATGGTTGAAGATAAGAAGGAGGAAAAGAAACCCATGACCGAAGAAGTAAAGAAGAACGAGAAGACAGAAGATACAGAAACTGTAGAAGATGTCTTCAACACTCTGACTGAAAAACAGAAGAAGGTCGTTTATTACCTTGTCGCCCAGGCGAAGGGCGAAGACAACACTAAGAAAGAATCTGAGGAGGATAATTCTGTGAAGCATAATGTTTTTGACCGTGATGACGAGAATCAGGAGAATGTGATTTCTCACGCTGATCTGCAGGAGGTTCTGAAGGACGCTAAGCGTTGCGGTAGCCTGCGTGACAGCGCGATCCAGCATGGTATGGAGGATCTGCAGTATATGGCGCATGCCGATTACGGCGTGGATCCCGTGGACTATCTGTACCCTGATGCGCGCAATGTGACGGCGACCCCGCAGATGATTCAGCGCAATACCGCCTGGGTCAGCAAGGTTATGCAGGGCGTCCATCACACCCCGTTCTCCCGTGTGAAGAGCCTGTTTGCCAACATTACCGGTGACGAGGCTCGTGCCCGTGGCTACGTGAAGGGCAATCGCAAGCTGGAGGAGGTCATCACCCTTCTGAAGCGTACTACCACTCCGACTACGGTGTATAAGAAGCAGAAGATGGATCGTGATGATATTATCGACATCACCGATTTCGACGTTGTCGCGTGGCTCAAGGGCGAGATGCGCGGTATGCTTGAAGAGGAAATCGCTCGTGCGATCCTTGTTGGCGATGGACGTTCCCCTTCGAGCGACGACAAGATCAATGAGATGAACATTCGTCCGATCTGGACCGACGATGATCTTTACACCATCAAGGCTGCTGTGGCCCCGGCGTCGAATGCCACGGCAGAGGACACTGCGAAGCTCATGATCAAGCAGATCATCAAGGCCCGTAAGGACTACAAGGGCTCCGGCAACCCGACGTTCTTCACTACCGAAGATGTGCTGACCGACATGCTCCTTATTCAGGACACCACCGGTCGTGATATTTACGACACCGAAGAGAAGCTGCGTACCAAGCTGCGTGTCAAGGAGATCGTGACGGTTCCTGTAATGGAGGGTCTGACCCGAACAGACGGTGAGAGCAAGACTCGTAAGCTGGCTGGCATCATTGTCAACCTGGACGACTACAATGTCGGTGCTGACAAGGGCGGCGCGATCAACATGTTCGATGACTTTGACATCGACTACAACCAGGAGAAGTACCTGATTGAGACCCGCTGCTCCGGCGCCATGATCAAGCCCTATTCTGCGATCGCCATTGAAGTCGTGGAATCTGCGGGCTAATTGAGAAAGAACATCCTATTTAAAAGAGAAGAGGTAATAATTTATGTCACAGACAGCAACGATTATTGCACCGGAGAATCGTCCGGGCAATGTTAAGTTCGAGAAGATTTGGAATCGTGCAAAAGATTGTGATGTGGCATCCGTGGTACTCCATTCCAGGGGAACCATCCTTTGTATGGATGTTGGATTGGATGTTATGCACGCTCTTTCAGCAGACGAAGTTGTTGACTGTTGTGAGCATGGATGCATTATAGAAAAAGGCGGCGTTTATTACCGACCTGCTTCCTGGGTGGTTAGCGGCAACGTTGCCAGTGTTCATTGCACTGATTTTTCGAGCGGTAGTCCTGCTCTGCTAACGTTCACTTCGTATACGGCATAAAGACCCGAAGTAAAAATCGAATTTAAAAGGAGGATTAATAAATTATGCCTGGAATCTCTATTGTAGCGCCCGAGAATCGTCCGGGCGGCGTTAAGTTCAAGAAGATTTACAATCGCGCAAAGGATAAGGATGTGGCCGTGGTGACGCTCGGCGTTAACGGAACCACCCTTTGCATGGACGACTGTCATGCGCTTACAGCGGAAGAAGTTCGTGATTGCTGCGAACAGGGCTGCGTTGTGCAGACCGCTGGCGGTTTATCTCGCCCCGTTTTCTGGAAAGATGATGGCAACGTTGTCACGGTTGTGTGCCTCGACAATAGCGGAAATGCCAATACGCTCGCCACGAAGGTCTTCACTTCTTATCAGGCGTCCTAAAATTTAAAATGGCAAAGTTTTACGGAAAAATCGGCTATGCTGTCACGACTGAAACGGAGCCGGGAGTGTGGGTGGAGCAGATTACAGAGCGTTCGTATTACGGCGACGTGATCCGCAATGTCCGAAAACTCCAGACTTCAGATCAGGTGAACGACGATATTAACATATCGAATGAGATCAGCATAGTTGCTGATCCGTTTGCCTATCAGAATTTTCATTCGATGCGGTATGTCGAGTATATGGGTACGAGATGGAAGGTTCAAAGCATTGAGGTTTCGTACCCTCGATTAATCTTAAGTGTCGGGGGTGTTTACAATGGGTAAACGAATTGACCTCCACATGAAACTGAAACAGATCATGGCCGCTGTTTTGGGACGAGATCCTGGCAGCGACCATGTCTATTTTCAGCCGCCGGAGAACATCCGATTGAAATATCCGGCAATTATTTATTCCCGCAACAATATGCCGAGAATTCATGCAGATAATTCGGTTTATGGCATGGGTATCGAATATAGTGTGATCGTAATCGATCCGAATCCGGAAAGCCTTTTACTCAAGCCCATCGCCAGTATTCCGACTTGTCGATTTGATCGGCATTATGTTGCGGACAATCTGAATCATGATGTATTCACAATTCATTATTAAAAAGGAGGATTTTACTTCATGGGTAGAATCGTTTGGGACCAGTCTGGTGAAAGACTGTTTGAAACTGGTGTAGACCATGGCGTTCTCTTCCCGGTGGATGGGACGATTTATGGCAAGGGCGTTGCTTGGAACGGTCTTACGCAGGTTACGGAATCTCCGTCCGGCGCAGAGGCTACGGCGCTCTATGCTGATAACATCAAGTATCTGAGCCTTATGTCCGCGGAGGACTTCGGCGCGACGGTCGAGGCTTATACCTATCCGGATGAGTTCGCAGAGTGCGATGGTTCTGCTGCGGTTTCCAAGGGCGTTATGATTGGACAGCAGAATCGTAAGACTTTCGGTCTCGCGTATCGTACTAAGGTTGGCAACGACCAGAACGACAACCTTGGCTATAAGATCCATCTGATCTACGGTGCTAAGGCATCTCCGTCCGAGCGCAGCTATGCTTCGGTCAACGACTCTCCCGAGGCTATTACGTTCTCTTGGGAGCTCACCACGACCCCGATTAATGTCACGGGTCATAAGCCGACAGCGCTCATTACCATTGACAGTACGAAGGTCGATGCCCAAAAGCTTAAGCAGTTTGAAGATATTCTGTACGGCATTGATGCTCCGGAATTTTCCCAGACTAATACTTACTCTGTTGGCGACCATGTTACTTACCAGAGCAAGGTTTATAAGTGCAAGAGTGCGGTTTCTGTGGCCGGTGCTTGGTCCGCAGAGAAATGGGAAGAGGTCACGAATGTCGAAGCGCGTCTGCCCCTTCCTGATGAGATTATTGCGCTTTTCGGAACGGAAGGCTAAGTTAAAATTTGATAAAGAGGGCGGTTAGATCTGCCCTCTTTTTATTTTTGAAAGGAGTAAATACAAATGTTTAAAAAGACCATTACTTACACCGATTACGACGGCAATGAGCGTACCGAAGATTTTCGTTTTAATCTTTCCAAAGCGGAATATGTCATGTTCGAAAACTCGGTTATCGGCGGCATGAGCAAAGAAATTGAGCGAGCGATGGCTATGCAGAACGGCCCGAGAATCCTTGAAATTTTTAAGGATCTTGTAGATCGTTCTTATGGTGTGAAGACGCCCGACGGTCGTCGTTTCATGAAGTCGCCGGAGCTTCTGCAGGAATTCCGCGAGACGGAAGCCTATGTGAATCTCTTTATGGAGCTGGTTACGGACCCTGAAGCGGGCAAAGCATTTCTTCGTGGAGTTTCCCCGTCGGACATGGTCGCCGAGCTTGATAAGAAACAGTAATGCTGACAATTACAGTTCCAGAACAGGAATTGTTTAATGAGAGGACGGAGGAATTTTTAACGATTCCTTCGTCTACTCTTGTTTTAGAACATTCTCTTTTATCTATTTCAAAATGGGAATCCAAATGGAAAAAACCATTTTATGGAAAGCAAGAGAAAACTGCAGAAGAAGTTACGGATTATATCCGATGTATGTGTATCACAAAAAATGTGTCACCGGATGTTTTTTATTATCTTGATGATGAAAATCTTAAGAAAATTAAGGACTATATTGCTGATCCGATGACCGCGACTACCTTCTCTAATCAAGAGAAAGTCGCACGTCGACAACGAATCATTACATCGGAATTAATTTATTACTGGATGATTAGCGATGGCATCCCGATGGATTGCGAAAAATGGCATATCAACCGACTGCTAACGCTCATCCATGTTTTTGATGCAGAAGGAAATGCATCAAAGAATAAAATGTCAAAAAAAGATATTTATAACCAGAATGCGGCCCTGAATGCCGCACGACGGGCAAAAAGCAAATCCAGAGGATGAACGAAAAAAGGGGTGGTGAGATGATAACTATACGGTCAAAAGGGAGTTTCTCACGGTCGAAGAGAATTCTGAAAAAGATGTCCAAGACCGAAATCGAGAAATCTTTGGCTGCATATGGCGAACGCGGAGTGGCGCTTCTATCATCTGCCACCCCGACCCGTTCGGGATTAACGGCAAACTCTTGGAGTTATGAAATCGAAAACAGCAGTGGTTCTGCACGAATCGTGTGGACCAATTCAAATATAGTAGGTGAAAAATACAATTTGGCGATTCTGATCCAATATGGCCATGGGACCGGGACCGGTGGGTACGTGACGGGAATTGATTACATTAACCCAACACTACGCCCCTTATTTGAGGAGATGGCAAATAGTATCTGGAAGGAGGTGACTTCGGTATGAGCACTATAGACAACAGAGTAGTTCGGATGGAATTCGAGAATGCGAATTTCGAACGAAATGCGAAAGAGTCTATGAAGACTCTGGAAAAACTGGACAAATCTCTGGAATTCAAAAATGGAAAGAAGTCATTCAAGGACGTTGAAGAGGCAGCTGCAGCTTGCAATTTTAAGCCATTAATGGAAGCAGTTGATACTGTTAAAGTACAGTTTACTGCACTCGGTTCCGTTGCGAATCGTGTAATGCAGCGAATTACGGATTCTGTCCTGGACACCGGTAAAAAAATGCTGAAGTCCCTGACAATCGATCCCATCATGTCCGGTTACTCCAAATATGAGGAAAAAACGGCTTCTGTTCAGACGTTGTTAAACTCCACTGGATTATCGCTGGACGAGGTAAACGGGTATCTTTCGAAGCTTATGTGGTTCTCCGACGAGACAAGCTATAGCTTCACACAGATGACCTCAGCTCTTGCTACCATGACTTCTGCCGGCGGCGATGTCGCAAAGATCGTTCCGATGCTGCAGGGTGTTGCAAACGCTACTGCTTTCGCCGGTAAAGGTGCCAGAGAATTCAGCGGCGCTATTTTTAACTTAAATCAGTCCTACTCCGGCGGTTTCCTTAGCTATATGGACTATAACAGCTTAGATAGAACATATAATATTTTCAGTAAGCAGTTGAAGCAAGCATTTATTGACAATGCAAAGGCTCTTGGAAAACTGGATAAGGAAGGGCGTACGGCTTCCGGAACGCTGGTTGATATTTCGAACTTCGCCAGCACGTTAAGCGAAAGATGGGCCGACCGAGATGTTATGGAAGCGTCGTTTGGCTGGTTCAACGAAGTTACAGATCAGGCGTATGCTCTTGTAAAAGCTGGAAAGTATGCCACGGCATCTGATGCATATGATGCACTCGCCGGGCAGTTTAATGATATTCAGTACGCAGCCGCGCGATCTGCGCAGGAAGCAAAATCCTTTACTGAAGCGATCGATTCCGTAAAAGACGCCGTAAGCAGCGGCTGGATGCAGACTTTTGAATATTTGTTCGGTAATTACGAACAGTCAAAAGTTTTATGGACGGATTTAGCGAACAGTCTTTATGATATTTTTGCTGAGCCAGCGAATCAGCGAAATTCTGTGTTAAAAGAAGCCCTCACTGACACCTGGGGACAGTTTCAAGAGCAGATCGAAGACACTGGCATTGAATGGGAGAAGTTCCAAGATCGGCTCATTGAGTACGGAAAAGCAAACGGTAAAATTACCGAAGAAGAAATCAAAAACGCAAAATCTCTGGAAGATGTTATCAAATCCGGATGGCTTAGCGGCGATATTGTCTCCGAAGTTCTTAAGGGATTTACAAAAGGCGTACAGACCAAGTCCATGGAAGAACGTATCGCGGACGCAAATAAAATCGCAAGAGAAGTTATGCGCGGCGATTGGGGTAAAGGCGACGATCGGCGGAAGCGGTTAATCGAGGCAGGATACGATGCCGCCGAAGTTCAAAGATATGTAAACGCTCTTTATCAAAAGGGTACGATCGCGGTTGAAGATCTTGGAAAAGCTGAAGAGACGCTCAGTGATATTACGGATGAGCAGAGAGAGAAGATTGAAGAAGCTGCAGCGCAAATTGAAAAATTCGACAAACTGATCGCGAGCTTTAAAGATCCTTCGGGTCGAGATAAGATGCTGCAGAGCATTAAAAACATCTTGAACGAACTGCTGCCAATCTTAGACGTTTTTAAACTTGCATGGACAGATGTATTCGGAGAGCTTTCTGCAGATAATATTACCTCGTTTATTAATAAATTTGCCGAAATGTCTGAAGAATTCAAAATCAGTGATGAAACATTAGAAAGTCTTCGCAACACGTTCGGCGGTATCTTTGCGATCTTAAAACTTATTATTCGTGTAGGGAAAGGACTTCTCAAAGTCTTTTCTCCGTTTTTCCGGCTTGTTACAAGGGTTTCTGGACGCGTTGTCAAAGCGTTTGGAAATATAGGTTCCGCTATTAAAAAGGCACTTAGCGGGACTGTAGTTGAGAAGCTTTCGGAAACATTCCGTACCGTTTTTGACAAGGTTGTTTCGGTAATTGAATCATTTTTGGACTTTATCGGCCGTGTGGGAGAGGCCATCAAAGAACTGTTCCCGAGCTTTAACATTGGGGACCAACTCAATAACTTGATTCAGTCTTCCTTTGGTAGCAAGGTTCTGGAAAGCGTTCTTTCTTTTCTGGAAGGAATTAAGAGCCAGCTGGATCAGATTTCAAAGACTGATATTAAGGACTGGTTCGATAAGGTTGGTAAGAAAATCGGCGAATTCCGGTCGAAGATCGTATCGGTATGGAAAGCAATTAAGAAATTCCTTAACCCGGTGATCCAACGGCTCAAGCAGGTTTTGCAGCCAGTTGTAAACTATCTGACCCAGAATGTCGTCCCGGCGATAAGCGGGTTTGTTACAGAAATAATCAATTCTGATCATCCGCTGCAGACGCTGTGGGAAAAGTTGGTAGCACTGTTAGACCCGGTCGCTGATCTTTGGGATACGTTTAAGAATCTTATAGAGAAATTAGATTTTTCAAAATGGGGTAAAGAAGTTGGCGGTGCAATCGAAGTAATATGGGAAAAAATCGAAGGCTTTATCGAAACCGTTAAAAAAGATCTTCAGGGCCTTGACCTTACACAAATCATTGCAATTGCGGCCGTTGGGGCGATTGCAGCAGTGATTATAACAATCGATAAAGCGCTTACCGGCATCACGAATCTTTCTACGAGCGTAAAGACCTTTTTCGACAACTTAGTTACGTATATAAAACCCGCCGCCGCAAAGACTTTCTCCAGGAATGTGACTCTTGTTATGGGCGCGATAATCGCATTAGTTGGCGCTGTCTATTTATTGTCAACAATCGATGACAAGGGCGATCTCTGGAATGCTGTCGGTGCGGTTGCCACCTTGGCAGTTATTTTAGGGGCGCTTTCCGGCGGGCTCACCCTCCTTGCGAGTAAAATCAAACTGCAGACTGCAGCAAAAATGGGGAATCTCGCCAAAGGCATGCTTGCAATTTCCGGTGCAATCGGAATTTTAAGTATGTCGCTGCTGGCGATCAGCATGATTGAAATTACAAGCTGGAAGCAGGCAGGAATGATTTTGACCATGCTTGCCGGGACCATGGCGGTACTGATGGTTGCCGTTATCGCTATTAGTCGATTCGGAAAATCCATGCCACTCAAGAGCGTTTCTGTTATTGCCATCGCGTTGTCGATCTTATTGCTGGTGAAGGCGCTGGAGAAGTTAACGGCGCTCAAATTGGAGGCGAATGCCGGACTATTCAATACACTACAAGATGTTCTCATGTCCATGTTCGCACTGGCGCTGATTTCTCGTTCAGCAAGTTTTTCTGGAATGCTCGGAGTTGCTGGCGTGATCGGTGCAATATATCTTCTTATGGTCGTGATTGACAAGCTGAAGACCTTCGATTTCAGCGGAATGCAAAATAATGTAGCCAGCGTAATTTTCGTAATCGGTGCAGTTATGGCTTTGTACACAATTGCGTCAATCGCCGGCGCTTTCGCAAACAAATATAGCGCCAAATCTGTCATATCGATTGCCATTAGTTTACTGGCAATTGTCGGGAGTATTTGGTTACTTGGAAAAGTATTAACAAATTATTCCAAAACGATGGACGCAGGTAAAGTGCAGGAAAGCCTGCGTAGCTTCGCAGTCATTTGGCTCATGGTTATCGGTTTAATCCTCACTTTAGGCTTAGCTTCTAATATTTCAGCAGGCAATGGTGGGTTTGCGAAAATTGGTGCTGGGCTGTTGTTTGCGGTCGGCGCAATTGCCCTCTTAGCATTGGTACTTAAGTCCATAACAAATCTTATTACGGCCAACCCGGGGGCAGAAGGAAAGATTTGGGAGGCTGTTGGCATCATCGCCATTCTCAGTTTAGTGGTTGACGGCCTTATGCTTGCGGCCGGAGGAGCGGCAAAACTCGGTGGTAAGACCGGAATGGTGTATATGCTTGCAGCCCTTGGTATGATCATCGCTATTTTGACCGCATTTTATGCATTACAGTTGATTCCTGTCGACCAACTACTTAAAACCGCAGCTTCGATGGCTATCGCCATGGGTGCAATTGGTCTGGTCATGGTCGCTATGGCCGGGGCAGTCAAAATGGCGAATAACGCAGGTAAGGGCTCCGGTAAAGGCATCTTTGCCATGATCGCGATGATTGTGCCGCTGATTTTCGCTGCTGCATCCTTGTTCGTTCTCGCGCAACTTCCCTGGGATTCTCTTCTTGCTGCAATGGTTGCCTTGAGCGGAGTTATGATATTGATGGCACTTGCTGCCAAAATTGCAAGTAAAAGTGCTATGGGCGGAGTAGCATTGCTGGCCATGGCAGTTCCGGTGTTGGCAATTGCCGCCGCATTAACTATATTAGCAGCAGTTCCCTGGCAGGGTTTGTTAAAAGCGGGAATTGCACTTTTAGCCACAATGGCAGTTATGGCCCTTATCAGTTTGCTTGCATCTAAAACTATTATTGGTGCTGCGGCAATCGCGATTCTTAGCGCGGCCTTACTTATCGCGGCTGCTGCCTTTATTGTCTTTACATCTGCATTAGAGCGGCTCCAGTCTGTTGATTTTGCTACTATCGGCAGCGGACTACGGACGATTCTTGGCCCGCTTGCAATCCTTGCAGCAATTGGGCTTTTAGGTTCCATTGGCGGCGTTGGTCTTATTGTGCTGTCCGGCGGCATGCTTGCACTCGCCGGTTCGATGACCGTTCTTTCTGAAGCGGCGATCCTTGCTGCAAATGCGATCCTTTTCGCTAAAGGTGCCTTGGACTTCTTCTCTGGTAAAGGTACGGAATCCTGGGAGCTTGCTGTGCAAATGCGGAATGAAGCGAATGCGCTCGAAGAAGAGTCCGATAATATGCAGCAGACGATTGACGAAGCCACAGAAAAGACAACTGAAGCTATCGACAGTTATGGCGAGGAAACGGCTAAAGCATACGAAGAAGCCGGGGAGAAGATCGCCGAAGCACAAGCCGAAGCGCAAATCGACACGACGCCTCAGGAAACAGTTCCTGATCTTCAAAATGAAGTAACCAGTGTCGGGGGGACTACAGAAGGCGCAACAGCAGATGCTGCAGCCGCGATGGGTCTGGATTTTGATATAAGTAAAATTACTGCCGGCTTTGGAGAGCAGATTAAAACGTGGTTCAGCGGGAGCGATGCTATGGCGGCATTAACCGAGGGCTTCGGTAATCTATTCTCAGGACTCGATTTTAGTAGCATCGGTAGTAGTTTAAATCTTGAGGGACTTGGCGCGATGATGGTTCCGCAGATCAATTCGGAAGAGAACGCTGCCGCCGTAACGGAAGGCATGCAGGGGATGTTCTCCGGTAGCACAGAAGCTGGAGCAGCGGCCGGCACTGAAAGCGGTAACGCATATGCTGGGGCTGCTGCAGCTGCTATGGTTAGCGAAGAAAACACAATGGGCGTTACTACTTCCGGCCAAGATCTGGGCAACGCCACGGAAGGTGGATTCCGAAGCGTTTCTCCGAATGACTCCGGTAAATGGTTCGTCGAGGGTATCAAAGTTGGTATCGGAAATGAAGCGAGTTCATTACTCACTTATATCGAATCATTAGCGAATGAGTGTATCAATAAATTGAACATCACTTGGAGTGTACATAGCCCATCGAGAGAAACGCAATGGAGTGCAATGCAGTTTGTCAACGGTTTGGTTGTCGGCATCCGTGATAATCAGAAGTATGCGATTTATGCGATCGAAGATCTTGCAGGAGACACATTGGCTACTTTGAACCGTGTTTTGGACTCTGATCAAGATGGCGCGATTCGGCCGGTCCTTGATATGAGCGAAATCGTAAATCAAATGGATACTTTCGGATCAGATTCCGAATGGAAGCCGGTTATCACCCCTGTGCTGGACATGTCTGGAGTTGAACCGGGACTTCGTAATCTGAATGCGATTGCCGGCTATCGAGCGCCGAAAGTCGCAGAGATGAATGCCGGAATGGACGCCGGAGACAACACGGACTCCCCGGTCACGTTTAATCAGTACAACTACTCCCCGAAAGCATTGACTCGGTTGGAGATCTATAGGCAAACAAAGAACCAGCTTTCAATGATGAAGGGGGTTGCGAGGAAGAAAGTATGATCAAAAATATTCAAATTACAAGCTTCCGAAATGAAACATTGACGATCGAATTAGCGAATCCTGAGAAATCGGGGTTCGCTATTTCTGACATTACAGGTCTCGGGCCGGTAAAAGCGGAAATCAACACGATCGAGAATGGTATAAATGATGGCGCGGTATATAACTCGGCGCATGTCAGTTATCGAAATATCGTTCTTTCTATTCGGTTTGTCGGGATTGACATAGAAAGTCTTCGTCAAAAATCGTACCGGTTCTTCTCAGTGAAGCAGAGTGTAAAACTTCTAATTGAGACAGATAATCGCACAATGAATATCGAGGGATATGTTGAGTCCAATGAGCCCACAATTTTCTCCAAGAACGAAGGTTGTAAGATTTCGATTATTTGTCCGTCACCGTATTTCAAAATGGGAAGCGGCGACCCGAATACTACCACATTCAGCGGGCATGACGCGGCGTTTGAATTCCCTTTCTCGAATGAATCGTTAACTGAAAAGAAGCTTATGTTCGGCATAGTGCGAACGGATACTGCCGGTAATGTGTATTATGAAGGCGATGTCGGTACAGGGATCATCATAACGATCTCGGCCCTGGGTCCCGTTAAAAACATAAAGATATACAATATTATGACAAAAGAACAGATGGTTTTGAATACGGACAAGATCAAGACTTTAACCGGTACAGCATTTGACGCCGGGGATGAAATCATCATATCCACGATTAAGAATAAAAAGTCTATTCGTTTACTGCGAAATGGTGTTTACACTGATATTCTTCGTTGTCTCGACCTGAAGTCCGATTGGTTCGTGATTTATAAGGGTGATAATGTTTTCTCCTATACGGCAGATACCGGAGTAGACAATCTGCAATTCCGTATTACGAACGACGTGATTTACGAAGGGGTGTAACATGTATTACGTTCTTGATGATAGCTTTGTTCCCATTATGCCCTTCGAAAACTACGTTTCGTTTTTGTGGACGGATCGGTTTTTTGAAGCCGGCGATTTCGAGATCGAGACAATGCCCGAAACTGCGCTTCTTGAACAATGCAAACAGGACTACTACATTCTGAATACAGAGTCTGAGCATGAAATGATCATCGAGGGGTTGAAAATAACCACTGATACAGAAGAGGGGACTCGGCTATATATAACCGGGTCCTCTTTAGAGTCTATATTAAAACGCCGAATCGTTTGGTCAAAGACCCTTCTGAGCGGAAATCTTCAAAATGGAATTAAAAAAATCCTTGATGAGAACATCATTTCCCCAACGGATGAAACGCGGAAAATACCGAATTTTGTGTTCCAGGAATCGACGGACGAAGCAATTACAAAACTGGAACTGGCTCGTGAATGCGATAAAGAAAACATTTACGATCTTATTACGGATATTTGTAAAACGAAAGAGATCGGTTTTAAGATCGTTCGGAACGAAAAAAATGAGTTTGTGTTTTCGTTGTATGCAGGAAAAGACCATTCATACACACAAGAGGTATTACCATTTGTAGCGTTTTCTCCGAAGTTTGATAATTTGGAGAACAGCGAGTTCAACAACTCGACAACCGATTCTGTTAACACTGTATATGTTACCGGCGGAGAAAACGGAAACGAATCTGTAGTCGTCGGAAACCATACTGGGTTGCTTCGCCGTGAGTCATATGTTAATGCGGGCACTATTGAAGAGGGGTACACCGGAAGTTATGCTGACTTCCTTACAGAAAAAGGAAACGAAGAACTTAAAGACCGAAAAGTAACAAAGATATTTGAAGGCGATGTCGACGCTACCGGTTTATTTAAACTGGGTGTCGATTTTTCGTTAGGTGACATCGTTCAAATCGAGAATGAATTCCAAATTCAAGATCGGGTTCGCGTTGTTGAAATCATTCATTCGGACGATGAAAACGGGCATACTGTATACCCAACATTTGAAGCATATGAAGAAATAGGGAAGGAGACTGTATGAGTTTAACAAGCGGCTTTTTTGACAGTTTCAACGGAGACCGAAAATACAACAGTCTGCAATTTTCTTCGATTTTTGATGGAATAATCTCCGATGGTATATACGCCACATATGGTGACTATTTTCTTGTGTCGCCGGTTTCTGGGATGAACATTAAAGTCGGGACCGGCCGTGCTTGGCTTGACCACACATGGACGCTAAATGACGCAGATTATCCCTTGACAGTCGAAGATGCAGAAGTTGTTTTGAAACGCATTGATACCGTGATTATTGAAGTCGATCGGAGCAATAGCGGTCGAATCAATCGTCTACGCATTCTAAAAGGAACCCCTGCAAGTGCTCCTGTTGCGCCACAACTTACAAAAACAGAATCGCTGAAGCAGTATCCATTGGCGGATATTCTTGTGAAGCCAAACGCTACAGAAATTGTTGCTGCAGACATTACGAACCGGATTGGCACAAAGGATCTTCCGTGGGTTTCTGGCATTATCGACCATGTCTCGGCAGAGGAGCTTGTGCAGCAGTGGCGAATAGAATTTGACACCCTTCTGGACACCCTTCAAACGATGATTTCCCAAGTTGGTCAGCAGACGATCATGGATAATAGTGTTGGAGCGTCGGCAATAATTAAGACCGGCGACAACGCTGTAACTGCTGCTACGGTGAAAGCGATCCCGGACAAGCCAGGCGCTGTAATTGCTTCACATTTATCGTCAGATATTACCTATACCACCATTGGTCTTACTTCAAATCAAGTTCGTAAGATTACGGCTGGTACCGGCGATCCTTCAGGGGGGTCTGATGGCGATATTTATTTGAAAATTATGAGCTAAGATAAAGGAGGAAATTCAAAATGGAATTTTTGAAAACTATTCTCCTTGCTTGTGGCAGTGCATTTGTAACTGGTTTGTTCACCATAATGCTTTCGAATTTAACTTATAAGAGGGAACAAAAAAGAAAACAAGAGATGAGAGACGAACAAATTCTTAAAAAGCTTGATGAGATTGAAAATAAGCTTAATCTACACATAGCAGATGACGAACGATACCGGGTAGAAGAAGGTCGTACTCGGTTTCTTCGTTTCTGTGATGAATGCCGCCGTGGCGTTTTGCATACAGAAGAGCATTGGAATGATATTATAAAGGACATCGATGTCTATAAAGAATACTGTATGCGTCATGTCGACTATCAGAACGAGCGCGCTGTTCGCACTATTGATTATCTCATAGAAAAATATGATGAGCATATTAAGAATAACACATTCTTAGGAGGTAAAGCACAGTGAAACTTAATGACAAAGTTTATGACGTCCTGAAGTGGATTGCACTGATCGCACTTAATGCTATCGGCGTCTGCTACAAGACCCTCGCTGCAGTTTGGGGCTGGCCTTTTGGTGAAGAGGTCCTCACTACTTGTACTGCTATTGCGCTCTGTCTTGGTACTCTGCTTGGTATCAGTACAGCGGAGTATAACAAGAGTCGTTTGCAGGAATAACAGGAAATGGGAGTGGTAAAAAGTAGGTATCGGAAATCCGTTCCTACACCACTCCTACATTATTTTTTATTGACTATTTTATTTTTTCGATTTCAGTTTTCGGCGACCGCGAAAAAAACTGTCCCTTGTATGAAAGGAGATGATAAAAATTATCACGATCATTATTTTGGCGATAGCATTTATCTTTATGCTGGTGATTACCATACCATTAATGGGCATGGGCATCGGGATAGGATTCCTGTTATTCGGCGATTTAATCGTCGGGGGGTATTTCATTTATCTCGTAATTAAAAGATGGTTAGGAAGAAAAAGAAGATATTGACAAGAGGATCTTTATAGATCCTCTTTATTTTTCCAACGCACAGTCGTCAAAAAGGCTGTGATATTTTCTATGCATGAAAGGAGCAGCTATGACAATTCTTTGGATTATTATTGGACTTCTCTTCGTATACTCCGTGTATATGACATTCTGGGGCACGAAGACAAATCGCCCGCAGATTCCCGTTCACGGAAGTCTCGAAATTGCCGACGGTGATGACGGCGAGTCCCCGTATGTGTTTATGCAAATTGATGTCCCTCCGAATGAATTCAAGACCGGGGATGTCGTATGTCTCTGTGTACATAAAATCGTTCCGCGAAATTAATTGCCCCTATTATGGAATCTAAAATTTTTTTGGAAAGGAGTCATACACATGGAAGAAAGGGATCAGCTGGAGGTTATCCGCGATACACTCTACGAAAGCATGAGGGCGGAAGAGCCAGGGAGCGAAAAGTATAAGGCTCTCTGCGAGGAATACCTGAAGGTGTCCAAACACATGGAGGAGATTGAAACTGAACGACGGAAGCGTTCGGCGGAAGACGATCGGGTTCTTTTGGAAGAAAGAGCCTGTCGTCAGCAGCAGGAAGCATTCGAAGAACAGAAGAAATCGACTCGTGTGGGTTGGGGTCTGACGTTATTCAGCGCATTGATAGGGCCGGTGTGCTATAACACCTGGCTGAACAGGTCCATCAAGTTTGACATGGAGGGAATCGCGCATTTCCCCAGTGTCCGCAATGTAATGAGTAAAATTCCGATGCCAAAAATCTTTAAATGACTTACTTTCCGCGAAAAAATGTGATCATGTTATGGATTATATTTAAGGAGGGCGTATGCAATGACATACAAACAGATTGAAGGCGCAAGAGAAGTACGACTGTGGGTCACACAGCTCGTCATTCCAGGTATTGCACTTGGTTTGGCAGTTACGAAACCTGAGACGATTTCGAAGGCAGTAAACAATGTTAAATGGAAGGCGCGTGTTCTGAAGGAGAAAATCCAAGACAAGATGCAGAGACCTTAATCGGGTCTCTGTTTTTCCGCGAAAAAATCTCGCCCCTTTATGGAAGCGAGCAAACACAAAACTTCAAAAACATTTTGAAAAGGAGAATAGTTATGGAAAAGCTTAACAACACTTGGAAGATGGTCATTGGGCTGAGCATTTACGGTGTATGTATGGCGGGAGGCTGGTTCGCCGGACGAATTGTCGGCGAAGTTATTGGTGAGTGGGCCGCAAACAAACTGATTAAAGAGGGTTAATCAACCCTCTTTAATTTTTTGGAAGGAGATAATTCAAAATGTCGGAGGAGTTTTCCTTGAATCTCGGACAGTCATTTATACAGAAAATCGCAGAAAAGATTATACGCCGTGCGATAATAAAATCCCTCAATATTACGCCGGAAATTGAATTAAAGGACCTGCATGCATGGTCTGACGGTGATCGTATGACTGTCCTTTTAACCACTCGGGTGGAATTAGGTAAAGATGATATTTTGAAACTTATCAAGCTGTAAAGGAGAAAAAATGAAACACTTTTTTCGAAAAAATGGATCTTTGATTCTGACTTGTATCGGTGCAGTGGGAGTTGTTGCAACAGCGATCTCCGCAGCGACATGCACGCCAAAGGCGATGGATATTTTATACGATTGTGAAAAAGAAAATGAGGATAAGATACACACGGCGCTTCGTGTCGCCCCAGCTTATATTCCCGCTGCCGGCATTGCAATCGGTACGATCGTCTGTATCTTTGGAGCTAATGCACTGAACCGCCATCAGCAGGCGATGCTTATCAGCGCGTACGGTTATCTGGACCAGACGTATCGTAAGTATCGCCAGCAGGTAAAAGCCATCTGCGGAGAGGATACAGAAAAGGAAGTCAATAAAGCAGCGATGGAGAGCATCCGGGAAATGGATCTTACGACGAGATCTCGTACGAACGAGAAATGCCTTTTCTATGATGAGATTTCTAATCGATACTTTGAGCGCTCCATGCTCGAAGTCACAGAAGCGGAGCTTCACCTAAATCGAAACTATCAGCTTCGAGGATATTGTGAGCTGAATGAACTATATGAATTTCTTGGTTTGGAGCCGACAGAGTATGGCGCGACAGTCGGCTGGGGTATGGGTGTTGGCTTCGATCTCTATGGATACAGCTGGATCGATTTCGAGCACGACCTTGTGACCATGCCGGACGGAATGGAGTGCTTTGTTCTTGATATGCCGTTTCTGCCGACCCCAGACTTTATGGATTGACCGCGAAAAAATTTGCGGCTATTACGGAAAGGAGTGACTTGTATGAACAAAAATCTTAAAATCGGAACAACAATCGTTACTATCCTTGGCCTGGGCGTCAATCTGGCGCTGAATTGGCTGGAGGAGAAGGAGCGAGAGGTAATGAAACAGGAAATAAAGGATGAGATCATGACAGAACTCAATTCTGAAAACGAGGACGAAGAGGAATCTTAAATGGATTCCTCTTTTCTTCTTTATCGGGAGTATATGAACAGCTATGCGATCGGAAAGATAATACTGTATCAGGATGCAAAATATTCGGTGCCGCCGGTGTCGGAATGCAAATACGAGTTTTTTGTCTGGTCATTGAAACGATGGGTTTGTAACGAGATTATTGCCCGTATTGTCGAGTCGGATAATGACTCGGTCACGGGGGTTATCCGATCGTTCATTCAGGAACTGGAGTCGTTTGATCGGGACTCACAAATTTACACTCATAAGATATATTTTTCGATCGCAGCTCTCGAAGCAAAAAATATCCTGAAAATATTTAGCAAAGGAGATTCAAAATGAAGACAGTGCCCTTAAATGCAGCATTCCGGGATCTCGGAAAGTATATTTCCCGGAATTCGCCCTCGATCCTCACCGGGTTGGGAATCGGTTTGGGTGTAGCGTCGACGGTTCTCGCAGTAACCGCTACTCCGAAGGCCGTACGGCTTCTGGAAGAAAAGAAAAAAGAAGAGAAGAAGGAAAAGCTTACAGTCATCGAAACAGTAAAGACGGCTGGCGCTTGTTATATTCCGGCGGTACTTGCTGCTGCAGGATCAATCTATTGCATCGTGAGCGCCAATGCTCGATTTAGCAAACGTAATGCGATCCTTGCGACAGCGTATGCTCTGTCGGAACGTGATCTTCGAGAATATCGTGACAAGGTGAAAGAGACCGTCGGCGAAAAGAAAGAAAAAGAAATTCGGGGGAAAATCGCAAAGGATCACATCCTGAACAACCCCGCAGAGCCGAATCACATTTTCACACCGGAGGGCGGTAAGACACTATGCTATGATAACTGGACCGGACGATATTTCATGTCTGACATGGAATCTCTCCGAAGATGCGAAAATGAGCTGAATTCTCGAATTCTTAAAGAGCAGTTTGTATCACTGAATGAGTTGTACGATCTGCTTCATTTGGAAGGAATCAAAATGGGGGAGGATTTTGGATGGAATTATGATGGGCTCCATGACGAGCTCATCCATTTTAGCTATTTCTCCCAACTTGACCGGGATGGAAACCCGTGTTTGGTTCTGGATTATGAAGCGGAACCATATGATGTATGCCAGCGAATCGGTTGGTAATCGCGAAAAAATTTGATTATATTATGGAAGAAATCCAAAAATTATTATTTAGGAGGTCAATACAATGAACGAAGAGATGAACAAGGAAGTCGAGCTGACTCAGGAAGAGGAAGAGGAAATTGAACGCTATGACGGCGATTTGAATCCTGCGAGTCTGGCACTTACGGCGGTTGTCGGTAGTCTTTCTGTCATCGGTGGGATCACCGTTGGTAAGAAGATCTACGAGAAGGCGCTGAAGCCCGGATTCTGCAGAATCAAATGCGCGATCAGCGAGAAGATTTCGGAAGCGAAAGCCAAGAAAGCTCAGACTGTTGAGGAACTCGAAGTCGTTGAGGATGACGAAGAGTAACAATTTGGTTTCGACCAAGGGGAGGATACCTTAAAAGGTGTTCTCCCTTTATTTTTCAACCAGAAGGAGGGCGTCATGGGTCGTTATATTTACAACGGGCCGGTGCTGTGTTTTGACAAGGTCGTAGCAAGCAAATGGAAAGCAGAAACGACTGCGGTTTCTGAAGCAAAAGCGCGAAGCAATATGATATTTCAATACAAAAAGATCGCGGGGCTTGCACCATACGCCAAGGTGACGCTCCCGGGAAAAATTACACTCTCAAACTGAAAGGAATTATATTTATGGACGATTTGACCACCTTGAAGGGAAATTCCCATAAATCGAAAGAGGCTCTTCCAGAAAAGAAAGTTGAGAAAGTCATCACGGGTGAAGCGAGAACTAAAAAGAAAACTGAACTCGAAAAAATGGCTGACACATTTCTTGTGGAAGACCGAAGCAAGGCCCGGGATCACATCATAAACGATCTTCTGGTTCCGGCGGTGAAGAACTTCATCATCGATATGATCACGGTTCTGCTGAAGGGCAGCTCCAGTTCCGGTTCATCTGCAAGAACGGTCGATCGGGTGTCTTACCGAAATTATGATCGCGATTATGATCGAAATCGAGTGGTTGCGTCTACGGCACGAAGAGCATACGCCTACGACGATGTTGTTCTGAAAAATCGTGGAGATGCAGAAATGATTCTTGACCAGATGCGTGATGTGATCTATACGTACGGGTTCGCGTCGATTGCAGATCTCTACGAATTCGCCGGACTTAAGTCCAATTACACGGATACAAAATATGGATGGTCGGACCTCCGTGACGCGGATATTTTAGAAGTCCGTGGTGAATGGTTGATCAAAATGCCTCGGGTAACCCCGATTAATTGAAAGGAGTCAAAATGAAAACGAACAAAATTATGAAAAAGGCATCCGGTATGATTCGCAAAACCGGATTTAAGCTTCGGCAGAGTAGTCCCGAGATCCTCATCGTCGGAGGTATCATCGGTGTGATCGGAAGCGCGGTTATGGCCTGCAAGGCTACGACTAAGGTCAGCGAAATTCAGGACAAAACCGACAAACAGCTTGCCGCGGCGGAAGAGGCTCTGGCGAAGCACGCGGATATTTACTCGGAAGAAGACTACAAGAAGGATAAGTTGATCATCCGTGCTCATCAGGTCGTTGACTATGCGAAGCTTTATGGGCCTTCGATCGTTTGCGGTGCGCTTTCTATCAGCTGCATCGTCGGAAGCCATGTGATTCTCAAGAAGCGTAATCTGGCACTCAGCGCGGCATACGCTACGATCGACAAGGCGTTTAAGGAATATCGCGGGCGTGTTGCGGAGAAGTATGGCGATGATATCGACAAGGAGCTTCGCTATAACGTGAAAAAGCTCGTAACAGAAGAGAAGGTCAAGACTGAAGACGGTAAAACCAAGAAGGTTAAAAACACCACCAATTATATTGATGGCGAATACAGCGACTATTACCGAATTTTCGATGAATCAAATAAATATTTCGAACGAAACCCTCAGTTGAATCGGGCTTTTCTAAGATGCCATGAACAATATGCAACGGATAAGCTTCGTTCGCAGGGCTATCTGTTCCTGAATGATGTTTATAAGGATCTTGGGTTTAAGCCTACGCGAGAAGGCGCTATTGTCGGTTGGGTATTAGACCCGGATTCTAACGAAAGCGATAACTATGTCGATTTTGGAGTCTTTGAATCTCAGCGCCCGAAAGCAAAGGATTTTGTCAACGGATACGAGTATTCGGTGGTCCTTGATTTTAATGTCGACGGGCCGATTCTTGATCGGTTCGCAAAATTTGCGAAGGATTGGTGAAGAATTTGAAGAAGGGGATTTTCTACTTCCTTGCGGGAGCGGTTATCGGCGCCGTTCCCGCCTGGCTTCTTGCCAAGAAAAAGTATGAGCGTATTGCAAACAATGCAATCGCAGAAGTAAAGGAAACATACGCCAAGCGCCGAGAGCAAGATATTCTGGCCGAGAAAGCCCGCACCAAGCCGCCGCTGGAGGAGCTTGTGAAGAAGGTGCATGAAGAGGTTGACACGGACACGGACGAATCAGATCTGGAAGAAATGAAGGAAATCATCGAGACCAATGGTTATGCCGAAGACGGTACGTACAACGGCTATGAACGCCCCACACTGGAAGAGCGCCTGGATGCTACTCCGTACGTTATCAGCCCGGAAATGTTTGGCGAAGTCTATGGTCCCGGGAATACCCACACGATGACTTACTATTCTAACGGTGTCCTTGTGGACGACGCGAGCGGCATGATCGAGGATATCGAAGCCATGATCGGGATGGACGCACTCAACCACTTCGGCGATTATGAACGCGACATTGTCCATGTGAGAAATGACCGATACATGATGGATATCGAAGTCTGCCTCGATCCGGGGACGTACGAAGACGTCGGCGGAATCAACGAAAAGCCGTATAATCCGGAGGACGACTTTGACGAGGTAGACGAATGACAGACAGCGAGCTGATCAATGCATATTTTGAGTGGATGTATCAGCTCGTTTGCGATGATTTCAACAAGCGTCTATCTTTTCGGAAACTCTTAGCCCGATTGTATGATGCCGACTTCCAGTATTCGCTTCCCATGGATGAAAACCGGGAAACGGATGGCATACGTCTGCGTTATCGATTCGGGCAGGAGTGTTCGTACGACGATCGAATTATTGCGACTTGTCTGGACAATCGGCCGTGCAGTATTCTGGAAATGATGATCGCGCTGTCTCTTCGGTGCGAGGAATTCATCATGATTGATTCACATTACGGGAATCGAACTGGGCAATGGTTCTGGAACATGATCAGCAGTCTCGGACTGGGCGGCATGACAGATGAAAAGTTTAACCGGGACTATGTAACAAGAGTCATAGAAAACTTCAACAATCGTCGTTATGCCGCAGATGGGCAGGGAAGTCTGTTCCGAGTCCAAAGGAATGATGTTGACATGCGCAAGCTGGACATCTGGTATCAGATGCAGGCCTATCTAAATGATATTTTAGAAATCTGAAAGGAGATAAACATGGAACAGAAAACGATCCGTATCCTTATGACGGACAGCAAGAGCTTGGAGCGCCTTTGGCGCGGTATTCGACGCAATCGGACGGCGATCGGTCTTATGGCTCTTGCGCTGGGGCTGGTAGAGCTTCAGGTCAAGTTTCTGGAGAACAATCTGTATCATCACATTAAGGAGTACCATCGAACGGAAGGGGATTAATGATATTCTATGGTCGATTTTCTGATTATTTCGACTCGTAGCGGTAAGCGCGGAGTTACAGAGATCTATCCGAAGTTTGTCATTAAGAAAAGCTCCGATCTGATGATCCGTGGCGGCGACTTTTACGCCATATGGCTGGAAGATCGTAATCTATGGTCTACGGACGAGCAGGATGCACTTCAGTTGATCGACCGGGAATTGGACAAGTACGCAGAGGAAAATCGGGATCGTTTTGACGGCAGCATCAAGGTTCTTCATATGTGGGATTCGGAAACGCGCATGATCGATCAATGGCACCGGTATTGTCAGAAAGATATGCGCGACAATTTTCACATGCTCGACGAAAAAATTATATTTTCCAACGTCGAGACAGGAAAGAAAGACTATGCCAGCAAGAAGCTGTCGTATCCGCTGGAAGAAGGGCCGACCGAGGCTTACGACCGACTAATGAGTGTTCTCTATACGCCAGAGGAACGTCATAAGATCGAATGGGCTATCGGCGCGATCATTACCGGCGATTCCAAGAAGATCCAGAAGTTTATGGTGCTTTACGGTGCAGCAGGAACGGGTAAATCTACGGTGCTGAACATCATCCAGCAGCTGTTCGAAGGATATTACTCTGTATTTGATGCCAAGGCACTCGGTTCTGCGTCGAACTCCTTTGCGTTGGAAGCATTCAAAACAAATCCTCTGGTGGCGATACAGCATGATGGTGACTTGTCTCGCATCGAAGATAACACTCGGTTGAACAGTCTGGTATCTCATGAGCTGATGACAGTGAATGAGAAGTTCAAGTCGACATATGCCAACCGATTCAAGTGCTTTCTCTTCATGGGCACGAACAAGCCGGTCAAGATAACCGATGCCAAATCCGGTTTGATCCGCCGATTGATCGATGTTTCTCCCTCAGGGGAGAAGCTCAGCGCAAGAGAATACAGCAAAACTGTAAAACAGATCAGCTTCGAGCTCGGAGCCATTGCGTATCATTGCCAGGAGGTTTATCTAAGCAATCCGGGAATCTATGATGATTATATTCCAATGAATATGCTCGGTGCTTCCAACGATTTCTATAACTTCGTTATCGACTCCTATCATATTTTTAAGAAAGAAGATGGTATCACTCTTAAAGCCGCCTGGGAACTGTATAAGACATACTGTGATGATGCCAAGGTGACATTTCCATACTCGCAGCGGATATTCAAGGAAGAACTGAAGAACTATTTCCGTGACTACCGCGATCGGTTCGGCCTGGAAGATGGAACCCGAGTTCGTTCTTATTACTCCGGATTTCGGACGGAGAAATTTGAAAAAGGCGAACTGGATGATGAGCCGGACGAGGAGACCACGACTTGGCTCGTTATGGAGAAGCAGAAGTCTGTTTTTGATGATATTTGTGCAGACTGCCCGGCACAGTATGCCAATGCAAAGGAAACGCCTTCCAAACGATGGGACGATGTGCAGACAAGGCTTTCTGATCTGAACACGGAAAGGATCCATTATGTGAAAGTCCCAGAGAATCACATTGTCATTGACTTTGATATTCCCGGAAAAGACGGAAGCAAGGATCCGGAAGCGAATCTGCGGGAGGCTGCAAAATGGCCGCCTACGTACGCAGAATTGAGTAAAAGCGGAAAGGGTGTGCATCTCCATTATATTTACGCTGGAGACCCTTCGAGACTCAGCCGTATTTACGACGATCACATCGAAGTGAAGGTATTTTCCGGAAAAAGTTCTTTGCGGCGCAAACTTACCAAATGCAACAATCTGGCGATCGCAACGATCAGCTCAGGCTTACCGCTGAAGGGAGAGCAAAAAGTGATCAATGCCGATGTAATAAAGTCTGAGCGCAGTCTCCGAATTATGATACTGCGCAATCTGAATAAAGAGATACATCCAGCGACCAAACCGAGTGTGGACTTCATCTATAAGATTCTGGAGGATGCTTATGCCAGCGGACTACATTATGATATTACCGATATGCGGAATGTCGTATTTCAGTTTGCTGCGCAGAGCACGAATAATTCAAGCTATTGCATTTCGCTGGCGAATAAGATGAAATTCAAATCTGATGACCCGTCGGACTCTGTAACGGTTGATGATGGGGAAATGATATTCTTCGACTGTGAGGTATTTCCGAACCTGTTTCTCATCAACTGGAAAGCGGCAGGAGAAGGAAAGCCGATTAACCGAATGATCAACCCATCAGATGAAGAAGTTCGAGCACTATTTTCCATGAAGCTCGTAGGTTTCAACTGTAGAAGATACGATAATCACATGTTGTATGCTCGAAGTCTCGGATATTCCAACGAGCAGCTCTATAAGCTTTCACAATCCATCATCCAGAAGAAAACTGGGTTCTTTGGTGAAGCATACAATCTGAGCTACACAGATATTTACGACTTCGCTTCCGCGGCGAATAAAATGAGCTTGAAGAAGTTGGAGATCAAGATGGGTATCCACCATCAGGAGCTGGGGATTCCCTGGGATCAACCGGTGCCAAAGGAACGATGGGTAGAAGTTGCAGAATACTGCGATAACGACGTCATTGCTACGGAGGCGGCCTTCAACTATCTTTCTGCAGATTGGAACGCACGTGAGATTCTGGCAGATTTGGCGGGCATGACCGTAAATGATACGACCAACAGCCTAACAACCCGAATTATATTTGGAAAAGACCGAAAGCCGCAAAGTCAGTTCAATTACCGCAATCTGGCGCTGCCCGTTGGACCGGAACAGTACGAGGAGTACCGGGAGAAATTCGGTCCGGACTATAAGTTCCGCGTATTCAACGACGAAGGCCAGCCGATCTACGAAGATTTCGACCCGAAGAAAACATACCCGAGAGGATACAGCATTCTGCCGTTCTTCCCCGGTTATATTTACGAGCGGGGCAAATCAACGTACCGTGGCGAGGAGGTCGGCGAAGGCGGCTATGTGTATGCAAATCCAGGTATAGCGCTCTATATCGCGCTGCTGGATATTGCCTCGATGCATCCGCACAGTGCCATTGCAGAGATGCTCTTTGGTCCGAAGTACACCAAGGCGTTCATCGAGATCGTTGAGGGACGAGTGAACATCAAGCATAAGGCGTGGGATCTGGTCGATCAGATGATGGATGGCAAGCTCCGTCCGTACATTGAGAAGGTCAAGGCCGGAGAGATCACGGCGAAACAGCTTGCCAATGCACTGAAGACTGCAATCAATTCGGTATACGGCCTCACAGCGGCAAACTTTGATAATCCGTTCAAGGATCCTCGCAATGTCGATAATATCGTAGCAAAGCGCGGCGCGCTCTTCATGATCAATCTCAAGCATGAGGTTCTCAAGAGAGGCTTCGATGTTCGGCACATCAAGACGGACTCCATCAAAGTGCCCCGAGCGAACAATGATATTATCAAGTTCATCGTGGACTACGGCAAGGAATATGGCTACACCTTCGAGCATGAGGCAACGTATGAGCGCATGTGTCTTGTCAATGATGCCGTTTATATTGCCCGGTTCGACAGTAAGGAAGCCTGCCAGGAACGCTACGGTTATATTCCGGATGAGAACAACGAAGACCCGATGGTCTGGACAGCGACAGGCACGCAGTTTGCCGTTCCGTATGTCTTTAAAACGCTCTTCAGCCATGAAGATATTCTCTTTGAGGACATGTGCGAAACAAAATCTGTGAGCAGTGCACTGTATCTGGACATGAATGAGGCTTTGCCAGAGGGCGAGCACGATTACCGCTTTATAGGACGGGTGGGACAGTTCTGTCCTATCAAGCCTGGATGCGGTGGCGGTCTCCTGATGCGGCAGACAGAGGGCAAAGATGGCTCAATCGGCTATGCCGCAGCGACCGGCTCCAAGGGATACCGATGGTTAGAGAGTGAGTACGTACGAGAGCTGCATCTTGAAGAGAGCATCGACCGCAGCTACTATGACAAGCTGGTAGATGATGCTGTAGCAGAGATCGGAAAGTACGGCGACTTCGAATGGTTCTCGATGGATGATGCCATTACTGATGATATTTCTCATCCGCCAGAGGACGAGCTCCCGTGGTGACCGCGAAAAAAGTTGATCCTGTTATGGAAACGAGGAGGAATCGTTAATGACGGTTCTTCCTCTTATATTTTTGAAAGGAGAATAAAAATATGCCTGTTGCAAATGAAGGGAAAGTTGAATATCATCCGTATGAAATACGGCGGCCAGCCGAATTAGTTAAATCTTGCGATGTAAAAGAAACCATGCCGATGATTGAACGACTGCAATCAATCGGAAATCAGATGGAGATGATCGCCTGCGGATTGGACAATCTGAATACCCTGCTTTTCATAGGCGGCGAAAATGCCCCAAATTTTGAGTACGATCGAGGAATGGGAAGCGCCAATGATGCTATTAACAGTATCGCATATCTCGCTGATATTTCCCTGAAGATCCTCGATGAAATTCACACCAAACTGTAAAGGAGACTATTTATGTATCAGAACAACAACCTTGTGAACATTGAAGGAGCATCCTTCATTTTCATGACGAACTTCTCCGGTGATCCGGCGAGAAGCGGAAAGTATCCGAGCACCACGCGACAGGCGAATCTGACGATCCCTGACGTGGACTTGGCGCGCGATCTTATTGACGAAGGTTTCAAGGTGAAGCTCACGAAGCCGCGTGAGGGAGAAGAGGAGGGCTTTGTCCCGACGTACTTCATCCCGATCAAGGTGAATTACCAGGTCAAGTACCCGCCGAAGATCTATCTTGTGGCAGGCGATGCTGAGCCCCGTCTTCTGACTGAGGATACGATCGATGTTCTGGATAAGATCCGCGTGAAGAACGTCGATGTTACGCTTAACAAGCGGTTCACGGACATGGGAAATACCTTGTACGTACGCACTATGTATGTCGAGCAGGACATCGACGATGACCCGTGGGCTGGAAAGTATTTCAGTCGAACGCACGACGAGTATTAATTAAGAAATGATAAGGAGAAGTTGGAAACAGCTTCTCCTTATATTTTAAGAAAAGGAGATTACTTTAAATGATATTCATGCCCGGATGGTGGAATGGCAGACACAGCGGACTTAAAATCCGCGAGCATACGCTGTGAGGGTTCGAATCCCTTTCCGGGTACCATTTCACCTGCGAGCCTCTGTTTCCGGTCACGCGGAACAAGCAGGTGATTAAGAAAAGACAAAAACCCGTCTTTGTATCAGACATGTTTCTCAGTTCGTCAGAGCGACATGACAGATATTTGCGGTCGACCGGAAGGCGAGGATTCTTGAAAAGATGACCACTCAGTAAAGTAGAATCGCCGGTAGGACTTGCCGCCCTACTCATATAAATAGCGGCTCAAATAGGGGCGTGGCGGAATTGGTAGACGCACCGGATTTTGATTCCGGCAATTGGAGGTTCGAGTCCTCTCGCCCCTGCCAGTTATATTTCGCGAAAATGATCACCCCCTTTATGAAAGGAGATGATTCTATGCAGATTTATGATGAAAACGCATATCCTTGGAATCGTTCCGTTGGTCCTTATGGGAACATGGGAAACATATCACCTATGATCGTTGCAGATCTTTGTGATAAATATAGCATTCCGTGGTATACCACAGCTTGGCCATATGCGAGCGGTTTACGGGCATATTGCGAATCAGACGAAACATGGAAGAAAATTATAGAATTATCTAAGGAATATAGGAGATCTTAATAAAGGTCTCCTATTATTTTTAGAAAAGGAGATGCTAAAAAAATGAAAACTGTGAATATCCATACCGTGAGAACTGTATTTGACATGACAAAGGAAGATTTTAACGAAGTTCCGAAAAGAGACAATAGATGGTCAGAATTTGGAGAATTTAGATCCTTGGTTATTATTCCGATGGACTATGAACACGACAGCGGCTGGATGTGCATGGACTTTGTGGCGGTTAACGATGAGGGCGAGCCGATTTGCAGACTTTCCGGATGTTCCGATGTGTTGACCTTCAACGTAATTGGCGGATGTGGAAAAAGGTGGAGCATCGATTGTTTGCCTTGTGGTTATTTGAGGTTGTTTAGTCAAAGTGCACTGACCGCAGGCCCGGAACTAAGCAGTTTCGAAATTTATGCAAAATAAAGGAGATGCTAAAAAAAAAATGAAAACCGTATTCGACGCTATGCAAAGACTTAATTCTCTGGACACCAAGATTGAAATGCTGGAATGCATGGATGAAGAGGACACTATGCTAATAAAGGACGCGGATCGAGAAGAAATCATTGATCTTCTTAGGGAGTACCGCGTATTCCTTTACGAAATGAAAGTCACGAAATGACACCGGAAGAATTATATTTCCAGAATGAGCCGCTCGTACGGTGGACAATAAAGAAATATTACCCCGACTTCATAGACGATGAAGACCTTACACAGGAGGGACGGATCGGGCTATGGCGAGCCTGTCTGGCGTATGACGAAAAGAAAGGGCTCAAATTTTCGCCGGTGGCAGTTTCTTATATTCGTAACGCTCTTCGTCACGGATACGAAAAGCTCTATGGGCGAAGTCTCGGGAAACGGCAGTTTTTGTGGAACGTTCAATCGTTATACGAACCAATCGGTCGCGACGATCTCCTGCTTAAAGACATCATCCCGGGGGACACAGATGTAGCCTTTCTGGATATTTCTGGGGCATTGAGCCGGATGTCTGACCGGGACCGGGAAATATTGTATCTGACGATCGTCGGTTTTTCACAAAAAGAAATTGCAAAAAAGGTGCACGTTTCTGAAAGGACTATATATCGGGTACTGCAAGTCGCTAAAATAATTTTTCAGGCATATGTTTGAAAAGGAACATCGCGAAAAAAACAATCTCCTTTACGAAAGGAGTAGTGTTTATGGAATATATTTATATTGTATTTTACAGTCGAGAGCATCCGCATGATAATGATGATTGCATTACAGATTGTATTTCTAAAATCTTTAAAACTGAGGAAAAAGCAATAAAATATTGCGAATCCTTAGGTAAAAAAGACGAGAAATATAATTGGTATGAATCTTATCAAGAAGAATATGACTGGATGGATGAGTTAGTGAAATACAGATATAGGTATGTTATTAGACAATATTCTATAACAGAATAGAATAAGAGATAAGTACTCAGCGTAATTTACGTTGGGTCTTATCTTTTTCTTTTTTGAAATGAACCTGTAAAGGTTGTCCCTTAATCCCTCATAATTTTCCGAGCATACATTTGAAAAGGAGAATAATAATGAAAGAAACCAACATCGGAAAGTACGTTATCGTCCGTGGTGATCGTTCCGGAGTGTTTGCCGGAACTCTCGCTGCCCGTGATGGGCGGGAAGTTCAGCTCACCGACTGCCGAAGAATCTGGTATTGGGATGGCGCCGCGAGTATATCACAGCTCGCTATTGACGGGACAAGTAGGCCCGGTCTCTGCAAGTTTCCTGCACCGGTGTCAGAGATCACGATCCTTGATGCAATCGAGATAATCCCCTGCACAAAGAAGGCAGAGGCGAGCATCAAGGCGGTGGGCATATGGAAATCATGACACGGGAAGCTTTCCTTTACGTGGATTTTACCGGCGTCCGTCACGGCAACGGCTTAGGTTCCGGCTCCGGCAGCAGAGACGGCAATGGCGACGGCTCTGGATCCGGATCCGGCTACGGCATCGGCCACGGCTACGGCTACGGAAACGGCTTAGGTTCCGGCTCCGGCAACAGAAACGGCCACGGTTACTGCTACGGCGACGGCTCTGGCTTAAAATCCATAAATGGTCAGACGGTCGATTATATTGACGGCGTCCCGACAATTCTCACGCGAGTTGTTGGTAATGTAGCCAAGGGATTTATTGTCCGTAATGATCTCTCTCTCGCTCCAACTTACGTTTGTAAACAAGGAAACACGTTCGCCCACGGTGAGACACTGCATAAGGCACGTGAAGCTCTACTCGAAAAACTCTTTGACGATATGACGAAGGAAGAGCGAATCAAAGCGTTCTGTGCCGAGTTCAAACCTGGCGTCAAGCGACTGGCGATTGATTTCTTCTCATGGCATAACTTCCTTACAGGAAGCTGCGAACATGGACGGCGAGAATTCGCCAGGCAGCATGGCATCAATTTAGAGAGCGACATGCTGACGCCGGAAGAGTTTTTTGCTCTTACCAGATATTCTTATGGCAAAGACATCATTCAGCAGACGGAAAAGGAATTTACTAAAGGAGAATAATAATGATTAAGCTTGATGTGTGCGAGTATTGTGATCGCTGCCCACATTTTGAACCCGAAGTTATCGAAAGGCCAAAGGTTGATATTTTAGCAAGCTATAGTATTCGTGATATGACGGAGAAACGGGTGGCCATTCCTCACGGAGATACCATCGTGAGGTGCAGCAATCGGAATCGGTGTGCCGCCATTTACGCATATATGGATGGTCAGAAAAATAAAGAGGGCTGAACAAAATGGGAAAAAGAGGAAGACCCCTTAAAGCCGATAAAAGAGACGATTCTTATAGGTTCAGGTTGAATGCGGAAGAAAGACAAATGCTTACGCAAATAAGCGAGTGGACAGAGCAACCGATTGCAGCAGTAATTCGCACAGCTTTACGCGCCTATTATGAGACTGTCAAGTCTGAAAAAAATACACAGTTTAACAATTTGGAGGAAGAAAATGCTGAAAATTGAAAACTTCGAAGTCTTTGGTTGGGAGCACGCTATCCGCGGCATGAGAAATCCTAAGAATTCTTGGGAGAAGAGCGATAGCGGGTGGGAGCCGCAATTTGATACTGAGCAAGGACCTGTGGCCGGAGAATTTGTTATTGGCCCCAAAGACCTTGACCTCATGACCCGCCTCCGCAACGCCGGTACAGATCATCGTAAATTTATGCGAATGATTGTGGTTTATGCGGATATTATAGCTCCACTTTACTGGTAAATTCTTTCTGCCAATGAAACACTTTTCCTGCTCATCACAGGGGTCACATATTTGTGGCTAACGGGGAACCACCCATTGGAATCCCGTGGGAAACATTTCAAAAATATTCGCGAAAAATACAAGGTGTATTATGAAAAGGAAGTAGCAGAAGTGAGTCCTGGGTGAGAGCCCCAGCAGCTGAGATGCTGTCACATAAGAAATAAGACCGAGCGACTCTCGGGCAGGAAATGAACTGCACAAGACTACGCCTATTATTTTTTTAATTTCAAAAATTCGCGAAAAAAACATGTTGTATTATGAGAAGAAAGAGGATCAAACAGGATACCCACGCTTGAGGGACTTGGTTGTTGAAAGGCAACTGAAAAACGAGTCAAGGATGTAACAGGTAGAGCTGACGGAGGTAGATAAAGCTTAGTAGGGATAGCTGGAAACGGTTTGGACATTTCTTCTTTTATTTTTATTTTTGAAATGAACCTGTAGAGACTATCCCCCATGCCTTCTGGGCGGGGGAGTAGGGCTACTATTGATACGTAGCTGGGTTTTAGGAAACGAAGCCCATGAAAACCGAAATGGTGTCCTATTGTTTTATATTTGTGTGTTGCAAAAATAACACTTCTTTTTATAGAAATAAAGAAAGGATAGTTAATTATTATGAAAATTTACGTAAAAGCAATCATGGACGAAGATGTATTTGATGAATTGTGCAGTTATCCAAAAAGAAGGGTTGCTATTATTGAAGGAAGTCCTATGGAGACGGAAACTCTAATAGCAAAAGAAATATGGGATATAGCTGCTAAATCACCAGAATACGAAAATGCACTTATGAATTTGCTTGGGCAAGAAATTTATAACAAAATAATGATTCTTCGAAGAGAGTAATAAGAGTAAGGGACCAAGCTAAAAAATAGTTTGGTCTTTTCTCTTTTTTATTTCAACACACAAAAACAATAGTAAAAGATAGTCCATTAATGGGAAAGAATATGATACATACAAAATTAGCACTGTTGCAAACTCTTGCAGCACGATGCATAAGATCGCAGATAAGGAATTTACATTCGATGATTTCAGTCATGAAAAGCTTATAAACTCAGCATGCATGGAAATTCAAGAACAGCATATTCGTATAAGCCCGATGCAAGCATTGGCAACGACCATCGAGTGCTTGAATTCCTATCGGGATTTATATTTGCAAACCAAAGATAAAAAATATTGGTGGCAGCTAATCCAGCTTCTCCCGAGCTCCTACAACCAGAAGCGGACAGTGATGCTGAACTACGAGGTTCTGGCAAACATCTATAAGTCCCGTCAGAACCATAAGCTCGATGAGTGGCATACGTTCTGCGACTGGATTGAAGGGCTGCCGTATTCTGAGCTGATTACTGGAAAGGATGTTGTCAATGAATAATGATAAATCCTGCCAGAATTGCGCGCATAAGATAACTATGTGCGGAATGCTTTTCTGCACATGGAACGAGGCATATGTCTCTCGCACAAGGAAATGTCCCTGGTGGGTAAAAGAAGTAAAGGAGAATGGCCAATGCGCCCCTATTTGAAAGGAAAAGAAAAATGATTGTGACACTTCTTACGATTGCCATCCTTCTGTTCGGAATCTTTTGTCATTTTTGTGAAGAGCGCGACATATGCTATACTTGTCAGGATATTTGCTCTGTCTTGTCTGTCTTGTGCACGTCTTTCGCTGGCATTCTTCTCGTTCTTGAATTGGTGGCTATTGTTGTTCCGCATGCTAATGCCATTGGAGACCGGGCAGCTATGGAAGCAAGGCGAGAGACTATTATTTACCAGCTGGAGAACAAAACATTTAAGAATGACAATAATCTCGGAACAACGGAGGTGCTTTCTGCCATAGCAGATTACAACGGCGACGTTCTAAAAATGCGAGCAGGAAGAAAAAATCCATGGATAAGCTGGTTTTATGCGCCATATGGAGAAGATCTCGAACTGATCGATTTGGACGATTTTTTGTAATGGAGACGAAAACATGATATGTCTGAACTTATAAGCCTACGTCCATATCAGATGGAGGCCATCGGACGGATGCATAACGGCTGCATACTCTGCGGAGGTGTCGGGAGCGGGAAATCACGAACCGCGCTTGGATATTTTTATGCCCAAAACGGTGGTGTTCTCGGGTCGACGTACGTTGAGATGAAGAATCCACAGGATCTTTATATTATCACGACGGCACAGAAACGGGATACGAAGGAATGGGAGGGCGAGCTTGCGCCCTTCCTTCTTTCTACTCATCCAGAAGCCAATTATTACAAAAACAAGGTCGTGGTAGACTCGTGGAACAACATTAAGAAGTACGTGGATATTTCGGGCGCGTTCTTCCTTTTTGATGAGCAGCACGTCATCCGATACGGCGCATGGACAAAGGCGTTCCTGAAGATCACAAAGCAAAACCAGTGGATATTGCTAACGGCTACGCCGGGCGACTGCTGGGAAGACTATGCGCCAGTATTTCTGGCGAATGGATTTTACAAAAACATCACCCAGTTCCGAAGTGAGCATCTGGTCTATGCGCAGCGGGTCAAGTATCCCAAGGTGGAGCGATATATTAACGTCAGACGTCTGGAACGTCTTCGTGATCGGCTACTGGTAGACATGGACTTCCATCGGGAGACTGTGCAGCACCACATGGATATTTTCACGGGCTACGACCGAATTCTCTATAAATCGATCGTAAAGGATCGGTGGGATATTTGGAACAACAAGCCGCTGGAGAATGGGTCGGCCTATTGCTATGCACTGCGGAAGATCGTGAACAGCGATGAAACGCGGCAAACGGCATTATTGGAAATTTTGGAAAAGCACCCGCGAGCGATCGTCTTTTACAACTTCAATTATGAACGGGATATTTTGAAAGGACTGGATTATGGAAAAGGTACAGACATTGCTGAGTGGAACGGATACCAACATCAACCTATACCAGACAGCGAGCGGTGGGTCTATCTCGTACAGTATACAGCTGGAAGCGAAGGGTGGAACTGTATTAAAACAGATACCATTGTCTTCTTTTCTCAAAATTATTCGTGGCGCGTACTTGAACAAGCCTGCGGACGAATTGACCGCATGAATACACCGTACACGGATTTATATTTCTACCATCTCAAATCTCACAGTAGCATCGATCTAAGCATCGCGAGAAGTTTGAAGGAGAAGAAAGACTTCAACGCTTCCCGATTTGCAAGATCCCAGAATTTTATACCAAGGAGTGAAGCGACATAATGGAACACAAGCTCTGTAAGGGTTGTCCGGACGCAAAGCCTATTACAGACAAAAGCGAGAACCCAAAGATCATTGGATATTTCTGCACGATCCTAAAACGAAAAGTGAAAAACATGGTCAAAGAATGCCCGATGTTAGGAGACAGCATTTATGATTGAAACTGATTTCCAATATTACTGTCAGGATTGCTCAAGGATTGCGCCGGAAGCGGAAATTAGTAAATTATTTGGCGGCGATGAGCCCATGCTGACAACCATTCGTATCTATTGCACACATCAGAAAGAATGTGCACGAATGATGAAAGAACTGGAAAAACGATATAAACAAAAGGAGGAACTCCCGTGGTGACCGATAAAAAGTCATGATATCCCAGCCAATGGCCGGAAAAACACCGGAAGAAATTTTGAAGGTGCGGGACAAAGCTGTTAAGTATCTGGAGGGTATGGGTTACGAAGTCCTCGACACCTATTTCCCGAACGATTTCAACAGCCTTCCCATGGATATTCTCAATAAGCCGCTGTTCTTTCTCGGCCAGTCGTTGATGTATATGTCTTATTGCGACGCTGTATATTTCTGCAAAGGCTGGGACAAGACACGCGGCTGCATTCTGGAACATAAGGCTGCGGAAGTTTACGGGTTGAAGACGATGTACGAATAACCGCGAAAAAAATTACTCCTATTACGAAAGGAGTGATTGATATGAAAGTTTATACAATAAGTTTTACAAAAACCGGTAAAGAATGGAAGAAACAACTTAAAGGGGTCGACCATATGATAGATGACGATTTATATCATATGGATTTGAAGGTTAAGGGATTTAAAAATGCCATTAAGTGCTGGTGGAGAATTTTTACTAATAAACCTCATCATGGATCTTTTGAGAAGAGTCTTTAACGAGACTCTTCTCTTTATTTTTTAAGGAGGCATCAGAAATGGAATACCCTTATAAACACGTGGAATTCATGTATTGTAAAACCTGTAAGCACTGGAAAACACCTCCGGACGAAGAACCCTGTAATGAGTGTCTGGATGAGCCGGTGAATCTCAACTCATACCGACCGATTAATTACGAGGAAAAGGAAACGTGATCATGGAAACAGTGAACGAGCAAGGTGTTAAGAATCTTGTCTTTGCAATCATTGCCCGAGCAATTATCGATTATGAAAAAGCGCTGTTGAATGTGGAACTTACTCGTGGGATCGGTGGATTTACTCATAAAATGGCAAAATCCCGGGCATCGGAAATCGAGAAATTCTTCGAAAGCGATTTCTGTTATCTTATGACAGAAGTCGACGGCGACCAGATAATTTATGCCTGTAAACAACGAGTAAAAACGCCAAATTATAATCCGGATAGCCGATTTCATCCCTATACAAATAATAAGAATTTGTAAAAATAAAAAGGAGAAAAATATGGAAACGATGGACACCATTAAAGAAGTGCAGAAGCTTGTTGAATCTCGCCTGATCGATCACCTGAGCGAAGAGACGATGATGGTACGCGTCGCCTGTATTCGAGGGATCATTCTTCGTTCGCTGCGGGACAACAATGCTACGGAAGCGGACATCGACTGGGAGAAGGTCAATGATATTCTCCTCTGCAACATTAACCAGTACGATTTCAATGTTGTCGACCCGGTAAAATCTCTCGCCGATCTGTGTGATATTCAGGACCGAATCAATAGTGCATCGCTTCTTCCCAACCTCCCCTGGCGGCGCTGCAAGTGCAAGGATTGCAAGAAGCTTTTCTACATGGGAATCGACGAAGTAGACTTCTATCGAAGAAAGAAACTGGATACGCCCAAACGCTGCCCCGACTGCCGTAAGGCACGCAAAGCCAAAAATCAGAAAAATTAAATAAAGAAAAGGAGATCTCTTGGAAATGAAAACTCTTTGGAAAAGCATAGACCAGAAAAAAACAGAAAAAATTATTATCGCAGTTCTCGTGGTATTGATATTCACAGTGTTCTGCTGCAAGGACGTCGCAATCACTATGCGCGATAAAGCACTCGCTTACAGTGAAGAAGTCCGAGTTGAAGAACAGGAAAAAATGGAAGGCGAGATCACGGAATTGAAAGTCCACCTTCAGCAAGAGATCTCCTCACACAAAATGGATATTCCGGAAGAGGACCAGGATGCGGCTTCAGTCGCTCGGGTCCTTTACGGTTTCCGGTACTACAATCTTTCCGATACAGCTAAGGAAGCAATCATTGATGTAATCCTCAACCGCGTTGCATGCAGTTACGGTGAATTCGGCAATGATATTCATGATGTATGTGCCAAGGAAGCACAGTGGCAGGGTTACGATGATGACGGCTGCTACATGAAATCGGATTATGAGCTGGCCTATGCTAAGCTCTATGGAAATTCCTCGGTGCGAAGCATCCCGGAAAACTGCTACTGGGTTGTGGCCGAAGATGGGGCAGTCTGCGTACGGACGAGCTTCAAGATTACGGATTCGACAAATAGCTGGAGGGTGGAATGACACTCAGACTGTTTTGGGAAGGTCTCTGCGAAGCGACCCCTTGGGAGCAGGTTCTGATCGGATGGGCTTTTTGCAATTTGTGTATTTGTATCCAGAAAATGTGTCAGGATGATAGAAAGGAATGAAGCGATGGCAGAATTTACTTACCCGGTCATAGTAAGACCGATGCAAGGAAACAGTGGGGTTCTCGGTATAGAATACTGGTTCCCTGATTTTGAAGAATGCGAGCATGTCTTCTATCCAGATATTAACGACGATGGTGCTGCCGCGGATATGACGAGGCATTTTTTCATGCTTTTGGCGGATAGGAATAATTCCGGCGAGCGATGCCCGACGCCAAAATGGTATGGAGCGAGCGATTACCCGCCGAATGCGCAGCTGCGTTTTATCACCGTCAATACAAACGATCGTTCTGGATATTTTGCAGAACCGTCAACGAAAGGAGACAAAAATATGGGATTTTTTAAAGACGAAGACGTTGAAAAACACGATGACGTTAACCATCCTCTGCATTATACGCAGAGCGGGATCGAGTGCATCGATGCGATCGATTCTGTGACGAGTGGGTACGAACGTCCCGGTCATGGATATTATGCGGGGCAGGTACTTAAGTATCTATGGCGTGCGCCTTTTAAAGGGCATTATTTGCAGGATCTGGAAAAGGCGCAGTGGTATCTTAATCGACTTGTAAAGAAGGTGCAAGATGAAGCAGATTATGGGAATTAATACACAAACATTTCGATATGTTTGCAACGAATGCGGGTGTATATTTGTTTCTGATGAGGGAATGTACCGCCCGGCAAAAATTGGAAACTATGATATTTATGAGGATGTCTGTCCGTGTTGCGGAAAGAAAGCGGAGGCGTTTCAGAAACGATGAAGACGATTTACAGGAGGTAAAGGATGGTCGGATTCATTAATTATTTCCTATTCTGTCTGCTGGTCTGTATTAGTGCAATAGTAATTCGAATATATTTTGACGATCGGGATGAGTGAGATGATTATGCTTAAGATATTTCTGATACTAATTGCTACAGGAGTACTCGTCGGTTTGACGGGAACGATTGTTTGTTTTGGTATCGATAGTTTCACAAATATCGACGCGGACCGCGCCATGATGGTGTTTTTCACAATAACGATCGCCTCGTTTGCGCTATTTGTGATGTTTGGTATTTTAGCATTAGTGTTCAGCATATGGACGACTGTATAAAACTATTTATGTAAAGGAGAATAAAAAATTATGTCTATGCGTACTCACATTCGAGCAATGGCTCACGAAAAGGCGAAGCGTCGTGGCGTTCGTAAGATGAACAAGATCCGGTTCGATCCCTCTACCGGACGTCGCGCGCCGAGCTGGTTTGCGGAAAACTGGGAGAGGGCTGCGGCTATTGATATTTCCGACGGAAAGAAGCAGAAGGAGACAAAAGCGGTCAAGGCCGAGCGTCGGAGAAAGAGAGCGGCTGCATGAGTGATGAAGACGGCGCAAAGGTCGGGATACTCAACCGGAACCTCATCCGCATACGCAGCTATCTCAAGGATGGATATTCCATCGGGGAGATCGCTCACAAGATGAAGCTGCCGGTCAGCGAAGTCAGCAAATATATTAAGCTGATCGAGAATAAGAAAAAGAAGGATTGATATTTCTAAAAAGGAGAATATATGATGAAGCGCTGTATTACAGTAATTCTTGCAATTATCCTTTGCTTTACTCTTGTGGCTTGCGGAATGGATTACGAAGAAAAAGGGTATGCCGATGCTAAAGAGATCATAGATGCTCGTTCTGCGGAACTGTGGCCAGATGGTGTCGTGGACGATGACACTCAACTTGGTTTTCGGTTTTTGATTGCGCTTGGCGGGTTTGATTCTGTTGTAGATTCTTTTACGGAAGATTTTAAAGAACAGCTTACGATTGATTCTTCATGGACAGAAGAGCAGAAAGCACTTTATACACAAGGCGTTCGTAAAGCCATTTCAGAATGGGTGCAATGGGTTTCTGGAAACGAACTCGATTGATATTCTTGGCGTTTTTAATTAGAAGAGAGTCTTAATCGGCTCTCTTCTTTTTGTTAAACCGCGAAAAAAATTCGCTCTCTTATGGAATACAGGAAACTGTATTAAAAGGAGAATGAATTATGTTTAACACTATTTGTGGTATTGTATTCTTAGTTAGTGTTGTTTATAAACTTAACGAAGTCGTTAAGAGTTATGAGAAAGACGCGGAAGATGAGAAATACTGGAGTAACAATAATGAAAAATAAAAAACACATACCTGTATTCTAAAAGAGATTCAGACAAATTGATCTGGGTCTCTTCTTTTTGTTCCGCGAAATAAAGCGATTCTTTTATGGAATACGGCAACACAATTAAAGGAGAATTTTTATGAAAGTATTTTTGTACGGAATCGGAGATGCAGATGTGATGTACAGAGTTCTGTATTATCGCTACTTGGAAGATCGGGAAATTTCATTTCGAGGCATAGATGCAGAAGCAGAATTTATGATGGCGGTAAACCCGTCTATAAAGGAAGTCTATGCAATCTTTGACCGACGTGGATTATACTGGGACTACATGGAGGCGATAAAAAAGAACTCTATCGAGAGTTGGCAGGTTTTCAAATCCATACTCAAATACGAGGGTAGGAGAATAATCGGATAATTGATATTCACGCCGTATTCCGGAGAGAGCGGAAGCAATTCTGACTCTCTTCTTTTTACGTTTTTGGGCAAAATTTCTGCCCACTTTTGATTTTTAAAAATGGCCAAAAGCCCACTTTTTTCGGGAATATTTGACCAGATGTTAATTTTGGATGGATATTCTGCCCACTTTTCTGCAACAAAAGTGGCCAAAAGCCCACTTTTAAAACAAAAATGGCCACGAAAAAACCCTGTATTTTCAATGGTTTGCGGGCTGTTTGGCCAAATGCCCACTTTTATTTGCTATTAGCGTGAAGAAAAATAATAAATATTATATATAAATAGAGAAAAAAAGTGGGCAAATGGCCACAAAGAAAAATTAGGCTTGATATCCCTGCAAAAAACACAGTCTCTTTTCAATTTTTACAAAAATCGAATCGACCGCGAAAAAAACTGACTCTTTTATGGAGAGAAAGGGAAAAATAACCCTTCTCTCTTCTATTTTGTCAAAGGAGATGACAATTTTGGGAAAGCTCGAAAGCGATTTTCAGACAGAGCTGAAAAAGGAGATTGAGAAACGTTTTCCGGGGGCAGTGGTTTTTAAGATTGAAACCTACATACAGGGCTTCCCCGATCTTGGAATTCTATACAAAAACAAGTGGGCCGTTCTGGAATGCAAGAAATCCCGAACGGCAAAGAAACAACCCAATCAAGATTACTATGTTGACCATCTAAATGAGATGTCGTTTTCAAGATTTATATTCCCAGAGAATAAGGAGGAAGTTTTACGTGATCTTCAACGAGCATTCGAATCTTGAGGGGCAGCATGCATTTCTTGGAGCAAGCCAATACCGATGGCTGAACTACACAGAAGAAGATCTGCGAGGAGCATATCTTCGATCTTATGCACAGCAGATCGGGACAATTCTTCATGAGCTTGCAAAAGATCTGATTTTAAATCGGATCAAAGTGAATAAGATGGATAAGCACCTGGTTTTACTTCCCCTGGTAAAGGCTGGTGTGCCGAGAGCGGCGATTGACATGGATTGGATATTTCCCAACTTCATGGCGTATGTAAACGACGCAATCGGATTTCATATGACGCCGGAAGTGATTCTGGTGCATTCCTATAACTGTTTCGGAACGGCAGACGCCATCGCATTCCGGGACGATTTTTTGAGAATACATGATTATAAGAGCGGTGTGATTCCTGCTAAGATGGAGCAGTTGGAGATTTATGCCGCGCTTTTCTGTTTGGAATACAAAAAGAAGCCCATGGATATTTCTACAGAGCTGCGGATTTATCAGGGCGGAGAGGTGCTGGTACATAATCCGGAGCCGGCACTGATTATGGATATTTGCAATCGGATTATACGAAACGACAATATTATAGACGAAATCAGGAGGGGTTAACTATGAATCGCGTAGCAGAAGAGATTCGGTCGTATTACGGGATTAGTGACGAACCGAAAGCTCTTACGCATTACGGAATGCCAAGACGTTCCGGACGTTATCCGTGGGGATCCGGTGATAACCCCTATCAGCACAGCGGGGATTGGCTCAGCCGTGTGGAAGAGATGCGGAAACAGGGTAAGACAAATAAAGATATTATGAATGAATTTGGTCTTACGCCGACAGATATGCGTCTCTTTGAGGGTCGTGCACTTCACGAACGGAAACAACATGAATACGAGCATATAAAGTCTCTGCAGTCGGATAGATATTCTATTTCAGAAATCGCCCGTATGACCGGAAAGAATGAATCTTCGATTCGGTCGATCCTTGGGGATAAAAATAAAGAGCTAAAGCTCTATAAGGCGGACCGAACGGCCGATACCCTTCGGAAAGAGCTGGAGACCAAGCAGGCCATTGATATTGGTAAAGGCGTTGAGCTCGGCATGGGTGTTTCTCCGAGTACATTGGAAGAAGCGGCGCTTATTCTGGAGATGGAAGGCTACGGCCATTATGGTATGGGTCTTAAGAACCCGACCGATCCACGCGGATACCAGACAAATATGGTTGTTCTCACACGGCCGGGAATTGAGCAGCGAGAGCTTTATAAGAATCCTGGTATGATTCAGGAAGTGGGCGAGTACCATTCCGACGACAGTGGTTCCACATGGTCTAAGAGGGAACGTCCTGCCAGTATTAGCTCTGATCGAGTGTACATCAAGTATGGTGATCAGGGCGGCGATCAGAAGGACGGTGTAATTGAGATTCGTCCTGGCGTGGCTGATCTAAGTCTTGGTAATTCACATTATGCACAAGTTCGCATTATGGTGGACGGAACCCATTATTTGAAAGGCATGGCAATTTATTCTGACGACATTCCTGAGGGAAAAGATATTGTATTCAATACAAATAAGGAATCTGGAACGCCGAAAGAAAAAGTTTTTAAGAAAGTAGGAGACGACCCGGACAATCCGTTTGGTGCCTACATCAAAGCCAATGGTCAGAGTAAATACATCGGGGCAGACGGAAAAGAACATTTGTCGGCAATCAATAAATTAAAAGAAGAAGGCGACTATGAGACTCAGAGCCGAACGCTTTCTTCTCAGTTTCTTTCCAAGCAGCCTCTGCCGTTGATCAAGAGCCAGTTGGATATTACCTATAAGGATTATGAGTCGCAGTTCAAAGAGATCGAATCTCTTACCAATCCGGCGCTTAAACAGAAAATGTTGATGGATTTTGCTGACCAATGCGACGGTGCAGCACAGCACATGAAGGCCGTGGCGTTCCCGAGACAGAAACAACAGGTCATTCTCCCCGTTCCGCAGATGAAAGATAATGAAGTCTATGCACCAAACTGGAAGAACGGAGAGACAGTTGCTTTAGTCCGTTATCCGCATGGCGGTATCTTTGAAATTCCGATCCTCACAGTAAACAACAATAACGCGGCAGCAAGAAAGTATCTGAAGGATGCAACAGATGCAATCGGAATCAATAAAACCGTTGCTGATCAGCTTTCTGGTGCAGACTTTGACGGCGATACTGTTACCGTTATTCCGTTGAGTGACCGAGTTCGAATCAACTCTGCGAAACCTCTGGAAGGTTTGAAGGGTTTCGATCCCAAGACTGAGTATTTCGTGCCGGAAGATCAGCGCCAGTCCAAGGACAATCCAAAGGGTATTCCTATGATGAGCAAGAAGTATACCCAACAGCAGATGGGCCGGGTTTCGAACCTCATCACGGATATGACGCTGCAGGGTGCGAGCATGGACGAGATTGAGCGGGCTGTCAAGCACAGCATGGTTGTCATTGATGCAAACAAGCATAATCTGGATTATAAGAAATCAGAGATCGATAACGACATTAAATCTCTCCGTGAAACGTATCAGACTCGTATTGATGAGAACGGCAACGTTATCGGAGGTGCAAAGACGCTCATTTCTCGCAGAAAGCAGACGATTGATGTGCCGGAACGAAAGGGAAGCGCACAGATTGATCCCAAAACCGGTGAGGTTACCTGGCATACTTCGGGAAGAACCTATGTCGATCCGAAAACTGGTGAGATCAAGGAAGCAAAGACATCTGCCAAGCTTCTCGTAGAAACTAAGGACCTTCGGACGCTGTCCTCTGGAACCGCACAGGAAAACCTTTATGCTGATTACGGCAACCGTATGAAGGCTTTGGCGAACCAAGCCCGTATTGTAATGAAAAACACCCCAAATACAGAATACGACAAGGGTGCAAAAGAGACATATGCAGAAGAAGTAGCCAGCCTCAACGAGAAACTGAAGGCCGCCCAGGCTAATAAGCCGAGAGAACGCCAGGCAAAACGAATTGCCACGGAGCGGGTGAACCTTAAGAAGCAGGAGTACCCGGAGCTCAACGACAAGGAGAATGCCAAGCTCCTTCGTAAGATCACCCAGACAGAGCTGGAGAATGCTCGTACTCGTGTCGGTGCGAAAGGTAAAGCAGTACAGATCCACCTGACAGATAGAGAATGGGAAGCGATTCAGGCAGGCGCCATATCGCACAGTAGGGCCAAGGACATCTTCGATTTCTGTGACCAGGAGGAGCTGCGCAGACGTGCTCTGCCCAGAGCGACTACCGCCATATCAGAGGCTAAGGTCGGGAAGATCCGGTCTCTCGGGGCGTCCGGAAACTACACTCGATCTGAGATCGCAGACATGCTTGGCGTTTCAGTATCTACTGTGTCTGAATACTTAGCTTCGTGAGAAGATTTTATTCTGTGAGAGGAGGAATTCGTTGAGATCATGGCTGCTGTTGCTATAACTACAATCGATAATCCGTTCGATCCATTTGACAATTTCGATTCTTGGTATCGTTTCGATATGGACAAAGGTTACAATTCTTGCGCTCTTCTTGCTCGACTGGCGCTCACGTCAGACGCATTTACTGACAAAGAAAACGATGAGGAAATTGAGCGAGCCATTGACGAGATCATTAAATATGACGTTCTCAATATTTATAAGAAAGTGAAGAGAGAAATCTAAAAATGAAGAAAGATTGGCGCCTACGCGGCAGAATAAATCGTACATAATTTTCTCTAAAAATGGTGTGTCTTCAGGCGTTGAAAAACATCTTAAGAATTTACCAGGATATTCAGTGGTTACTCTGGATGACTTGTTTTTAAGTGAATAGATAAAGATGCCTGTTGTGTCGTTCGGGGATAATCGGTTTAATTTAGGTCGGCAGATTTGAAATTTTATAGACAGTAAAAAATTATATTATGGAAGGTGATTAAATTGAGAAAATTGTTACATTTACTACCATTACTATTAATTCCACTTTTATTTACATCATGTATAGACTATG
>SFTJ01000008.1 GCA_004563195.1 bacterium
CTGCGATGATGATCTCGAAGCTGGATGATGTTTTCTGCTTCAGCTATACTTTCTGTAAGATCATATATAGAACTGCCTCTGTATGACCAACGCGCCTCAATCTCATGCTTATTGATGAGCGAAAGGTCGGTTTGCTTGTTTAGCAGACATATGTGACTAAGTTGCTGCTTGTCTCCAATTACAGCGATTCGCTTTGCACGCATCATAAGCGGTACCATCGAAGCAATGTCACATTGGCTTGCCTCATCAATAATCAGCAGGTCATAGACGGCTTCTTTGAATGGCAAGCGTCTGCGAGCACTAAGCAAGGTGATGGCACTGACAGGTAGCATTGACTTGAGCTGATGAGTATAAGCATCTACATTATCATGCTCAACCATACTGATGTAATCATGCATAGCGCTACGATTCTCGGTATTGAATACGCGAGTATGTTGATCAAGCCAATAATTCCAAGCAGCTTTTGCCTTTGCTTCAAGTTCAACATGCTCAGCCAACATAGCCACATCAAGTTGCTCCAATGAGGCAGAATCTCGCAGAACAAACAGTTGATGGTTGTAATCAGCAATAAGTCGGAGGTCGTAAATCAACTGTTTGAAAATGTTATCAAAATGCATCCACTCACGCTCTGACATTTTGGGGGATAGTTTTAGTTCATGTCGATGCTTTATCATGAACAAACTTACAGTCTCACATGCTCGCTCAACACTTTCCATAAAACGATTCTCCCATTTAGAGCGAAACATCTTATCAATAAAGCTTTGAGGTCCGTTAGCTAATGCCTGTCGTCCAGCACAAAAATCAGAGTAAGCTGATTCGGCATCTATAACTTCACTATACGTCAATACACCTATCTGCGAGCCATAAGTGCTACGCAAAGCACAAATATTCAGTTCCAATTCGTCAAGACGATTGCGAGTTTCTACTATCTGCTGCTTCTGGGTGCGTTTTCCTTCATAACTATAGTACACATTCTTGTATGCATCATAAGCCGCAGAAGATTGTTGCTCCATCGCACGAGCATTTTCCCATTGTTGAACGTAATCGGTAATGCATTGTTTGGCACTTTTCTCATAACGCAATACCAAAGGAAGTTTTTTATTGAGAGAATTTACTCGCTTAACGACTACATCAACGGCATTGTTGTTTTTGCTGGTAAACAACACATTCTGCCCATTGATGGCCGCGTTTATGATGAGGTTGGCAACGACTTGTGTTTTACCTGTTCCCGGAGGTCCTGCTATCAACGTAACATCAGCAGAAAGCGCCGACTTCACGGCTTCCTTCTGCTCGTAATTAAGTGGAAGAACTTCGAGAATCTCCTTGTCGAACACCTTCGCTTTGTCAAACTGCTTGTGGATGAACTTCCACAGAATGGAATGACGAATATCCAAGTCTCCCCATTCTTCCAATCTAGCAAGTTCATTGCCCAATCCTACTGTATAAGGAGTAGGATCCTTTGCGAACAATATGACTCTATTTAGAATGCCATCAGCATCATTCAGACGGATAGCACCTTTGCGCATATTTCCATAGTCGAGTTCGTCAACCCAATCCCAATTAGGACGGAGAGTTTGCAACAACTTCACCTTGTCAGGAAGATCAGAGAACAATGCATGCCCCTCTGTGAAACCAAGTTCTGCCTCCAACTCGCGGAGTTCATAAATATTCTCCGTCTTATCGTTTGTGGAGTATTTGTCAATAACATCCTTGTTGATAAGCAACTCGTCATCTATAACGAATCCCTTAGGCTTACCATGTAGGCCATCATTATAAGTAACATGTATAATAAAGACAGGCGAAAGAAAATGTTTCGTCTTAAGAATAGGGTAACCTATCAGCAATTCTTTCTCCTTCTCACGGTTGCCAAGAAGAAAAGCACCCACCTCTGCACTCCTCAAGATCTCATTGCTAATCCACGGCAATTCCATGAAAGATCTTTCGTCCTTCATGGAAGCCCTCAGTGTTGTATTGTTCTCAAGCGCCACACAGCTAATGTAGTATTTGCAAAGTCCTTTAAGAGTCATTATTCAATTATTAAATTTACATGTACACCTCTGGCATTATCGAATCGTCTACCGAGTCTTAAACAATTTGCCGTCCATCTCGGTTCGAGTAGAAGAAGTAAAGATTTGTGTAACCAAAAAGTTGAACAAGTTCTCGTTCAGAGACATCATTGATGCCCTCAGAAAGGTATCGAAGTCCTTTTCCCGAAATCTGATACTTTCCATTTTTCGGTTTCTTTGTCAATCCTGTTTGAAAAAAGGTCAAAGCCCAATTTACGTTACCCTTGAAGCGGCTTCCGCACGAGGTGACTGCTCGTTGAGATCTTCTTCCGTATGCTTTAAGTATTCAAACATCCTTTCCTATGCCTCCTTGTTGGTCCTGATGCTACCATCTTTCAGCCAATTAAGATAGGAAACATGTATTTATCAAACTCCTGTACCATATTGTTTACTTTACTTCTTTTGTTTTCTCAATACAAATTAGGCTATCGGCTTTTCTCTATGTTTATCAACAGAGATTTACGTGATGTTGAAATGCCATTTTGACATTTCAAATTATTCCACTTTCAATCCCTCAAGCAAATCCTCGTTGAAATAGTTAATCCAGGATTCATACACATCCTGTGCCGACTGCATAGTACCCACGAGGAAGCCGGGTGTTTGCTTAAATTCGGAGAGTCCTCGATAGTAGTACATCTTGTGCTCATTGTCTATGACGAATGGCATGATGCTGTTGCGAAGGCATTCGCGGAAGAGGATGAGACGACCAACACGCCCATTGCCGTCCTGAAATGGATGAATGCTCTCGAACCGCCAATGGTACTCTGCGAGTGTGTGAATGGTCACGTCCTTCTGAGTATGATACCACTCTTGCAGAGACTTCATTTCCTTTGTAACATTAGAAGGCTTGCACGTCTCATGTCCTCCGACCTCGTTTGCCAATTTCTTGTAGTCGCCAACATTGAAATAGGACTTCTGCGCATCGGCAGTTCCGGTTTTGAGGATGCGGTGGAACTCCTTAATGATTCCTTCCGTCAATGGTTCCTCGATGGTGCGAAGGAGGTAATCAAAGGCAACAAAATGATTGGTTGTCTCTATGATATCATCCACAGGCACTGCTTCCTGATCCTTGAAGCCGATGGTACGGGTTTCAAAGATGTAGCGTGTTTGTTCCTCGGTCAGCTTGCTACCTTCAATTCGATTAGAGTTGTAGGCGAGCTGCACCTGAGTCTTATGGTAGAGTCCTCCCTTACGATGTGCCTGTTGCTCATCAATGAGAAATGAAGTAAGTTTGTTCATTTGGTTCCGTTTAATTGTTCTTCTGGCATTCTCACCAGTTCTTCTATGCCAACGTTTAGTGCAAGGGCGATTTCAATGAGAGTTTCCAGTGGTGGCTGGGTTGCATTTGTCACCCACTTGGAGATTGTTGCAGGATCGCGATGAATGGTTTCTGCCAACCATTTGTTCGTTAATCCTTGGTCTGCCAAAATCACTTTTATACGGTTGAGTTTCTTGTCCATACCTTATATATTATTTGTATGTGTGCAAAATTACTAAATTCTCATCTAAATCAAGATAAATATCCAATAGATTATCGTAAAAATAGCATTTTTATTGCCAAATCAGAAAATTTAAGGTGGTTTATGATACGAATTATTCTTTGAAGACCGCCTACGAGTTCACTTGAAACGCCACCCGAGCCGACAGGTTCGGTAGAGTTTCGACCGAGTTAAAATTAGCGAGTCCATAAAATTGTAGTTTTTGCTACAAAGTTATGGACTTTATGAGGTGTGCGAAAAGATGCTTATTTCTTAGGAAATTTTGGATTAAGTTTTAAGTTGCTCATGGCTTCGTACCAAGCATTTCTTTTTTCCGGTATAGATTGAATAAAAGGCAAAATATCATCACCATAAGCACGACTGGAATAGAAAAATAAAACACTTGCATTTCTACCGTTAATTGTCATTTGCTTATAATAATGCACATCAACTTCAATGGTATTCATTTTACCGTTACTACTATCGCCAACAATAAACTCAAGGATATAATCGCCGTTATTTTCGGCGACCATATATTTAGTAATTGGATCCGATTTTTTTCTTTCTTCCAATTCTGCGATTTTAGCTTGAATCGCTTCTAAAGGCGTTCTATCCCAGAAGATTACACTAACTGTAAACATTTGGTTGTAGTGTTCAAGGGTTTCACCTTTTGGCAGATACTCTTGAACAAAATAATTTTCTTGCGGTTGTGCACTCCACACAAGAGAGTATTTTGTTCCGCAGTATTTGATTGGATTTCCGACATTGAAGTATTCCGTGGCTGATTGAGCTGACAAACTCAAACAACTCAAAAGAGATATAATAATGGATAATACTACTTTCATTTTATATTAGAGTTATATTTCGTTGGTGCAAATATAATCATCTTCAGAGAAATATCAAAGGAATACTTCAAGGTCATTGACTTTGAAGATGCAGCAGTCGCGGATTTTGCGGATTTGCCCCGACGTGAGTAATTTTATATTGCGAGTTCCGGCATAGAAATCATAGCGGAGCAAGATGCAATTATGCAGGTGGAGTATTTTGCGGTTGCCTTTCCAATATGTTAATGATGCTATTCAAGGGATTTGTGGCGCTTACGAGTTTTTGCTTTAATTAATGGTGGTTGGCATAGATTTCCTGAAAAAAAGGAGTATCTTTGCGTGTCGGATAACAAAGTATTATTATGTTTAAACGAATAGCATATTCTTTAATCAGCATTGTGCTGTTGGTGTCGTGCTCCAAGAGCGACCAAAGCGCACAAAATGACGAACAATCAAACGAAATCACTACGGCTTCGCTGCTGAAGATAGCGCACTGCGATGGTTACACTCGCGTGGATGTGGTGAATCCTTGGGTGGAGGGCAAAATGCTGCAGACCTATATCCTCGTGCCTCGCGATGCCGAGCTGCCTTCTCCTCTGCCCGCCGGCACATTGGTGCGGACTCCTCTCGAGCGTACACTGGTCTATTCGTCGGTGCACGCCGGTGCCATCAAAGAACTTGGCAAGGTGAACGCCGTGAAGGGTGTGTGCGATGCCGAGTATTATAAGATGCCCGAGATAGTGCGTGGGCTTGAAAACGGGAGCATCATCAACGCCGGTTCTGCCATCTCGCCCACCGTGGAGAAGATAGTGGCTCTCTCGCCCGAAGCCATAATAGTATCGCCTTACCAAAATGCCGGCTATGGTGCTGTGGCTTCGCTCGGCATACCTATCATAGAGTGTGCCGACTATCTCGAAACCGCGCCTTTGGGTCGCGCCGAATGGATAAAATTGTTCGGCGAACTCTTTGGCGAGACTGCCCTTGCCGATAGCATATTTGCAGAAGTGGAGCAAAAATACGAGGCCTTGCGACTTGCTGCATCAAAAGTAGAGAATAAGCCATCGGTTCTTTCCGAATCAATTACAAGCGGTGTGTGGTTTGTGCCCGGAGGCAAAAGCTATATGGCCCAGATGTTTGCCGATGCCGGTGCGTCTTATCCATGGCACGGCAACACCGAAGTGGGTTCTATCCAACTCGATTTCAGTCAGGTGCTTGCCACCGCTCGCGATGCCGACTTTTGGCTTATAAAAAGCAGTACGGTTACGAACTACAGCGATTTGCAAAAAGCCTACGAACTCAATGCCGAGTTTGCCGCATTCAAGAATCGCAAGGTGTTGGTGTGCAACACCACTGCCACCAATCTGTTTGAAGAATTTCCGTTCCACCCCGACCGCTTGCTGCACGACTTTGTGGTGATATTTCACCCCGAATTGGCAGGCAGCGACGCCACAACATCATATTACACACCACTTAAACAATGAACTCCAACAGCACATCAAACATACGGTTCAGCATATCTATGGCAGTCATCATAGCCATGCTGATAATGCTCATTGTGGCAAATTTGCTCATCGGATCGGTCGACATTGACCCCTTGGCGGTTTGGCAAATAGTTACGGGACGCGGTCACGAAAATCATGTGTGGGAAATAATAATTCTCAACAGTCGCCTGCCCATGATAGCAACTGCCGCCCTGAGTGGCGCAGCCCTGTCGGTATCGGGCCTGCTACTGCAGACGGCATTCAACAATCCACTTGCCGGACCATCTATTTTGGGCGTATCCACCGGTGCAAGTTTCGGTGTTGCAGTGGTGATGCTTGCTTCGGGCAGCGCACTGTGGCTCACACAATCGGTGGGCACCTATATGACCATACTCATAGGAGCACTCGCCGGAGCCGCTTTGGTGCTCATAGTGCTTCTCCTATTCTCCACTATGGTGCATAGTTCCACCATGCTGCTCATCATAGGCATTTTGGTGAGCTACCTCACCTCAAGCGCAGTGAGTCTGCTCAATTTCTTCGCCACCGAAGAAGGCGTGCACAGCTATGTGATATGGGGATTGGGAAATTTCTCGGGCGTAACGCCTTCACAACTGCCATTTTTTGCATTTTTCATCATCGCCACACTCGCCCTATCCACCACTCTGGTAAAACCGCTTAATGCCTTGCTTCTGGGCACGCGTTATGCCGAAAATTTGGGCGTCAACACCAAACAAACTCGCAATTCTCTGCTCATCATCACAGGCATTCTCACAGCCGGTGTCACAGCATTCTGCGGTCCCATCAGTTTCATCGGACTCGTAGTGCCCCACATAGCGCGATTGGTGCTCAACACCAGCAATCACAACCGACTCCTGCCTGCCACCATGCTCGCCGGAGCCACAGTGGCACTGCTCTGCACACTCATCAGTGTGCTGCCTCAGCAGGTGGGCGTAATACCCATCAATGCCATCACTCCCATCATAGGAGTCCCCATCATCATCTACATCATAATCAATCGCAAAAACATACAATATTTCAACTAATGGAATATCTCTCGGCACATAATCTAAGCGTAGGATATAAGCACAAAGGCAATGTCTACACCGTGCTAAGCGACCTCAATATCTCGCTTGAGCGAGGTTGCTTGGTGTCGCTGCTCGGCGCCAACGGTGCAGGCAAGTCCACTCTGCTACGCACCATCACCGGCGTGCAAGAGCCTCTTGCAGGAAATGTGATGCTTAGCGATGCCTCTCTCAACACGCTCTCGCAACTCGAGCGTTCGCGCATAATAGGCATTGTCACCACCGACCGCATAATGGCAGGCGGACTAACTGTTACAGAGTTAGTGTCGCTTGGGCGCCAACCTCACACCGGCTTCTGGGGGCGTCTCAGCAGGTCTGACAAGGACCGCGTGCGCGAAGCTATGCACGATGCCGGCATCGAACACAAAGCCAATTGTTTTGTGTCGCAACTCTCCGATGGCGAACGCCAAAAAGCCATGATAGCAAAGTCGCTCGCCCAGCGCACTCCCATAATTATTCTCGACGAGCCGACTGCATTTCTCGATGTGGCAAGCCGATTCGAAACCATGCGCCTGCTCCACGATTTGGCTCATAAACACAATAAGGCAGTGCTGCTCTCGAGCCACGACATTTCGCTTTCGCTGCTTCTTTCCGACCAACTGTGGATAATAGATTCGCAACGGCAATTTATAGCCGGCTGCACCGAGGACCTCATACTCAACGGCTCACTCAGCCGTATGTTCAACTCCGACGCCCTCACATTCAGTAGCGAGATGGGCGACTTCGAGATGCGACTGCCCACAAACCGCGCCGTGAGTCTGGAGTGCTCTTCCACTGCGCTGAAACGATGCATCACCAATGCACTGATGCGAAACGGCATAGCAGTAAGCGCCGACGCTGCGGTGAAAGTAACCGCCACAGCATCTAACTCCAACTACACCGTAAGCGTGGGCAATCTACGCTTCAACACCATAGAAGAATTGATTAAAACACTAAAGAACAATCAATAATGGACATAAGTGTAAAAGATTACATGTCGATGCAACCCAACTATCCCAAGGTTGCCGACAGCGACAAATATTATCTGCAAATGACACTGCGCCTCGCCGAGGCATTCGACCGCACAGGCTTGTTTGCCAACATCGACGAGTCGACCCGAAGAAATGTGGTGCTCGCCATAATAGGTTATTATCAAGATGTGGTGTCGGACTGCGGCATCTGGCGCTCATTTATCACCATTCACAAGCAGTTTTACGGCAGCCCGCTTCCGTTCTATACCCCTGACGACAACTATTGCGAAAGCGAACTCAATCGCGACGACATTCGCTTCATCATTTGGTATGTACTCGAGTGTCACAGCACCGAATACGGGTTGCTGTCGCCTTTCAACGCCGATATTCTTGAACTTGCCAACCTATTTTTCCGGATTCTCGACGAAGAATATCTCAAAGCGCCCAACCCTATGGAATATGTTATGGCAATGGATGTGGAACTCGACAATTTGGGTCAGGCTCAGACCATTTTCGAACTCTCGTCGTGGCTGTTTTGGAATAGCTACCTGATGCGCCATGCAGCACGGGGTGCCATAGAGGAAGCGCACAGCGAAGCCCGCGAAATAATAGCCCGACACGCCAAACCTGCCGATGCGGCACCCAAACTCAGCGACCTCAACGACCGCGTGATGCTCTCCAACCCCACCGGTCCGCTGGCACTCACCGTAGGCGAATGGATTAAAGCCATCGTAGACGGCGTATTGCCCGAGCAACACGAGGACCTGAGCAATGCCGCCACCCACAAATTCTACGTCCAACTCCACAAAGCCACTCAGGGCAAAGACATAGCGTTTTTCGACAGCTACGATGCCCTCGAAGCATTTCTGAGTGACGATATGCAATGGGGACAATGCGCCGAAGGGCATTTGCCTCATCTGCGCCATGCCGACAACTTCGTGGTGTTTGGCACTCGCGCCAAAGGCATTCTCATAGCACAAAATGTGGCTCAATACATCAAGCACCCCGACAACTGCGCCTACGATGCAGCACTTGCAGCTTCGGAGGGCTATCAGATGCTAACCACTCGTGGCGCCTGCCCCATCGACTTGCTAAAGCACGCATTCAGCAACGGACTCTTGAGCGATTTGCGCTTGCCCTACGACCCCGACGGCAATATTCTGAATGACAATTGGGACTTCCTCGCTCGCCTCTATCAGCAGCGCTATTATCGCCCCGATTAACCCATTTCACAGCAATACAAAAAACTATTACGGCTCGCTTCAAAAATCATCAATTCTTTGAAACGAGCCGTAAATAATTTATTATCAGATTATTCCAAGCGAGAACAAAGTCTCGCAATCAGGAATCTTTACTTTCCTTCAGTTTCAGGATTCAAGAACACTACATTGAAGTTGCCTTGCTTAATCAAAGCAGCCACAAAGTTCATCACATCTTTTTCGGTGATAGTGTTGAGCACTTCCTTATAATTGCCTGCCACGTCCACCGGAAGCACTTCGTAGTTAAGTATTGAGCTTCTCCAAGTAGAGTTTTGCTTGATGTCTTCGTCGTATTGCTTAACGAGGAATTCGCGCACCTTTTGCACTTCGGCTGCAGTCACGTCGCCGGTCATAGCCTTAAACTCTTTCTTGATAATGTCGAATACCACATCCTTCTTTTCGGGCTTCATCGGGAATGCAGTGCGGAAGGTAACACGGTCGTCGCTTGTGCGACTGAGTGAACATCCGGCGCCAATTGAGTAAGTGGCTCCTTCCTTTTCACGCACCTTTTCGAGCAAACGAGTGCTCATCACCTGTCCGGCTATAGTGGCTGTAATCACATTCTTTACCGTGTAAGGCATATCACCCACATACGACATTGCTGTATACACTTGAGGAACTTCCATCTTGGTAGAATATTCCTTCACATAAGTGCCGCGAGTAACGCCGAGGCCGGCAAGAGTGATTTTCTTGGTAGCCTTCTTGGCATTGCCCGGGATGGTTGCGATGTATTGTTCCACCAATTCACGAAGTTCGGCTTCATCGTAGTTACCTACGAAAGTAAATGTAAAGTCGGCAGCGTTGCTGAACGATTCCTTCACCATTTCCACCATACGAGCGCGGTCGGCCTTGGCAAGACTTGCCGAGGTGAGCGATTGGTTGCGAGCTTGTGGATACAAAGCTTCGGCACGCTTCTGCGAGAAGATAAACTTAGGAGTAGACTCGCTCTGCTTAAGCATTGCTTCGAGAGCCGACATAGTGGCTGCATATTCATCGGCATCGATGTCATAAGCGGTGAAGTGCATATACACAAGTTCCATAAGGGTCTTCAAATCCTTAGGAGTGCTGAAGCCGTTCAAACCACGAGTGTAGTCGCTCATGCTCAACGACACACCGGCTTGCTTGCCTGCCATATACTTCTCAAGGTCGCTGCTATTGTAAGTGCCGAGCTTAGGTTGATTCATAATCACCGGAAGCACCTTCAAGTTGTCGGCTTCGCTTTCGGGATATACCGAAGAACCGCCCTTGGCGATAGCGCCAAACAACACTTCATCGTCCTTAAAATCGGTCTTCTTCAAGATTACCTTAGCTCCGTTAGAGAGTGTCCATTGCTTGGTGTCATAGAGTTTATCGGTAGTTTCCTTCACTATCTTGCCCTTGGCAGGGAGATTTTCTACAAGTGGTTCTTGCTTCACATTATCCACAAATGGTGCTATCTCTTCGGCATCCACCTTCTTGATTATTTCAAGCATTTCGGCTTCGGTAGGTACGATTTCGCCTTCCTTTTCGGGCAAAATCATCATCACCACCATGTTGCGATCTTCATTTACCAATGTTTGGAAAGTTTGAGTCACTGCCTCTACCGGTATTTGCTTAGCCACCATATTCATCACTTGATATTCAGTCTCGATGCCCGGCATTGGTTCGTTGTCGAGGAAGTGTTCCACACATTCGTTAACATACTTCGACGATTCCACCTTATTGCGGTTGTTATAGCTCTGCTGAAGTGATGAGAGATATTCTTCGCGAGCACGAACATACTCGGTAGCCACAAAGCCGTGACGCTTGGCGCGAAGCACTTCGCGATAAACCGACTCTACAGCTGCCTTAATATCGGTCTTAGCCACTACCGAAGCATTGAATGCACCCTTGGTGTCACAAACAAAGAAGTTGCCATCGTAGGCATATGCGCCCGCAAACGGTGCATCGGGCTTATTCGACATTTCCGACAAACGCGAATTGAGCATCATCGAAGCCATGCCGGTAACATATTTCAGCACTAAATAATTGATGTCGCTCTTTTGCTCGGGAGTTACGGCATCGTGCTTGAACATAAGCACGCACTGGCGGTTGGTCACTTCCTTATCGGTGCCGATAGCAATAATTGGAGCCTCGTTATCTTCCACAGTGAAAACGGTGCGTTCAGGAGCATTGGCGGGCATCTCTATGCTGCCAAAGAGTTCCTTCACCTTAGCTTCGATGCGGTCTTCATCGATGTCACCTACTATCATAATGCCCTGCAAATCGGGACGATACCATGTTTCATAGTAGTCGCGAAGCGCTTGGTAGGGGAAATTGTCCACCACATCCATGATACCGATAGGCAAACGGTAGCCATAGCGGCTGTTAGGATACATTATTGGCAACAATTTTTCCATCACACGCTGTTGCGGCGACATTTGGCTGCGCCACTCTTCGTGGATTACGCTACGCTCGGCATCTATTTCTTTCTCATCGAGCAAGAGGTCGTTGGCCCAATCGTGCAAAATCAGCAAGCACGAGTCTTGCACACTTTCGCGAGCGGTAGGTACGCCCGAGATGTTGTAAACAGTGCGCTCTATGCTTGTGTAAGCATTAAGGTTGTAACCAAACTTAATACCCACGCTTTCGCACCATTGCACCAAATTGTTGCCGGGAAAACTCTTGGTGCCATTGAAGCACATGTGTTCGAGGAAGTGTGCCAATCCACGCTGATTGTCTTCTTCCATTATCGAACCCACTTTCTGAGCAATGTAGAATTCAGCTTGTCCTTTAGGATAATCGTTGTGACGGATATAATAGGTCAATCCGTTCGACAACTTACCAATTCTCACCTTTGGATCTACCGGTATTTGGGCGCTTTCTTGTGCCATTACCGACATTCCTATTGCACTCATCAATACCAAAAGTGCAATTCTGAAAAATCTGTTCATCGTGTTGTTTTTTATTGTTATAAATAATGTTATTCTATGCTGTGTATCGATTAATTCACAAAAGTAAGCATTTTGCGCCATACTTCATATCTATTATTCGGTGTTTTAACTATTTTATACCTAATATTTCTGCACACATAGCCATTTACGACTAAAAAAGTAGAAACATCCACTATAATTTTTTCATTCCACATCAGCAATGCAAACGCCGCATTATCAGCCTCTAACGCCTCTCTGCTGCTTCCGAGGCATCTCATTCAAACAAAAAATTACGAAAATTTTTGGCCAAAAATTTTGCCAAATAAAAATATTGCAGTAACTTTGCACTCGCAAAAGCAAAACGATTGGCCCATTAGCTCAACTGAATAGAGTGTTTGACTACGGATCAAAAGGTTACAGGTTTGAATCCCAAGCAAGTTGTCAGACCCGTCCGACTGGTCTGACTGGTCTGACTGGTCTGACTCCTCCCACCCCACCTAAAAAAATGCAAATTTCCCCATCTTTGCACAAAAAAATTGCCAAAAATTTTGCCAAATTAAAAATTTGCAGTAACTTTGCACTCGCAAAAGCAAAACGATTGGCCCATTAGCTCAACTGAATAGAGTGTTTGACTACGGATCAAAAGGTTACAGGTTTGAATCCTTTTATACTATATTTGTGCAACTTAGCTCGTGTTTTTTGGTGCAATAAAACTTTATTACTACCTTTGCTACACCATTTAAGGCGCACATTAGCCTACGGCTTGGATTTGCCGGGCCATCGACAGAGATTTTTTTATTTTAACAGAATTATTTTTATTTCAATATCTATTATGACAGACATTTGTTGCATTGGGCACATCACCCTCGACAAAATTGTTACCCCCGACAAAACTGCCTACCTCAATGGCGGCACCTCATATTATGTATCGCATGCTATAAGCAAATTGCCACCAATTGGCTACAAACTGGTGACCTCGCTTGCTGAGTCGGAAATGAGCGCAGTCGATGAGCTTCGTGCTGTGGGCGTGGATGTAGATGTGATTCCGAGTCGCAAAACAGTGTATTTCGAAAACAAATACGAAGCCAATATGAACAATCGCACCCAGCGCGTATTGGCTAAAGCCGACCCATTCTCGGTGGAGAGCCTTAAAGATGTGTATGCTCGCTACATTCACCTTGGCAGCCTTCTTGCCGACGATTTTTCTATCGAGGTGATGAAGTCGCTTAAAGGTCACGGCATTCTTTCGGTCGACGCTCAAGGTTTCTTGCGCTATGTAGATGGCGAAAAGGTTTACCCTTGTGCTTGGGAAAACAAGCTCGAAGCATTTAAGTACATCGATATTCTCAAAGTCAACGAACACGAAATAGAGTCGCTCACCGGCTACACCGACCTCAAAATGGCTGCCAAGCAATTCGATACTTGGGGCGTGAAAGAGGTGCTGATGACTCTCGGCAGCTATGGCTCGGTAATATTTGTGGAAGGTAAATTCTACGAAATCCCCGCCTACAAGCCACGCAAAGTGGAAGACGCCACCGGATGCGGCGACACCTATGCTGCCGGCTACCTCTACTCGCGCGCCAAAGGTGCCGGATATGTAGAGGCGGGAAAATATGCCGCTGCCATGTGCACACTAAAGATTGAGCACACCGGCCCATTCGACCGCAGCGAGGACGAAGTGTTCAAGGTGATGGGCACCCGCTAATCGCCACCCGCTTACGTCGATTCTTTTAATTAATTTTTGTTACTCTTATAGTTCATTCACACCAATTATTGGCGAATGCGCCTAAGTTTCAACAAATTTTTTACTATATTTGTGTCGCTCATATTAATTTGTGAACGGCACATTTTTTTACATTTTCAATATATACGCAGATGAGAAATTGTTTTAGAATAGCATTGTTAGTCATTGCCGCTACCATAGCTTCGATTGGCGTTGCTCAGGAGCGTTTGGCGTTGTACTTCGATTGGCACAACATATCATACAATCAGCCCGACACTGTGGTCTACGACGTGGGCATAAGCGTAGGCAGCCCCTATGTCATCACGCTCAAGCCATTCAATGGCAAGGACAAAAAACTGAAAAAGATTCTCAAAGAAAAGACCCTGGCTGTGTCGGTTAACGACAGCGTGTGGTTTGTCAATTCCGACTACTTGCGCAAGCATTACATTGGCACCGACGTGTCGTATCTTACCGGCTATACACCGCTTTATTTCAACGAAAAGATAGCCTATACTCAGTATTCCGACGAGAACGATTCGCAATTTTTGCACATGCTCGCCACATATCTGCAAAATGGCATGTCGACCGTAGAAATTCTGCGACTGATGACAAGCTATGCGTTCAATTTTCAAAACGCATTTCTCTTTATCATCGACCCTAAAACCCATGTAGTGGAAACTCTTAACTCCGATAATATGTCGCTTCGCCTCACGCCATATCTCGATATGCGTCGCCGCTACGAATCGATGTATTTCTATCAGGAACCGTTTGTAATCAATCATTTCTTCCTTGAATATACCGATCGCATTCTGCTCGACGACTCCATACCCTATCTCATCGACTAACATCGCGGCATAATGCAAAAAGTGTTCATCTTTTCACCTACAGATTACATTTTCACCTCTCGCATATTTTTTGGCACGATAGTTGAAGTATGATAATCTTAGAAATAACAGAACAAATAGTAATTATCACACTAAAGAAAACAATTTTTTAATTATGGCATTTGCATATATTTTATTTTTTGTAATTGCAGCAGTAAGTTATTACGTGCAATATTCTTTCCAAAATAAATTTAAGAAATATTCGAGCAAGTCGCTGGGCGTGAATATGACCGGCAAAGATGTGGCTGAGCGGATGCTGCGCGACTATGGTGTAAACGATGTGAAAGTGACCTTCACTCAAGGCTCGCTATCCGACCACTACAATCCCACCAACAAGACTGTCAACCTCAGCGAGGCCGTGTTTGCCACCAACAGCATTGCCGCTGCTGCGGTAGCTGCTCACGAATGTGGTCACGCCATACAGCACGCCACAGGCTATGCGCCGCTGCAACTGCGTTCAAAATTAGTGCCGGTGGTTAGCTTCGCTTCCACTTGGATGCAGTGGCTTTTGCTGATTGGAATTCTCACCATTCAGGTTTTCCCGCAAATCCTTACCGTGGGCGTGGCTCTTTTTGCCTGCACCACAATATTCGCTTTCATCACCCTCCCGGTGGAGATTAACGCCAGCGTGCGCGCCGTGAAGTGGCTCGAAGCTTCGGGATTGACCTATGGCCAAACCACCAACGAGGCCAAGGACGCTCTCAAATCGGCTGCCTACACCTATGTAGTAGCTGCTCTCAGCTCTCTCGCCACATTATTCTACTATGTGATGATTTTAGTTGGCAGAAATAGAGATTAATTTCGTATCTTTGCAAAAATTTTTTCACAAAACGATATTATGGCACAAAAACCATCCATTCCTAAGGGCACACGCGACTTTTCGCCGGTAGAAATGGCGAAGCGTAATTATATCTTCAACACCATCAAAGAGGTGTTTCTCCTCTATGGTTTCCAGCAGATTGAAACTCCTGCTATGGAAAACCTTTCTACCCTTATGGGTAAATATGGCGAAGAAGGCGACAAACTTTTGTTTAAAATCCTCAATAGCGGCGACTTTCTAAAGGACGCTCCCGAGCAACAACTCGCCGAGCGCGACAGTCTGCACCTCACCTCTCGCATCTGCGAGAAAGGTCTTCGCTACGACCTGACCGTTCCTTTCGCTCGCTATGTGGTGCAACATCGCAACGACCTTCAATTCCCCTTCAAGCGCTATCAAATTCAACCCGTGTGGCGTGCCGACCGCCCTCAAAAGGGTCGCTATCGCGAATTTTATCAGTGCGACGCCGATGTGGTGGGCTCCGACTCGCTTATCAATGAGATTGAACTCATATCGCTTATCGATGAGGTATTCTCTCGCTTTGGCATCAACATCACCATCAAGGTGAACAACCGAAAAATCCTCAGCGGCATTGCCGAAATCATCGGTGCCCCCGACAAGATTATCGACATAACCGTTGCTATAGATAAAATCGATAAAATCGGCCTCGAAAACGTAAATGCCGAACTCCTTTCGAAAGGTATCGACGAAAAAGCAGTGGAAATGCTGCAACCGCTTCTCACCCTCTCGGGCAGCAACGATGAGAAATTTGCCACACTCGAAGGCATGCTTGCCGGCAGCGAAGTGGGCATGAAGGGTATCGAAGAACTCCGATATGTGTTCTCTAATACCGAAGCTCTTGCACCTCGTGCTACTGTAGAACTCGATGTGTCGCTCGCTCGCGGCTTGAACTACTACACAGGCACCATCCTCGAAGTGAAAGCCAACGATGTGGCTATGGGCAGTATCACCGGCGGTGGACGCTACGACAACCTCACCGGCGTGTTCGGCCTCGAAGGCGTGTCGGGTGTGGGCATCAGTTTCGGCGCCGATCGCATTTTTGATGTCCTCAATACTCTTGACCTTTATCCCGCCGATGCTTGCGCTTCTACCAAGGTGATGTTTATCAACTTTGGCGAAACCGAAGGTCGCGTGGCACTCAAGCACATTATGGACATACGCAAAGCCGGCATTTCTGCCGAACTCTATCCCGAAGCAGCCAAGATGAAAAAGCAGATGGCTTACGCCGATGCCAAGCAGATAAAGTATGTGGCTATAGTGGGCGAAAACGAGATTGCCGATGGCACAATATCTCTTAAGGATATGTCTACCGGAGAGCAGGCTTCGCTTAGTCTCGACCAATTGATTGAAAAACTAAAGTAAAACACCCGCATTAACAAGTGTTTACCGCATATAAAGGCGCTGACTTTCTAATAGTCAGCGCCTTTATCTTAAAAATTAACATAGTATAAATAATTTCCGACAATTTTTCTTCTAAAAATTAACTTAAATTTCAAGTATTTTTGTATTTTTGCACACACAAAATTGTTTTCACTAATATATAGCAATACTTCAAGTATAATGGACAGTATATTCGATACGCTCATGGAATTGCCCCTATTTCAAGGAGTAAGCCGATTGAAATTATCCGAACTCGTTGAAAAGGTACCATTCCATTTCATTAAATATCGCGATGGCGACACCATCGTGTCGGTTGGCGATAAATGTGATTCTCTCCTGTTTTTGGTTTCCGGACAGGCTCGCATCGACATTCCGTGCAAAAACAAGCGCATTCATTTCCTCGAGACGCTTGCCGCACCCAATGTAATAGGCCCCGACTATTTGTTCGGAAAGACCACCAACTATCCTTTCAGCGTCTACTCTCGTGGCGTGTGTGGCACTCTGCAGATTGCCAAGAGCGACTATATCAACATGATTCAAAGCGACCGCGTGTTTCTTTTCAACATTCTAAACATGCTCTCGCGCAACACTCAGCGCAACACGGCTTCAATTTTGGCTCTCACCAAAGGCACTATTGTAGAACGAATTGCTCACTTCGTCAATTCGCTCACGCACCCCGAGGGCACCGACATTAAGATTGCATTCCGCCAAAAAGACTTCAGCACTATGCTCGGCGCTCAGCGCACTTCATTCATCAATGCTCTCGAACGCTTGAAAGATGTAGGCGCCATCGACTATAGCCTTACCGAAATTGTCATCAAGGACCGCAATAAGCTCTCAAGTGTTTCGGGCAATAACGACTGACGCCACATAACGGCGACTCCAAATAAATCGCTATCCTCAGCGCTTATATTCGACCAAAACAAGCGAGGCAGATATGCTATATTACACACATATCTGCCTCGCTTTATTATTGCTTTATATATCTTGCTGCCAAGAGCATCTAACCCAAAAACAACACTATCACCACTTGCACCAATATCACTCGGGCAAACATGCAGAACGGATAGACCGTGGCATAAGCCGCCGACGGAACGTCGCTCTGCAAACTGTCGTTGCTATAATTAAGCGCCATAGGATTGGCCATACTTCCGCTCAGCATTCCCGACAATGTGGCAAAATCCACCTTGAAGAACTTGGTAGCCACATATCCCACTATCAGCACCGGAACTATGGTAAACAGGAAGCCGAGAACCACCCACATAGCACCTTCGGGACGGAAAACCACATCGAAGAATTGCCTGCCGGCATCAAGTCCCAGGCATGCCAGATATAGCGACAACCCCAGCGAACGAAGCATAAGATTGGCACTTCTGGTAATATAGGTCACCATGTGCAATCGTGGCCCGAATGTACCTATCAATATACCTACAATAATAGGACCTCCGGCAAGACCCAACTTCACCGGCATCGACATTCCCGGTATGGCAAGTGGTATGCTACCTATAATCAAGCCGATGCACATTCCCACAAACACGCCTATCAAATTAGGTTCGTTGAGGGTTTGTGTGGTGTTGCCGAGCAGTTTTTCCACATTCTCTATGGCGTGCTTCTCACCCACCACCACCAAGCGGTCGCCCAACTGCAGTCGCAGGTTTGGACGAGCCAAAAGTTTCACACCGCTACGATAGATGCGTGTGGTGTTGACGCCATATTTGTGTCGGAGTTTCAATGCTCCGAGTTTCTTGCCATTCCATTCGGTCTTGGTGACTACTATCTGCTTCGATATCAAGTCGCGGTCGATGGAGTTCCAGTCGATATCTTTATTGTTCCAATCCACTTCCACCACGCGTTCGCCAAAAAGCAACGAGAGGTTCTCGGTATCCTTTTCGCTTGTCACCACCAGCAGATGATCGTCTTTAGCAAGCACCGTGTGCGAATCGGGACTTTCGGCATTGCCATTGCGCCACAAGCGCGACACCACAAATGCCTTTCCGCTTATTCTACCCACTTCCTGCAAGGTCTTGCCGAATATTCCGGGATTGAGCACACGAAACTCTGCCACATAGGTTTCGCCGTTGTCCTCATTGGGTGTGTCGGTAACGCCATTTTTGCCGAAACGCACCACACGCATCAGCGCCAGCGCCATTATCACGCCCACCACACCCAGCGGATATGCCACAGCACAGCCCAATGCCAACGAACTGCCCGACAGTCCTACTTGCTGAGCAGCTTGCTGAGCAGCTGCCAGCGCCGGTGTGTTGGTGGCTGCTCCACACAGCACGCCCACCAGGTCGGCAAGATTCATCCCCGTGACAAAACTTGCTATTACTGCCATCAGCAGTCCTAACACCACCACGCTGAGTCCTAAAAAGTTGAGGGTAATACCGCCTTTGCGAAACGAACTGAAAAAACCCGGTCCCACTTGTATACCTAAAGCATAGATAAACAGCACAAGACCGAAACTTTGCATATAATACAAGATATTCTGATCGATACTCATACCGAAGTGTCCGGCCACAATACCCATAAAGAACACAAATGTGGCACCTAACGACACGCCAAGTATCTTAACCTTGCCTAACGACAGGCCCACCGCGCAGAGAAATGTCAACACTATCACTGCTTGCAGGGCACTGTGATTTATAAATACCTCATTTATCCAATTCATAGATTTTTTTCATTTAAGTGCAAAATTACTCAAAATTATTCGAATATTGCGTATCTTTGTCACACAATTGGGAATATATAATTTAAGATAACAAAAAGCTAATTATTTCATACTACAACAGTGCAAAACGGAAATACTTATGGCAACACGTCGTCGTTCCGAAACATCGACTGGGTTACCATCTTCACATATCTTATTCTTGTGATTGCAGGTGCCGTGAGCATCTATGCCGCAAGCTACGACTTCGACCATGCAAGCATGTTCGACTTTTCGGAATTTTCGGGCAAGCAGTTTCTTTGGATTGGATTGTCGCTCATTATCGGCTTCTCCATTCTGCTTATCGACAGGCGTCTTATCGAGGCTTATGCCTACCCCATCTACGGTCTGATGTTATTGGTGCTGATAGTGACCATTTTCGTGGCGCCCGACATCAAAGGCTCAAGGTCGTGGCTGGTGTTCGGCCCCGTAAGTCTGCAGCCTGCCGAGTTTGCCAAGTTTGCCACCGCTCTGGCGCTCGCCAAACTCTTTGGCGGTTACAATTTCTTGCTCAACAAGAGTTGGACCAACTACGCCAAATGCGCCTTGATTATAGGTTTGCCCATCTTGCTTATCTTGGCGCAGAAAGAGACCGGCTCGGCTTTGGTCTACACCTCGCTCATCTTCGTACTCTATCGTGAGGGCATGAGCGGATTTGTACTCTTTGCGGCTTTCAGCGCAGTGGTGATTTTCGTTGTGTCGTCGATGTTTGCCGACACCCTAACCATGGGCATTCCCACCGGCGAATTTATCGTGTTTATCTACGTTATGGTGATGATAGTGGGCATTCTGCTATTCTATTGCCGCTCAATTCTCTTGAGCCGAAACATCAGCATCGGCTACTTGGCATCGGGCTTGATAGCATTTGTGCTGCACCTTTCGGGCATCGATATTCCGGGATTTGCATTCTTCCTAACTGTGATAGGTGTCTCGATAATATATCTGCTCATAGCCATGTTTCACGAGAACATTCGCCGCATTCTCATCACCGTGTCGTTTGCGGTATGTTCCATAGTGTTTTTATTCTCGGTGAGCTATGTGTTCAACAACATCTTGCAACCTCACCAACAGTTGCGCATTAAGGTGGCATTGGGCATCGAGGAGGACCTTCGCGGAGCCGGCTACAATGTCAATCAGTCGAAAATAGCCATCGGCTCGGGCGGCGTGTTCGGCAAGGGATTCCTCAACGGCACTCAGACCAAGCTGAAATATGTTCCCGAGCAGCACACCGACTTCATTTTCTGCACCATAGGCGAGGAGGAGGGATTTGTGGGAACCTCCTTGGTGCTCGGCACGTTCCTGTTCTTTGTGCTGCGCATCATCTCCATAGCCGAACGCCAACGAACGGCATTTGGTAGAGTCTACGGCTATAGCGTGGCTTCTTATCTGATTTTCCACCTTGCCATCAACATAGGCATGGTTATCGGATTGTGTCCGGTTATAGGCATCCCGCTGCCATTCTTCAGTTATGGTGGCTCTTCGCTATGGGGTTTCACCATTTTACTCTTCATATTGCTTCGTCTCGACTCCACGCGAGCCACCTACGGCAATTATTGATATTATTTCAACATCTTCCTATAGCATCACAAAGGCGAGAAAAACCACGCTGGTTTCTCTCGCCTTTGTCACTTATTTTGCTTTGTTACTTCCCTACTTTTGCATAGATTCGCTCAACTTCAGCACTTCTTGCACAAATTGAGCATCACTCATATTCCACGGCAACCACTCTATGTGAAATCCGCGGCGCTCCATGCCTCTAAACCAGGTCATCTGGCGCTTTGCGAACTGATGTATGGCTATCTCAAGCAGTCGGAACATCTCTTCGCGCGAGGTCTCTCCTATCACGTGCTGGGTCACAAATTTATACTCCAATCCGTAATATATCAAGTCATCGGGACTGATACCGCTATCTATAAGGCGCTTCACTTCGTCAATCATTCCTTGGTCGATGCGAGCTTGCAGGCGCTCGGTGATGCGGCGTCGACGGTTTTCCACGTCTATGTCTACGCCTATCACAAGGGCATTATCGATGGGATGCGGCTTTGTTGCCACCTCGAGATGTGGATTTTGCTGATAGTAGGTTTGAATCTCTATGGCACGGATAGCGCGTTTGCAGTTATCCACATCGGTGCTGTTGTGCAGGGTCTTCATTTGGCTCAAGATGGCTGTCAGTTCGTCGAGGGTTTTATCCTTCAGGCGCTCTCTCAGCTCCGGATTCTGCGGCACTTGAGGCAATTCTATGCCCTTGAGCACACTCTCCACATAAAGACCTGTGCCGCCACACAAAATCACATTCTTCCCGCGACTGCGAATGTCGGCGTATGCCTCACGATAGTCGCGAAGATACTCGTAGAGATTATATTTATAACCGGCATCGCAAATGTCGATAAGATGATATGGCACGCCATCGTAGTCGGCAAGGTCTTTGCCGGTTCCGAGGTCCATTCCTCTATATATCTGTCGCGAATCGGCGCTGATGATTTCGGCGTCGATGGCTTTAGCCAATGCCACTGCCTTCGAGGTCTTTCCCGAGGCTGTGGGGCCGGTTATTACATATAGCACATCGTGGGTAGACATATCTTATGCGGCGTTTTGAAGTCGATTTCGGTTATTTCAAATTCTTATTGAAGAAATCGAGCACTTTGTTATAAAGTGGCAATCGAGTTTCGCAACCGTTAATCGAGTGATTCATATTGAGATACACCATCATATCGAGCAATTTGCCTTGTTGGGTCATTTCGGCTGCATACTGATAGGTGTTGGTGATATGCACATTATCGTCGGCGGTACCTGCCATAATCAGCAAATTGCCTTTCTGCTTACGCACTCGCTTAAGTGGCGAGCCTTCGTCATAGCCCGACTCGTTTTCGTTAGGAGTGCGCATAAATCGCTCGGCATAGATAGTGTCGTAGAAGCGCCAATCGGTAACCGGTGCTATTGCCACACCTGCTGCATACGGGCTATCGAGCTGCGACATTGCCATAAGCACTTCATATCCGCCGAAGCTCCATCCCCAGATACCTATCTTGTTGCCATCTACATAGGGCTGCTTTGCCATATATTTGGCTGCTGCTATCTGGTCGATGGTTTCGTAATAGCCGAGACGCATATACACAGCCGACTCAAATTCCTTGCCTCTGAAGCCGGTGCCGCGTCCGTCTACGCACACCACTATATAGCCTTGGGTGGCAAAGTATTCTTCCCAATCGAGTTTCCAGCTGTTCTTCACTTGCTGAGAGCCGGGGCCGCTGTATTGCGACATTATCACCGGATATTTCTTGCTTGCATCGAAGTCAAGCGGTTTTATCATATAGCCGTCGAGCATATTGCCGTCGCTTTGCAGTTTGAAAAACTCTCGCTTGGGCACATCGTTGGCGGTATATTTTGCGGCATACTCTTCGTTCAGCTCAAGAGTGCGCACCACCTTGCCGTTAAGGGTGTTAATCACTCTGTATTGGTTGGGCGTAGTGGCGTTGCTGAAGTTTTGTATATAATAAGCCATATTAGTGCTGAAAATTGCCGAATATGTGCCTACACCGTCTACTATCGGGGTTACCACGCCCTTGGCATCTATCTTGGCAATTGTGCGGTCGAGCGGACTAACCTGAGTGGATTGGAAATAGAAGGTCTTGGTGGTAGGATTATATCCGTAGTAGTCGGTAACATTCCAATTACCATTGGTGAGTTGCTTCATAAGCGCACCGCTGTTGGAATACTGATAAAGGTGTGTCCAACCGCTCTTTTCGCTGCGAATAATGAAGAAGTTGTCGTAATAAACGGCTTCGGTAACGAGCGAATAGTCAATCCACGATTTGCTTTTCTCCGAATAGATGAGTTTTGCCACTGTGGAGCGTGGATTAACGGCATAGAGCGATATTTCGTTCTGATGGCGATTGAGTTTGGTCACCATCAAGCGGTCGGATGTCTTGCCATAGACGATTTTGGGGATGTAATCATCGTCAACCATAGGCACATTCATGGTTTTGAGCGTGCGATTTTCCACATCATAGCTCAGCACGCTCACCTTTGAATTCTCGCAGCCTGCCTTGGGATACTTATAATTGTAAGCTCCGGGATAAAGGCGATTTTCCTCGATAGGATTGCATGCACCGTGATACATCTGCATCGAGTACATAGGCACGTGCGATTCGTCCCAACGCACAAACGAGAGCGTGAGGTTATCGGGCGACCACGCAAGCGAACTGAGCAGACCGAATTCTTCCTGATACACCCAGTCGGGCACGCCGTTGATTATTTCGTTCACCTTGCCGTCCTTGGTCACAGGCACCACGCTGCCATAATCGAGTTTCTTGATATAGATGTTATTTTGATGCACAAAAGCCACCATGCGGCCGTCGGGCGAGAATGTGGCTATCTCCTCCTGACCTTCGTCGCTGAGCTTGGTCACCTTGTTGTGGCGAATTTCATACACATAGTGGTCGGCTCTGAACGAATAGCGATATATCATCTCCTCATTGGTATAGAGCAATATTTTGCTCTCATCTTCCGACATCTCAAATCCGCTAAAGTGCTTCACATCGCAGTCGCGGGCTGTAGCGGCATCAAACACCACGCTCTCGCTTCCTGTCTTAAAGTCTACCTTCAGCACCTTCGAGCCGCCGCTAAGTGTGTAATAACTCACACCGTCGGCCGAAGGGGTTACCGAGCCTATTCCTTTCTTTCCTTGCCACAACACGGCATCGCGAAGCGTGAATGCCTCGGCATTTGTCACCAACGCCACCGACATCACCAACATCAGCAGCGCCACTTTTCTCATCAATTTCATTGCTGTTATTATCATGAATAATCTATATTTTTCGTTACACAACCTTTGCCGTTCCCTCAAGAAAACTCGCAGAATAGCTGCGAGCCGTCTTCGGGCACCACGCATTGCAAATTTAGCAAAAAAAGCTGATATAACTAAGGGCGCATCAGTCGATATTGATGCACCCTTAGTATAATATTATAGAAATATTGCTATTTCTCAGTACAAACTATTAGTTTTGCTTCACGCCATAAGCGGCGAGGTCGTCGGCTACGACATTCTTAAGCATACTCATATTCTTGGCAACTTCGCCTTCGGCATAGTTTACATACACCTTAGCGCTGTCGGCAAAGAGTTCGGGAGCCTTCGAAGCATCGTTCACCAGCAAGTAAGCCATGATAGTGTGACCTGCTATTTCCACAAGGCGACGCGACTGGAGGTCGAAGTAGTCCTTGTTGGCTGTATCAATCTTGCTCACGATGTCGCGATATTGCTCTGCCATAGCATTCACGCGTGCCTGAAGTGGCTTCATGGCTTCGCTTACCTCTTCAGCAGCATACACCTTCATTTGGTCGGCATATACGCCCTTGGTAACGTTACCGATAGCTGCCACTACCTGGAGCTGGGTGGTACCTTCGTAGATAGAAGTGATGCGAGCATCACGATAGATGCGTTCGCAAGCATAATCCTTCATGAAACCGCTACCGCCGTGCACCTGGATGCAGTCGTAAGCATTTTGGTTACAGAATTCGCTGCCCATACCCTTGGTGAGCGGAGTGTAGGCTGTGGCAAGACGCGAATAAGCCTTCATCTCAGCACGTTCTTCAGGAGTGAGTGTGCGTTCGCGAGCTATGTCTTCGAGAATCTTTGTCATGTCGACGAAACGAGCTGTTTCGTAAAGCAATGCGCGCGATGCATCGAGCTTAGCCTTGATGTTGGCTATCATCTCTGCCACTGCAGGGAATTCGATGATTGCCTTGCCGAATTGCTTACGATCGTTGGCATATGCCAATGCTTCGCGATATGCTGCTTCGCTGATACCTACCGACTGCGATGCGATGCCAAGGCGTGCGCAGTTCATAAGCGCCATCACATATTTAATCAAACCGAGCTTGCGCGAACCCACAAGTTCTGCCTTTGCATTCTTAAATACGAGTTCGCATGTAGGGCTGCCCTTGATACCCAGTTTGTGCTCTATGCGGCGAACTATCACGCCACCATCGTTGCGGTCGTAGATAAACATCGACAAGCCGCGACCGTCCTTTGTTCCTTCTTCCGAACGAGCCAAAACGAGCGAAATGTGAGCATCACCGTTGGTGATAAATCGCTTCACGCCGTTCAAGCGCCAAGTGCCGTCAGCCTCGCAGTAAGTGGCCTTGAGCATTACAGCCTGAAGGTCACTACCTGCATCGGGCTCGGTGAGCGACATTGCCATAGTTTCGCCGGCGCTTACGCGGGTAAGGTAGCGTTGCTTTTGGTCTTCGTCAGCAAATTCGTAGATGGTCTCAGCACAGTCTTGCAAGCCCCATACGTTTTCAAATGCTGCATCGGCACGGCTCACAATATCGTTTGCCATGATGTAAGGCACAATCGAGAAGTTCAAGCCATTGTAGCGACGTGGCAATGAGATGCCCATCAAGCCTGCTTGATTTATGGCGTCGAGGTTCTTTTGTGTTCCTTCGGCATACTTTACGTGACCGTCGATTACATGAGGACCTTCAGCGTCGACTGACTCTGCGTTGGGTGCGATTACTTCTGCTGCCAATTCACCTGCTATTTCGAGCACCTTCTCGTATGAGTCGATGGCATCTTCGAAGTTGATTGGTGCATAGTCATATTTTTCGCAATCTGCGTAGTTGCGTTCCTTGAGCTCTACTATTCTCTTCATCAATGGATGTGAGAGATGATATTTGAGCGCTTTATTGTCGGTATAAAAATTTGCCATTTCTCTATTGTGTTTACTTTGAGTTCTTCTTATAATACTTTATCAAGCGTGGTATCACTTGCTCTACATCTCCATTGATTACATAGTCGGCAATCGAGTTGATTGGTGCGTTGGGGTCGTTGTTAATCGAGATTACGATGGCACTTTCCTGCATACCTGCAATGTGCTGTATCTGACCCGAAATACCACAAGCAATATACAACTTCGGACGAACTGTTACACCGGTTTGACCGATTTGTCGATCGTGCTCTTCGCAATAACCTGCGTCGATGGCTGCACGCGATGCTCCTACTTCGGCACCAAGTGTGTCGGCCAATTCAAACAGCATGTCGAAACCTTCCTTGCTGCCCATACCGTAACCACCGGCTACGATTATCGATGAGTTCTTGATGTTGACTTTCGACTTTTCGATATGACGGTCGATAATCTTCACCACGAAGCTTTCGTCGTCGACATATTTCTTTGCATCGAGGTTCACCACTTCTCCCTTGTAGTTGGCATCGAAGATTTCCTTCTTCATCACGCCTTCGCGCACGGTTGCCATCTGTGGACGGCAGTCGGGGTTGACGATTGTAGCCACGATGTTACCACCGAATGCCGGACGAATCTGGTACAACAAGTTGTCGTAGTGTTTGCCGGTCTTGGGGTCGGTATGGTCGCCGATTTCGAGCGATGTACAGTCGGCTGTCAAACCGCTGTGCAAGCACGATGATACGCGTGGACCGAGGTCACGACCTATGGTAGTGGCGCCCATCAAGCAGATTTGTGGCTTGATTTCGCGGAACAAATTGATTACAATCGATGAGTGTGGCAACGAGGTATACGGATAAAGACGTGCATCTTCCACCTTATATACTAAGTCCACTCCGTAAGGGAACAATTGGTTTTCTATTCCTTCGAGCTTGTCGCCTATCACTATTGCTTCGAGTTTCACGCCGAGTTCGGTAGCAAGTTTGCGACCCTTGGTAAGCAATTCCAAACTAACATCGGCAACCTTGCCTTCGTCGTATTCGCAATATACTATTAAATTATAATTGTCTGTCATCTTTTGAATATTTTGAAATTGTTACTCCGATTATCCGATTGTATGTTCTGCCATCAAATCTTGAATCAATGCTTCAAGTCCGGCTTCGTCGTTGCCGTCGATAACTTTGCTTTCCTTGGCTGCAAACACCACATTCACCACATTCTTAACCTTTGTAGGCGAGCCGGCAAGACCACATTGTTCGAGGTCGGCTTCGATTTCGGCTGCGCTCCACTCCTTGAGGTTCAAAAATGCGCGTTGGTCTACGAGTGCTGCCTTTTCGGGCGACAATGCAGCCTTTTCGCTTGGAGTGACTGCATATTTGTATTTCTGTATCAAGCGTGCGTTGCGTGGACGGCATGCATCGGCGCTTCCGTTGACGGTTACTACCAATGGTAACGGACATTCCACTGTTTCAACACCCGATTCGAGACGACGGGTTACGATTGCTTTACCGTCTTCCACCTTTACACTTTCGGCATAAGTCACTTGTGGCAAACCGAGCTTTTCAGCCACTTGCGGTCCCACTTGTGCGGTGTCGCCGTCGATTGCCTGACGTCCGCCAAAGATGATATCATACTTACCCAAGTGCTTGATGGCTGTGGCGATGGCATAAGAGGTAGCCAAGGTGTCGGCTCCTGCCAAAGCTCTATCGGTGAGCACTATACCGGTGTCGGCTCCGCGATATAGACTCTCGCGAATTACTTCTGCTGCCTTCGGGAGTCCCATGGTGAGAAGTGTGATTGTCGATCCGGGATTCTTATCTTTCAATTGCAAGGCTTGTTCCAATGCGTTCAAATCTTCAGGGTTGAAGATTGCAGGCAAAGCCGCACGATTGATGGTTCCGTCGGCTTTCATCGCATCTTTGCCTACATTACGAGTATCCGGCACTTGTTTTGCCAAAACTACAATGTTATAACTCATAATTTGAGATATTAAGATTTGTTATTATTTGTTTTTTCTCTCTTTGTCTTTCGCTATTTTAGGTGCAAATATGTCGTCACACACACTCACACCTCTTTTAATTTAGCTGCAAAGGTACACAAAATCAATCACCTAAGCAACTTTTTTACACCCCCTTTAGTTATTTTTTCAATTATCTTGGTCAAAATGTCGCATTTTGTGAAAATTTGTCATTTTTTTAATTTTTTGCCACATCACACATGCTCCTTTTCGGCGCAAAGCCGGGGTTATTCCTCGCGTTTGCCCCACAGTGCGTCCATACGTTCTTTCATTTTTGCCTCTTGCGCATTGGCACAAGCTCGCCAGAACACGGGGTGATTGGCCTCTTTGGGCATAAACTCCTGTCGAACAAAGTTGCCGGGATAGTCGTGGGCATATTTGTAGCCATGGCCGTAGCCCATCTGCGACATCAGTTTGGTGGGTGCGTTGCGCAAATGCAGCGGCACGGGCAGATTGCCGGTCTGTTCCACAAATTGCAATGCATTGTTGATAGCCATATATGCCGAATTGCTCTTCGCCGAAGTAGCAAGATAGATGGCACACTCGGCAAGGGGTATGCGACCTTCGGGCCACCCTATCTTTTGTATGGTTTCAAATGTGGCATTGGCAAGAAGTAGCGCATTGGGATTGGCGAGCCCTATATCTTCGCTTGCCGATATCACCAATCGGCGGGCTATAAACTTGGGGTCTTCGCCTCCGGCTATAAGTCGGGCAAGCCAATAGATGGCGGCATCGGGGTCGCTGCCTCTTATCGACTTTATGAATGCCGAGATGATGTCGTAATGCATCTCGCCGTCCTTGTCGAAAGCCATAGGATTCTGCTGCAAGCGTTCAGTCACCAATGCATCGTTGATTACAAACGGCTCATCGGGCTTCAATGCTTGCACCATCAGGTCGAGGATATTGAGCAGTTTGCGCGCATCGCCGCCCGAAAATCGCAGCAACGCCTCGGTCTCTTCCACTTTCACATTGTGGCTTTTGAGTTGAGCATCGCGGGTTATGGCTCGGTTGAGAAGGTCGAGCAGGTCGTCGTTGTCGAGCGGTTTGAGCACATACACCTGGGCTCGCGACAGCAACGGGCGTATTACCTCAAACGAGGGGTTCTCGGTGGTGGCGCCTATAAGCGTCACTGTGCCGTTTTCCACTGCGGCAAGCAGCGAATCTTGTTGCGACTTATTGAATCGGTGTATTTCGTCGATAAAAAGCACCGGACGACCGGTAGAAAACACGCTGCGGGCATCGTTGGCGCAGCGCTCAAGCAGCTCTCGCACGTCCTTCACACCCGACGTTACTGCCGACAAGGTGTAGAACGGCACTTGTATTTGTGCCGCTATTATCTTGGCAAGTGTGGTCTTACCCACTCCCGGAGGGCCCCATAGGATAAACGATGAGATGTTGCCCGACTCTATCATTCGCCGTATCACAGCTCCCTCGCCCACGAGGTGCTTCTGTCCTATATATTCGTCAAGCGTCTTCGGACGCATGCGCTCTGCTAATGGCTCATTCACTGCTGATTATAGTTTTGATGGGTTGATTTGCTTAGCAAAATTACAAAAAATTACACCTATTTCCGCCATTTTCGCTCTCTTTATTGTGTTTTCTCGCTCTTGCTGCCCGTTTTGCCCCCTACCGGCATATTCTTGCAAATTTTTTTGAACAATTATTTTCACTGTTAGAACAAATATTTTTTGTAACTTTACACACAAAATCTATTTAACCGTATTTTTTTGACGCAAACAAACATATTATATTATTGTGAAACGATTTTTATACCTTGTAATGATTATGCTGCTATCTGTTGCAACCCCCGGTCTTGCAAAAGAACGCACAGTGAAGATTAAAGTGGTGCACACCACCGATGTTCACGGCAATTGTTTCCCTTATAATTTTATCACTCGGTCGCAATGGAAAGGCAGTATGGCTCGTGTGGCTTCGTTCGTTAAGCAGGAACGCAAGCGATACGGCAAGAATCTTATTCTTCTCGACAATGGCGATATGCTGCAAGGCCAGCCCACTGCTTATTACTACAATTTCATCCACACCTCGGGCACTCACCTCAGCGCTTCGATTTTCAATTATCTGAAATACGATGTCGCCAACATCGGCAATCACGATGTCGAGACGGGGCACGAAGTCTACGACCGCTTGATTTCGCAATGCAATTGCCCGTTCGTCGGTGCCAATACCATTGAAAAAGCTTCGGGAAAGCCCTACCTTAAGCCTTATATTATTCTTGAGCGCGATGGCGTGAAGGTGGCTGTTTTTGGCTTGATTACTCCTGCCATCCCGGCTTGGCTCGCCGAGAACTTGTGGAGCGGTCTTTACTTCGAGGATATGGTGAAAAGCGCTTCTCAATGGATTCCTTACATACAAGAGAATGAGAAGCCCGACTTGATTATCGGACTTTTCCACGCCGGTCAGGACATAAGCAAATCGGTGGAAGGTTTTGCCGAAAATGCTTCGCTTGAGGTGGCTCGACGCGTGCCGGGATTCGACATCGTGCTTTTCGGACACGACCACATGCTCGAATATAAGATTATTCAAAACTCTGCACACCAAAATGTGGTGCTTGCCAACTCGGCTGCAAACGCCGTGGCTGCAAGCAACATTGAGATAACATTCACACTGCGCGACGGAAAGGTGGTGAATAAGTCGATTATGGGCGGAATTGAGGACATCAATAAATATCAACCCGATGCGCAATTTATGGAACACTTCAAAAAGCAATTTTCCGAAGTGCAGGAGTTTGTATCGGAGAAGATTGGTGTCATCACCGAGAGCATTTCCACTCGCGATGCTTATTTCGGTTCGTCGGCATTTGTCGACTTGATTCATCGCATACAACTCGAAACTTCGGGCGCCGATATCTCTTTCGCCGCTCCCCTTTCGTTCGATGCCACCATCGCCAAAGGCGACATACTCATGAGCGATATGTTCAACCTCATGAAATATGAAAATATGCTCTATGTGATGAATCTCTCGGGCAAGGAAATAAAGGACTTCCTCGAATATTCCTATTACATTTGGACCAATCAGATGTCGTCGCCCGACGACCACATGCTATGGCTCAAATCATCAAACCGAGTGGGCGACGAAAACCGCTCCACTTTCTATAACGAGAGTTTCAATTTCGACTCGGCGGCGGGCATCATCTACACTGTCGACCTCACCAAACCTCGTGGCGAGAAGATTAACATCATTAGCATGGCTGACGGCACGCCATTCGCTCTCGACCACACTTACAAGGTGGCTATCAACTCCTACCGCGGCAACGGCGGTGGAGGCCACCTCACTGCAGGTGCTCAAATCGATAAAGACGAACTCAAAAGCCGCATCATCTCTGCCACCGACAAGGACTTGCGATTCTATATGCTCGAATACATCAGAGCAAAAGGCACTATCGACCCCAAACCGTTGAACAACTGGAAATTTATCCCCGACGATTATGCCGAAGCCGCCAAAGCTCGCGACTATAAAATAATTTTCAAGCAATAATCTCCACTATTGCGTCACTTCTCGGCCGGCATTGCAATGCTTTTTCGCCTCTTGCTGTGCCGACCGATGCTTTTATCACCAAATCATTGCATAAAGTGCAAATTGCATAGCAAAAACCCTTGAAAACTGAAAAAATCACAGAATTTTCAGTAAATTTGCCGCATTATGGAAAACAAAGAGCAAATAACAACCCGAAAAGGAATAATAGCATTGTCACCCATAGCGGTGTTTCTTGTGCTATATCTTGTGGTATCGATAGCCATCAACGATTTTTACAAGATGCCATTGGCATTGGCATTTATTGTGGCATCGTTGTGGGGTGTAATGAGCATAAGGCGCGTGCCCCTCACGCAACGAATAGAGATTTTCTCGCGTGGTGCAGCCAACAGCAATGTGCTGTATATGATATGGATTTTCATCTTGGCGGGCGCATTCTCGGCTTTAGCCAAGGGCGTTGGCTCCATCGAAGCCACTGTGGCTTTGACCATGTCGGTGTTGCCCTCGCAGTTCATCATTCCGAGCATGTTTATCGCGGCATGCTTTATCTCGCTCAGCATAGGCACATCGGTGGGCACCGTGGTGGCACTTACACCCTTTGCCGTAGAACTCGCCGAAACCACCGGCAACAGCATACCATTTTTCGTAGCTGTGGTGCTCTGCGGCTCGTTCTTCGGCGATAACCTCTCGTTTATCTCCGACACCACCATCGCTGCCACCCGTAGCCAAAATTGCAAAATGAACGAAAAATTCAAAGCCAATCTCTGGATTGCCGTTCCGGCTGCGGTGATTGCCCTCATCACTTTCTCGATAGTGGGAAATGTGGGATCGTCGTCGATTCACGTCGAGGCTGCCAATCCGTGGCTTATTGTGCCTTATCTGCTCGTTATTGTCACTGCCATATTCGGCATGAATGTGCTTTTGGTGCTCACCATAGGCATAGTATCGTGCTTAATCATAGCTCTGCTATGCACCGATGTGAACTTAATCGACATGTGCAGCCACATGGGCGGCGGCATCGATGGCATGGGCAATCTCATCATTGTCACTCTCCTTGCCTCGGGGCTTCTTGAGGTGATTCGCTACAACGGTGGCATACAATATCTCATACAGGTGCTCACTCGGCGCATCAATGGCGTGCGTGGCGCTCAAGCATGCATATCGTGCGTGGTGAGTGTGGTGAATGTTTGCACCGCCAACAACACCATCGCCATCATCACCGTGGGGCAAATTGCTCGACGCATAGCGCAACAGTTCGGCTTGAGTCCTCGCAATGTGGCAAGTCTGCTCGACACTTGCTCTTGCATTGTGCAGTGCATCATCCCCTACGGTGCACAGTCGCTCCTCGCTGCCGGAATTGCCGGCGTCACGCCTGTGGCTTTCTTCACTCATCTCTATTATCCCTGGGCTTTGGCTCTTATGGTGGCTCTTTCTATAGTTTTCCACTTTCCGCGTTACCCTAAAGCCGATGTGCAATGAGAAAACTATGCCCTGCATGTTGCAAACCTAAAGTGCTGTTTGCGAGCGAACTCGAAGCGACTAAGTACATCAAAAACAATCGCGGCAAAGCCACCAATGTGCACCTCAAGCCCTATTACTGCGAGGCGTGCAAGGCTTGGCACCTAACGCACAAGGTGCGATAGACCCGCGTCGCCTGCTTCTTGCCACTTGCCGAGCCTGCAATGATGGTGTTTTACACCCTCGCATTGAGCATTTTGCTCCGATATTTCGTCTTTTCGATTTATCTGCGTAAATTTGCACTATGATTTACCCGAAAAATTTTGAAAGCAAGATAGGATTCGACACCGTCAGAGCCGAAATTGAGCGGCGGTGCATCAGCCCTCTTGGCACTTCGCATTGTGCCAAGATTCACTTTTCGTCGCGTTTCGACGAGGTCACAAGTTGGCTCAATCAGACCAACGAATTTCTCACTATCATCAATAGTGGCAAAGAGTTTCCGCTTAACCACTTCTTCGATGTGCGCCCGGCGCTGAAAGCCATACAGGTGCCCGGCAGCTTTATCACCGAGGCCAATCTCTTCGACTTGCAGCGCTCGCTCATCACCATCACCGAGATTGTGCGCTTTTTCCGCACCGATAATCCCGACGACCAATCACCATACCCTGCACTTTGCCTTCTCACCGAGAAGATGCACGACTTCCCCATTATTCTAACGGAAATTTCGCGCATTCTCGACAAATTCGGCAACGTGAAGGACTCGGCTTCGCCCGAATTGCTCGAACTGCGCCGTTCGCTCATGTCCACCACAGCGAGCATCAATAGCATAATGCGAGGCATCATCACGCAAGCCCGTCAGGATGGCTATCTCGACAAGGACGCCACGCCGTCTATTCGAGACGGACGCCTGGTGCTACCCGTTTCGCCGATGCACAAACGCAAAATTCGCGGTATAGTTCACGACGAATCGGCTACCGGCAGAACCGTGTTTATCGAGCCCGCCGAAATAGTGGAAGCCAACAATCGCATACGCGAAATAGAGGCTGAAATACATCGCGAGGTGATAAGAATACTCACACAGGTCACCGATGTGATTCGCCCGCATATCCCCGATTTGCTCGAATCGTATGAAACACTCGGATGTTTCGACTTTATCCGCGCCAAAGCTCTCTTTGCGCAGGACATTGACGCTTGCCTGCCTCATATCGAGAAAAAAGCTCAAATCGAACTCTATCACGCTGTTCACCCGGCTCTGCTCATTGCCCTTCGCGAACAGGGCAAAGAGGTGGTGCCTCTCAATGTCACTCTCACCAAGAAGGACCGCATATTGGTGATTTCGGGTCCTAATGCCGGTGGCAAATCGGTGTGCCTCAAAACGGTGGGTGTGGTGCAATATATGACGCAATGTGGCATCTTGCCGCCGGTCTACTACAATTCGCACATCGGCATGTTCCGAAGCATTTTCATCGACATCGGCGATCAGCAGTCGATAGAAAACGACCTCAGCACCTACAGCTCTCATCTATATAATATGAAGATGATGCTCAACCGTGCCGACAACACTTCGCTCATCCTCATCGATGAGTTCGGTAGCGGCACCGAGCCGCAGATTGGTGCTGCCTTGGCTCAAGCCATTTTGCATCAAATCAACGACAAACGCGTGTTCGGCATCATCACCACTCACTATCAGAACCTCAAACACTATGCCGACGACACCGATGGCCTGATTAACGGCGCCATGCTCTACGACCGTCAGCACATGCAGCCGCTTTTCCAACTCTCGGTGGGCTACCCGGGCAGCTCGTTTGCCATAGAAATAGCGCGAAAAATAGGCATCCCCGCCGAGGTTATCAGCGAGGCATCGCAAATAGTGGGCAGCGACTACATCAATATGGACAAATATCTCCTCGACATAGCTCGCGACCGAAAATACTGGGAAACCAAGCGTCAGGAAATTCACAACAAGGAAAAACGCCTCGACGAGGTGGCTGAGCAATACAATGCCCAAGTGGAGAATTTGCGCACTCAGCAGCGTGAAATAATTCACGCCGCCAAAGCCGAAGCTAAAGATATTCTCTCCAAAACCAATGCCAACATTGAGCGCACCATTCGCGAAATACGCACCGCTCAAGCCGAAAAAGAGAAAACCAAGGAATTGCGCCGCCAACTCGATGAGTTCAAACAGCGCATTCAGCATGCCGACGCCGATGATGCTGTGCCCAATATGCCCAAACCGCTTCCGGGCAAGAAAAAACAGCAGCCCAAAAAGGCGCAGCCAATTGCCGAACCACAAAACCTCAGCGTGGGCGACAATGTGACTATCGACAACTCCACTTCGGTGGGCGAAATCATAGCTATCGAAGGGAATAAGGCCGTGGTGGCTATTGGCGGATTCATCACACGCGCTCCACTGGCAAAGCTCAAGCCCACTTTGCGCAAAGCCGATAAGCCCAAAGCGTCGTCGGCTGTCACCAAAGCCACCGGCGATGCCTTGCGCGAGCGTCAGCTCAACTTCAACCCCGACATCGATGTTCGAGGCATGCGTGGCGACGAAGCCATTCAAGCCGTCACCTATTTCCTCGACGACGCCATTCAGTTCAGCAGCAAAAATGTGCGCATTCTGCACGGCACCGGCAATGGCATACTCCGCACTCTCATTCGCGAATATCTCAACACCGTGCCCGGCGTAAGAGCCTATCACGATGAGCACATACAACTCGGCGGCGCCGGCATAACCGTAGTGGAATTATCTTAATTCAGCTTACATTATAGTGACAAAAAAGCTCGCCGAATAGCGAGCTTTTGTTATTTTCAGTATTCTTATAGACACACTTATTTGCGACGGGAAAACAACCGCGACACCACACCCACAAGTAGCACCAAAACAAGCAAAGTCACCAATCTGTAGCCCATATTGCTGCTGGTGAAATAGTCGCTGTAAGGATACATCTCATTGATCAAACAAGAGAAATCCCAAATAGCCGAAAACAATGTCAAAAGCGAAAGCACAAACAGCAGTCCGTTAACAAGGCGATCGTTGGCAGCGTCGCGTCTGCCCTTCTCCTTGTCGATTATGCCATACAATTGTTCTTTTTCCTCGGCAATGCATAGGCCTTTGTCGATGGCCTCGTCGAGCAACACCGGTAGAAAATTGTAGCTCACTTTGTGGAAACAACACTTGCGCTCAAATTCCTCAAAACGTTGCAAAAGAGTATCGATGGGCGAACGGCTCACACCAAACGCCGTGCTCAGTTGTCGTAGCGCCGTAGTTCGGTCTTGAAGAGCCTCACGCAGCTGCACATTCAACCCGAACAAGAAACTCTTCACCATAAGCGAGTGTAGATATATCATGCCAAAATAGCACTTGCTCCATTGATCTATCATTTTTGACGAAAGATTCACTCCATGAACGGTGAATGTGTCGTTGAGCGCCAAGGCATGCCATGAGTCGAAAACACTCACACGGCTCTCATCGAGAATTTTATTGAGATACACCTCACTCACTCCGCTGCCTTTGAGTTCGCCTTTGGTTACCTTCGACACCGAACCCATCTGGTAGAGTGTTACATCGCTAAGCACACTTGCCATATCGGCATTGTCATCACTCGTTTGGCTATTGATAATCTGGAAAATTCTAAACTTATTGCCCTGCTCCACCAGCGTCGACACTCCGCAAGCATCACTGCCGGTGAGAGCACGATACTGCACCAACAGCGGGTCGATAGCCAATCGCATAAACTCGCCATGATCCTCAGCCGAATAATAATCTACCATACGCAACGATGCAAGCACCGCTGTGGCTTTATTTAAATCGTCGGCATCAAAACTCACGCCTATTTTTAGCAATGTCACATCCATAGGCATAAGATACAGGCTTAAATCGTCGATAGCCAATTCTACATCGCCACTCTTGGTGGCAAACGCCATCTTCTCTCCCACCTTTCGACTCAGTTCCACACAACCCTTGTCGGCATCAGTATCGGCAAAACAAAAATCCACAAACTCGGGATAATAAATCCTCTTCATATCGGCAATATACTTGTCACCGGGTATCTTCTGTTCCCAGCCGTCTGATTCCATTTTTTCGAAATTCGCTTGTATGTTGCGTGTGAAGTAGCCACACAAAAATGCTCTTACCTCGTGCATAGTTTTATGTAATTATTTATGTTTCTTATCTCTATTTATGCAAAAATAGACATTTTCAGAACATTATTGGGTAAATAAAACAAAATAATTATATCTTTACAAGGAAATTATTTCATAAACCTCCACGATAATAGTAAAATCCATGAATCAGACCTTCAACATACCTTCTGAGAAAATATCTCTATTGCCTTATACGCTCTCCCACCCAATAAAGCAAGCTGCCGATGCCATACAAGCTCAGCATTACGGGAAAGCGATGAACCACTTGATAGATTTTTTCGAGATTTCCACTCCGTTTTGCTCATTTGTGTTTCTTCGTTTGCTTCAATTAGCTGCCGCCGACAATGCTGCCATTCAACCTGCTCTCAGGCAGTTTGTAGATAAAATCGACAGCAAGCGACCACTATCGTTTGGCGACTGGCTCAACGACCTTCTCACTCCTCTTATTGCCACTGCAGCCAAGCACATTCCGCAAGCAAGCCTCACCGAAGCGTTCTGCAACAATATTTACATAAAACGCCGAAACATTTTGCTCGGCAGCAAAGCATCGCCAAGCATAGTGCAACTTCGCAACGAATATCGTGGGCATAGCACCACACTCTCGGAGGAAATATATAAGCAAGTGGTGGATTTGCTCATTCCGCGCACAGTCAGCATGCTCAATGCCATTTTGCCTCTCGCATCTTGCTCCTATGAGATTAACTGCCGCTGCTACAAAATCAGCTTCGCTGAGGCTCCTGACCGGCCTGCAGTCACTATCGACCTCTACCCGCTTGTGTTCTGCGACGATAACGACTATCGCTATGTGTTTCAAACGCTCAAAGACGAAAACGCCGCTTACACATCAAGCAACGAAAACGCCGTAACCTTAATCACCGAATCGCTCAATAGCGCTATCGATAAGGATTTGCAGCAAATCTCTCCTTGGTTCGACATCGCAAAGAATCTCAATTGGGAAGAAGCAAAGATGTACATGAAACTCCAGTCTCAGCAATTCCTGAAAAGAGTGTATGCCGAAAAAAAATATAATCGTGAGCTCTTTGTAGAACGCACGGCTCTCACCAATTCGCTCAACGCATTTTGGCAAAGTAGTGCATCGCTGTTTCCTCTCATCGGCGAGGCTGGTCAGGGAAAAACCAACCAACTCGCCTATTGGACCGAGCAACTCATAGCACATGATAAGCCCGTGCTAATATTCAATTCATCCGATTTTACATCGGTTTCGCTCGGCAATTACCTAAAAGGAGTATTCTCTTTCAATATTCGCAAAGATATACGCCGACTGTGCGAAAACATCAACCGCCTTGCCGAGCAAAACTGTCAGCACATCTACATATTCTTCGATGCCATAAACGAATGTCTGAAATATGCCGACGACGAATCGGGTGCCGAAGGTCCGCTTGCTCTGTATCGCGACATCTGCGCCATTCTTGGGCAAACGGAGTTCTCGCAATTCAAAATTCTATTCACATGCCGTGGCTTTACTTGGAAAAATATGATTTTACCGCACACTCAAGGACAAAGCGACATAATTTTCAACGACCACAGCGAAGGCACAAAGGTGCGCGGCTTCAATAACGACGAAGTCGCTCGCGCCTACGACATTTATCAACAACTCTACCAGATGCACACGCCATTCGACCAAATCGACCGCCGCGTGGCTCTGCGCCTCACCGACCCGCTCACACTGAAGTTTGCATCAACCATATTTCTCGGCAAAGCTCTCTCGGAAAGTCCTGCCGACTACACCTCAATCACGCTTTTCCGCACTATGTGCAGCGAAATTGCCAACTCTTATGCCGGCAAACAGCAAAGCACCATTCTGCAACTCATAGGCCGACACCTGCTGAAGTGCTATCTTTCGGGCGAGCCTACCGATGGCATCGATGTAAGCGAACTGCGCGACGCTCTTTCGCAGCCCAATGCCGAATTGCACCAGTTGGCCAACCTTATATATAAGTCCGACGGAATAAGCATCGCTTATGCCGAACTGCTAAACAAGGCCGACCGCCCTATTCTGAAAGAAGTGAGGCGAAACACAGCCAAGGGCGAACGCATCTACATACAGTTTATCTACGAACGTTTTTTGGAATACATTCTCTCACAAGCTTTTATCGAGATGCACAGCTCACCACAGCCGGGTCATTTCATCGATGCTCTTAATGCCACCGAGGCGAGTGTGGTGTGGATTGGTGCCCTACGCAATGCCCTGATTGATACATGCATTTCTGCCGACAACTTCGACATTTTCATTCAACTTCACAACAATTGGGGCGACGACTACAATGTGATGTCGCTGCTCAACGATTTCATAGGTGCACTTATCTCCGAAAACTACGAGAATCAGCTCTTCCGATTGCTTAAACTTCTCATCAGCGGCTCACAGACCGACAATGACCTAATTGAGCAATTCAACCAAGTGGTGAAAACCATCGAAAGCAACCAAGCCGACGACAACACCATCGGCCTTCACAAATCGCTCGCCGCACAACTTTCTTCCACCATCAGCCTCAAACGATTAGCCTCGGTCAGCCTGATTAACGGAGTTCTCCTCACCGACTATTTCAACGAGAATTTGTATAAACACGATGTGATGGCTCTGCTATGGCAAATAATGACCGACCCCATCTACGACATACGCAACGACTCATGCATGTATGCCTATTATCTATCCAAGCGCCGCCACACATCGAACCACACTCCACTCAAGCAGAACCTTACCGAGTGCATCATCGTTGAGATGTACACCAGCATCAAGCAGCATGCTCTTCCTCGAGTGCTAGCTTCGCCCAAGTTGCGCAAAAAGGCGCTATTATTCCTTGAGACTGCCAGCCGACTTGCCGTGCTGCTCATCATCGACAACACGCTCGCCCGCGACTCTCACAATCTGCAACAAGCCACCAAAATGCTTGGCGAAATCAAATCGATATTCCGATATTTCACCGCCAATCTCTATCTGATTAAAATCTTCTTGCCTTTCTTCCAAATTGCGATGAAGAAGCAGATAACATTTCAATCCGATTATGTTAACAACGCAATGGAATATCAAGCGCATTGGCACAAAAGCACCTTTAACGATATTGCTTACAACGGCGCATGTTGGACTCGCAAAGATGTAGACACCGCCATGAGCTTCTGCCATCACCATGTGAAGTCGCTCCAAGGTTTCACACCCGAGCAAAAAGCCCACGAACAGCAAAAATGGCTACAATTTCACGATAAGGTGCTATCGGCTTACCGCAGCGGCGACTCATTCAGCTATTTCGTACTCGAGCGCATTCAGGTGATTATGGGTGTGAGCAATTGGAACAATATAAAACCCATAATCGAGGCTTTCTTCTCCAACGAATTCCGCTCTACCAAGTGGTTCGACTACAGCCAAATGTCGATGCTCTACGTTCTATATCAGATAGCGCTTCAAAGCCACCAACCCAATGCTGAATTGCTCGACACTTACACCCGAGAGGCTTCCGACTGGACGCTGCGATGCCGTGGCTTGTTCGCCGGACACCATAGTCATAAAGCCAACTCGCGAGGTCAATACAAACGCAATCTAATGAGCTGGTATGCAGCTGTATACTTTGCCACCAATCCCGATTGCAGCCAAAACGATGCTAATGCTATGCCGGCATTCTATGCTCTCATCGAACACGCTACGACTAACAAGGACCGAGAACTGCTCACCCACCTTGTAGAGAACATTCAGGAGATGATTACCGACATAGGACTTCCGGAAGCCGCTCTGCAACTGCTTGCTCACATTATGGGTAAATTCGATACCATAGAGCAAGTCAATGAGTTCGATAACACACCATCGCACCGCGATGGGTTCTATCAGTTTGGAATAGTGAAACTGATAGGCAATGTGCTCAGCACCGCCAAGAACTATTGTCCCGAACTCGTTAACCGCTTCTTGCAGCACGATGTGGCTTCCCTACCTTTCCCGGGAATTAATTCCTATCGCGACAACCTGCTAAACTACAATCCCAGTGGCGAAAGTCTGCAAGATGTGCTCACGCACAAATTCGGCAACTTCCTCATATTCTCACTCGTGAACGTAGAAGCTATCGATGATTTCTCGGTTGAAGCCATTGCTGCTGCATCGCGTTCAAAGGACGTTTTTGCTTGGTTTGAGCAAGTTGTGAAAATTTTAATTCGTCATTTATTCTTAAAATAACTAACTTTGTCGTTCTAAAACCGAAAACAATAAAACATTATGCGAATGACAACAATAGTAATAATCACAATAGTGACGCTTGTGGTAATATATGTAGCATCTATTTTCATACCGTCGCTAATCTTCTATCAGCGGGGCTACACTGCAGAGTCGCTCAAAGGCAAAGTGATAGTGGCTCACCGAGGGGGAGCAAGTCTAGCACCCGAGAACTCGCTGCTTGCCATCGAAAAAGGCATTCTCAGCGGTGCCGATATGATAGAAATCGATATACATCAAACACTCGACAATGCCATTGTGGTATGTCACGACCCTACGCTCGACCGCACCACCACAGGCAAAGGAAAAATAGCCGAACTGACCCTCGCACAAATCAAGCAATTCAATATTATCGACAGCGATGGCAATGCCACCGATGAGCGCATTGCCACTCTGCAGCAAGTGCTCGACCTGGTAGAAAGCTACCGAGCTAAAGGGTCGAAAGTAACTATGCTTATCGAAATTAAGCACGCCTCGGGACAATATCCGGGCATTGAACAACGACTCGTCGACGAAATTCGCCGTCGAGACGCTTTCGACTGGTGCACCGCGCAGTCGTTTGCCGACCCGGTATTGTTCACACTACATTCGCTCTGTCCCGAACTGCGCATCGAGAAACTATTGATTTGTCGCCTGCCGGGCTTGCCTTTAATTATCGACGGATTTAACATCACCCGCTTTTCCTACGAAAAATACCACTTTGTGAGTTCGTTCAACTTTATGTGGCAAGGCACAAGCCGTGGCGATATCCTCGACATTCACAATCACGGCAAGGAAGTGAAGTTGTGGACGATGGAAGGCGTGGATGTTCCGATGCTCGATGCCGACGGTTTTATCACCAATCGCCCCGATATATGGCAAAACACCCGCATAAGTTTTGGAAGATAGGCTTTTCTGTATTAAATTTGCAATAGACATAACAACCGATAAACTTAAAACCAAAATGACTCAAGAAGAATTGTTATCAATAGTCGGCAATTTTGCCATCGAAGGCAAGGCTGAAGAAGTGTGCCCGCTTGGCAATGGTCTCATCAACACCACCTATAAGGTAATAACCGCCGATAATGGTCCGGTATATGTGCTTCAGCACGTCAATACCGACATCTTCCCCGACCCTGATATGCTCATGGGCAACATCGTGGCTGTAACCGACCATATTCGTGCCAAACTCGCCGCCGACGGTATCACCGACATCAAGCGCCGTTGCCTTAAGTTTGTGCCCACACTCGACGGCAAGTATTACACCACTCACCAAGGTCAGTGCTGGCGCATTATGGAATATATCACCGACTGCGTGAGCCGCACCGGCGTTTCGCCCGAGAGCGCCTACATCGTGGGTAGCACTTTCGGCGAATTTCAAGCTATGCTTGCCGACATCCCTGCTTCATTGGGCGAAACCATCAAGGACTTCCACAATATGGAATTCCGCCTTCAGCAACTCCGCGAAGCTGTGGCTGCCGATGCCGTCGGTCGCCTTGCCGAGGTGAAATGGCTCGTTGATGAACTCGAAGCTCGCGCCGACGAAATGTGCAAGGGCGAACGCTTGTATCGCGAAGGAAAACTTCCAAAACGCATCTGCCACTGCGACACTAAAGTCGACAATATCCTTTTCGATAAAGAAGGCAACGTGCTCTGCGTTATCGACCTCGATACCGTGATGCCTAACTTCGTATTCTCCGACTTCGGTGACTTCCTTCGCTCTGCCGCTAACACCGGCGCTGAAGACGAAGCCGACACTTCGAAGGTGGAATTTAATATGGATATCTTCCGCCCGTTTGCCGAGGGTTATATCAAGTCGGCAAAATCGTTCCTCACTCCGCTCGAAATCGAGAACTTGCCTTTCGCCGCTTGCCTGTTCCCTTACATGCAGACAGTGCGTTTCCTCGCCGACTACATCAACGGCGACACTTACTATCGCATCAAGTATCCGGAACACAATCTCGTTCGCTCAAAGGCTCAGTTCAAGCTCCTCCAGAGCGCCGAAGCTCATCTCGATGAAATGAAAGAATTCATTGCTAAGCAACTATAACTTGCCATCACACTACTTTTTCTATAACCGGGGAAGATACTGCCATAGGTTAATTATTGGCAGTTTCTTCCCTCTTTTTCTCATTCTGCTCCACCAATCTCATTTAATGACCTTTAACTTTTAAACCATCAATACACGCACCACCAAATTTATATTTATTCATACATTTTTGCTAATTTAACCAATTTTAACACACCCACAGACAACACACAAGCAACAAATAACTACATTTACATCGCAATTATTACAACAATAAACATACTAACCAGCGAATACTATTATATTATAAATATTCAAAACAATTATTCAAACACAATTACCATTATTCAATTATGAAAAAACAATTACTCAGCATTTTTGCTATCCTCATCGCGTGTTTTGGGTTAACTGCCTCGGCACAAGAGATTACCACTGTTTTCCACAACGACTTCAGCGAGTTTACAAATGGCAGTGAAGAAAATCCGGGTACCACCGACATCAGTGGCATCAGCGGCGCACTCTACAAAAGCACCAAGTTCCCGAAATGGAACGGCAAGAGCGTCTACGAAGCCGGCGAAAAGCTCCTGATTGGCGACAATGGCAACCTCGAGACTTGTTCCTACAAGATGTCGGATTTCGGCGGTATCATAAAGGTATCGATGAAACTTCGCGCTCGCGACTCTTATGGCGCTTTGGTGGGCATCTACCTCGGTTATTCGAGCATTGCTTCGGTTGTTCTCGAGAACGACCAATGGACCGACTACAGCATCGTGGTTGCCGGCGGTTCGAGCGTAAGTCGCATCAAGGTGGCTGCGTCTATCTCACTCAGCGGTGTGCTAATCGACGACCTCAAGGTGGAACAATCAGAAAGCTTCTACCCCGCTCCTGTGGCTAAACAACCAAGCAACGCTTCGAAGACTGAATTTACAGCTTCTTGGGGCTCGGTTTCGGGTGCTACTGCCTATTTGCTCGATGTTTATTCTAAGAACGGAAGCACCAAGGAATATGTTCTCAACAACGAAGAAGTTACCGGACTTTCAAAGAAAGTAACCGACCTCAATGCCACCAAGCAATATTTCTTCACCGTTCGCGCCAAGAAGAACGAAATCGTGAGCGACTATTCTAACGAGATTCGCGTAGTGCCTGTAATCTCGTCAGTGGCTGCTCCTGTGGCAACTGAAGCTACCGACATCACCAATAATGGTTTCACCGCCAACTGGGATGCCGTTGCCGATGCTCAACTCTACTCTGTCAGCCTCAATAAGGCTATAGTTCTCGAAACCGATCAAGACTACAACCTCATCGACGAAGACTTTTCGAAGGTGACTCAAGGCAGCCTTAGCTCTATAGATATGTCGCTCACCACAAGCGGTTCGCTCGATGCTTATACTTCTGCTGCAGGTTGGACTCACTATGCTGCCGTTCTCGCTGCAGGTTATATGGGCATTTACCCATTCGGTTCTCCCGGTAACATTCAGTCGCCTGCGCTTAACCTTGCCGACAACGATGGCAAATTCAAGGTTTCGGTAGATGCCGCTGTCAACGTATTCGGAACATTCAAAACCGGCGACACTTTCACTATCGATCTCATCGACACCGATGGCTCTACAGTTCTCGAAAGCAAGGAATACACTATTTCGGTAGCCGATTTCGCCACATTCGAAGCCGATTTCACTAAGGGTGCCAACGGCGTATATGTTCGCTTCACCTATCCGGGCACTCAGAAGTTCTTTATCGACAATGTAAAAATCTCGCAGCACAAGCTTGCCGGAACTATTATCGAATCGGCTGCTCAATATGTAGAAACCGCCGATACTCACTACAATTTTGAAGTATCGTTTGCCGACGCTTCTTACTACACCTACACAGTCACTGCTTATGCCGAAACCGTTGTATCGGGTTCTATCGACTACATCGCATCGTCGGCTTCTAACGCTATTAAGGTGGCTGCTCCATCGGCTATCGAAGCCGTTGAAGCCGACAACAATGGCATTTCGGTAGCATCTACCGATGGCGCTATCATAATCACCACCGACAACAATGCCAATGTAGCCGTTTACAACACGCTGGGTCAACTCATCAAGGCCGCAGCCGTAGAAGCCGGCACTACTGCCGTTGCCATTGACGCTAAGGGCGTGGTTGTAGTAAAAATCAACGACAAAGCATTCAAGATTAAGCTTTAATTCTATGTATTACACAGCGGTAGCGTAGAGCTACTCGCCCTCAATACCAAGGGTGCGCATCGACCAAACAAAAGTCATTGCGCACCCTTTTCTATTTTGGGTAAATATTCTACTACCCAATCGGCACAAGCTTTTTGTTCACTCTGTGAAAGCAATTGTTGGTGATATGTTAGAAATTTGCTGTAACTTCACGGCAATATAAAAAGAATTTACCCCCGAATAAGCCCGAGATGGGCACATCAGTTTTTTGCAAAGTCACAAAATATTTATCTGTTTGACATATAATCAGTTAGCTAATTGTGTAATATTCCCCGTTAATTTCTATATCCGTTTTAATTTCTATCAGACGGATAAATGCTTATTTGCTGTAGCAAATTATTATTGGCTTAGAATGGATAGCCTATGGCTATGTGGAAGGCATAGGATTTTTTGAATGAGGGCATGTTGAAATAACCGCTTTTTCCGGTTTCGTATGGTGCATGGAGTGCATAGCCCACGTCGGCTCGCACCACGAGCATATCCATATCAAATCGTATGCCAAGCCCTGTGCCTAACGCCAGCTCGTCGAGGAAATTCTTCATCCTCAACTTGCCTCCGGGGCGGTTTTGATCATCAGAAAGCAGCCACACATTGCCTGCATCTATAAATAATGCGCCCTTAAAATAGCTGAATATGGGGAAACGATATTCGAGGTTTGCCTCAAACTTAAAGGTACCTGTTTGGTCGTAATAGCCATTGGGATTTGTTGCATCGGGGCGGAAACTGCCGGGTCCTATAGAGCGAACGGCAAAGGCTCGTATGGAGTTGGCGCCACCTATGTAGAACTGCTCACTATAAGGCACTTGCGACGAATTGCCATAGGCATGTGCCGCGCCCACCAACATTCGTGCCACCAATCGATGCCCGGGCATCACTCCGTGATTATACACCACCGAGGTCTGCATCTTCACAAACTGCGAGAAGGGTGTGCCAAACATCTTTTTCTCGCCATTCGACCCGCACAGACTCCATATCCCGGCAAACACATTGCCGGCTTCTATCAACTGCAGATTATAGGTGAGTTGATTGCCGGAGAACGAACGGTCGTAGGTGTAATTATACTGTATCTCGGGGATAAACTGATTTCTGAAACTCAATGCCACTGCGGGATTGTTTGCCATAGTTTCGTCGAACTCAGCGGTGGTGTTGAGCAGTTTGGTGTAGGTCAATCTGAACGGAATCAGCTCGTTGAGCGAGTGGCGATGTGAGTGCCATTGCCAAGTAAGCCCGGCACCGAACTTCACCATCTTGAAGAAGCTCGGACGATTGAGCAAATCGGCCGACAGCGAGAATTTGGTCCAGTTTTGATAGCGACGACTGCGGTCGATAAACTTTGGCGCCAGCAGTCGCGGAACGGCAAGCGTGGCAGTCAATCCGAACTCATAACTATTGTAGTCGTAACCTTTAATCGACTTTCCACCCGTAGCCCACTCATAACCCACAGTGGCATCGGCATTGAGTATTTCGCCACCGCCGAAAAGGTTTTTGTGCGCCACACCAAGGGTAAGTCCGGGACCTATAAAACTGTTTGACTTCGAGGTGGCTTGTGCTTCTATTTTCGCCTCGATGGGCTGATCCATTGTGCAGTTTATTGCCACATCTACGGTATTTCTGTCGGCGGTAATCGAATCGAGCGGTGTGACATCGATGTCTATTCCGCTAAATATGCCCATAGTCGACAAACTGGCTTGGGTGCGTTCCATATCGCGCACGCGAAATGTTCGTCCTTCACGAAATGTGAGGCGCTGCGACATTATTTTGTCATTCAGTCGCAGGGGATTGTTTCTAATCATTATGCCCTTCACTCCGAGGTCGATGGTATCGGGTGTACCGGCACCTTGATAGCGATTGATTACGGTGGTTATCTTGCCTGTATTATAGCGTCGCAGAGCGGCGGGCGGAATGCCTTTGGCTTTTGCCATTCGCATTGCTATCTTGCCTTTCTTGATGGTGCTGTCGGCATAATATTCTATGTATTCGGGGCGAAAATAGTAATATCCGCGATTGCGCAGCACATTGGCTATCTTCACGCGCACGGCATTGAGCGAGTCCATGCTATAGCGGCTTCCTGCCTTATAATATTTGTCGGCACGCGCCAGCGAGTCGATGCTGTTGTCGAGCTCATTGCCAGTCTCCAGGTAGCCCACGCTGCTTATCACATAGGGTTCGTTGACCATCACATTATATGTAATCTTGGCTTTCTTTGAGTTTTTGCTCGACTGTACAAGTTCGTACGATGCTCGAGAATCGAAATATCCGTTGTCCTGCAACACGGTATTAATCATCTCCACGCGATGCTTGGGCTTTACGGCTGATATCAGCACGGGCTCCTCCACCAAGCGTTTATATAGCCACCCCTTCAGGCCCTTGGCGCTATCGCTCCAGTGATTATACACCCACAACCCCACCGGGAACGGATGGCGCAGGTAGGGCGAATAGAGGCTGTTGTTTGGCTTCACATTTATTGCCGTAGCTATGTCCTCTGCCACGGCTTCATCGAGTTGCAGCGACTCGTTTTCGCATTTTATATTGAGTTTTTTCACACCCGTATATAGCAATTCATCGTCGGCTATGCGACTGGTGGTGGAGCACGACAGCACGCCGAGCACAAGTCCTGCATAGAGCAGATAGCGCAGTCGGGTTATAGTATTATTGTTTCTGTTCATCGTTGTTCTGAATTACGGGTTTCAACACTGTTTCTTCGGGCAATGCCATCGAGTCGCCTTGCAAGCGCTTCATCTGCTCTTGGCGCTCTTTCTCACGTCGGGCTGCCGCCTTTCGGCTCGGTCGGAACTTGAAGATATGCTTCAGCGTCGATAGCTTTCGCTTGAGCACAAAGCCCACACCGGTCTCTATTATCTCGCCTTCGAGAATGCTTTCGAAACCTGTGTGTCGGAATAGTCGCACATACATACTTCCCGAATTATTAAGCAAATATTCTATCGATATATCGCTAATGAGATTTTCGGAGAAGTTGTCCTCGGCGCTGGCATCGGTGCTGTAATTGCCACCAACCACTATCTTAAATCGGTCGTTGAAGAGCGATTTCGACAGGTTGTAGCTATAGCTGGTTACCGTCGACGACCCTGCGCCGCGGTCATACTGGTTGATGCCGAGCGAGAGGTCCACGCCCTTGATAGCGCTCGCCGCCCAGCTGTTGAGTTGGGCATTGAGGAACGAATATAGCGCATTATTGGTTACCTTCGACGATTTTGAGCTGCCCATATAGCTTCCGTAGAGCATCAAGTTCATGGCTTGCGCCGAGCGTTGTTGCTGCGACATTGCCGAGAGTTCGTTTTGCACGGTGAGGTCGTCGTTGGTCGACAGGTCGAACGACACATCCATTTGCGACAAGGTTCCGCCCACATTGCAGGTAATCAGGAAGTCAACCAGATGCGAAGTACCACCGTCGCTCGACACTGTTGCCTTATATTTCTCGTTTGCTTCGAAATTCAACTTGGGATTGAGCATATTGCCGGTAAATTCTATGTAGCTGCCTTCCACCACGTTGAAGTCCACTTCCTTGATTAGCGGTGGGGTGTATTTCACATATCCGTTGTCCACCGTGACTCTACCGGTAACTTGCGCATCGCCGGCAAAGCCCTGGCGATAGTTGAGCGTGCCTTGCGCCTGCACTTGCACGCGGTTTTTGCCGTCGGTCGAGAGATAGGCGTTGATGATATTGCCCTGGCGCAGGCTCACGCTGGCATTCACGCTCATCCCGAAGTCTTGATTGCGCAGCAGTGAGTCGCCATAGAGACTGAGCGAATCGTCAAATTGCACAAAGTGCACCATGTCGGGGTTGGTCTCGGTTACTATCTCGCTCACATCGTCTTGCAATACATAAGTCAAATTGCTTCCCGAGAGCAATGCCACATCGGCATTGACGTAAAGTTCGCTCATACGCCCCTTTGCCGTGGCCGACACATCGGCATATCCCCTACCGAACAGCTGCGATTTCTTTATCTGCTTGCTGTCGACAAACTGCACTCCGCGGCCCTGTATCGAAAGGTCGACATACGAGCTGTTGAGGTTTGTTATGTCTACATATCCGTCAATCACAAGCGGCTTGTCGTTGCAGCTCATAAGGGCATATTTATTGAAGTGTATCACGCTTGAGTCTACGGGTATCACAGTGTTAGGGAACAGGATTTTCGAACCGAACATAGGCACAAATATCGCACCGTTGTCAGCCACCACATGGCCGGTGAATATGGGCTTGTCCATTGTTCCCGTCATGGTCATCTCGCCATTGAGATAACCCTGAAGTTCGGCTATTCCGTTAGGAATGAACGCCGTAGCCGTAGAGATAGGGAATTTGTCGATATCGAGTTTCAGCGACATCGGGCTCGTGGCGGTGCTATCGTTGAGCACACCTGCCGCAAACATCACCTTGGCGCCGTTTACATTCATATACGATTCCAGATTGGTGTTTCCGGTCTTGGGGTCGAGTGTCATCAGTGCATTCAGGTCGAAATCGCCCACCGTTTCGCCTTCGTATTTGAAGTTTTTGAGCGTCGACTTGCCTTCGCCCCAGAATTGGCTGCCACGATAGGATATCTGCATATCGGTGGTGAGTTCACCGCTCATTTCGGGCGCAAATGGGAACATCATCAACCATTCTTCCAACTTCAGGTTCTTCACCTGGAGGTTCACTTCTTCCTGTCCGTGGTCATCATCATCGTGATCGCCATGCTCCACATGGTTGGTGAATAGGTTGATTGTGCCCGAATTGCCTCCTTCGAGAAGCAGATTGGCATCGAAGTGCTTGTTCTTATAGTCATAAAGCACATAGTTATCATCGTTCACTTGCCATTCTTTATAACCTATTAGTGGTTTTGGCGTGAAAATATTCACCTTCACCACCGAGTCGTTGAGGTCGGCATGGGTGCCGAAGTGATAACCGGTGCGTTCTTTAATATCTTTCACATCGTAGATGGTGGTGAGGCGGCTGTTGAGCACTCCGCCCTTGAGCGTAGCCGATGCAAAATTATCCATCGTGCCGGGTCGGTTGCCCATATGGAAGCTGTAACCCAAATATCTGCCGGTCTGCACCAGTTTGGCTGTGATAGTATCGATTTTTGTGCCCATGGCATCGAGGCGCTGCACTATGCCGTTGCCATAGATGGTGCTATCGTTATAGAGGTCGAATTTCAGCTGACGCATCTCTATTTGGTTCTGCTTGAGATATTGCTGCACAAGTCCGTTTTTGCCCATTCCGAGCTGGAAGGCAAATGGCGGCAATGCGGCTTGCAGTGTGTCGATGTTGAGCGATATTTTCTGCCACTGATTCATAGCCACTTCTTTGCTATGCTCTACTTGCTCCAAAAATCGTTTCACACCCACCTCAGAGCTGAAATCTACCGACAAATCTTCGTTGTCCAAGCGAGCATTGATGGTGCTGTCGCTGCTCTCAAATGCCAATGTCATACTCGGCGAACTGAGGCTGATGGTATCGTACTGCACCTTTATCGACTGCATTTCGGCTATTACATCACATTCCATAGTGGCAAGGTTGACGTCGCCGAATGCCTTCAGTGTTCCGCTTCCGCCAAGCGCCACATCACTGAGGCGTAGTTCGTGCAGATTCAAGTCACGCACATCGCAATCCATAGCCACCACATAGTGGTCGGCCTTCAACTCGCCGCCACACTGCAGCGTGAAGTCGCAGTTTTCGTTCTCCGAGTCGATCGATGCATCAAACTGTCCGTCGTGAAGGTTCACATTGCACACCATATTTCGATAATCGGTGTCGCCGTAATGCAAGTGGTCTACATCGATTGTGGCATTGAGCATGGTATTTGGTTTCATTATGTCGAACCCGCGTCCGCTCACCTTCAGGCGGGCGGTAACGTCGCCGAATGCGCTCAGCGGCATAAGGGCATGCAGTGGCATGGTCTGCATCTCCATCGCCACATCATAGGCATTGCTTGCCGTATTGAATTTTGCATTGCCCACGGTCTTGCCGGTTGCCAATGCCAAGTCGAGGTTGCCGCTCATATTCGTGCCGTGCAATGCCGCTTTGCCCTTCACGGTCATAGGCGGGAAATGCACTTGCTTGCCCATCTCGGCATCGAGCACACTCGGCTTGATGAAGTTGATGTTGTCGAAACGGCCCAAAATCGCCAAGTCACCGCCAAGATTATCGCTGTCGGTGACATTATTCACCCTACCCTTGATTTCGGCATAGGCATATCGTGGCAATTCGGCTCGCACTTTCTCCACATTGAGCGTCTTGGCCGTCCCGTCAATTTGCGCCGTGAGTTGCAGCGGGTGGTGACGGGGTATGGTTCGGAGATACGATTTATATATCGGGAACATCTTCTCTATATCCACCACATCTATCAGCGCATCGGCTGTAAGACTGATATCGCCATCGTAGGGCGCTTCGAAGGCACCCATTCCCATCTTTCCGTCTGCTTTTATCTCCGACAGCAGGGTGCGAATATCAAAATTCTTTATCGCCATGACGGTGCTGTCCATATCGAACACGCCATGGGCCGCAGTGATTTGCAATCCGCATCGCTCGGTGGCACTGAGCGACTTTAGCGGCACCATCACTGCCATTCCGCGATTGTAGAGCGAATCGATTTCGAAATTCACATCGCTTATTTCGAGATAGTTCATATCAAGACCGTCAGCGGGCTTGGCATCTTTGAGCGCATATAGTGCTCGCGAATTGGTGAGATTAAGTTTTGTGGCTGTCACCGTCCATGGCATTGAGGCTTCGGCGGGCGCTTCGGCATCCTTTACCTGCTCGGATGTTGCCTCGGTCGCTGCCGGATAGAAATACTTCACATCGAGGCTGTCGATGCTCATTTCTTGCAATTTCACTCGGCATAGTTCGGTGTTGACATATCCGTTGAGCAGTTTTGCATTATGCACATTCACATCCATGCTATCGATGGTGGGCAACATGCTCATGCGATAACGCACATCGCGGAGAGCTATGCTGCGAGCTGCTATTTTCCATGCCGAGGAGGTGCTGTCGGGGGCGGTTTCTTCGGCTTTTTCGGGATAATAGTGCAGCACTATATCACCGCCTCGTGCCACAGCATCGCCAAGAGCCACGCTGTCGCGGCTCAGCACTATCTGTGCCATATCGAGCTTCACGCTCTGCAGATTGGCTTGCATCACAAGCGACGAGTCGCTGCTCGTCATGCTGTAGGCGGCACCTGTCACCTCGGCGCCTTCCACTTCGATGTGCTTTCGCAGCAACGGCCAAAACTTCACATCGAGTTTTGCCTCGTCGGCCACCATCATAGTGTCGCGATTCTCATCGAGCACAAGCACATCGCTCACGCTGAGGCTCAACGGAAACCTCAGTCGCAGGTCTCCTATGGTCACCTCCCAGCCTGTGGCTTCGCTCACCTTGGTGCATATCACATCCTTGGCCCATCGCTGCACAAAAGGCACATATATCATTATCAGCATCATCACCACCAGAGCCAAAAGCCCCAATGATATGCGCTTTATATATCCTTTATTTCCCTTTATTGCCTCTTCCGACATATATCAAAACCACTATTAATATATAGATTATAGCATCTCGTTTCGAGTAACTCTAATTAAAATATAAAGATACCTACTTTTTTTATATATAACGCATTTTGAGGGCAAAAAGCCACCGAAAGAATCTAAAAAAATCATCCTTTATTCAAGATTAACACTCCTCCGAGGCTAAAAAGGCAACTCAGGGCACAAAAAAATCAGCGTTGCCACGACTGAATAAATCGTCTGCAACGCTGAAATCTCGTTTCTTAACTACTCGCGCGCTATTACTTGCGAATACCAAGTTCCTTCTTGGCAATGATTGCACGATAACGGTTGATGTCGGTGCGAGCCAAATAATCCAATAGACGGCGACGCTTACCTACCAACTTCTTCAACGCACGCTGAGTGTTATAATCTTTGTGGTTTGACTTCAAGTGTTGAGTCAAGTGAGAGATACGAACTGAGAATAATGCTATCTGTGCTTCAGGTGAGCCAGTATCAGTATTGCTTGCGCCGTATGTCTCAAAGATTGCTTTCTTTTTTTCAGAATCTAAGTACATTCTTTTGCAGTTTATATAGTTAATAAAATTTCGGGTGCAAATTTAGTAATATTTTTCCTTTCACACAAATACCTATCTATTTTTTTACTCTTTTTCTACCGATATTTTAAGTAAAATCACTAACTTTGTGCCCGAAATAGGATAATTTATGCAGAAAATTAGGAATGTTGCCATTATTGCCCACGTGGACCATGGCAAAACCACTTTGGTAGACAAGATGCTTCTCGCAGGAAATTTGTTCCGCGAAAACCAAGCTACAGGCGATTTGATTCTCGATAATAACGACCTTGAAAGAGAGCGTGGTATAACTATTCTTTCGAAGAATGTTTCGATCAACTACAACGGCTATAAAATCAACGTAATCGACACCCCGGGCCACAGCGACTTCGGCGGTGAAGTGGAACGCGTGCTCAATATGGCTGACGGTTGTCTCTTGCTCGTCGACGCTTTCGAAGGCCCTATGCCTCAAACTCGCTTCGTGCTCCAAAAGGCAATACAGATAGGTTTGAAACCGATAGTTGTTATTAATAAGGTGGACAAGCCAAACTGCCGCCCCGATGAGGTGCAGGAAATGGTGTTCGACCTTATGTTCAATCTCAACGCCACCGAGGAACAGCTCGACTTCCCCACCATCTACGGTTCGGCTAAGCAAGGATGGATGAGCGAGGATTGGCAAAAGCCCACCGATAACATCAATGCTGTGCTCGATGCCATAATCAAATATATCCCTGCCCCCGAAAAGATTGAGGGCGATGCTCAGATGCTTGTCACTTCGCTCGACTATTCGAGCTATGTGGGTCGTATAGCCATAGGTCGCGTGCACCGCGGCGAATTTACCGAAGGCATGGAAATAGCCCTTTGCAAAAAGGACGGCTCGACAATTAAGCAACGCATCAAGGAGCTCCACACCTTTGAGGGTATGAGCCGTAAACGCGTGCAGGCTGTAGGCAGCGGCGACATCTGCGCTCTCATCGGCATAGAAAACTTCGAAATCGGCGATACTATCACCGTTTCGACCAACCCCGAACCTCTACCCCGCATCGCCATCGACGAACCTACTATGTCGATGACTTTCACCATCAACGATTCTCCTTTCTTCGGCAAGGATGGCAAGTATGTTACCTCGCGTCACATCAACGACCGCCTTGTGAAGGAACTCGATAAAAACTTGGCTCTACGCGTGGAAAAAACCGAACGCGAAGACGCTTGGATAGTTTATGGTCGTGGTGTGCTTCACTTGGCTGTGCTCATCGAGACTATGCGCCGCGAGGGCTACGAACTCCAGGTGGGTCAACCTCAAGTTATAATCAAAGAAATCGACGGCGTGAAGTGCGAGCCTGTGGAAGCTCTCACCATCAATGTGCCTGAGGAATATTCAAGCAAAATGATTGATATGGTCACTCGCCGCCGCGGCGACTTAATCTCAATGACCACTCAGAACGACCGCATTCACCTTGAATTTCAAATCCCTTCGCGCGGCATCATCGGCCTTCGCACCAATGTGCTCACCGCCAGCGCCGGCGAAGCTATCATGGCGCACCGTTTCCTTGAATATCAACCTTGGAAGGGCGACATCGAACGCCGAACCAACGGCTCGCTTATCGCTCTCGAAAGTGGCACTGCCTATGCTTATGCCATCGATAAACTACAGGACCGCGGCAAATTCTTCATCTTCCCGCAAGAGGAAGTATATGCCGGTCAGGTGGTGGGCGAGAATGCCAAGGACAATGATATAGTGGTGAACGTGACCAAGTCGAAAAAACTCACCAATATGCGCGCATCGGGTGCCGACGAAAAGGCAAAAATCGTTCCTCCGGTGGTTTTCAGCCTCGAGGAAGCGCTCGAATATATCAAAGAGGATGAATATGTGGAGGTTACTCCCAACCACTTGCGTCTGCGCAAAATCATTCTCGACGAACTCGAACGCAAACGCGCCAACAAACAGTAACAGAAAAAAAACATATTATTGATTACTGATTAACACTTCGCACTTTGTTTCATAATTTTATATTTTTGCGAGGAATGATACCATGTGAATGGAGTCATTCCTCGATTTTTTTTGCCCGACACTGCTTCATAGGCAATGACGACACCTTCCACACCCCTGAAACAGGTGAAGGACTTGATAGCATAACTGCCCTCAAGCCCTTCCGCTGTTAACCCTAAAGTAAAGATATGGAATTATATGAATAAATAAAGATTATGAAAACTCCGTTTAACAGTGTTGCTTCACTTGAGCAATCACTTGTTTGCTTGTTCATCAGCCGAAATAATGCATCCGGTGAAAACTACCATACAAATTGCAAAAACTACCATAGTGCTCTATATGTATTAATCTGTTATCAATAATTTTGTTATCTCATCTCATATGCCGTAAGCAATCGATTGCTTTTGCCCTCTCTTCCTTCCGACGATACAAAATTATATTCGCAGTGAGCAGAATATTTGCGCATATACGCAAATTTATGTTAAATCTATTTTTCATTTTGACTTTCCCTAAAAAGACTTGACAGATTTGAGGGCGATTAACTAATATGGTTTACTGTCTCTTTTTTGTTCGCCTGATTTAGGTTTACAATAGTTTTCGGCATTAAAAGCATCGGCCTGAGCATAAGCATTTTGCCAATTCAAAAATTATTGCTACTTTTGCACATCGATTTGCGCATGTGGCGTAATTGGTAGCCGCGCTAGACTTAGGATCTAGTGCCGAGAGGCGTGGGGGTTCGAGTCCCTTCATGCGCACTAAGCAAAGCGATTATCAAGTGTGTCAAATGTAACTTTTGGCACACTTTTTATATTTCAAATCATCATATTTACACTATGTGGGTGAGATTATTCTTTTTTATCGCCATACTCTATGCAGCCGTTGGCTCAGCAGCTGCTCAACTGAAATACGATTTCATTTGCGACAGCCTCAACCGCATCGAAATGAATGGTGCCGACTGGAGCAAGTTGCGACTTTTGGCTCACGATTTGCGCATGCGCGACTCTATCCCCGATTCGGTCTCGCTCAAAATGCACATTATGCACATAGGCGATTCGCACATACAAGCCGGGCACTTCAGCGAGGCACTGCGTTCTGCCGTTCAACTCATCTATGGCAATGGCGGCCGCGGGTGCATTGCTCCGCTGCGCTTGGCGGGTACCAACCAACCCACCGACTACTCCATATTTTCGCCGCAACGCATTGCACAAAAGGGCCGCATCACCTCGCGCAATCGCAGCCGACTTGAAATTGGTGTTACGGGCATTGCCACGAACTTCTCACAGAGAAAAGTCACACTGGAGATTGGCGTAAAACATGCCGACGACCGATTTTCTTCTTTATCGGTAATCCACGCTGCCGGCTCGGGATATAGCCAAGCCACTATCAACGGCGAACTACTGCAAGCCTCTTGCCCATCGAAGTATCTGAGCAATTTCTCGCTCAAAACAGCGGAGGAACACATCACTCTGCGTGGCATCGATGCCTCGAGCGAATTTTGGGGAGTATTTCTCTCCAATTCTAACAATGGCGCCATAGTGAGCTCCATTGGCAACAACAGCGCCTGCTATAGCCACTATAACCAAATATCCGACTTTGCCGAACAGATGGCTTTCATATCGCCACAATTGGTGATTATCTCGCTCGGCACCAACGAAGCATTCGGGCGCTTCTCGGAGCAAGAGATTACTTCTCAAATCCACACTCTCGTGTCGAAACTGCAACGCGCCATGCCGCAGGTGCACATTCTGCTCACCACACCCATGGAGTGCGACCGTCGCCGCCGAACAGGACGCCGTCGTCGCCGCCGCGTTTCATTCTCCACCAACGATAATTGCCGATTGGTGCGCAATGTAATCATAAAATACGGCAAAGAACACAATGTGCCGGTTTGGGACCTCTACGCAGTAGCAGGTGGCAACGGTTCGGCATCGAAATGGGTGCAAGCCGGCCTTCTCTCAAGCCGCGACCATGTGCACTACTCCACCCGAGGCTACACACTTCAAGGCGAACTCCTCTCCCAAGCGCTTATCCACGCGCTCAACGAGGAATAGCACACAAACAATAAGGAGAGACACCCACCTGCATGAGTATCTCCCCTACTTACATACGTGTTCAAATTCTTTTGCTTACTGATATAGGAATCGTTTGATGGAGCGCTTGGGCGTTTTTTCAAACTCTTCGGTGCGCAATCTAACATCGGCTACCTTAGAATACGATGGCAGACTGCTGTTTGCCTCCAAAACTTTGGCTTTAAGGAATTTTGCAAGCGATTCTTCGTCCATTCCATCATGTTTTGCAGCATCATAATCGGGGAAAATCAGTGCTATCAGTTTGCCGTTATCCTCTATTACGAGCGATTCCACCACATATTGTATGTTATTCACCACTTGTTCTATTTCTTCGGGATAGATGTTCTGACCCGATGGGCCGAGAATCATGCTCTTGCTGCGTCCGCGTATGAAAATAAAACCATCGGCATCCACATTACACAAGTCGCCGGTATTCATCCATCCGTCGGCACTCATCACGGTTCGGGTGGCTTCTTCGTTGCGATAGTAACCTAGCATTACATTATCGCCACGCACCCACAATTCGCCTGCCACTGTGGCGGGATCTTCGGAGTCGATGCGCATCTCCATTCGGTCGACCAATCTGCCGCAACAGCCGCTCTTGGTCTCATCCCATGGCGCATAAGCCAATAGTGGGGCACATTCGGTCATGCCATAACCCACTGTGAACGGGAAACAGATGCGTGTAAGGAATTGGTCAACATCTTTATTGAGTGCCGCACCTCCTATTATCACTTGCACCACGTTACCGCCGAACACCTTTATAATTTCTTGCTTTATCTTCTTCAGCACCACATTTCTAACTATAGGCAATTTGAGCATCAGTTTCACCTTTGGTGTCTGCAACAATGGGAACACCTTGCCCTTGATTATCTTTTCGAGAATAAGTGGCACAGTCACTATGAGTTTGGGCTTCACTTGAGCGAACGATTCGAGAATTACCTTTGGTGAAAGGCTGCGTGTGAGGAAGTTAACGTGGCATCCTTTAACTATCGGGTGAATCAAATCAATCATCAAGCCATACATGTGCGCCAGCGGCAACATGCACACCACTCCATCGCCCGGAAGCAGGAACGTGAGGTGTTCGAGCGCAAATTGCATATTCGATGCCAACGCGCGATGCGGTATCATCACGCCCTTGGAATTTCCTGTGGAACCTGAGGTGTAATTGATTACGGCAAGGTCGTCGGCTGCCACATCTTGGTAGCTGACATCGTCGGGGCCGAATCCATTGGGATATTTTGCGGCAAACAGGGCATCGGCATTGTCATGGGCCTTCTGCATCGCCTCATTGCGGCATGCCACTATGCTCATATCGTTTATTCGCACCACTGCTTGCAGGGCGGGCATCTTTTCCACATCAAGTTTGTTCCAAATGCTTTCTTCCACAAAGAGCAACTTCGATTCGCTATGGTTCACCAGATGATGAATGGCATCGGGCTTAAATTCGTGAAGCAATGGCACAGGCACCGCGCCGTGAAGCAGTGTTGCAAAAAATGCTTTTGCCCACTGCATACTGTTCTTTCCCACTATTGCCACCTTGTCGCCGCGCTGCACTCCGCACGCCTCGAACGAAAGGTGTAACTTTTCTATCGCAACTGTCAGTTGCTCATAGGTTAAGGTGTCGCCTTGAAGGTCGGTTAGCGCATTGCCTTTCCAGTTTTTCTTCAGCGATTCTTCCAAATACTTTACTATCGATTTCTCCATTCCAATTCTTTATTTGGTTTTGTTATTCTCCACCATCTCATCGAGCACCTCAAAGGCTTTCTCGAGTATGGTATCCTTGCCTTTTAGCATATCTTCTTCATTCATATCCACCTTAAAATCCGGCTCCACGCCAAATTCGGTAAGATGGCCTTCGCTGTCGGCAATAGCACTTGCCGAGTAGCGCACACTCCACCCGTTGGGCATCTCGCTGGTGAAGGGCATTCCACAGCCGCCACCGGTAACATCGCCCACCACGCGCACTTGTGGCAGCGATTTCATTATCGACACAAAATTGTTGGTGGCGCTGAACGAGCCTCGATTGGCGAGCACTACCACCGGCTTGGAGTATTTCACTCGGCTTGCCGTGGTTGGCTCGATGTAATAGTTGTAGGGCTTCGAAAACTCGTTGTGCCCGGGTCCTGTCTTATGCGATATCGAACCGGCGTAGATGGTTTGGGTGATAAATCGTCCCACAAGGGGTTCCACGTTGGTGAGCAGTCCGCCACCGTTGTTGCGAACGTCGATTATCAGTCCGTCGCACGACGCCAATACCGACATTATGGCATCTAAATTACCCTCGCCTATACCCACCGAGAAGTCGCCGTAGTGCATATAGCCATAGTTATTGGTGAGCACGCCATATTTCACGCCACAGGTCTTTTTGTAGTCGAAGGCCAGGTAATTTTGGTCGATAATGCGTTCATCATAGTTTACCGGATATTGCTCCCATATCCAGTAGCGCGACACGTCCCACCCCGACACGAGGTTGGTGTGACCGTCCTTCAGTTCCTTGAGCATATCGGCGCATACATCGAAGAGTTCGGTGCTGCTCATGCCCTTATGGAGTTTTGCCCTGTACTCTTGACCCACGGCTTGCCAATCTACGTCTTTATATTCGAAAAAGCAATAATGCTCGTCGATTATCTTCCATAGGGCGTCGAAGTTGCCATATACATCGTTGGAGTACGGTTCATCGTCGATGCAAGAGTTGCTTGCCATGCCCAGCATCACAAACAACACCACTATGCCATATTTCACCACTCTCTTCATCATATTCAATACATTGCCGCTATAAATCGTGCTTTTGCCAAGCGCGAACGGTCAGCCCCGAGGCTCATCCATTCGCCGCCCACTCCTATCACTGCCATGTGTGTAACAATCTGCGAGTCGATATTGTTTACCCACGAGCGTTCTATGCTGTTGCGATAGCCCACACGCAGCACCGTGCTGCCCAGATGCAGGTCAGCCATCAGAGCATTAGTCATATCGAATCGGGTGCCCCACCAACCTAAATGCACCAGTCCGCTTCGGTTGCCGAGATATATCTCGTAGTAGGTCTCTCCATATTCGGGCGAAAAAAACACGCCTGCCACAGGCAATGTGGCTTGATAGCTTATCACCACGGGCATTTTTGCCACTTGCCACCTGTAAGATGCCATGGCCGTGGCACTCACTGCCCATTGTATCTTGGCTGCCACCACATTGTTGCTGTTGCTTGGCTTATAAATCACGCCACCGCGCAGTTGGGTGCTTCCGCCCACTGCCACTTGCAGCTTGGGCACAAGCACATCGTGCCATCGGCGCATCATTCCCCATCGATAGTCTACCATAAGCATGTGCTCGGAGTGATTGCCGGGTGCATTCTGCAGATTGCCGTACTCTATGCCGGCATGCATCTGCATCACCCATCGCTGTGGGTCGAAGCGCATGGCTTGCATTCGCTCATATTCCAAGCGGGCATCGATGCCTGAAAACGACACCGGACCCAAATAGGTGTCGAGTGCCGTGGCGCTGCCCACCTCTGCCATAAAGAACGATGCCACCGGGCGCTCCACCCGAGTGCTGTCGGCCTCGTCGTCGGGCGTGGCTTGAGCACTTGCCACCGAGGCAAGCATCATCGCCATCACCATAGCCACACGGCTCAAAAGCGACAACTTGGCTATATTTCGTTTATTATTCTTCGTCATCAGCATCATCGAAAATGCGCATCTGCCCGGTCAAACTGTCGCGAACGGCGCCTTGGTCGATTACATCATCGGCTCCTACGCTCTCGGTGTCGACCACATCATCGTCGATTGCTGCCACTTGTGGTGTTTCTGCTTCCTCTTCGGGCACCTCTCGGGGCTCTATCGCGGTGATGCTCTCTATTGCCCAATTGCTCACGCGCTTTCCTTTGGCTTTAAAACTCTTCACACCGATGTATTCTTCTGCATCTATTATCATAGGTTCTCTGAACGAATCGGCGCCGCCGAATTTCACTTCGAAGCGCGGATAACGCTCATCGGTGAGCAGCAGCAACTCCGACTTGGGGTTATCGCCTATCATGCGCTGCTTCTTGGCATTCGATTCGAGAGTAAAGCGCTTGATGTAGGTAAAACCTTGGTCGGCATCGTTGAGCACTGCGGTCCACACCACACCTTCGCGATATTTCTCGATGCGTAGTATGCCTTCTTCGTAGTGATTCTCAGCATCGTAGGTGGTGGTGTAGAAGTCGCCGTTATTCATAATCACCAATATGCGTTCATCGTTGAAAAACTCACCGAGCAGTGTGCCGCGGCCGTCGTAGTTGATGCGCAGCACATCGGGGTCGAACCACACTTCGCGCCCGCCGAGGGTCGACACGCCTTTTTCCTTGAGCGAGATGCGGTGCACCTCGGCTTTGGTCACTAAGTTACCTTTGGCGAGTTTGCCTTTCACGCCCAGATTGGCAAGGTCGACGTCGAATTGCAGTATTTTCATGCGCTGCTTGGGCTTTAGGGTGATGCGCAGGGTCTCTGCCTCGCCGTTGGCATTGGCTGTGAACCACATTATCTTCGAGCCGGGCTTTCCTTGGGTGAGATTATACTCTTTGTCGCGCGTTACGCCGGTCACAGCGAAGCGTTTCATATATATGGCACCTCCACGACCGTCTTGATAAAGCACATTATAGATGGTGCGCTCGTCGTTGCGTTTAAACACATTGAGATAGAGCATGTTCTTGCCCACATAGAGCTTCTCTGCCACTTTCACCACCTTGAATCGGCCGTCCTTGTAGAAAATGATGATGTCATCTATGTCCGAACAGTTGCACACATATTCGTCTTTCTTCAAGTTGGTGCCTATGAAGCCTTCTTCGCGGTTGATATAGAGTTTCTCGTTGGCTTCCACCACTTTCGATGCCACGATGGTGTCGAAATTGCGTATCTGGGTGTTGCGAGGGAACTTTTCGCCGTATTTCTGCTTCAAGTGCTCAAACCACGCTATGGTGTGTTCCACCATGTGTGAGAGTTTGTAGTCGATTTCCTTGATGCGCTCGTTGAGTGTGGCGATATAGTTGTCGGCTTTATCGGTATTGAACTTCAATATGCGCGCCATCTTTATCTCCATGAGTCGCAATATGTCGTCGGTGGTCACTTCGCGATAGAATTGTGGTTTGAATGGTTCCAAACGGCTGTCGATATGTGCCACTGCAGCATCCATATTCGGGGCGTTTTCGAAGCCTTTATCCTTGTAGATGCGTTCTTCGATAAATATCTTTTCGAGCGAAGCAAAGTGCAGCGATTCGAGTGTCTCGTTGCGCTGTATCTCGAGTTCTTTGCGGAATATCTCCATGGTGCGATCCACGCTGTAGCGCAGCACATCGCTCACGGTGAGGAATTGGGGCTTGTGGTCCTTAATCACGCAGCAGTTGGGCGATAGGCTCACCTCGCAGTCGGTAAAGGCATAGAGGGCGTCGATGGTCTTGTCGCTCGACACACCGGGCTGCAGTGTAACCACTATCTCGGCTTGCTCGGCGGTATAGTCTACCACGCTGCGTATCTTTATCTTGTTCTTTTCGGCTGCCTTGAGTATCGACTCTTTGAGTGCAGTGCCGGTTTTGCCGTATGGAAGATCGGTGATAACGAGTGTCTTATTGTCGCGCTTATCTATTTTCGAACGAATTCTCACCGAGCCGCCTCGCTCGCCGTCGTTATAATGGCTCACATCCACATAGCCTCCGGTGGTCTGGAAGTCGGGATAGAGCTGAAATTCTTCGTTCTTGAGATACGACACGGCTGCATCGCACACTTCATTGAAGTTGTGCGGCAATATCTTGCACGACAAGCCCACGGCTATACCTTCGGAGCCATAGATGAGCAGCAACGGGAACTTGGCGGGCAATGTGATAGGCTCGTCCTTGCGACCGTCGTACGATTTGGTCCACTCCGTCACCTTGGGACTGAACACTGTTTCGAGGGCGAAATGCGACAATCGGGCTTCGATGTAACGAGGAGCGGCTGCCTGGTCGCCGGTGAGCACGTTACCCCAGTTTCCTTGGGTGTCGATAAGCAAGCCCTTTTGACCCAGGGTCACAAGCGCTCCATATATCGAGGCATCGCCGTGCGGGTGATACTGCATAGTGCTACCCACCAGGTTTGCCACCTTGTTAAATCGTCCGTCGTCAAGCTCTTTCATGGCATGCAATATTCGGCGCTGCACGGGCTTGAGGCCGTCCTCAATGTGTGGAACGGCGCGCTCAAGTATTACATAAGAGGCATAGTCGATAAACCAATTTTGGTACATCCCCGAGAGGTGCAGTTTCTTGTCCTTAGGCACTACATACGCTGAGTGCCCGGCTTTCTCGTTGCCTTCGTCGCCAACGGTGCCATCGTCGAGCATCTCGTATTCTTCGTTTTCGTCTTCTTTCATCGTGTCAGATCTGTTTTTCTCTATCCTTTTGTGCTGCTCGGCTGTTACTTTTAGCCCCGCCTTGCTTTACACAATATTTCTAATTTGCGATAAAATTACAAAATAATGAGCATTTTAGCAAGCAAAATCGTCCCTTCACCCCTTTCACGCCTCGTTTTGACCGCTATTTTAACACAATTTTCAGTTATTGTCCACAGAATTTATTAATTTTGCATTCGGCAGTATTATTCAAATACGATAAACTATCGAAAGCAAATAAACAAATCGTTGTATTATGAAAACTTTTAACGAATTAAAATACGAAGCCAACGAGCTCCTCAGTTCCTCAGAACTTTACGAAATTAAGGCCGGGAAGCAAAATATACAATTGCACAACGAATGTACAAAAATTTGCACACAATGCCTTATCTGTCCTTCGGAATGTACAGTTTGCACTACTAATGTAAAAAACATCTTTCGCCGAAAATAATAGTCAAAAACTCGACAATAATAGTTAAAAAGCTGCATACAGTTTATTTTGATATTGATTTTGTAACAAACTTGACCTACATTTACACAAAACTTTTACAAAAAAAGACAATTGTATCACAAGCTTATGAAATCAAGTCAAGATTATTCAATTCAAGCAAAAGAATTGCTTAGCGGTTCCGAACTGTACGAGATTAAGGCAGGTGACAAAAATCCTCCCGTACTTCTGTCGTTATGGATATAATTATCATTCCATAATTATTTCAACAATACAAAAATGAACGATATAGAATATATCTCTTTCAACCCACTTTATACTCTCAAGCCCGATGATGGCAGAGCATTAATATTAGCAAGGTGGGTTGGAAGAAATCTTTTAGACGACATCGACGACTCATTTACCAATGCCGTTCATCCCATTTATGCCATGATTCTCAGTTTCGTGGATGGTAGCGAAAAATCCGAATGCATCAAAGCCGCTGCCGACTATCTCGGCGTTGACCAAAAATTAGTGGCTGATTTTATCGAAAGCCTTATCGACAACCCAAATCAGGTGTATCTAAAAAGCAAAGAGGGAATCTCGTCTTTTCCGCCTCACACCATAGTGTCGAGCAATAGCCCTCAACACGAAAAACGGTACGAACCCGCGATTTTCGATTACGACAAAGCCGATGTGACAATGAAACGACACTTCACGCCTTCTACCCTAACACTGATGGTTAATAATGTGTGTCTCACCGACTGCGTTTATTGCTATCAAGACAAATCGCGTGTGGCTAACTGCACCATTCCGCTCGAACGAATTTTGCAAATAATTCACGAAGCAAAAGAGCTGCATGTTAACACATTCGACGTCATTGGCGGCGAATTTTTTCTTTATAGACATTGGGAAGAAGTGCTTAGCGAACTCACTAAACTCGGCTACAGCCCTTATCTATCCACCAAGATGCCTCTCACGCCTCACATAGTGGAAACCCTCGCCAAACTCAAGATTCGCGATATTCAGATTTCACTCGATACTCTTATTGAGCAACATCTTATCGACTCACTCGGTGTGAAGCAAGGCTACGCTCAGCAAATGATCGATTCGCTCCGATTGCTCAACGAGCATCACATTCCTGTGATGATTCATTCGGTGGTGACTCGCTTCAATGGCTCCGTCGACGATATGAAATCGATTTACGACGTTCTTTGCTCTCTGCCTAACATCACCGACTGGCATATCGTGAAAGGCGACCCCACTCTTTACCCTCGCCGCCCTTACTCCGAAATCAAAGTCAGCGACAACGACCTCGCCACCGTGTCGGCTTATCTCAATTCGCTTAAACAGGAAGCTAAATTCGGCATACGTGCTCCGCAACCCGACGCTCCTGCCGAATCGCCCGCCGAAAACAGCCACGACGACCAAAGTAAAACTGCCGAAGAAGCTTTTTTCGGCAACCGAACTTTCTGCAGCGGACTCTTTTCGGCTCTTTACATTCTCCCCGACGGCAAGGTAACTATGTGCGAACAGCTTTATTGGAATCCGCAATTTATCATCGGCGATGTATGCAAGAATTCTATCGCCGAAATTTGGAACTCCGAGAAAGCCAAATCGCTGTTCTTCATCAAGCAGGACGATATCCCCGCCGACTCTCTCTGCCACTCTTGCACCCGATTTGACGACTGCCGCAATCTGCGACAAGTGTGCTATCGCGAAATCGTGAAAAAATACGGCAACAGCCACTGGTATTATCCCGACGTGAATTGCCCTTACGCTCGATAATCATAACGCTCTAACTATTAGTAACTTTACTAATCACATTAAAAGAATAAACTATCTTGGATATGAAAATATTTGCAACTATAATTATATTTCTTGCCGGCATCTACGGCAGCCTGTCGGCACAAACACTGCACGGCACAGTGGTAACCTCAGACGGCGAAGCCGTGCGACTCGCCAACGTAGCTATCCTCAACCCAACCGACTCTACATACATAGCAGGCACTATTACTCACGATAACGGCACTTTCAGCATCGCTGCCGACAGCAAAAACTTAATAAAAGTGTGGTGCACCGGTTTTATGCCCTATTTGGGCAAGGTGGCAAATGCCAATATGCGCATTGTGCTCTCGCCCGACACTATTATGCTCGGCGAGGTGGAAGTGAAAGCCGCAAAACCATTGTCACGCATCGAGGGCGATGCCATTGTAACCAACATTCGTGGCACTATTCTCCAAAACATTGGCACAGCTAAGGATGTGCTTGGATATCTGCCCGGCATCATCAGCGTGCAAGGTGGAATAGAAGTGCTAGGCAAGGGCGCTCCTACTTTCTACATCAACGGCAGAAAAATGCGCAGCTACACCGAACTCGACATGCTTAAATCAAATAAAATAAAGAAAGTGGAATTGGTAACCAATCCCGGAGCTCGCTACGATTCATCGGTTAATGCAGTGATTCGCATCAGTGCCGACCGCGACCCGGGTGAAGGTTTTGCCATCGACAACACTGCTCGCTTGGGCTATCGCGACTTTGTATATGGCGGCGACGACCTTAGCCTTAATTACCGCACCGGCAAACTCGACGTTTTCAGCAACTTAAAGTATGGCTACAACAAATCGAAAGGCCACAGCACAAACGTGCAAAACTCTTGGCTTCAATCAAGCTATCGCCAAGAAATAGGTCTCGAATCGGAAGGCAAATCGCAAATCTATGACGCTCAGTTAGGCGCCGACTACACTATTTCTAACACAAGCTCTACCGGCGTGTACTACAAACTCACATGCCAACCGTACGACAAAAACACCATCTACACCGGCAACATCTATATCGACAATATTCTCAACGAGTCGAGCCTCATCGATCAGGACTCCAACACTCATCTCACTTCACACACTGTAGATGGCTACTACACTGCCATATTTGGCAAATGGACCTTCGACGCTGCTTTCGACTTGCTTTGGAAATACTCCGATGATGATATCCTCAGCAACGAACTCATCAATAACACTGACAAACTGAGCCTCAACACCGAATCGAACGTCGATTCGCGTATGTTTGCCGCCGAAGCTCACGCTTCGCACCCTTGGCTTAAAGGTAATTTCAGTTTTGGCGCCGAATATATCGACAGCCGCCGAAACGACGATTTTTTCAATCCCGAACACGTGCTCAACGACAACCAACTCGTGCTCGACGAGCGCAACGCCGGCATCTATGCCCAGACTGCTCAACGCCTCGGCAAAGTTACTATGCAATTAGGCTTGCGCTATGAGCACATCGAAAGCCGATACCACGAGTTCGGCAAGTTCATTCCCGAGCAGTCGAAAACCTACAATAAGGTGCTGCCTTCTGTCACCCTCGTGCTACCTATTGGCAAAAATATGCTCCAACTCAGCTATTCGCGCAAGTATAAGCGCCCGCTTTATTCGCAACTTAGCAGCAGCATCTACTATGTGAACCGTTATCTCTATCAGAGCGGCAACCCGCTGCTTAAATCGGAATACAGCCACAACATCAGCGCTAACTACCGTTTCGGTCAATTCATGATTATGGCTAACTACGGCTTGACCGACGGTAAGATAATCTCCGAAATTTCGCAATACGGCGACAACTCAAATATCACTCTACTCCGCAAGGAAAACTCTACTCATGACTTGCACGAACTGCAAGCTTTCGTAACCTATATGCCTCAATTCGGCAACTATTTCTCTGTGCTCACCGCCGGTATTATGGCTCAGTTCTATAAAATCGACTATTGTGGCACTATTCGCAATATGAATAACCCCATAGGCATGGTTCAGTGGAAAAACATAGTGGCTCTGCCGCGCAATCTCAAGCTGGAGGCATCGCTCACTTGGCGCACTTGCGGTGAAGCCGAGAACATCGATATGGGCCACACTTGGTCGATTAACGCCGGAATTACCAAGGTGTTCAACCGCCATTGGCAAGCAAAAATCTCGGTTAACGATATTTTCAACACCGCTCGCAAAAGCTACAACACCATCTACAGCGATTGCCGCGACATCTACCTCGAAAAATATGTCAACACCCGCGGCGTGGAATGTTCGGTGAGATATATGTTCAACACCACCAAGAGCAAATATAAAGGCAAAGGTGCCGGAAACAACGAAAAACCTCGCTTATAATAACCCTCATCATCAGCTCTTCCGCCCATGGCTTACGGTTTTCATTGCATCTACCAGCGCGACTCTATGCAGTGCGGCATAGCTTGCTTGGCTATGATTTGCCGACACTACGGCAAAAACTGCTCGGTCGACGGCATTTCGCAGATTTGCCACGCTTCTGCCGAGGGGCTGTCGATGCTCGCCATTGGCGATGCTGCTGAAAAGCTCGGGTTGCAATCGATCGGTGCCCGTCTAACCATCCAACGACTCAAAGAATGTCCGCTGCCTTGCATTTTGCATTGGCAGCAGCGGCACTTTGTGGTACTTTTCAAAATAAAGAATAACCGATATTATATCGCCGACCCCGCCAAAGGCATCAGCAAAATGTCGCAACGCCAATTCGAAGAAGGTTGGCTAAGTTGCCGCAACGACGATAACCAACCCGCCGGTGTGGCTATGATTTTGCAACCCACGCCTCGATTTTTTGCCACTTCTTCGCGCCTTAGCGACAACGACGACAGTCGCTCGCTGCGATTCTACTTGAGTTATATCTCAAAATATCGCAACCGGTTAACCGCCACCATTTTGGCGCTAATAGTGGGCAGCGTGCTGCAATTGGCGCTCCCCATCCTAACACAAAAAATAGTGGATGTGGGCATCAAAAACCAAGATTTGGGATTTATCGGGCTGATTTTGCTGGCTCAGCTCATGATTACCGTGAGCCGCACAACCATCGATTTCGTCAGACGATGGATATTGCTGAAAATAGGCATGAACATCAACATAGCTTTGCTATGCGACTTCTTCGACAAACTGCTGCGATTACCGATGGCTGTGTTCGACACCAAAGCCACCGGCGACCTCATTCAGCGTATGATCGACCATTCGCGCGTCAATTCTTTCATCACTCAAGACACGCTCAACACCGCATTTGCAGCATTCTCGTTTGTGGCGTTTTCGGTGGTTCTCGCCTGCTACGACATAGGCGTATTTGCCATATTCTTAGCCGGTAGCGCCATCTATGCGCTGTGGCTCGCCATATTCTTGCGCCGGCGCAAGGTGCTCGACTACGAACTTTTCGACAAAAAAGCCAACGATAGCAATAAGACTTTCGAATTTCTCTCTGCCATGCAGGAAATAAAACTGCAAAACTGCGAAAACCGCCGCCTCAACGAGTGGAAAAAGATACAAACCGACCTGTTCGCCATTCAGACCAAGATTCTTCGTCTGAATCAAACTCAGGAAGCGGGTTGCATTTTCATCAATGAGATGAAAAACATAGTAATCACGGTGGCTGCGGCAAGCGCAGTTATCGATGGCTCTATGACTTTGGGTATGATGCTCGCCGTGCAGTATATCATAGGTCAACTCAGCGCTCCTGTAGAGCGGCTGATGTCGCTGCTCTACTCGATGCAGGACGTCAGCATCAGCCTCGAACGCATCAACGAGGTGCGCCGTATCAACGATGAAAACCCGGCCGACTCGCTCGCTTGCAGCATCGAGAATCCGCAAGCCGGACTATCATTTCACAATGTCTCGTTCCGCTACGACCCGCACGCCTTGAATCTCACCCTCAGCGACATCTCCATTCACATTCCTCACGGCAAGGTCACCGCCATAGTGGGTGCAAGCGGAAGCGGCAAAACCACATTGCTCAAACTTCTTTTGGGCTACTACCCTATGGAGCAAGGCAAGATTACCATAGGCAACACCGATTTGGCTTCGCTCAACAAAAAATGGTGGCGTAGGCAGTGCGGCGTGGTGATGCAGGACGGTGTGATTTTCTCGGAATCGATAGCCCGTAACATTGCTGTCGACGACTCCGACATCGATTTCGAACGCATGACTTACGCAGCAAAAATTACCTGCATTCACGACTACATTTCTTCACTTCCGCTGAAATACAACACTCGCATAGGTCGCGACGGCACCGGTCTGAGTATGGGGCAAAAACAACGCATACTCATAGCACGCGCCGTGTATCGCAATCCGCAGTACATTTTCCTTGACGAAGCCACCAATTCGCTCGATGCCAACAGCGAACGTGCCATCGTGGAGAATCTCCACAGCTTCTATCACGGCAAGACGGTGGTGGTGATAGCCCACCGCCTCAGCACCGTGCGCCATGCGCATCAGATAGTGGTGCTCAACGACGGCAAGGTGGTGGAAGCAGGCACTCACCGGCAACTAACCGCTGCCCGCGGAGCTTACTACAATCTCGTAAAAAACCAGCTCGAACTCGGCAACTAAACCATGCCCTCTCGGCCTCTATTTGGAGAATTGACAGCCCCACATGCCGACAACATAAAATCACATCTATCAGAAACTTTGTTAAAAACTTGCCACAATCGCACATTTTAGTTTACTTTGCAGTTTGAATGTAAAAATGGTAAAAAAGCTATATTATTTTTAGACAAAATGGCACAAGTAAAGCAAGAAGAAACACTAAAAAAGATTGTTTCACACGCTAAAGAATACGGATTTGTGTTTCCGTCAAGCGAAATCTACGATGGTCTCGGCGCCGTATACGACTACGGTCAGAACGGTGTAGAACTCAAAAACAACATCAAGCGCTATTGGTGGTCGGCAATGACCTTGCTTCACGATAACATCGTGGGCATCGATTCGGCTATCTTTATGCACCCCACCATCTGGAAGGCTTCGGGACACGTTGATGCATTCAACGACCCTCTAATCGACAACCGCGACTCTAAGAAGCGCTATCGCGCCGACGTACTTATCGAAGACGAAATAGCAAAATTCGACGATAAAATTGAGAAAGAAGTGGCTAAAGCCGCCAAGCGTTTCGGCGACTCTTTCGATGCCGCGCTCTTCAGAACCACCAATCCTCGCGTGCTCGAGCACGTGGCAAAGCGCGACGAACTCCACAACCGCTACAAGGCTGCTATGGAAGCCAACGACTTGGCTGAACTCAAGCAGATTATCCTTGACTACGGCATTGTTTGCCCTATCTCGGGCACCAAAAACTGGACCGATGTGCGTCAGTTCAACCTTATGTTCAAGACCGAAATGGGTAGCACTGCCGACGGTTCGATGAATGTGTATCTCCGTCCCGAAACCGCTCAAGGCATCTTCGTAAACTTCCTCAATGTGCAAAAGACAGGCCGCATGCGCATCCCATTCGGTATCGCGCAGATTGGTAAGGCTTTCCGCAACGAGATTGTGGCTCGCCAATTTATCTTCCGTATGCGCGAATTCGAGCAAATGGAAATGCAATTCTTCGTTCGTCCGGGCGAAGAACTCAAGTGGTTCGCTCAGTGGAAAGAAGCTCGCCTCAAGTGGCATAAGGCGCTCGGCATGGGCGACGAAAAATATCGTTTCCACGACCACGACAAGCTTGCTCACTATGCCAACGCTGCCACCGACATCGAGTTCCGCATGCCTTTCGGTTTCAAGGAAGTGGAAGGTATTCACTCTCGCACCAACTTCGACCTCAGTCAGCACGAAAAATATTCGGGCAAGAAGATTCAATACTTCGATCCTGAGCTCAACCAATCGTACACTCCTTATGTTATCGAAACTTCGATTGGTGTTGACCGCATGTTCCTCTCTATTCTCTGCTCTTCTTACGAAGAACAAGCCCTCGACAACGGCGAAACTCGCGTGGTGCTCCACTTGCCCAAGCAGTTGGCTCCGGTTAAGGCTTGCGTGATGCCGCTCGTTCGCAAGGATGGTCTCCCCGACAAGGCTCGCGAAATAGTGAATATGCTCAAGTTCGACTACGCTTGTCAATACGACGAAAAAGACTCTATCGGCAAACGCTATCGCCGTCAGGACGCTGTAGGCACTCCATTCTGCATCACTGTCGACCATCAAACTCTCGAGGACAACACCGTGACCATTCGTCACCGCGACTCGATGGAACAAGAACGCGTGGCTATCGCCGACCTCCCTGCTCTCATCGACAAGGAAGTCAGCTTCAAGGAACTTTTGAAGAAATTAGTATAATCTTTTCAGAAACTTATCTTTATGAAGAAATTTTCAAATATTTTGTTAATCGCACTTGCTTCGCTTTTGCTCGTATCGTGCTTGGAAGATACTGATTGGAAAAAGTACGAAGAGTGGCGCACCGACCAAGATGAATGGCTAAAGTCGCAACTTGCCAGAACCGAAGCCAACGGCGACAAATACTTCGAGACCGTTGCAGCTTCGTTCGACAAAAATGCTGTGGTCTACATCCACTACCACAACGACCGCGAGGCCACCAAGAACAACCTCGTTCCGCTCTACACTTCGGTAGTCGACGTGAAATACCACGGTCGCCTCTACAACGATGTGCCTTTCGACTCTTCTTATCTGAGCACCAGTCCTGCCGACAGCGTGCTACGTTTTAGCCAGTCGGGGCTTATCACAGGTTGGGTAATCGCCTTGGAAAATATGCACGTGGGCGACTCTATCACTGTTATCGTTCCTTGGAACGTGGGCTACGGCGAAGGCAGCAAAGGTGATGTCATCAAGCCTTATTCGCACTTGATTTTCGATATGAAACTTAAAGACATCTACAAATACGAAGCAAAGCCGTAAACAAAAAAGCGAACACAAATTTCTTCTAAACACCATAGCGAGAGGGTGCGTCGAAACTTAGTTATATCGACGCGCCCTCTCGACTTTATTTTCACATCGGCTTTTGCAAAAAAATTGCCATTCCCACTTTGCTTCTGAAAAAAAATGCATTAACTTTGTTAAAAATACACCATATTAACAAAACAAACCTTATTTTGCAATGAAAACTAATCTCTTAATTGCGGGTTTGGCAGCCCTTATGCTCACCGCTTGTGCTCCCGACAACAGCACTAAATCAGGACTTTTCCCCGATAACTTCAAATCGGGCACCAACGACAACGATGCCACTGCACTCTACGTGCTCACCAATGCCAAAGGCATGGAGGTGTGCATCACCAATTTCGGCGGACGCATAGCCTCGGTGCTGGTTCCCGACCGAAACGGTGTGATGCGCGACGTGGTGCTCGGATTCGATAGCATTCAAGACTATAAGAACATACACAGCGACTTCGGCGCCACCATAGGCCGATATGCCAACCGCATCAACCAAGGCAAAATCACCATCGACGGCAAAGAAATACAACTGCCGCAAAACAACTACGGACACTGTCTGCACGGCGGCCCCGAAGGATGGCAATATAAGGTGTTTAAAGCCACCAATGTCGCGCCCAACGAGCTCGAACTGACCCTCGACTCGCCCGATGGCGATGCCAACTTTCCCGGCAACGTCACTGCCAAGGTGACATTCACGCTCACCGACGACAATGCCATCGACATCAAGTATACTGCCACCACCGATGCCAAAACCATCATAAATATGACCAATCACTCATATTTCAACCTCAGTGGCGACCCTTCGACGCCGGCTACCGACCACTTGCTCTACATCAATGCTTCGAACTACACCCCCGTCGACAGCACATTCATGACTCTCGGTACGGTGGAAGCCGTAGAAGGCACTCCTATGGACTTCACCACAGCTAAGGTGATAGGCGACGAGATAGATAATTTCGACTTCGAGCAACTGAAAAACGGCAAAGGCTACGACCACAATTGGGTGCTCGACACCAAAGGCGATGTGACTCAGCTCGCAGCCAAACTCGTATGCCCTGCTACCGGAATCGGCGTGGAAGTATACACCAACGAGCCGGGAATACAAGTTTATACAGGCAATTTCCTCAACGGCACAGTCACCGGCAAGGGAGGCATAGTCTACAACAAGCGCGCATCGGTGTGCCTTGAGACCCAACACTACCCCGATAGTCCCAACAAGCCACAATGGCCATCGGTAATCCTCGAGCCCGGACAAACCTACCACAGCGAGTGCATCTATAAGTTCACAGTAGAAAAATAGCATTACACCACCGGCAAAGCCGACAGTCATCAGCAAAGCAGCCGACATCGCTGCCGGAAACACAGTCGCAACAAACAATAGTTAAGGAGCCGAATGAAAACAATATCCATCCGGCTCCTTAATTTATGGTTATTCGCTCTGCGATGCTGATGCAGCACCGAGCGAAAATCTCGATTAACCGAGTTTTTCGTCGATAAGCTTAATCTTCTTTTCGAGAACTGCTATATCTTCCTTAATCTTGGCAATGCGACGTTCCATTTCCTTAAGCATCGAACTTCCGCTCTTGCTTTGAGCATTGAAGAAGCCAAGGTTGTTTTCGAAAGTCTTGAGTTCGTTTACACTCTGCTCATAGGTGCGCACCAAGCGTTCGCGTTCGCGATACATCTTGTCGGTATCACTCATATTGTTGAGAGCATTCTCAAAGTTAGCTATGTTGGCGCGGCTTTCCTTCATGTCGAGCTTGTCGTAAGCAGCATCCACAGCCTTCTTATATTCGGCATACACCTTATCCTTTTCCTTAAACGGCACATGGCCTATGCCCTGCCATTGCTTCATAAGCTCGCGAATATTCTTCACTGCCTCCTTTTCGTCGGCATTGGCAAGTTGCTCGTTGATTGCAGCTATCACCGCCTTCTTTTGCTTCAAGTTGTTGCGTTCTTCCTGACGCACGTTCACTGTAAGTTTGGCTTTCTGTTCGAAGAAATAGTCGCAAGCACTCACGAAGCGTTTCCAAACGGCGTCGCTTTGCTTCTTCACCACCGGACCCACGGTCTTCCATTCCTTTTGCAGAGCCACGAGTGCTTCGGTAGTCTTCTTCCAATCTTGCGAATCCTTCAGTGCCTCAGCCTTTTCGCATAGAGCAACTTTCTTTTCCAAGTTAGCAGCCATTTCTTCCTTCATTCTCTTGAAGAAAGCAGCTTTTTCAGAGAAGAATTCGTCGCACTTGGCACGGAAACGAGTGAATAGCGCAGCATTCACCTTGCGAGCGGCAAATCCGAGCTTCTTCCAGTCCTCTTGCAATGCTATGATTTGCTTGGTGGCTTCGTCCCAAGCGGCATAAGTGGCATGATCTTCGGCGATGATGGCTTCAAGCTTTTCGCATAGCGATGTCTTGGCGTCTTCGTTTTCTTTTTCGCGTTTCTTGCGCTGTTCGAAGAAGGCTTGATGGCGTTTGTTCACTGCTGCCGATGCTTCTTTGAAGCGAGCCCAAAGAGTTTCGCGCATTTCCTTTGCCACCGGACCTATTTCGCGCCACTTGTCGTGAAGGGCTTGCAACGAGCGGAATGCTTCGAGCACATTTTCTTCTTCCGAGAGTTTTTCGGCTTCTTCGCAGAGTTGTTCTTTTTGCTCAAGGTTCTTCTTGAAGTCGTAGTCGCGAAGTTCCTTGTTCAATTTCAGCATATCATAGAACGACTCTACCGCTGCTTGATAGGTTTTCCATATCTCAGTGGCATTAGCGGCAGGCACTTCACCTATCTGTTGGAACTGATGGCGTAATTCTTGAACCTTGTTGTAGTGTTTGTTAACATTATCGGCATCGCCGCTGATGGCGCGAATTTCGTCGATAATGGCTTGCTTGGCTTCAAGATTTTTGGCGCGAGCTTCTTCGATGGCGGCATTGTGTGCTGCTCGTTTTTCCTTAATTTGATTGAGCAGTTCTTTAAGCTTAGCCTCGTCTTCATCTTCGCGCGGAGCAAACGCAGCTTCCTCGTTGCCTTTGGCCAAGAAAGCTTCTTTTTCTTTGTCGAGTTCCTCCTTGCGAATCTGATAGAATGCCATCTTAATAGCATTTTCCTCTCGCTTGATTTCTTCTACAGGTTTCTCTACTAAGGCTTCGAGGGCAGCCACAAGCTCGGCTTTACTCATCGATGAGTATTCCGACATCGGCTCCGATGCCTCTATTTCTTCGGTGGCGATAACTTCCGGAGCTGCTTCTGCCACTACTTCGTTAGCAGGCTCGGTGTTCAAGGTTGTATCCTTACCCAACTCTTCATTAGGTGCCGATACTTCATTACGCAATTCCATAATAATAAGATTTAAAAATTATCATTCTACCTCTCGGCTTCAGCCGATTGTGGTTCCAAAGTTCAAATTTACACAAATATTTTTGTAAATTGTCGTTTTATCAAAAAAAATATTAAAAATCATCTATTATCACTAAAAAAAGGAGACTTTCGCCCCCTTTTTTCACTATTTTCTCATTCGCTCTTGCGCCCGGTTTTTGTCTTGCAACATAATTGGGCGAAGCAGCGATAAATGTTATCCAAAATAATATTCCGATTTCTTGCTATCTTCGCGCAGCAACATTCCTTGTGCCACACTATCGGCCACTTCGGCGCCCTTAGTGATTTCCACTATTGCCAGAGCAAACGGCATAGCTGCCGCAGGACTGCTGCCGGTAACCACATTGTCATCTACAGCCACAAGTGTGCTTTGCACATTGCATCCTTGCATAAGGGTTTCAAATCCGGGATAGCACACGCCGGCTTTGCCTCTCATTATGCCAAGCGGACCAAGCACCACACCGGGCGATGCGCATATTGCGGCTATCTTTCCGCCCTTGGCGTTGTGGTCATGCAGTTTGTCGCAGAGTCTTTCATGTGCTGCCAGATTGGATGCTCCGGGCATTCCGCCGGGCAAGATGAGCCATTCGGCAGGTGCATACGCCATCTCATCATACACCAAATCGGCACTGACTGTTACTCCGTGTGCGCCTTTCACTTCGCGAGTTTCCTTTATCGAAACTGTCTTAACGTCTATGCCTGCTCTTCTCAAAATATCTACTGTAGCCAATGCTTCTATTTCCTCGAATCCATCGGCAAGAAATAAGTAAGATGTCATATACTATAAGTTTTAGAACGGTTAATAATATCCCAAATTTATGATTTTTCTTGGTAGAAACCAAACCTGACGACTGTTTTTATCTCTTTTTTCCTGTTTTTTGCATACCATGCCGACATTTTTCTGTATGTTTGCAGTGATTTTTCAATAATTCTCACGCAAAATGAACAAAAACCTACGTATATACCTCACGGTGGTGGTGTGCGCCATTATTGGCTTAGCCACTCTATTTCTACGAAAACCTGCCCATCGCTTTATGGCTGTTAGCGGCGTGGTGTGGACCACAGAATACAATATCACTTTTCAAGGTCCGGCATCGATAGCCGACTCGATAGAGGGCGTGTTCAACGCCGTGGACCGCACAGCTTCGATGTTCAACCCCAAGTCGGTGATTTCGCGCATCAATGCCAATGACCCTACCGTGGAGCCCAATGCTATGATTACCGAATTATATAAGTGCTCTGCTCGCATCAACAGCGAGTCGGGTGGATGTTTCGACCCCACTGTGGCGCCGCTGGTCAATGCCTGGGGATTTGGATTCAAGCATGGTGTGGTCACCGACTCAGCCACCATCGATAGCATTCGCCAATTTGTGGGATTCGACAAAACTCACATCTCTGCCGACGGAAGAATCGAGAAAACCGACCCACGCGTGGTCATCGACTTCAGCAGCATTGCCAAAGGTTTTGCCTGCGATGAGTTGGCTCGCCTGTTTATGCGCAATGGCGTGGAAAATTTCATCATCGAGATAGGCGGCGAGATTTTTGCCCACGGCTGTAATCGTCAAGGCAAGCCATGGCACATTTCCATCGATAGCCCCATCGACCAAGCCGACTCGGTGATTCACCAATCGGCTATGGTAATTTCGCTTAGCAACCACGGCGTGGCCACTTCGGGCAATTATCGCAATTACAAAATTGTAGACGGCAAACGGGTGTCGCACATCATCAATCCCGCCACAGGCTATCCCGAACAGTCGTCGCTGCTCAGCGCCACCATCGTAGCGCCCACTGCCGCCGAAGCCGATGCCTACGCCACAGCATGCATGGTGATGGGCACAGAGCGTAGCCGATCCATGATAGAGCGCAACGATGCCATATCGGGCATTCTGATTTATGCCGACTCGCTTAATCGTATCAATAAATGGGTTAGTAAAGAATTTGATAATAAGGAATAAAAACCTCACTCTCACAGTAGCTTGCTACTGTCACTGCTATTCGGTTTGAGCATTTGTTATTCGTTGCTGTCGGTGAGGATTTCTATGATTTTTTCACTCACAACTTTCACGTTTTTCACATCGTTCAATAGCGTTTTTTGGCTCGAAGCTCCTATGAAATACACAGGCAACGAAATGGGAATGATGGCTGCCGCTATTGTGCCATATCGCTTGCCGAGATTGGGACTATAGATGCGCGAATTGTTGATTATAGGATAGTCCATAGCCTTATTGAGCACCAGCTGGCTGCGTGAGTTACCCAAATAATCCACCACTTCTTCCACATGAGCTATCAGTTGACCCAACTGCGCGCGGTCGAATCCCTTGATGAAATAGGTCAGGAACAGCTGACGGTGTGGATATCGAGCAAGCAAAGCTTCGGCCTCGGCTATCAGGTTGCGAAGCATTGCCAAAGCATCCGATGTATCCACTTCGTCGATTATCACCTCTTTCTTCTCGAGTTTGCGAGCTTCTTGCACGCCCACAAGGCGACGCAAAAGCTTGCGATAAGCATCGGGATTGAACACCGCCGAGTCGTTCATCGCTTTATAGGTAAGGAACACACCCAGCGGGAACAGCATCAGCGAACTCAAGCAAATACCAAACAACACGTCGAAACGACCGTCGCGTGCTTGCTTGTAGCCAAAACTATCGATCATATAATATATAATGAATAGTATAACCGAAATCACGATAGGCATACCCAAGCCGCCTTTGCGGATAATGGCTCCAAGTGGCGCTCCTATAAAGAAAAATATTAAGCATGCCAGCGAGAGCGTGTACTTCTTTATCATTTCTATCTCGTGACGGCGTATCACCATCACATCGTCGCTCACCTCGGCACCTCTAAAGAGAAATTCGTGCTGGGCTTGCGATGCACGATTGAGCGCACGATTGAGCAAAGCCACTCGGTCGTCGGGCTTGAGTGCGCGATAAAGGCTGTCGAAATTGAGCGGGCGGCGCACCTCGGGCAATTCCACCACCTTGGCCACTCGGGCTGTGTCGCGCATCTCATATTTCATATACGGCACGCCCACCACAGGCTCGGTGCGGAATGTCGACATCATGCCGGAGCTAATTGAGTCCAATCGCAAGCTCACGGAGTCGATGGTGTGCTGCAATTCGGCTATGTTTTTGCCTATATATTGCGAACGCATGGTTTGCTCATCGAGCTTGTTGAAATTGGCATCGAATGGTATGAGCACTTGCTTGTCGGCAAACGATTCGCGGCGATAAAGTTTGCCCTCATCGGAGAGCGAATTACCGCTGCCGCTGCGCATATCCTCAAATGTTTCGCCTTGAAAAAGATGCAGCTTCAAGTGGGTTTTACTCTCATTGAAAGAGAGTTTGCCGGAATCGGCAAGAATAATACTTGCATAGCCGTTACCCTTACTCACATCGTAGATCATCATATCGTAGAGTGTGCCGCGCTCTTTATCCTTATTGCGCACAAACACATTGTAGCCCGAAATCTGGTCGTAGAATGCGCCTTCGGGAATATCGAGGTCGGGCGATTTTTGGCGCACCGAGAACACCAGTGTCCACATCTTCACCTGAGCTCGTGGCAACACCTCATTCTGAAAGAAAAATGCGCCCACCGACACCACGGCAATAAATGCTATCAGGGGCTTCATCACATTAAGCAGCGACACTCCCGAAGCTTTCATAGCCGTCAATTCGCTGTGCTCACCAAGATTACCAAAGGTCATAAGCGAGGCAAGCAGTATGGCAAGCGGCAACGCCATAGGCACCATAGTGATGGCGGCATAGAAGAACATCTCGCCTATCACATCCACCCCGAGGCCCTTGCCCACAAGGTCGTCGAGGCGACGCCACAAAAAGTGCATCAACAAGATAAAAAGACATATAAAGAATGTCATAAAAAACATCGGCAGATAAGTCTGCAAGATGAATGTATGTAGTCTTTTTATCTTTAGCATTTCGATATGTAGTTTTTAATTAATTGTGCAAAATTAGCAATTTAATCGATAATTACCCTCCTATTTTCGCCTTTTTATATCTTTTAAGCGTTTCGAAAGGGCATTTGCGCGCCACATAGCCTCTGCTGCGGAGTTAACAGCAACGGTCTACCCCGTTTTCGAGGCAGACCGCTGTGATTGTATCTCAATATTATTATTCATTACGTGCTACGAGCAGCCCAGCAATCGCTTGAGCTTGGATATCTGCTTATCCCACAGGTGTATTATCTCGTTTTTCTCAGCTTCATCGATTGCGAAATCGGTTATTTGCAGACTTCGGCTGCCTGTAATCTCCGAACTTATAATACGCATCTCGAAAAAGCTCTTCTCAATATCCGTTTCTTCCCATCGAAATTTCACATACTGTCCGGCGCGAATGGCAAGCACATTAGCTCGTTGCGACGACTTGTTCCAATAGAACGTAAATGTCTTTCCATCCTTTTCTACATCGTCACAAAACCACTCCGCCAGTCCGTTGGGCGTTGAGATAAATGTCCATATCAACGAGCTTGACGCTCGCTTCATGTCATAATCGATTACTATCTTTCGACTATCTTCCATAGGCATTATTTTAGGTATTATTGCAAGTTTTCGGTTGCTAATTAAATATAAAGATTACAATACTCCAAATAAATCGCCAATAAAATGCAAACTTTTCGCTATTTATATTTGTTTTATCATAATTGCCCTAAAAAATGACACTCTTTTAATAGTTCTTACTGAAAATTATTATTACTTTTGTATACTAAATTAATAGAACTATGGACTTATTTAAAACACTTAAAGCAACTGCTATTGCAAACAAGCAGCGTGTGGTTCTACCCGAAAGCACCGAACCTCGCACATTGAAAGCGGCTGATACTATTATCGCCGAAAACATTGCTGACGTAATCTTGATTGGCGAACCGGCCGAAATTCAAGCTAAGGCCGCCGAACTAAATCTTACCCACATCGACCAAGCTCGTATCGTTAACCCAAACAAGCCCGAAGAGATTCAAAAATATGTAGAGCTGTTCTACGAACTTCGCAAGGCTAAGGGCATAAGCATGGAAGATGCTGCCAAGACCGCAAAGAATCCGCTTTACCTCGGATGCCTCCTCGTTAAAGCCGGCGAAGCCGATGGTCAAGTGGCCGGTGCTGCCAACTCTACCGGCAACGTGCTTCGTGCCGCTTTCCAAGTTATCAAGACTGCCCCGGGCATCACTGCCGTGTCGGGCGCTTTCATAATGCAACTCCCCGAAGGCTCGCCTTATGGCGAAGACGGAATCTTAGTATTTGCCGACTGTGCTGCAATCCCTGCTCCTACGGCTTCCGAACTCGCGCAAATAGCCGTTTCGGCTAATCGCACCGCCAAATCGCTCGCCAACATTGCCGAACCTCGTATCGCTATGCTTAGCTTCTCTACCAAGGGCAGCGCCAAGCACGACAATGTGACCAAGGTAATCGAAGCCACTCGATTGGCTAAGGAAATGGACCCATCACTTCACATCGACGGCGAACTTCAAGCCGATGCTGCTCTCGTGCCATCGGTTGGCGCCAGCAAGGCTCCGGGCAGCGAAATAGCCGGCCGTGCCAATGTGCTTGTATTCCCTAACCTCGAGACCGGAAACATCGCCTACAAACTCGTGCAACGCCTCGCCGGCGCTGTGGCTGCAGGCCCAATTATGCAAGGTCTCGCCGCTCCTGTCAACGACCTTTCTCGCGGCTGCTCGCCCGAAGATATCGTTAAGACCGTGATTATGACTTGCAACCAAGCCATCGAAGCCAAGCATTTGAAATAATCGTAAATCTAATTATCAAAAACAATAAACTACAACAGAAACATGAACATTTTAGTGCTCAACTGCGGAAGTAGCTCCGTAAAATACAAACTCATCGAGATTAAGGCCAACAATATCCTTGCCGAAGGTGGTATCGAAAAAATCGGCCTTCCCGGCGCTTTCATCAAGTTTAAACTTGCCGACGGTTCGAAGAAAATCATCGAACTCGACATCACCGACCACGATGGCGCCATCAAGGCTATCCTCGACCTCCTCACCAGCGAAGATAACGGCTGCATCAAGAGCTTCAACGAGATTGACGCCGTAGGTCACCGCGTGGTGCATGGTGGCGAAAAGTTCAATAAGAGCGTGCTCATCACCGACGAGGTTATCGCTAAGGTAAAAGAATGCTACGACATAGCTCCTCTTCACAATCCGGTGAACATTGCAGGTATCAACGCCATCTCTAAGGTGTTGCCCGACGTGCCTCAAGTAGCTGTGTTCGATACTGCTTTCCACCAAACCATGCCGGCCAAGTCGTATATGTATGCCCTTCCTTATAAGTTCTACACCGAAGACGGCGTGCGTCGCTACGGCTTCCATGGCACAAGCCACCGCTACGTTTCGAAGCGCGTTTGCCAATTCCTCGGCGTCGACGTGCACACCAAGAAGATTATCACTTGCCACGTAGGCAACGGCGGTAGCATCACTGCTGTACTCAACGGCAAGAGCGTAGACACTTCTATGGGCCTCACCCCCACCGAAGGTCTCATCATGGGCACTCGCAGTGGCGACGTCGACCCGGGCGCTCTCACCTACTTGATGGCTAAGCACAACCTCAGCGCTGCCGATATGCAAAACATTATCAATAAGGATAGCGGTATAGCAGGTGTTACCGAGATTTCTTCCGACATGCGCGCCATCGAAGATGCCGACAACGCAGGCGACCCTCGCGCTGTTCTCGGCTTGCAAATGTACGAGCAACGCATCATCAAGTACATCGGTGCTTATGCTGCTGAAATGGGTGGCGTAGACATCATCGTATTCACCGGCGGTGTAGGCGAAAACCAAACCGGCGTTCGCTCTAACGTTTGCCGTCCGCTCGAATTCCTCGGCGTGAAACTCGACGAAGAACTCAATGCCAAGATTCGCGGCAAGGAAACTCTCATCAGCACTCCCGACTCTAAGGTAGCTGTTTGCGTTATCCCTACCGACGAAGAATATATGATTGCCCGCGACACCGAAGCTATAGTAGAAGGTCGCGAAATCATCGACTAAACTTTCTCCCGCAATTATCTCGCTCAGCGTGATATAGTTTTCAGGTGCGCCCGCCACACAGCCGGCGCACCTATTTTTATGTGCTCGCCGTTATGCCCCGGCATAAAACAAAAAATCAGCCCGAGCTTGTTTTTGATGCCCGAGCTGATTTTTTATCAATAATCGATGTAATTACTTTATCAGTTCTTCCAAAGCTTCGTAGAACAATGGAGTTTCGCCCACGAAACGCTTCACTATCTTGCCTTTGGGGTCAATGATTATCTTGGTAGGATAACCCTCAATGCCATATAATTGTTCCACTTTCTTGTCGCTGCCCGGAATCACATCGGCACTGAGCACGTTGGTCCAATTCATATCATATTTCTTGATGGCTGCCAACCAAGCTTCCTTAGAGTCGCCGCAAGCTATCGACACTATTTCCATACTGTCGCCATATTTTTCGTAGCTCTTCTTCATCTCAGGCATACCCTTGATGCACCATGAGCACCACGAGCCCCAGAAATCGAGCACTACCCACATGCCTCGCATCGACGACAACACAAATGCCGATCCGTCGGGATGATTGAGCGAGAAATCGGGTGCTTGCATACCCTCGGCAGTCAATTTCTGAGCTTCTGCTCTTTGCTTTTCGCGTTCTATTCGCTTAGCAAGAGCTTGTTCCAACTCACCGAACATCGAATTGCGTGCATTGTCGCCAATCTTCGGAAGCAATTCCTCAGCTGTTTCGGTATCGCATTGCCACAAAGCCCATAGTGTGATAGGTGTGTCGAGGTTTTGACGAGCATAGTCGGGTGCCACCTTGGCATATTCGCCGTAGAGCGAATCGCGCACGGCATCGTCAACGTTTTGCGCCTTTGCAATAATATCGTTCTGACGATTCTTCACCTCATTTATCATATCCTGCACGGCCGAACCCTTGATTACCGGGTTCTCGCCCTTAACGATAGTAACCTCAAAGTTCTCGCCGGGATTGATATATAAACTTGCAGGACGCGCCGAGCGGTCCTTTGGTCCGATAAACAAGCACATGGTCTTAGCCACATCGGGAAGCACAGCCTTGCCTTCCTTCATCACTATCACAGAATCGGCTGCCACACGGCGATTGCCTTGCAAATTCACGCGTTGCACTACCAAAGTGTCGGTAGAAAATCCTTTCACCTCCACTTTCACATCGGCATAGGCACTTGCTGTCATCAAGCCCATTGCCATTAGTAATAAAAACTTCTTCATTGTTTCGGGATTATTTATCTATTTTTGTAAATATTTGCTTCACTTACATGCTTAGGACTACAAATTTAGGCAAATAATCTAATGTAAACCTACAATTAACTATTTTTTTGACTATTTACGCTTTGCCATCTTATACATTTGGCAGTATCTTTGCAAAAAATTTTCACAATATCACCTATTTCATACTATTATGGACGAAAACAAAACAATATATAGCCGAGCTATATTTATCGACAACCTCACGCGCGAACTAATAAAATTGTGCACCTCGCGCCATATGCTCAACAATCAACTCTACGACATACCCGAACTGAGCGAAAAGTGGCACCAATCGGCACCACAATATATGGCCGACGCTGTGCCCGAAATTGCCAAATATCCTATGGTGGCCATCGCCTGGGCACTCTACTACGGTATGGGCGCTGCCGTCTACTGGGACGGCGCTTGGGACAGCGTGAAAGATTGCGACGACCTATATAAGTTTATGCGCGACAAACGCGGATTCGACTATATGGACGAATTTGTAACCGAAGAGCTCATAGGCATAAAGCTCAATAGCACCAAAAAACGCGACATCGACGATGCCCAAAAGCTCACTGCTTGCATTCAGGAGTGCGCCGACCTCGCCCTCACCATGATTCGCCGCCAAGGCATCGAGCCCCAAAGCACCGAGGCTTTCTATATGTATGCCGCGGTAGAAAAGCTCATGTTCGAACTCGGCGTGTCGATGCAAATGTACCGCATGGGCTATCGCTACGAAAAAATGACGCTCAATTAATTTTACAAAAAATTCGTGCAAAAAAATGTGCAAAAAGCACTCGCAACTATTTGATAATTAAAATAAAAGTCGTACCTTTGCAGTCCGATTATGTCCTTATTTTTTAATCAATTCAGAGGCCCGCAAGAGCTTTTGGCCGAGCTTTGAGTGCGCCGATGAATATTTTAATTAACTATTAATCAGGAATTTAAAAGTGGATACTTTAAGTTACAAAACCATCTCGGCAAACGCCGAAACAGCTCAAAAAGAATGGGTAGTTATCGATGCTACCGATCAAGTTTTGGGTCGCCTTTGCGCTAAAGTCGCAAAAATTTTGCGTGGTAAGTACAAGCCATGCTACACTCCTCACGCCGACTGTGGCGATAACGTAATCATCATCAACGCCGACAAGGTGAAACTTACCGGCAAGAAGTGGGACGACCGCGAATATCTTTCTTACACCGGTTACCCAGGTGGTCAGCGTTGCGCTACTCCTCGCATCCTTATGAACAAGTCTTACTCTAAGGCTGTGAAGTCAGGCATCCACCCATTGTACATCAAGGTAGTTAAGGGTATGCTTCCCAAGAACCATCTCGGAGCACAACTCATCAAGAACCTTCACGTGTATAACGGTGCTGAGCATCCTCATACTGCTCAAAATCCTAAAGTAATCGATATCAACAATCTAAAGTAAGAAATTGAAGTATGGAAAAAATTAATGCAGTAGGCCGTCGTAAAGCAGCTGTTGCTCGCGTATTCGTTACTGAAGGCGAAGGCAAGATCACTATCAACAAACGCTCGTTGGAAATTTATTTCCCTTCTTCAATCCTTCAATTCATCGTTAAGCAACCGCTTAACAAGCTTGAAGTAGCTGAGAAGTATGATATCAATGTTAACCTCGGTGGTGGCGGCTACAAGGGCCAAGCTGAAGCTCTTCGCCTCGCTATCGCTCGCGCTTTGGTCAAAATCAATCCTGAAGACAAGGCTACACTCCGTGCTGAAGGCTTCATGACTCGCGACCCACGTAGCGTTGAACGTAAGAAACCGGGTCAACCAAAAGCTCGCAAGAGATTCCAATTCAGCAAGCGTTAATATTTACACATTATTTATATTATACGCTAAAGCTGTATAGAGTTTAGTATCGAAATTGTATGGACTCTCACTGCACGAGAGTGTCGGTGGCTACCATACGATTGATTTAACAAAAACGAAAGTAAACAAACAAAAAAACATTAAACAAAAATGGCAACAACACCAAGTTTTGATCAACTCCTTGAAGCAGGATGTCACTTCGGACACCTTAAGAGAAAATGGAATCCTGCAATGGCTCCTTACATCTTCATGGAGCGCAATGGTATCCACATCATTGACTTATATAAAACTCAAGCTAAGATTGAAGAAGCAGCTAATGCTTCTCTTCGTAGCTACCAAGAAGCAAGCCAAGCAAGTGATTGCTGACAAGGCTAAATCAGTAGGCATGCCTTACGTTACAGAACGCTGGCCAGGTGGTATGCTTACCAACTTCCCTACCATCCGCAAGGCTATCAAGAAGATGGCTGCCATCGACAAGATGGAAAAGGACGGTACTTACGAAAACCTTTCGAAGCGCGAAAAGCTCCAAATCACTCGTCAACGCGCTAAGCTCGAAAAGAACCTCGGCAGCATCGCCGACCTCAGCCGTCTCCCGTCGGCACTTTTCGTGGTTGACGTTATGAAGGAACACATCGCCGTAGCCGAAGCTAACCGTTTGGGTATTCCTGTTTTCGGTATCGTTGATACTAACAGCAATCCTAACAACATCGACTACGTTATCCCTGCCAACGACGATGCTTCGAAGTCTATCGAACTTATCCTCGACACCCTTTGCGCTGCTATGCAAGAAGGTCTTGCCGAACGTAAGGTAGAGAAGATCGACAACAAGGATGCCGAAGGCGAAGAAGCTGCTGCAAAGCCTAAGCGCGCTCGCGTAGGCCGCAAGCCTGCAGCTGCTCCTGCTGAAGAAACTCCTGCTGCTGAATAATTATCATTAGTTCTAACACAAAAAAAACATTAAATACAGATATGGCAGTTACAATCGCTGATATCAACAAACTTCGCAAGATGACCGGTGCCGGCATCATGGACTGCAAGAAGGCTCTTGTAGAAACCAACAATGACATCGATGCAGCTATCGAAATCATCCGCAAGAAAGGTCTTGCTATCGCTGCTAAGCGCGAAGACCGCGACGCTTCTGAAGGCCGTGCTATCGCAGGCACTTGTGGCGAATTTGCCGCTGTGGTTTCTCTTAAGTGCGAAACCGACTTCGTGGCAGCTACCGATGGCTTTAAGACTCTTACCAACGAAATCCTCGCTGCTGCTCTTGCCGCTAAGGCTAAGACCATCGACGAAGTTAAGGAACTTAAACTCGGCGAACGCACAGTGGCTGAACGCGTAGTGGAAGAAACCGGTAAGACCGGCGAAAAGATGGAAATCGGTGCTTACGAAGCTATCGAAGCTCCTAAGGTTATCGCTTACAACCACTTCAACGGCAAGCTCGCTGCTATCGTTGGTTTCAACAAAAACGAAATCGCCGACGAAGTAGCTCGCGAAATTGCTATGCAAGTGGCTTCGATGAACCCTATCGCTGTTAACGTGGAAGACGTTCCCGAATCGGTTAAGGCTCAAGAATTGGCTACAGCTGTCGAAAAGACCAAGCTCGAATTGGTTAAGAAGGCTGTTGACAACGCTCTTACTAAGGCCGGTATCAATCCTAACCTCGTTGACTCTGAAGACCACATCGCTTCAAACATCAACAAGGGTTGGTTGACCGAAGAAGAAGCTACAAAGGCTCGCGAAATCAAGGAAACTATAGGTGCTGAAAAGGCTGCTAACCTCAACGATGGTATGATTCAAAACATCGCTAAGGGCCGTCTTAACAAGTTCTTCAAGGACAATGTGCTTATGGAACAAGAACTTGGCGACACTAAGGAATCGGTTGCTGCATTCCTTAAGAAGGCCGACAAGGACCTCAAGGCTACTTGCTTCAAGCGCGTTAACCTTAATGCCGACAATTAATTCTTTATCACAAAGATATTAATAGCACGAGAGACCTACTTTTGAGTAGGTCTCTTTTTTTTTGCAAAGAACAACACTACACCACGCGTTATTTCATAATTTATCACTAATTTTGTGATTACAATTAAGCATTATGACCACATCTCAGGCTCGAATAATAGAATTACCAAAGATTCTCGACGAACGCGGCAACCTGTCGTTTATCGAGGGTGGCAACCATGTGCCATTTAACATACGACGCACTTATTGGATTTACGATGTGCCCGGTGGCATGTTTCGCCACGGCCACGCTTTCCGCAAGCAAGAAGAATTTTTGATAGCCCTTTCGGGCAGCTTCGATGTGGTGATCGACGATGGCACAGGCGAGAAGCGATATCACATGTCGCGCTCCTACTACGGTCTCTATCTGCCCGCCATGACCTGGCGAAGCATCGATAACTTCGCAACAAACTCTATGGTGCTCGTGCTATCTTCAACCGATTACGACCCCGACGACTACATACGCGATTTCGAACTATTCAAACAGATGAAACTATGAGCGACTTACACGGCATCAGCACTATCTCCGACTGCATGGTGGTGCAACTACCCAAGATTCATCACGCCAACGGCAACCTCACCGTGGTGCAGCACCACGAGCAGGTGCAATTCGACATAGCTCGCGTTTACTACGTCTACGATGTTCCCGCCGGAGCCGACCGCGGCGGCCATTCGCACAAAGAATGTTACGAATTGCTGGTGGCAGCCACCGGCAGCTTCGAAGTGGTGGTCGACGACGGCTTCAACAAGCGCCGTTTCTCGCTCAATCGCCCCGACCAAGCATTGCTCATTGTGCCCGGCATCTGGCGAACTCTCCACAATTTCTCCTCGGCTGCCGTGTGCCTTGTTATCGACTCTCACCGCTACGATGAAAACGACTATGTGCGTGAATACGAGCAATTTATGAGCATGGTCAAACAAAAATAAAACCATTTTCAACCCCATCTCGACAAGTGTTATGAAAAGATTTCCGTTTCTCAATCTCAAACTCGCCAATGCTGCCTACGCCGAAGAAATAAAAGAAGCCGTGTGCCGCGTAATTGATTCCGGACGTTACCTCTGCGGCGACGAAACGGCTGCCCTCGAGAGTGAGATAGCTCAATTGTGCCAAGTGGAGCACTGTGTGGCTGTGAGCAACGGGCTCGATGCCTTGTCGCTAATCATCAGAGCTTATAAAGAAGAAGGCATCTTTGCCGACGGCGACGAAATCATCGTGCCTGCCAACACCTACATAGCATCGGTGCTTGCCATCACACGCAATGGCTTGATGCCTCGCTTTGTAGATGCCGACATCGCTACGCTCAACCTCGACACATCGAAAATCGAAGAAGTGATAAATGCGCGCACTCGCGGCATTATGCCGGTGCATCTCTACGGCACACCATGCTGGGACTCTACGCTGAAGCAGCTCGCCGAGTGCTACAATCTGGTGATAATCGAAGATAACGCCCAAGCCATAGGAGCTAAAGCATCGTGCCCAGGCTTGCACGACACATATGCCACCGGTTCGCTCGGAAATGCTGCCGGATTGAGTTTCTACCCCACCAAAAACCTCGGCGCCCTCGGCGATGCCGGAGCCGTTACCACTCACAACCCACAAATAGCCAAAACTGTGAAAGCGCTTGCCAACTATGGCAGCGACCGCCGCTACCACAATGTTTTCACCGGATATAATTGCCGAATCGACGAAATACAAGCAGCTGCGCTTCGAGTGAAATTGCGCTATCTCGACAAGGAAACCAAGCGACGCCGCGAGGTGGCCGAGACCTACAATCGCGAAATCACCAATCCCATCATAGGCAAGCCCACAATTTTTGCCGATATGCAGCAAGTGTGGCACCAATACCCCATTTGCATCGATGAGCGCGACGAATTTCGCGAATATCTTCGCATCAGCGGCATCGACACCGACGTGCACTATGCCACTCCACCCTATTTGCAGCCTTGCTACGCCGAGTATTCGCATCTCGACATGCCCGTTACGGCTTCGCTGGCACGCCGCATAGTGAGCCTGCCCATAGGTGCTCCCGTCAGCACTGCCGATGCCACCACCATAGCTCGCATCATCAACGGTTTCGATTGCTAATCGCTCTCAGCCACATTCACATCACCACTTTACAGCAAGATTACACTAAACAATGTCACAAAATAGCAATTATTCACCAATAGGAGTTTTTGATTCAGGATTCGGCGGACTCACCATCCTCAAGGAGATTCGCAAGGTGCTCCCCGACTACGATTATCTGTTTCTTGGCGACAATGCTCGCGCGCCCTACGGCTCTCGCTCGTTTGATATCGTATATCGATTCACTTTGCAAGCCGTGAAATATCTTTTCGATCACGGATGCAAACTCGTGATTCTTGCCTGCAACACGGCATCGGCCAAGGCTCTGCGCACCATTCAGCAGAACGACCTGCCTCACATCGACCCTTCGCGCCGTGTACTTGGTGTGATTCGCCCCACGGTGGAGAAAATAGGCGAAATATCGCAAACCGGCAGCATAGGCATTTTCGGCACTCCGGGCACCATTCAAAGCGAATCTTACAACATAGAGATAGCCAAACTGCATCCCGGATTCACCACTTCGGGCCATGCATGCCCTATGTGGGTACCGCTTATCGAAAACAAAGAATCGGATAATCCCGGAGCCGACTATTTCGTGCAAAAGGACATCAATCAACTTCTGGCTATGGACGACAAAATCGACACAGTGATTCTCGGCTGCACTCATTATCCCCTTTTGTTGAAAAAGATAGAGCTATATATGCCTCAGCACATCAATGTGGTGCAACAGGGTCCCATCGTGGCCGAAAGTCTCAAGGATTATCTCACTCGCCACACCGATATGGAGGCTCGTCTCACCAAAGGCGCATCATGCACCTATCTTACCACCGAATCGGCTGAAAAATTCGGCGATTTGGCATCGATTTTTCTCGGCGAGACCATTCATCCTCGTCACATCGACCTCTAACATCGCTCCTATCGGGCTGTTTCTTCGGCAAAAATCCGTTCAAAAGCCTCACGCAAGCGCTTGGCATCGGCTATCAAGGCTCTGAATTGCGCCAAATGCTCTGCATTTGCCGATTCGGGGATATAGAGTTTCAGGTATCCACCCTCGGCATACTTTTCGGCGAGGTGCGCAAGCATTCGCTCATACTGTTGTTCTTTATGCAATTCGGGATAATGCGACAGCCCGTACTGCACCGTGCGACGCAATGTTACATCCACGTCTATTTGGCGGTCGGCCTCAGCCACTATGCGCCCGTAGATGCTTCGCGGCTCGTGTCCCGACGATGCACGATGGTCTTCCACAGCCTCGCTCATAACGGCTATCTGCTCCGGCGTGAAAAAGCGCTTCAGCTCGGCATCGGCTCGCACTATCTGCCCCGACACTATGTGATGACGCTCTCGCCCCGCCACCAACCCGGTGTCGTGAAAAGCGGCTATGGCATACACCATATCCTCATCTACATCGTAGAATCGAGCCAATCGCATGCTCTCCTCTATCACATATCGCACATGGCTGATGCGATGCGCAGCATCGAAAGCCTCATAGCGCGGAATTATCGCACGCTCCACATATTCCTTCAATTCCTTATTCATAGACGCAAATATACAAAAAAATAGTCCTCACCACAAATCAGCACTCCGCAGCAATAATCTATTCGCAAAAATTGCGTAACTTTGGCGCGAAAAACTCGCGTTTGGGAGAGAAAACAAAACAACCGATTTTACATAATATAATTCATTCAAAGCCCATGCTCATAGCTATAGTATTCATCTACTTTACCATTCTCTACATCATAAGTAGATACACCGGACGTAACGAAAGCAACGACTCGTTTTTCCGCGGCAACAGGCAGTCGCCGTGGTATCTTGTGGCATTTGGCATGATTGGGGCATCGGTGTCGGGTATCTCTTTTGTGAGCGTTCCGGGCATGGTGCTGCACTCGCAGATGACATATATGCAAACTTGCCTCGGCTTTATTATCGGTTATTTTGTGGTGGCATTCGTGCTTTTGCCGCTCTACTACAGGCTCAACCTCACCACCATCTATTCCTATCTCTACCGCCGTTTCGGCAGCCGCACCTACACCACCGGGGCCTCGTTCTTCATCATCTCCAAGCTCTCGGGCGCTGCCTTGAAATTCTATGTGGTTTGCATCATTTTGCACGATTTTGTGCTGTCGGCCTACGGCATTCCATTCTACGTCACAGTGGTGACGATGGTGCTGTTGATATGGCTCTACACACGCCGCGGCGGCATCAAAACCTTAGTTATCACCGATGTGCTGCAGACGGCGTGCATGCTTGTGGCTCTGGTGCTGATAATTTATAATGTGCTCGATGCACTTCACCTATCGGTGCCGCAAGCCGTGAGCGCCATTGCCGACAATAGTCTCAGCCGTATGTTTGTGTTCGACGACTGGATTTCGAAACAAAATTTCTGGAAACAATTCATTAGCGGAGCTTTCATAGTGGTGGTAATGACCGGTCTCGACCAGGATATGATGCAAAAAAACCTCACATGCAAGTCGCTTCGCGAGGCTCAAAAGGATATGTGCACCTATGGATTTGCTTTTGCGCCGGTCAATCTGCTCTTTTTGGCATTAGGTGTGCTTCTCACCATGCTTGCCACTCAGCAGGGCGTCGACATCCCGGCGTCGTCCGACTCGCTTCTGCCTATGTTTGCCGCCACCGGTTCGCTCGGCACTTGGGTAGTGATTTTGTTCACGCTCGGCATTGTGGCTGCATCGTTTAGCAGCGCCGACTCTGCCCTTACGTCGCTCACCACCAGTTGCTGCGTCGACATTTTGCGCCGACCATCTCACACCGCAACGCGCCGCATAGTGCACATCGTGATGTGCGCCACTTTCGTGCTGTTTATCTTGATTTTCCGATATGTCAACTCCACAAGTCTCATTGATGCCATCTACACCATCTGCTCCTACACCTACGGACCGCTTTTGGGTTTGTTTGCTTTCGGATTGCTCACCAAGCGCGGCACTTGCGACAAAGCTGCGCCCTACATAGCCGTAGCGGCTCCTCTCATGTGCTATGGCATCGACCGCTTCACTTCGGCTCACTTGGGATATAGCTTCGGTTACGAGCTCTTGCTCCTCAACGGTGCTCTCACATTTCTCGGGCTATATCTGTTTCGCTCTCGCCAAGCTGCCGCTTGATGTGCACACTCGGCTATAGTTTATCGAGCGTATTATCGTCAGACATCATTGCGCCGCAACGGCGACAGAAATTGGCTTCCTTATCGTACTCTTCAAATCCGCATCGCGGGCAGATGTGTACATTTTTGCCCCTGCGGCGCGCTTGAATCTTGCGATTCTCATCGGCCATAGTAGCCGTAACTATACCCGTGGGAACAGCTATGATGGTGTAGCCAAAGAGCATCACACACGCCGAGATAAATTTGCCCAATGTAGATATGGGCGTGATGTCGCCATAACCCACAGTGGTCATAGTCACTATGCTCCAATATATGCCGTTAGGGATATTGTTGAATGCCGGATTGCCTGCATACGACTCCACCATATACATTATGGTGCCCAAGCAGATATTTACTATAAACACAAAGAGGAAAAACACCATTATCTTCTTGGCGCTCTTCTGCATAGAGCGCAACAGCATGTTTCCTTCGTTGAGAAAGTTAAACAATTTGAACACGCGAAACACGCGCACCAATCGGAAGGCTCTTATCACTATCATAAAACGCGCTCCGGTGTAGATAAAGCCCAAATACACAGGCAAAATCGACACCAAATCCACTATGCCGAAAAAACTGAATATATATTTCTTCGGTTCGGGCGAGCAATATATGCGAAGTATGTATTCGAGCGTAAAAAACACCGTGAACACTATCTCAAGCACTATCAACGACGACCGCAGCCACGTTATCTCGATGAATGTCTGAAATATGGTAAGCACCACACTCATAGCTATAGCCGCTATCAGCACCACATCGAATGCCCTACCCATAGGTGTGTCGGTCCCGAATATTATCTCATGAAGTTTTGCCTTCAATGCATCATTGTGCAGAATCTTATTCTTAAAATCAATCATACTGGTTACGCAACAAAATGTTTTAATTCCCAAAATTAATAAATTTCAAGCAGATTATTCTCTGATTCGCTATCTCTATTATCTTATTCGATAAAAATAGGTATATTTGCATCACTATTTTTCTACAACATTCACGCTATGCGACGAACAATAAATCTGCTTTTGGGCTTGATGACCATATTGCTCGGCACTTCTTGCTCGAGCGAGCACAGATACGAGCCGCAAAACGGCGATTTGCTCTTTGTAGTGGCCAATTCCTCCAATATTTCCAAAGCCATTGCCGACGCCACTGCTTGGGATGATTCCATTCGCTTCGACCACGTGGCTATAGTTGCCGTCGACGACAATGGCTCTTATATTATCGAAGCATCGAGCCGCCGAGATGTGGAACGCACTGAGTGGAACTACTTTTTGGAAAACGTTCCCTCCGTTAATGGCAAACCCGGCATAGTGGTGAAACGCGTCAACACTCATTTTTCGCCCGAAAATGCCATAGCTCTTGCCAAATCGCACATCGGCGAACTCTACGACTGGTCCTACCGCCCCAATAATGGCAAGATGTATTGCTCCGAACTTGTCTACGAGTGCTATTTAAACGATAATGGTGGTCATTTATTCCACACCAAACCCATGAATTTCCGCGACAAGGATGGTTTTATGCCTCGCTTTTGGACCGAACTCTTCGAAAGCTTAGGCGAAGAGATTCCCGAAGGCGTGCCGGGCACTAACCCCAACGATATGTCGAAAGAAGAATGCCTCCGCGAAGTGTATCGATTCTTCTAATCTCCTCACTCAATTTTCTCGCATTCGGAATTGTTGTGCCTCTATCTCATCGATATGATGTTACATTGCATAACAGGAATTCTACACACAATAGTTAAATTATCTAAAATTCTGTCTATAAACACATAATGCTGATTATTCTCATTATATTTGTATCATTATACCATCGGAAACAAACTCTAACATAAACTATATTTATTAACCTTTAAGCTACAAAAACGTATGAAAAAATTACTTCGACGCTTTTTTACTCTTGGTTTGGCAATAGCCACACTCGGAGCTACGGCGCAGACCCTTACTCAAGAATGGGTCTACAAGACCGATATCCCTGCAGCAGGTGATGCTAAGTGGGGTTGCGGCAATGCCGGACAGATTTGGGTTAGCAACACTACAACCCAAAAATTGATGTACTGGGATTCTGAAGGAGCTCACACTCTTGAGGTGGGCACTGCCGGTCCTGCTATCTGCATCGATGATGCAGGTAATGTGATTGTAAGCACCACTCTTTGGAGTGCCGCTGCTACTGCTCTCAAGGTGCTTCCTAAGGGTTCCACCACACTCCAAGACCTCCCCATCACTCTTCCCGAAGGTGTAACAGCAGCTGCCATGAAATTTTTAGGCCGTGCCGTGGGCGATGTTATGTCGGAAACCGGCGGTGCTTTCTGCGAATTCCCCAATGGCAACACCAAGGTGGCTAAGATTTTCGTTGCCAAAGGTGCTCAAGTGGCCGAAAAATCGTTTGCTGCCGATGCCGGTGTTACTGCCGACTCTGAAGGCTTGGCTGTACTCGTAGGCAACGACCCCGAATCTACTTCAATAGCTGCGCGTCTGCGTGGCCAAAAGGATTTCTACATCGACGGCACTGCTTTGGCTCGTCTAAACATCAACACCACCCAAGGTGGCGATGTGTTTATGATTGGCGATAAGCTCTATTCTGTCGAACCGGTAGGCTCGGTGGCTTATGTCGATGCTTTCGAAGTGGTCGACCGCTCGGGTGATGCTCCTGTGGTTATCGCTTCGCACGCAGCTGAATTTGAAACTGCTGCCGCTAAGCCTAATCCTTGCAGCCTCTCGGCTGAAGTAGTCGACGATTACACCGTCAACATCTATCAATACGTTCCCGGTCAGATGGCTGCCAAGTATGTGCTCGCTTTACCTAAACCTATGCCTAAGCTCGAAGCTCGCAATGCTTATGCCTACGACATAGTTGTAGAAAAGGGCGAAACCGAATACACCGTCAGCTATCGCCTCAATGCGCCTGCTTCGGCTGTTAAGATTCAGCTCATGAGCGACGGCGAAATCTACAAGGAATATGCCGGCACCACATTGGCTGAATATGCCAACGAAGAAAAGACTGCTGTCAACAACCTCAACACAGTGAAGATTCCGACTGCCGACCTCAAGGTAAACGCCACCACCAAGTTCTTTGTTTCGGTAGAGAGCGATGTGGTTACCGAAGCCACTGCTCACAGCACCACCTACAGCTTCTGGTCGCCTTACGGCGCTGTTGTCGACAACAATCCTAACAGCAAACACTTCGGCCGTCTGCTCGTTACCGAAGCTCAAAGCTCACTTCCTGCCACAGGTTATTTGAGTTCTACCGGTGAGAATGGTATCGGCACCGGCATCTACGCATTCGACCAAACATTCCTTCCTATCAAGAACTCTGAAGGTAAATACGGATTCCTCGCAGGTATGGAACGCGAAGAAGGCAATTATGCAGGCACTTCTACCTCAATCTACGACTTTAAGCGCCTTGCATTGGCCGGCGATGGTCGCTTGTTTATCTCACGCGCCGGCGTTAAGAGTTCGGGCGTATGGGAACTTGACCCCGATAACCTCGAAGCAAGTGCTACACCCGTATTCACCGGTACTTTGGGCGAAGATGGTATGATTACCGATGCCAATGGCAACATAGTTTCGGGTCCTGCCACTGCTATGGATGTTGTTGGTAGCAACTGGGGCTTGAAATTGGCTATCGTAAGCTGTAACGGCGGTTATGCTCTTTCCAAGCCAAGTCACAAGGTATATGTCTACAACTTAGGTGTAGAAAAGACTTGGGGCGCAGCTCCTTCCAACGAATTGACTTCGCTCGACAACCTCTGGATTAACTCAGCTACAGTAAACTTGCGTCTCGACCCCGATGGTAATGGACTCATGGTAGGTCAATATCGCGCTACTCCAAGCGAAAACGAACCGGCTTACAAGCACGCCACAATTTGGAACAACGAAGTAGACTATAGCGATGTTACATCACCGGCAGGTGGCGCAGGTATGGCATGGAACGCCGATAACACCTTGTTCGCCATGTCAACCGGAAAAGGCAAAGTGGGCATTTTCACCGTTACTAACGAAAACGGCCCGCAATTTACCAAATTATATGAGATTGCCACCGGTTGCGGCACAAACACCAATGCTATAGCATTCGACTATGCCAACAACTTGTATGTGGTATCGAACAGCGGCGAAAAGCTCCGTTGCTTCGCTCTGCCTCGCGAAAGTGGCGAAGTGGTGGTTCCCGCCGGCTCTCAATACGACGCAACCATCTCGAGCGACGAATATCCTGCTGCTCTTTACATCATTGGCACACCCACCAACTGGGTTTCTGATAAGGGTATTAAGATGGATAAGGGCGAAAATGGCGTTTTCACTGCCGAATTGACCAATACTGCAGCTTACTGCAACATAGGTTTGACAAGTGTTCTTTCTACTGACTGGAACGAAGTAAATGCCAACCGTTGGGGCTTCGCAGTCGACAACGAAGAAATCACCCTCGGACAAGAGCATGCTATCGAAAAGACCATAGGCGCAATGCTTATTAAAGGCGAAGCCGGCTCTACATATCAAGTTAAGGTTGATATGAAGAATATGACTATCCTGGTTACTGCCACCTATGTTCCCACAAGTTATCCCGAAAAACTCTACATGGTAGGTAGTCTCAAGGATGCCAACTGGGACATCTCAAGTGGCAAATACGAACTCACCACCGAGAGCGAAGGCATTTACTCAATAGGCGGTGTAGAAATACTCGATGCCTACAACGGCAATGGCTATTTTGCATTTGGTGCAATCACCACCGACAATTGGGCCGAATTCAATGCTTTGCGCTACGGCCCTGCAACTTCTGATACTCCTGTAACTGAAGGAACCGCAACAGCCATCGACACTAACGGCGACACTTCTTACATGATTACTGCCGGAGTATACGACGTGAAGGTCGACCTCACCACCAAGCTGTTGCTTATGACAAAGACTTCTGGTATCGAAGATGTTGAAGCCGATGCTACCGATGTAGTTCCGGGATACGGCGAAATCAGCGTCATCACCTCGGTTGAAAACACCGTTACTTCTATCTACAGCACTGCCGGTAAGGCTATCGTTCTCAACAGCGCAGAACGCGAATTCACTGTTGAAAGCGGCATCTACGTAGTGGTAGTAAATGGTAAGTCATATAAGGTGGCTGTAAGATAATACATCTTATATAATTAACATCGCGCCCACACACGCACGGAGCGATGACTCTCATTCGAGGTCCGAAGCACAATCTTGTGCTTCGGACCTCTTGCTTTTTGCTCCATATAGGCTGTTACCAAAAATTTAATATTTCGTTACCAATCTGAAATATTATAACCAAAGTTCAACAATAACTTTGCATCGGAAAAACCCCTCGTTACAACAAAGCGAAAAATGTTTAACTTACGAAACTGTAAACAGATGAAAAAAACGAAAAAAGGAGCAGCCCTGGCACTTGCAGCCTTCGTGGCATGCTCAAGCGCAGCTAATGCTGTCTATGCCAATCCTTTCTCATCAATTATTCCAAGTGAAGCATCAGCAGCGCCGGCAGGAATCCTGCGCGGCCGCATCGTCAGCGACGATGGTACTTCTTTGCCTGGCTCAGTAGTTACTATCGAACAACTCAACTTGACCACAACCACCGATGTAGACGGCTTTTTCACCATTTCGAATGTGCCCGCAGGCAAGCACACCGTGAAAGTGAGCTACATAGGCTTCGACCCATATTCGGCTGTGGTGAAAATAACCAACAAGCAGACAACTGAGCACAATGTAACTCTCAATAGCAATGTTAACCTCGAAACAGTGACTGTGAAAGGTGTTTTCCAAGGTCAACACCGAGCCATCAACACTCAGAAGAGTTATATGGGCGTGAGCAACATCGTCAGCTCCGACCAAATATCAAAGTTCCCCGATTCGAATATCGGTGATGCCTTAAAGCGCTTGCCCGGCATCAATGTACAGTACGACCAGGGCGAAGCTCGTTTCGGCCAGGTGCGTGGCACAAGCGCCGACCTCAGTTCGGTTACCATCAACGGCAACCGCATTCCTTCGGCTGAGGGCGACACTCGAAACGTGCAGCTCGACCTCATCCCTGCCGAAATGATTCAGATGGTGGAGGTGAAAAAAGTGGTAACTCCCGATATGGATGCCGATGCCATTGGCGGTAGCATCAATCTCGTTACCAAAAACTCTCCCTACAAGCGCTTCATCACTGCCACCGCCGGCTCGGGCTACAATGCCATCAGCGACAAAATGCAACTTAATCTCGGCTTGAGCTACGGTCAGCGTTTCTTCAACAACCGCCTCGGTGTGATGCTCGCCGCTTCTTACCAAAACTCACCCGCAGGTTCCGACAATGTGGAATTTGTTTGGGACAAGGACGTGAATACCGGCAAAACGCTCATCACCGACTATCAGATTCGCCAATACTACGTCACTCGCGAGCGCCAAAGCTACTCGGCTGCCCTCGATTTCGACATCAATAAGAACAACAAAATCCTTTTTAAGGGCATTTTCAACAATCGCAACGACTGGGAAAACCGTTATCGCCTAACACTCAAGGATTTGAACCTCGACGATAACGAATGTGTGGAGAACAATAAAGCCACTGTGCGCATCCAAACCAAAGGTGGCACTCCCGACAACCGTAACGCTCGCCTCGAACGCCAACGCACTATGGACTTCACCCTCGGTGGTGAACACGTGTGGGGTCGCCTCGAAACCAATTGGAGCTTAAACTATGCTCGCGCTTCGGAATATCGTCCTAACGAACGCTATATCGACTACCAACTCAAAAAGCAGAAATTCGACGTCGATATGAGCAACCCTCGCTGGCCATTAGCCACTGCGCAAGAAGGATATACGCTCGTCCTCAACGACAAATTCTCTCTCAAGGAGGTTACCGAACAACAAGAGGACATCAACGAAACCGACCTCAAATTCAAAGTCGACTTCAAATTGCCTCTTGCTCGTGGCAAATGGGGTAACAAACTTATGTTCGGTGCCAAAGTGGTACGCAAGGACAAGGAGAAGATAATCGATTTCTACGAATATACTCCTCTCGATGAGGATGCTTTCGATGCCAATAGCTTTGCCGCCGTCAACAACTACGACCGCGACGGCTTTATCCCCAAAAACAACTATAAAGTAGGCAACTTTGTTAGCAAGGAATACCTCGGCAGCCTCGATTTGAACAATCCTGCCCTATTCGAAAAAGAACAAGTGGCTGAAGAACTCGCCTCAAACTATAATGCTCGCGAAACAGTTACTGCCGGATACCTCCGTCTCGACCAAAAACTTGGCAAAAACCTCAACGCAGTAGTGGGTCTTCGCTTGGAGAACACTCATGTGCGCTACAGCGGTTCGCAATACGATGCCGATGAAGATGTAGTAACTCGCACCCCTTACCAATCGAAAAACTACATCAACGTTCTTCCGAACATTATGATGAAGTGGGATGTTAAGGACGACCTCAAGCTTCGAGCTTCGTTCTCTAACACAATTGCTCGACCCAAATACTCCGACCTCGCTCCTAACATCAGCATCGACCGTAGCGACAATGCTATTGAACTCGGTAACCCCGACCTCACTCCTACCATCAGCTACAACATCGACCTCAGCGCCGAATACTACTTCAAGAGCATTGGATTGGTGAGCGCTGGCATTTTCTACAAGTCGATCGACGACTTTATTGTCGACCAAACTTTCCACAACTACCAATATCAAGGCGTTACCTACACCAAATTCACCCAACCACGCAATTCGGGCGATGCCGACATTCTGGGCGTGGAAGTGGCTTTGCAACGCGACTTCGGTTTCATCACTCCGGCTCTTAAGTGCGTAGGTATCTACACCAACTACACCTACACCTATTCTAAGGTGAATAACTTCCAATTCGAAGGCCGCGAAAACGAGAGCGGTTTGCGCTTGCCGGGTTCTCCTGAGCACACCGCCAACGCTTCGCTATTCTTCGATAAATGGGGCTTCAATGTCCGCTTGAGCTACAACTATGCATCGTCTTTCATCGACGAAATGGGCAGCTCTAAGTTCTACGATCGCTACTACGATTCGGTCAACTATATGGACATCAACGCCGGTTACACCTTCGGCAAGAAATTCAAGACCACTGTCTACGCCGAAGCTACCAACCTGCTCAACCAGCCTTTGCGCTACTACCAAGGCACTAAAGAATACACCGCTCAAAGCGAGCACTATGGCATTCGCCTTGCTGCCGGTGTGAAAGTAACTTTCTAAAACCAATACTCTTATGAAATTTAGTAAATCGATATTACTCACCCTCGCGTTAATTGCTTCTTCAGCAATCAATGCCCAAAACATCGACTACTCGATATTCGACCACGCCCTCAACTTCTTCGTGGTTAACGATACCGGTCGAAATGGCTACTACGACCAGAAAACCATTGCCGAACTGATGGGTAATATGGCTGACAATGGCGCAAGTCCGGAATTCATTGTTGCCACCGGCGATATTCACCACTTCGACGGCGTGGAAAGCACCTCCGACCCGCTTTGGATGACCAACTACGAACTCATCTACTCTCATCCCGAGCTTATGGTGCCCTGGTATGCCATGCTTGGCAACCACGAATATCGTGGCAACACCCAAGCCGTTATCGATTATAGCAAGGTAAGCCGCCGCTGGAGAATGCCCGACCGCTACTACACTCTCGCCTTCTCCGATAAAGGCACTTCAGTGAGAATAGTGTGCCTCGACACCACTCCGCTCATCAATCGTTATCGCGAAGAGAGCAACCAATACCCCGATGCTGTTAAGCAAGACCCGGAAAAGCAACTCCAATGGCTCGACCAAGTGCTCGCTGAAGCCTCCGAGGATTGGGTGATAGTGTTCGGACACCACCCAATATATGCCCAAACAAGCAAGGACGATTCCGAACGCCTCGACTTGCAAGCTCGTTTGGAGCCCATTCTCAAACGCCACAAAGCGCCGATCTACATCAATGGGCACATTCACAACTTTCAGCACATCAGCCTCGAGGGCTCGCCCACACAGTTCGTCACCAACTCCGCAGGCGCTTTAGCCCGCAAGGTGAAGGCCATCAAAGGCACCGTGTTTGCAAGTCCCGAGCCGGGTTTCTCCATCATCACAGCTACTAAAAAATCACTAAAGCTGCGTATGATCGATAGCAAAGGAAATATTATACACACCGTATCTCTATCAAAATAATTCGTGCTATAAACTATAACCTTAATTGGAAAAACACGATTTGCAACGAGGAATCGCCCGATTGAGGGCGATTTCTCTTATTTTATTGCTGCCCTATTTCACACCCCCAAAAAATGCTCCCGATTACACAGCATAATAATTCACAGTCTACAGCTCATTCCGATAACCGCACCACACAGCCCAAAAATAACCGCAAAGAATTTGCCGAATAACCGCATCACCATCAAGGTGATGCCTACTAACCGCGGCGCAGCCGCAAAAACCCGCCGCCCAGCCTCGGATAGGCTGATATTCACCCGTTTAATCATCCATCCTCCCGTTATGAAACGCCACCGCAACCAATTTCCCTCGCAAAAAACAATTCTTTTCCTGACGCCCCAATATTACGCCACCCCTACCAAAATAAAAAAATCCCCACAGCCACCGGGCCATGGGGATAAATTTGTGATGTTTTGCTATAAAGTGCAAAAAAATTACTTGTTCAAAGCAGTAGCAACGTCAACAGCAACAGCAACGGTGCAACCTACCATCGGGTTGTTACCGATGCCGAGGAAGCCCATCATCTCAACGTGAGCAGGAACTGAAGACGAACCTGCGAATTGAGCGTCAGAGTGCATACGGCCAAGAGTATCGGTCATACCATAAGAAGCAGGACCTGCTGCCATGTTATCGGGGTGAAGTGTACGACCTGTACCACCACCCGAAGCAACGCTGAAGTATGGCTTACCTGCCAATACGCGTTCCTTCTTGTATGTACCTGCTACCGGGTGTTGGAAACGAGTTGGGTTAGTAGAGTTACCTGTGATAGATACGTCTACGCCTTCCTTCCACATGATAGCCACACCTTCGCGTACGTCGTCAGCACCATAGCATCTTACCTTTGCACGTGGACCATCTGAATATGGAATTTCTTCTACCACCTTCAATTCGCCGGTGAAATAGTCGAACTCAGTTTGAACATAAGTGAAACCATTGATACGGCTGATAATCTTAGCAGCATCCTTGCCGAGACCGTTAAGAATGCAGCGGAGAGGCTCCTTGCGCACCTTGTCGGCCTTTGCAGCAATCTTGATTGCACCTTCGGCTGCTGCAAACGATTCGTGACCTGCCAAGAATGCGAAGCACTTAGTCTCTTCGCGGAGCAAACGTGCTGCCAAGTTACCGTGGCCAAGACCTACCTTACGATCGTCGGCTACCGAACCCGGAATACAGAACGATTGAAGACCCAAACCGATAGCTTCGGCTGCGTCTGCTGCGTTCTTGCAACCCTTCTTCAATGCGATGGCTGCACCTACTACGTATGCCCACTTTGCGTTCTCAAAGCAGATTGGCTGAGTTTCTTCACATGTCAAATATGGATCGATGCCTGCTGCTTCGCATATTGCGTTGGCTTCTTCTATATCCTTTATGCCGTTTTCGTTCAATGCAGCAAGAATTTGCTTGATACGACGGTCTTGAGATTCAAATTTTACTTCTCTTATCATAATGAGTCCTCCTATTATTCTTTGCGTGGGTCAATATATTTAACTGCATCTTTGAAGCGGCCATAGGTGCCCATTGCGCCATCTATTGCCTCTGCCGGGGTCTTGCCCTTCTTGATAGCATCGGTAAACTTGCCAAGGTGCAAGAACTCATAACCGATTACTTCGTTGTTTGCATCCAATGCCATGCGTGTGCAATAGCCTTCTGCCATCTCAAGATAACGTACACCCTTTGCCTTGGTACCAAACATTGTACCTACCTGGCTGCGCAATCCCTTGCCAAGGTCCTCAAGGCCTGCACCTATCTGAAGACCTCCTTCCGAGAAGGCTGATTGAGTACGTCCGTAAACGATTTGCTTGAACAATTCGCGCATTGCGGTGTTGATTGCATCGCACACAAGGTCAGTGTTCAATGCTTCCAAAATTGTCTTTCCAGGAAGAATTTCTGCTGCCATTGCTGCTGAGTGTGTCATACCCGAGCATCCGATAGTTTCTACAAGGGCTTCTTCGATTACACCTTCCTTTACGTTCAACGATAGCTTGCATGCGCCCTGTTGTGGTGCACACCAACCAATACCGTGTGTAAAACCTGAAATGTCCTTGATTTCTTTTGCTCTAACCCATTTTCCCTCCTCTGGTATTGGAGCAGATGGATGGTTAGCACCCTTTGCGACACAACACATGTGTTGTACTTCTTGTGTATAAACCATAATAGTTTCTGTTAATATTATAAATTCAACTAAAAATGATAATTGTCTGTCTTTATAGTCTTTCGTTTCTAATGCCCATAATCGGCTTTATCTCAGTGATGTAGCCAATTTCAAGCCAACCATATACCTGCCCCCTGACGAGGGCACAATTTTGGTTTTCCAAAATTACTCAAAAAAAATCATTTATACATTATCATTCCATACAAATTTATCACATTTTTCATCCTATTTTTCCTTTTTTATCACTTTGCCACACTCCTCACCCGCAAAATGCTCATCTCTAACTCCCCTATTTACACATCTACACCCGGCAACTACTCAGCCACCGGGTGCTCTCATATCATGCGTTTTGCATAGTATCAGATCCTATATATATAGTTTTAACCCACTTTACAATCATTACCATGGTATGAGATACTGCCCGTTGGCAGCCACAGGTGCACTCACCCTCGGCTGAGCACCCGCATTCGATGCCAATGGCATACTCACATTCCAGCCCTCACTCTGATTGCGAATAAGCAACCGTGCCACGCCCACAAAACGTCCCGCTGCCCTGAATACCGCACTTATCACATCGCGCAGACTACCGAAGCAATTATCACTAAACTTCACCACAGTCTCACCGTCGATTGTCAACACAGCATATATCTTGTCGCCAAAGTTAACCTTATTTCTTCCTCGCATCATAGCTCGTTTCCTCCTTAATTGTTTCGTTTACAATGCAAAGGTCGCCACATACTGCGCACCTTACTTGCGCATATAAGTTAATATAGGTTAATTATATCTTTTTGATACTATTTTCTCACCATCGCACCTACAACACATGGCACTAATATTTCTTCAAAAATCAGGTTCAAACTAAAATAAATAATCCGATTTCCGAAAAAAACAATTATATTTGCACCAACAAAACCAAACAACTCGCTCTACAGTTATGAAAAAGTTGATATTAATAATGCTTACCATCATGTCGGTATCATTGTGGTCATGCGGTAAAAGCGACACTAACGCCGAACAAAGCGACACTATAGCCACCACCGACACTCTCGAGATTAGCGGAATCGCCATCGATGGAGCTATGAACAGCGTCACCATTGCCGCTAGCACCGGCGATACACTCAGCTTCAGCTATCCCGACCTGGCACCTGAAAAACGCTACTCTTGGTCGACAGGCGACAGCATCACCATCAAGTTCGTCCTCATCGACGACGAACCGATAGTGACCGAACTAACAAGCGCAGCACAATAGCATAAGCACCACAGACACATAACAGGGCACATGATAAGCCCCCTATAAGCATATTCACGCGGTAGTAGCTCAGTCGGTAGAGCATCAGCTTCCCAAGCTGAGGGTCGCGGGTTCGAACCCCGTCTACCGCTCAAAAAATAAATTATAAAATACCCTTTCTGCCAATGGGCGCAAGCATTTGCCACAGACATGTCGGTGCAAATGTATCGCGACCTTACCTCTTCGCTCCAACTATAACCATCATCACCCTCACACATACACAAGAGAGCCGTCACTCTGTGCATAAAGTGGCGACCCTCACACAAAAACATTTCGGTATGAAATAGACTTTATTTATCACATATCACAAAGTTATGCCTCCTGCTCTTCATCGGCACGAAACTCCAGAATATCGGCAGGCTGACACTCCAGAATGGAGCAGATAGCATTAAGCGTGCTGAAACGTATGGCTTTAGCCTTACCCGTTTTCAATATCGACAGATTAGCCTGCGTGATACCTATCCTTTCAGCAAGTTCGCCAAGCGACATCTTTCGCCGAGCCATCATTACATCAAGATTAACTATTATTGCCATAATTCTTCCGATTTGATTAAATAGTAAGTTCTTGTTCCTCACTCACTTCCACAGCTATTGCATACAATTTGGCAAACACTATCAGCACAAAGCAAGTGATAAGCATATATTCATTGATATAGATCTCCAACTGACGAATACCATTATAAATAATATTCCCCGCATTGCCATCTACAAGCGAATACACAAAATAAAGAGCCGACAAAGCATACAGCCAACGATGATTGCCCCGGATAAACAACTTGCCCGCTGCAGCACCACGCCAAATCCTTACCAGAAACACAAGCAACACAACCACAAGTCCAAGCGCAAGCACATAGCGCAACACCACAAGCAACACACACAGCCACTGAACATCTGCCATCTCCTCCGGCACATTAGCCACAACATAGTCGATAGTACCCCACGACTGAACACTCAAAAAAGCCACAAAAAGCCCGCAAAGCACCCCGCAAGCCACTATCAACCTCTTCAGTGATTTCGATTCATTTTTCATATTACGATAATTATTTATTGTTAAACGATATGCAAAGATAAAACGCACATTTCTGTTTTACAAATAATATTTATCGTTTTTCGATAATTTAACACATTACTCTTTCACAATTCTCAGTGTATGGCGGGAATGGGTGGTTTGCACCTGTAGCAGGTAGATGCCGGGGGTGAGTGTTTCTACCGAAATCTCGACCTCTTGTGCAGGTGTCACTTTGGCGCTGAGCACTTTGCTGCCTGAGAGTGAGTAGATTTCCACTTGCTCTATGGCATCGGCTGCCGCAACATTTAGCACATCGCGTGCCGGAGAGGGATATGCCATCACGCCGAGGGCATCGACTGCGATGTCGACAAGCCCCGATTTCATACCCACTGTGAAGGTCTGGAACGAGGTGAGCATAGTGCACGGATTGACATTGTAATCGAAAATTGCTGCCTGATATGTCATCCCCACCACGGCATTCTTAAAGGGCACATTGAAGGTCACCACCTTTGACTGCCCTGCTGTGAGATCGAAAAATTCCGACGAGCCGCGGCACAGCGAGGTGCCTCCCATGCGATGTATGTAGGCATCGAGCACACCATTGAAATATCCTGCGGTGCAGCTCACGCGCAGGGTCATCTTCACATTGTCGGCGTTCACATTATCGGCATTCTCTATGGTGAACGATGAAGCTCGAAGTGTGTAGCTGCCGCTATTCTCTTTCACGGTTACTTCGGCTGGCATCGATATCAAATTCCCTTCGTAATCAGCCATTGCCAGATAGTAATTGCCGGGCGCTATGTCGTCGGGCAGTCGGGTGATATGTTCTTGTGTCATTGATTCGCCGTTGCGGAGTTCATACATCAAGCCTTCACCTTGATGCACTACGGTTAGGTCGTCATAGTTGAGCAGCACTGGATAGATGTATTGGCAATAGTCACCGCCTCGGTTTGTCACGGTGGCTGTCACCGAGTAGCGATAGTTTTTATAGAGTTGCGTGTTCTGTGTCAGTGCGGCATTTAGCAGTGGCTTATCCACCGAAGGTAGGCGGAATGTGGCATTATTGCCTTCTTTTACCATAATTACATAAGGTGTCTTGCCTGGATACACTCTGCCCTTGGCATAGAGTTCGTGCGACATATCGTAGATGGCTGGATACAGGCGGTAGGTTCCGTCGGCAAGCCCGCCCATGGCGTTGGCATACACGCGTATGTTCTTGCCGGTAAGCGAATAGTAGTAGCTGCTCAGTATACACCAATATATATTGTTGCTCTGCACAAATGTCTCTTCGGAGGTCGATTCGTTGACTGCCATAATGCCAAGTCGCATATAGTAGTAGTCCTTAAAGATTGAGAATGAGGTCATTCCGGTCACACCGAACACCAGTTCGGTCATCGAGCCCAGGTCGGCTGTACCTCTATTGATGTTGCATTCGCCGTGAAAACCTATTTCTATCGTGGCTTCGCCGCCTTGGTCTTTCTTGATGTTATACACCATCTCAAGCCCTTTGCTGTATCCGGCATCGCTTCCACCTATGCCTTGCTCCGAGGGGTCGAGCGCCGACATCTTGAAATAGCCGTCATCGAGTCCCACCCAGCCCCAATTGATGTGAAAATAATCGTTCTTGTCGTAACCATCGCACACAAATGCGTGACCGCTTTTGGCATTATATCCAGCCAAATACACCACTCTGCCGTTGCGTAATTCGTTGTAGACGATATCGTTCCATTCATCGATGCCATAATAGGCTTTTTCTGCCATCTTTATGCTCTTGTCGTATTTAAAATTATTGGGCAGAGCCTTAAACAGTTCGGCGGAGGGGGCTGTCGATGTGGCATAATTCATGCCGCAAGCCACTCCGCAACTATAAAGAAGCGTTGCCACAGCATTGGCTTGCTGCTCGTTGTAGCCGTTGCTGTAGTTATTGAGCATATTTTCCCAGTCGTAGGTGGTTTCGCCGAAATCCACGCTCAAGGTCACTGTTTCGCCTCCGAGGGTCGACTCGTAGCTACGGCTGCCTTCACCCACTTCGGGCCAATTGTGATGCTTCATCACTTGAGCCATAGCGGTGGCGAGGCATCCGGTGACGCTGCGGTTTGAGCCCACCATCGGGCAAAGATTGTTAAACGGCGTGCTTTGTCCCCATTGAGTTTTGAGCATAGGAGCTATCGAAGGGCGGGTGTCGGCAGTCTGCACGGGCGCCGAGGTGCGCTCTATGTTGTTATCGATGGCATATCCTATCTCTTCGCTATAGATATCGAGCATATCAGCCAAGCCGGGAGCCATATTTTGTGCATCAAATGCGCCTGATGTGCCATAGCCAAGCACTTGCTCGGCGGCGTCACTGCCCGACACTATCACAAACCCTCCTGTCGAGGCATTAAACACATACAATCTGTTCTGCGAGCCTTCGGTTTTCACATAAGCAAGTTTCATTTGGGCTTGCGAAAGTGCTCGCAAACGGCTATTGCCGCGCACAAATCGGTTTGCCGTTTCCAAGGCTTCATCCGTACTTATTTGCCTTGCCGATATCTGCAATAATGCGGCAATCATGGTAATAACTGTTAATATGCGTTTCATATTCGTATTGGCTGATGTATTTTATTACTCAAATTTAGCACATTATCGTATTTTTCACGTCGCAGCCACGCGCGTTTAATTTTTTTTAACACCACAAAACACAGGCGATTGCGCTCAAAATGCTCATCGCGAGCCATAGGCAAGACAAAAACATTACATTTGCATAAAAATCTAATATTTTGCATTGTCATATAGTTGATATCTCAGTAAATATCATTAAATTTGACTAATCAACAAGAACTAAAAAACCTAATGTTTAACTACTAAACTAAGTTTATTATGAAGAAGTATTTAGCAGAATTGGTGGGTACATTCGTACTTACACTATTTGGATGCGGCACGGCAGTAAGCCTTAACTGTGGCGTCGACACCGCATCGGTAGTCGGGACTGCACTTGCATTCGGTATTGCAGTAGTGGCAATGGCATACGCCATAGGAGGCATCAGCGGATGCCACATCAACCCTGCCATCACCATCGGTTGCTTGCTTAGCGGCAGAATCTCGGGCAAAGATGCTGCAGGTTACATTGTAGCTCAAGTGATAGGCGCTATCGTGGCTTCGAGTGTGCTTTATCTTATGGTTTCTACCGCCGAAGTTGCTCCTGCCGGTACCGCTACAGGAGCTAATGCTTGCAATCTTGGCATAGCCAATGGCTTCATTGTGGAAGTGGTGCTTACTTTTGTGTTTGTGCTCGTGGTGTTGGGCGCCACCGACAGCAAGAAGGGCGCAGGCAACTTCGCCGGATTGGCTATCGGCTTGAGTTTGGTGCTTATCCACTTGGTGGGAATTCACTACACAGGCACTTCGGTCAACCCTGCTCGCTCGGTTGGTCCTGCTCTATTCGAAGGTGGTAAGGCTCTCGCCGACCTCTGGGTATTCATTGTGGCTCCTATCATCGGTGCTGCTTTGTCGGCTCTCGTTTGGAAAGTTATCGGTTCTGACAAATAACCAAGAATTGCATAGAAAAGTAACAGATTACTTGTCGATATAAAAAAATAATCTCAAGTCACGGCTTAATGCACGCGACTTGAGATTATATTTTTTTGCTGGCACCCACTGCTATTCGCAGGCTTATGCGTTGATTATTATTCTTCTACTGCAAACATAGGGTCCCACGATGGCAATAATATCGGTTCTTGCTTGGTCAGCTTCAAGATTTCGGCAGGCACATATTTCTTGTCGAATACGAAGCGGAACATATATTCATCAAACCATTCGTCGGTCATAATCAGATTGCCGTTAAAGCCGCTTTCTTTACCCCAACTGTTCTCCACCATCCAGCGCAACGGTGCTTTGGTGGCAGCATCCACGTCAACTGCTATAAGAGTCATGGCGTGCGACGAACCGCTGGCATGGGTTAAGATGCGCTCGCGTTTGTCCATTGTCAAGTCCACTCCGAGCAGCGATTTGTAGTCGAAGTTGTTCATATCGCAAGTGCCGAGCGAACGATTAAGGAATTTGCCTACATCGCATGAGATATACATTGCCTCGTTGTTCTTTATCATCTCTATTGCTATGGGCTTGATTTGCTCCATAGGCAAATTGAGATACACCCAGTCGTGGCCGTCGTAGGTGTGGCGGTCGTATTGTATGCGATACACCTTGCCATATTCTCTCGATGGGTCGTTCATCACCAGTATGGTCTGTTCGTTCAGGTTATAGTCGCCCCAAAGTTCTTTGTAGAATTCCTTGGGAGTATAAGTCTTATCGCTCACGAGGCTGCCCGATGCGGTGCGGAATTCCCAACGAAATTCGGTAGGAGGCACGCCATAGGCAAGTGTGAGCATGTGATAGATGTTGCCGAGCATCTTCACCTTTTCGGCTTCGAGCTGCTTCTTCTGCGAGCCTGCGGCAGCGAGTTTGCGCAGCTGCATACCATAGTCGCGCAGTTGCCACTTCATTTGCGAAGCTATTTGCGATGTATTGTTGCTCGAATAGGTTTCGGGCATGGCTTCCTTGGGAACTACGCCATATTTCTCCACCAGGTCGGCTACGCCGGTAAATGTGCCGCCGTCGCTCAGCGGATTGCAGAACAACCAGTCAACAAAGCGGTCATCAAATGGCTTGTCGGCTGTGTCGATAACGCCTTGCAGGAAGAGATTTGATTTCTCAAGTTGGTCGAAAAAGAACAGATACACTTGCGAAAGTTCCAATTTGGGCAGGTTATGCTTATTGATAGCCTGCGAGCGGAGCACATTGAGGCCGGTAAACAGCCAGCAACGGCCCGACTGCTTCTGATTGGTGATGCCCTTAGTGTTCACTTGATACGAAAATTCACTTCGGGTCACGCCTTTCAGCGTAGAGATGTCGGTAGCCAGCACGCTGAGCGATGTCTGCGCCATGGCATTGCGAATAGCCACATCGGCGGCTGTTTGTTCTTGGCTTGCCAATTGGCTCAGCACCTTGGGTGTGATGGCTGTCTGAGCACTCATCATCCCGGCACCGCTCATCAGCAATGTTGCCATTAGGAGTGTTTTCTTCATTGTTTCGGTGTTTTATTGGTTTATAAAATATTTTTGTCGTCTTGGTTAATATTCGGGATTCTCCACCGGTATGTCGTAGGAGAGTATTCTCACTTGCACCACAAAGGGAGTGGCTCGTTTTCGGGGTTTATCCCCGGCATAGTAGTAGAAAGCGCGATGCTTGTCGAACGAAGCCACCGACACTTGGCGGGTTTCGCCGTCTTTGAGCTCGCATGCCACGCTCACCTCGCGCTCGTGTATCATAGAGCCCTCGGTGTCGCTATATCGCATGAGCATACGCACCCGTGTGATGCGTCGGCCTGTATTATTGGTTATCAAAAACGATTCGCGACTATCGCTTGCGCGCTTCACATAGCCTTTTATGGTTATTGCACCTTTGCGAAATTTCACATCGGCGGTGTCGGTGCGGGTGGTATCCACCTCGCCTCCTCTGCTATCGGTCATAACCCACTCTCCCACTTGCACGGCATCGCTTCGAAGCGACTTGCGTGTGGTTTTCACCTTGCCTGTGGCGGTTAATGCCATAGCCGTTGTCATAATTATTGCTATTATCGCAGTTCTCATGGATTTTGTGATTCTGTGTTCGCTACTAAAGGTATCTTATCTCTCCGGTTGCAGTGTCGTTGTCGTCGGCTGTGGGATATATACGGTGAAATCCCACCGGGAGTTCTTCTTTTTCCATATCGGGAATCAGCGAAATTCCCTTAAAGAGGCTCGGCAGAAATCGAGCCAGGTTGATTCGGAATCGGAAGCTGATTTTTCGATGTTCAAACACCAGCGATGCTCCGTTTTCGCCCATTCGAGCCACGCATTGCACGGGGTGCTTGAGCACGCTGCCTTCGCGGGCGCTGTAGAGCCAAATGGCATACACATTGGCATCGACCGATGGCTCAAGATAGCCCATCACTGTGCCGGGGAGCAGTTCATTATCGTCGGAATCGAGATACACTGCTCGATAGCGCATTCCTCCGAGCACATCGCCGCAACGCTCTATGAGTAGCGTAGTGTGCTCTTGGGCATAATACCATATTCCTTCGATGGTGCGAGAGCCGGCTTCATCGCATATTGCTCGCGCCGTGTCCTCATTATATCCGGCAAGTATCTGCGACTCCTTGGGCACTTGAGTTTTCGACTCGGCTTGTGCGGCAACGCTCACGAGCATCGCCATCACCATAGTCACAATATTTCTCAGCGGCACCTTCATAATCAGTTAACATCAGTCGGTGGCAAAGCGATAAGCCAGACCGAAGCTTAAAATCTCCTTCAACTGCCAGTAGTCCCAATCTTCGTTCTTTGCAGCCGATTTGTCGTAGCGCAAATGCACATTAAGTGTTGTGGTCAAGTTCGACGTAACATTGAAGTTAAATGTGTTCTGCCAATCGCCTTGCACATATTTATAATTTGTGAACGCATACACGCGGGTCTCCCAACGAATGGCTTGATTGAATTTCCAATTGAACTTAAGGTCGATTTTCGAACCCACATCGTGCTTGGTCTTGTGGCCTTCCTTGATACCAAAATTCTGCGGCGCGGGATTTTCTTTCGAGAGGCAATACTTCAAGTTGTATGACACCGGCGAAATCTGCAAGTTCACCGAGCGCCATCCGTCCTTGCTGGCATTGCTGAATGTGATACCGGCACCCACGTTCATTTCGGCGGGACTCAAAAATGATGTGCGTCGGCTGTTAGAATTGGCTTGATAGTTATTGAACAACTGGGTCTTGAATTGCATTGTGGCTGAATAATACCACTTTTTTATAGCCTTGATACCCACTTGGGTGTTCCACTGAAAATAGTCGTCGCTCAAGCTGTAGCGGCGCTCTGTGTCTTCGGGGGTGGTTATCACGCCCACACGATAGCGTATAGTGTTCTCAAAGAGATATTTTTTATGAATATTGGTGTTCAACTTCACATTCCACTGCATATCGCTTATTACGTTCAAGTTATTGTTGCCACCTTGATACCAGTTTTCCGACACATACGACTGCGAGAAGTGCAACGAACCCGAGAATGTGTGAAGCCAGTTGTGCACATTCACCTTCTCGCGCTTGGCATCTACCCCGAGTCCCGATTTTATATCGCGCTCTTCTATCTTGAGCATACGGGTCTTGGGATCTACCACGCTCACAAACTCTTTTGGCGGTTCGGGCAATTTTTGCGCATTGTAGAGAACCACTTCGGGCGAATGGGTTATGGCATAATTCATCACATCTCTATTGCGATTTGTTTCCTCGATGGCTTTATTGAGCCAATCGCGGTCTACGTCAAGACAATATTCGCTCGCCGGAACAAACTGCTTTATGCTGTCGGCGCGCAGCGTTTGACGCTTGAAAATAAGAGGCAAATAGGAGTAGTTGGGACGCAGCAATATAGCATCGTAGTTGAGGGTATACCAGTCGTCGAGCGTGATTGCCGGGATGCGTGATAAAGGCTTTATGCTGTCGGTTTTCGCTTCCTTAAGGTCCTTCTGAATCGATACGGGAACAATTGCCACTGCCACCGAATCGGCATATTCTTTGGTTTTATTACCTAAAAGCACTGTGTTAACTCGCGTCGCAGCTGTCGCCAACGAGTCTTCATATACATCTGCCTTATTTACCGACATCGCATTGCCGCATGTTGCCGACAATGCAATTAACGAACACAATATCCTATATAGAGTCTTATTCTTTATTTGCATTTTTATTGAGGTTTTTCTTAATATCACGATTGCAAAATTAGCAAAAAAATAATGTTTGACGCCAAAAATTACAGCATTGTAATCTAATTTGGGAAAATTTAACCACCATTTGCTACTTTAGGCACAATATTTCCACCCGCCCTGGTGCAGAATTGTCATTTTGATTCTCTCTAAAAAATATTAATGAAAACCAAATAACGCCAAAAGCATTATCGAATATCCGAAATTTCACTACTTTTGCATAAGATACGTTTTTGGTGGGAGGCAATAGAGCAAGCCCCCTTGCTTTCACTATGCACTATCGTTGCCCCGATAAATGCAATTATCAATATCAAAACAGATTATTGCTTACCACTCGCACAAAACAGATATTCACATAAATCAAATAATACAAGTATGAACAGTTTTCAATTTCAAAATCCGGTAAAAATAATATTTGGCGAAGGCAAAATAGCTTCAATCAGCCGTTTGCTTGCGCCGGGCACCAAGGTGATGATGACCTATGGCGGCGGTTCAATAAAGCGTAACGGCATCTACAAGCAAGTGACCGATGCGCTGAGCCAATGCACCATAATAGAGTTTGGCGGCATCGAAGCCAACCCTGATTACGACACTCTTATGCGAGCCATTTCGCTCGGTAAATCCGAGAAAATCGACTTTATTCTCGCCGTAGGCGGTGGCTCGATTATCGATGGCACCAAATTCATAGCTGCAGGCATCAACTACGATGGCGACCCGTGGGAATTTGTTGCCGGTAAAGCCAAAGTGCCTGCCGCATTGCCATTCGGCACGGTGCTCACTCTGCCCGCCACCGGCTCGGAGATGAACTGTGGCGCCGTAATCTCGCGCCGAGCCACGCAGGAGAAATATCCGTTCAATAATCCTGAAGGTTTTCCGCAATTCTCGGTGCTCGACCCTACCGCGGTCTATAGTTTGCCGCAGCGACAAGTGGCCAACGGAATAATCGACACTTTCATTCACACTACCGAGCAATATCTCACCACTGCCGGCAGCCCCAAAGTGATGGATCGCTTTGCCGAGGGCGTGCTGCGCACTCTCATTGATATCGCGCCTCGCATCTTGGCTGAAGGTGATAGAAAATATGCCGATTGCGCCGACTTTATGATGGCTGCCACTATGGGCCTCAACGGATTTCTCGCTATGGGAGTAGATGAGGATTGGGCTACTCACATGATTGGCCACGAACTCACCGCTCTGCACGGCCTCGACCACGGCGTGACTTTGGCTATAGTGTGGGAAGGCACTATGCACGTGATGCGCCGCGAAAAGGAAGCCAAATTGCTGCAATATGCTCGCGAGGTGTGGGGCATTTCGTGCGGTGAAACCGATGAAATCATCGATAAAGCCATGCACCATCTGCAGCCGATTTGAGGCTCGAAACTGGAATCTTGGCGAAAACGGCATTGTCACCCCTCAAAAAGTGGAGGAAATATTGCGTTCTCGTCTCTGATAATTGCCATATATGCGCCGTTTCATCGGCGTTTTTTCCATATTCACCGATGTGCCGGCTGCCGAAAATCTACCGATTATTCCGCATACATTCTGCACATCGGTGATGTTTTTTGATGCCTCTTGCCTCCATGTGGCTCAATTTACAGTGAGATATTCACAATAAAACACCTCGTTTGCCGTTAATATTGTGATATACTATATACAACAAAAAGATGCATAACATCACTACATATTGCAAACTATCGCTGCGGGCACTGGCAACAGCCGTGTTGCTCATGGCATCGCACTCGGCGGCGCGGGCATTCGATGCCGACACCTATGCCTCTGAGTCGAAACTCGCCTCGGGCCGATGGGTAAAGATAAGTCGCAAAGCGACCTCTCGAAATGGGGTTTCTTCGACATTAATAAAGTGAAAATCTACGGCTACGGCGGCGCTCCGCTTGCCGAAAGTCTGCGTCGAGAAGATATAATCGACGATTTGCCTGCCGTGCCTGTGGTGCGTAGCGGCAATCGCATCATTTTCTATGCTCAGGGCCACATTACCAAGGAACTGAACTCAAAAGGCGTGTTTGTGCCCGTGCAACACCCCTACGCCAATGCGGCTTATTATTTCGTTACCGAAAACGATTCTGATGATGCTGCATTTGCCACATCCGAAACGGCTGTAAATCCTTCGGCTGAAGTGGTCACATCTTTCACCGATATGACATTTCACGAAGTGGAATCATCATCAGCGGGCGAAACCGGCCGCCAACTCTTGGGCGAAGATTTCAAATACAATTCCTCTCAGAGCTTCAAATTCGACATCCCGGGATACATAGCCGGAAGCACCATTCGTGCCTACACGGCATTTGCTTGCAGCACCTCGGCTTCGGCTAATCTCACTTTCAAATACAATGGCACGCAGCTGGCTAATGGCGAAGGCGACATTATCAGTCCTATTGTCAATTCTCACCAATTGATGCGTCTCAACTATAGCTTGAAGGAATTTCAACTCAACGATGCAAGCAATTTCACTTACACCATAGGTCTCGGCTATAGCGGCACTCTCAAATTGGCTAACCTCGACTATATAGCCGTGAACTATCCTCGCAGCATTGCGCTCGCAAACGGTTCGCTGCTATTCAACCACTCTGCCAACACTGCGACCACCATCGTGGTAAGCGGAGCCAAAGCCGATACGCACATCTGGGATATCACCGACTCTGCCAATCCTATTGTCATCAAAACCGAAGCAGCCGACGGAGGCGTGAAATTTGCTCCAGTTGCCACCGGATTGCGCGAATATGCGGCTTTCGATGCCGATGCCAAATTTCCTGCACCGGTGTTCGTAGGTAATGTGTCATCACAAAACATTCACGGCCAACCTACGCCCGATATGATAATCATCACGCCATCGGCATTTGCCGACCAGGCTCGCCGCGTGGCTGCCATTCACGAGCAACGCGACAACATGCGTGTGCTTGTGCTTAATCAGGAGCTAATCTACAACGAGTTTTCATCGGGCACACCCGATGCTATGGCTTACCGCCGACTCTGCAAGATGTTCTACGACCGCGGCACCGACGACGAAGGCCACCGTTTGGCTTATCTTTTGCTTTTCGGCGGCGGCTCGTTCGACAATCGCCAGCTAACCCTGTCGGTAAAGTCGAATTCGTTCCCTATGTTGCTCACCTATCAGTCGGTAGATAGTTCTAACGAGAGTTCGTCGTTCTGTTCCGATGACCTATTCGTGATGCTCGAGGACAATGCTTCGGGATTTAACAACAAGTGTTCTATCGCCGTAGGCCGTATGCCGGCAAGGTCGTATTCGCAAGCACGAAACAATGTCGACAAACTTATTAAGTACATCAACAACACCGACCTTGGCTCATGGAAAGCCAATGTGATGATAGCAGCCGACGACCAAAACGATGGTGTACACATGGAACAAGCCGAATCGATTATCAATCTATATACCCGCTACGGTGGAGAAAACAACATTTATAATCGCGTATACATCGATGCTTTCGACCTTACTACCTCGGGTAGCGGATTGGTGTCGGAAGGCGGCCGCAAACGATTCTACAATTGGCTCAACGAGGGCACCATGTGGCTCAGCTACATAGGCCACGCCAGCCCCACCGGGTGGACCGGCGAGAGTCTGCTCACCTACACCGACATCAACAGCCTATACAATCGCCGTTGGCCGTTTATATTTGCCGCCACTTGCGAATTTTCGCGCTTCGATGCCGGCAACACCTCGGGCGGCGAGATTATCTACAACAATCCTAATGGTGGTGCCATAGCCGAATTGTCGTCGACCCGACTGGCTTATATCCCCAACAACGGCGCACTCAACAATGCTGTGGCAAAATACGTTTTCCTTCGCGACGAAAACGGCGAGGTCCTCCCCATAGGCGAGATTGTGCGCAAAGGCAAAAACGACTTGATGAACGATGAAAACAAATTGCGCTATGTGCTGTTTGGCGATCCTGCCATGCGTCTCACCATACCAAAATATGTGGCAGAAATCGAAACCATCAACGGCTACGACATCAATAGCGACGATATGCCCACTTTCCAAGCGCGACAGTCGCTCACTTTTACCGGAAAGATTGTCGACCTGAAGGGTAATCCCATCGACGACTTCAATGGCAAGGTGGTGTCTACTCTCTTCGATGCCGAAAAATCGGTAGAAACTCAGGGACACAGCGAACAATACGGCGAATTGTCGAAGCAAATTGTGTATCAAGAACGCGACAACAAACTCGCCATCAACACCGACAATGTCACCAATGGCCGATTCTCTATTACCGTAACCATTCCAAGCGAAATAAGCCCCGAATCATACAACAACTACAGTCCGGCTCGCATCATGCTTTATGCCTACGACGAAACCACTCATCAAGAAGCCATGGGCTCTAATGAGCAATTCTATATCTATGGCTACGACGAAACCATAGAAAATGATTCGGAGGGTCCGGAGATTCGCGTGTTTGCCCTCAACACCGAATCGTTTGCCGATGGCGATGACATCAACGAGTCGCCGCTCGTGTTGGCTAACGTTTTCGATAAGGACGGCATCAACTTCTCGACCGGTGGCATAGGTCACAACATCACCCTCCAACTCGACGAGAAGGTGACTTACAGCGACGTCGACCTCTATTACCGACCCGTGTTCGACCCCGACGGAAATGCCGGAACCATCAACTACCCGCTCAGCAATCTCACCGATGGCCAACACAGTTTGCGCCTCAAAGTGTGGGACGTTTTCGGCAATTCTTCGGAGAAAACCATTACTTTCAACGTGGTTAAAGGTTTGAAGCCCGAGATGCTCGATGTCTACACCACTGCCAACCCGGCCTCTACCGAAGCAGTGTTCTATGTGCAGCACAATCGCCCCGATGCGGTACTCAACATATCGCTGCAGGTGTTCGACCTTATGGGACGTCTCGTGTGGTCTACTTCCGAAACCGGTAAGAGCGACCTCTACACATCGGCGCCTATCACCTGGAATCTTTGCGACAACAACGGCAACCGCGTGCCTCGAGGCATATATGTTTACCGAGCTTCTATTATGTCGAACGGCATGACGCAATCATCTAAGGCTAAAAAACTCGCCGTTACCGGATATTAATCATTCGGAGCATAACATCACCATAACCCCTTGTCGATTTTCCCCCTTTCGGCAAGGGATTATTTATATTTCCGCCTACCATTTTTAATTTTATTTAAAACATTTCTAAATAAAAACATTGTAACAAATAGCTCAAATACCAATAATTATCACTACCTTTGCAGCGCAAAACAAAGATAAAGTATATATTTTTCACCAATCGACAACAAAGCACAAGCTTGAAGAAGTACGGCTCAAATATTACCACCGCACAACGCTCCATAGTGGCATTTTTGATTGCTATGGTGTGTGCACAATATTGCAGCAACACATTCTTCATGCACTCGCATGTTATCGACAACGAAATAGTTTGGCACTCTCACCCGTTTAAAGCCGCTCAGCACACCAAGGCAGATATCAACACCATCGCTTTGCTTAACCATGGGATTTTCACTTGCGACACCTTTGAAATAGGCGTCGAGCCCTCGATTGTGGTGCTCTGCATTTTAATTTTGCCGCAAGTGGTGAAATCGGTGTCGCACCATGTGGCTTGCATCAGCCTCCGTGCCCCTCCTGCCTGTATTCAGCACATCTAAGCAATTCCTCCTTCACACTCACTATGCCCATACTTGAGGCATAGTGTCCCACCTTATATTTATTTTTTCAACAATACAGGCTAAAATTAAATGAGCAAAATATTATTTCTTATGCTGGCACTTATAGTGTCGGCGCAATCTACATTCGCTCGCGAAACTGCGAGCACATCCCTCACAACAAGTATCAACGAACCATTAACCGATGCTCACATTGTGGGCCACGTGGTGGATAAAAGCACAGGCGAACACTTGCCTTATATAACCATCCGACTGCTCAAAACCTCTATCGGCACTTCTACCGATGCCACCGGACACTTCTCTATGCGCAATGTGCCCGAAGGTAAATACGAAATCGAGGCTTCGTGCATCGGCTATGTAAGTCTGGTTAAAAAGGTAACCGTTGTAAAAGGCCGCACATCCGAAATCAATTTCGATTTGGTGCCCGATGTGTTCGAATTTGAGCAAGTGGTGGTTACCGGCAATAAGAGTGAAGTGAAACGCCGCAACAGTTCATCGCTCATCGGCGTGGTTGGCGCTCAACTTTTCGACATAGTGAGTGCTTGCAGTCTCGCCGACGGACTTAATTTCCAGCCGGGAGTTCGCGTGGAGAACGATTGTCAGAACTGTGGCTTCACTCAAGTGCGCATCAACGGCCTCGACGGTCACTACTCGCAGATTCTTATGAACTCGCGCCCGGTGTTCTCTGCGCTTACCGGCGTGTATGGCCTTGAGCAGATTCCGGCCAATATGATCGACCGCGTGGAAGTGATGCGTGGCGGCGGTTCGGCACTTTTCGGCTCGTCGGCTATCGGTGGTACCGTCAACATCATCACTAAGGACCCCATTACCAATTCTGCCGAGGTGTCGCACTCGCTCACCTCGATAGGCATTTCGTCGGCGCTCGACAACAACACCACATTAAGCGCGTCAACCGTGGGAAACAACAACCGCATGGGCATATTTATCTTCGGTCAAAACCGTGTTCGCCAAGGCTACGACCACGACGACGACGGTTACACCGAGATTCCGCAAATCAAAACTCAAACTTTAGGTTTCCGCAGCTTCTTGCGAACTTCCGACTTCACTAAACTCTCACTCGAATATCACGGCACACACGAATATCGCCGCGGTGGCGACCAAATCGATTTGCAACCGCACCTTTCTAACGTAGCCGAACAGACCGACCACAATATTCATGCCGCCGACCTTTCGTTCGACCTTTGGGACGAAAATCACGTGAACCGTCTCAATGCTTTTGCCTCGATGCAAAACACCAATCGCAACAGCTATTACGGCAGCGGCATGGACTTAAACGCCTATGGTCAAACCAAGGACATAGTGGTGGTGGCCGGCGCACAATACATTCACTCCTTCGGCAATCTGATATTTATGCCTGCCGAACTCACTGCGGGGTTGGAATATAACCACAATTATCTGCACGACGTGACTCTGGGCTACGACCACGATGTGGCACAAACCGTGAACATCTATTCGGGCTATTTGCAGAACGAGTGGCGCACCGACCGCTGGGGATTCCTCATCGGAGCTCGCCTCGACAAACACTCGCTCATCGACAATGTGATAGTGTCGCCCCGCGCCAACATCCGCTACAATCCGTCGAAGAATGTAAATCTGCGTCTCTGCTACTCCACCGGCTTCCGCTCGCCCCAAGCCTACGACGAGGATTTCCACATTGCCATAGTTGGTGGCGACCGCGTGGTGACCGTGCTCGCCAACGATTTGCGTCAGGAAAAGTCGAATAGTGTGAGTGCTTCGGTCGACTTATATTACACCATCGGTGCGGTGCAAACCAATTTCTTGTTTGAGGGTTTCTACACCGACCTCAGCGATGTGTTTGCACTTCGTCTGCTCGATGGCACCGACAGTAAGGGTAATCAGGTGCTTGAGCGCTACAACGGCTCGGGAGCCACCGTGTGGGGATTCACCGCCGAAGGCAAGGCTGTGTGGTCGTCGAAACTGCAGTCGCAAATGGGATTTACTTTCCAGCGAAGCCGATACAAGGAACTCGAATATTGGAGCGAAGACGAGAATGTGCCACCCGTGAAGCGTCTTTTCCGCACCCCCGACACCTATGGATATCTCACCCTGAAGTATAACCCCACCAAACCTTTATCGCTTTCGATTAGCGGCACTTACACGGGTTCGATGCTCGTGCAGCACCTCTGCGGCTCTAGCACCGACATCGATGTGGCTGTAGAAACTCCTTCGTTCTTCGATTGCGACTTCAAGATTGGCTACGACTTCAAACTCATGAAATTTGCTTGCCTCGAAGTGAACTGTGGAGTGAAAAACATATTCAACAGCTTCCAAAACGACTTCGACCAAGGCGAATTTCGCGACTCGGGATATATCTATGGCCCGATGATGCCGCGCTCCATATTTGCCGGAATTAAATTGAAAATATAACTTCTAAAAACTCTTCATAATGATTCGATACCATAAAAACGAAAACCGACCCGGTGAGATGCCGAGTCGGTTTTATTATTGTTTGTTTTGTTTCCTGTTCTTAGAATTTCACTTTTACAGCCAATGTGGGGTTCACAAAGAAGCGAGTGCTATTGTTGGAATAGATGAAATTGTTGGAAATCTCGAATTCCGTACCCATCGACACCTTTTTAGTGAGATTAAACCAAAGTTGCGGCTCGGTGATAAACACAAATCCCTTGGCGTTTTCTCCGACTTCGGCTTTATAGCCGTACCACAAGTCGGCAAAACCCGAGAATGTGAGTTTGTCGCCCGCAAAATTCACGCCCCACACTCCGGTGAGCTGTGCTCCCGACATAGCCGGAACACCATTGCCACCAAACACTTGGCGATACATCAACTGCACCGACCATGTCTTTGAGAAATCTTGCGAATGTCCGTTGTAGGCAGCTCCTAACAATGCCACATGCTGAAATGCCGAAAATTCATTCAATCCGCCATCATACTCCACGTGCACGGCAAAGGGTGAATTTTTCTTTATGTTAAATTCGCGTGCTATCTCGGTATAGGCTGTCACCGAACCATGGTTACGCATGTCAACATCTACAAAATAAAACCACGAACCATAGTTATCGACCTTAAACTGCTCTAATGTCAATGTCACTTTAGGACGATTGGGTTCGGCTTCAGAATAAAGATGTCGACCCATGTCATAATGCAGCTGAATGTTTTGGGCACTCGATGTTTTCACCGCTAAAAGCATAGCTACAAGCATAGTAGCCTTTACAATTTTTGTAAATTTCATAGTTCTTATAGAGTTTCTTAATATTCAAGGGTACAAATATAAGCACTTTTCTACACATTTCTCTCATAACACACCACATTTGCCCCCAACATGTCACCCGAAGCTCGATTTTCGCCATCACACTTTGCGCAAATCTCCTATCAAAACCTGCTACCCGAAATATGCGAAATAAGCCAATCGCTTCGGCAGATTTCAAAAAATCGCCACAAGAATTGCGCCTTTAACCGATTTTCGTTATCTTTGTAGGTTGATAAATATATATACTACCTATCAGCATTTTATGGATAGTAGGAACTAAAATAAATATGAAAACTGACGACAATAATATAATACGCCCCACACTCCCGGAGCCCACTCTTCGACGTTTACCGTGGTATTTGGCTTACGTTACACGACTCAAACACGACAATGTGGAGTTCGTGTCGTCTACCCAGATTGCCAAGGAAATCAGCGTCGATGCCTCTCAGATTGCCAAGGACTTGTCGTTTTTGAGCATCAAGGGCAAAACACGCATCGGCTATGAGGTGGCTCAGTTGGAGCAGGAACTCACCGATTTCCTCGGGTTCAAGCAAGGCCACAATGCGTTTATGATTGGTGTAGGTAGCTTGGGTGGCGCCTTGATTCAAGATTCAGGTTTGATTCAATACGGATTGAACATCGTAGCCGGTTTCGACATCAACCCCAAACTCGTGGGAAAATCGATTAATGGTGTGCCTATTTTCGATATCGCTCAGCTTGCCGAGCAACAACGCATCTATCAAGCATCTATTGCCATACTTGCCGTTCCTGTGGAATCGGCTCAAAATGTAACAAACCAAATAGTGGATGCCGGGTTGAAAGCAATATGGAACTTCACGCCATCGCGTATCCGCACCGACAATCGCATAGTGGTGCAAAACACTTCGATTTATGCCCACTTGGCGCTGATGTACAATCGCATGAGTGTCAACGGCGAAAAATAGACTTTGCTTGCAGTCGTAATTTTTTTATTACACTTCGAAATAACAGAAATGAAAGTTTTAGCATTAAATAGCAATTACCCGTCGCTGAGCACCGTATGCGACAAGAAAGTATTTCTGATGGCAGACTCTTCGCTGGCTAAAAGCGGCAAACCTTGGTTCTTGCCCGAATATGCCGAGAGTTTTGCCTATCGCCCGCATTTGGTGTTCAGAGTGGGCCGTCTCGGTAAAAACATTGCCCGCCGATTTGCTCATCGATACATCGATGCAGTGACAATAGGTGCCTCGGTGGAAGCTTCGCCTATGCCCGACAGCGCCATAGCAAATGCTTTCGACGGAGCTGCCATGATAGGCGATTTTATCCCTATCGAAGAGATTCCCGACATCAACAACATTACCGGAATGATGGGTGTCGACGGCGGCGAAACCACTTCGCTATGCTCGGCTGATATGATTTGCAAAATCGACGAAATCATCGAATATTTAAGCCAATATTTCACTTTCAAGATTGGCGACATCATTTATTCGGGATTCGGCACCGAAGCTGTTACGCTCGCCATCGACCAGGTGCTGCGCGGCAGCATCAACGGCAAAGAGGTGCTTAACATCAAAGTGAAATAATCGCATAAAATCAAACGAAATAAAAACAATTAAATAAAACCACATACTTATGGCTTATAAACATCACATTCGCTCGATTATGGCATTCCTGGCCATATTCTGCATTTGTATTCAAGCCTCGGCTTTAAGCACATCCAGATACGCCACCACATCGAAGTTGGCTTCAGGACATTGGGTGAAAGTCAAGGTCGACAAGAACGGCATCTACGAATTGACCTACGATGAGCTGAATGCTATGGGCTTCAGCAGCCCCGAAAAAGTGCGCATCTATGGTCAGGGCGGACACATTCTCTCCGAATCGCTCAATGGCAGTCAAACCGACGACCTCGCCGCCGTGCCTTATGCGCATGCCAACAACAAGATTTTCTTCTATGCCAAAGGACCGGTAAAAATCACTATGGGCACCTCGGGCCGCTTCTCGCGTTCAATCAACAGCTACGCCACTTGCGCCTACTACTTTATCACCGAAGAAACATCGGCTCCAAACACCATCAAGAGCATGACCACGCCCACCATCAGTGGCAGCAACCTGCTCACCACAAGTTACAACTGTGTATATCACGAAAGTGAAAAAATATCTTATCTAAGTTCGGGTAGAGACCTCTATGGCGAATCTCTCCCCGCCTCTATTACCATTACCCCAACCGGCCGCGTGGCTGGCAGCGAAATGACTGTGCAAACATACGTTGCCGCTGCTGCCACTTCTGCAGGTACATCTCTCACTGCCACTTTAGGTAACACCGAGGTGCCTTTCGATGCCACAGCAGCTGCTTTGGCGGCTCCAGCCGGTTACGATAATTTCCGACTCATTCAACCCTATGCTTCGGTCATCCCCGAAACCGAAAATAGTTCTTACACACTTACCGTGGGTGTTGCCAACACCGCTGCTTTGTCGAAGGGCGCTCTCGACTATGCCATCGTCACTTACACTCAAGAGAACTCTCTCGGCTCGAGGAGTCAGATGAACATCAACTATTCTGCCATCACCAAAGACGACAAAATAGGCATATATAACGAAGCCGAAAGCCTACAGATTTGGAACGTAACCGACCCGCAAACTCCACTTCGCGTCAGCTATAGAAACACCACCGAGACGATTCATGACGCCGAAGTCAATAAGGACTTCGAAGTAACCCGCAGCGATGCTTCGTTGGGCGTGGCAGGTGTGGTTTCGCTCGTAGCATTCGACCCCGCCAAGACGCTTTACAAGATTAAAGAATACGAAGTTCTGCCCAATCAAAACATTCACGGCGCTCCTACTCCCGACATGGTTATTATCTGCCCCACTCAACTCTTGGCAAAAGCCGAGCGTTTGGCTCAGATACACCGCGACCACGACAACTACGATGTGCTCGTGCTCGACCAAAAAGATATTTTCAACGAGTTTTCTTCGGGAACTCCAGATGCTATGGCTTATCGTCTGATGCTCAAGATGTTCTACGACCGCAACCCCGAAAAGTTAAAGCACCTTCTGCTCTTCGGCGGCGGTTATTTCGACAATCGTCAACTCAGCAAACAACTTGGCGAAAACTATCTGCTCACTTTCCAAAGCAGCAATAGCTACAACATCATCTCCACATACGTTTCCGACGACTTCTTCGGAACTCTCGGCGACAACACCGGTCTTAACATCACTGCCGAATCGGTTAACATAGGCGTAGGCCGCTTGCCGGTGCTCAACGAGCAGGAAGCCGACCAAATGATTGATAAGATTGAAGCCTACATCAACAACACCGACTACAGCAACTGGCGCAATAAGATATTGATTATGGAAGAAAGTGGTGACGACAACATACACATGTATCAAGGAGCCGATTTGCTCAAAACTCTCGCCACCACTTCGAGCGCCGATATCGATGTAAAGAAGTATCATATTGAGTCGTTTATCCTCAGCAACGGCATTGCTCGCGGCGCCCACAACGGTGTGGCAAGTGTTCTGCAATTGGCTGAATTCTTCCAGCAAGGCGCTCTCTATGTCACATATATGGGTCACGGCGGTGGCGGCGGTATCTCTAACTCGGGCGTTTGGAACATCAACAAGGTGCTCGAAACTCCCATTCCGCGCCTGCCGGTTATCAGCATGGCTGCCTGCGACATCGCCAACTTCGATAGCGGAGTGCGCGGCATAGGCGAAATTATGGTCTTGACACCTGAACGCGGTGCTATTGGTCTTTTCACCACCACTCGCACCGTTGAAGCCAACGAAAACCACATCATCAACAGCGCATTCATGAAGGCCATGCTCACTCTCAACGATGACGGAACTGCACGTACACTCGGCGAAGCCTACAAACTGGCTAAGCAAGCCTATGGTAGCGCTGCTTCGCGCAACAAGATGTGCTACACCTTGTTTGCCGACCCGGCTTTGCGCCCAAGCGTGCCTCGTCCGTTGATTGCCATCAACACCATCAACGGCACTGCAGCTACCGATGCTACGGTAATCAAACCTATGGCAAAAACCGTAATTACCGGTCAGATTAACACCGCTTCGGGCAACATCGACACCGATTTCAACGGCGAAGTAACCGTATCAATCTACGATGCCGAGGTACTCTTCAAGTCATTTACCTACGCCTCGGTCGATACCGATGTCTACCACAACCGACAACTCATTACCGAAACCACTGCCAAGGTCACCAATGGTGCATTCACCGTGGAATTAGTGGTGCCTAAGGAATGTCAAGCCGGAAAGAGTGGCGTAATTAAAGTTTACGCACACAACCTCGACAACTCTCAGGTGGTAAACGGTGCCAACTCCAACTTCACCTTCGCCGAATATGATGAGAAAGACCACGAAACCATCATCGACACCGAGGCTCCGGCTATTGTAAATATGTATATCAACGACGAAACAGCATTTGCCAACGAGATTTCGGTAGGTCCCGACTTCAATATCTTCATCGAAGCTACCGACAATGTTGCTCTCAGCAACCAAAGCCAAACCATAGGCCGACAGATGACTCTCACACTCGATGGATATACCCTGTTTAACGAAGTTCGCGGTTATGCAAAAATCGACGAGGGCGGCAAGCAGGTGACCGTAGCTATGCCGGTAAACTCTATTTCGGAAGGACAACACACCCTCACCTTCACCGTTTACGACGCAGCCGGCAATGTAGCTACTCGCGACCTCTCATTTGTAGTGGTTAAGCCAGATGCTGAGGCGGTGCTTACCGTAGAAGAGTCGCCGGCTCGCGAATCGGCTACATTCAACTTCGAACACAAGTTTACTACCGAACCAACAGTGAAAATCACTGTTATCGATGCCGACAAAAAGGTGGTATGGCAGCAAGATGTAACCTCGTTCCCATACGTTTGGGACCTCAACGATGCCAATGGCAATCGCGTTCCAGCCGGTATCTACCAATTCTTCGGCACTGCTTCTACAAGCAGCCAATACTCAGGTACCGAAAAATCGCGTTTGGTAATTATCGACAAATAATATCAATCTCCCCTATGCCGTAAAAGTAAACGGCAGGCACAGTAGTCAAGCAGTCGTGTAGCAATACACGGCTGCTTGACTCTTTTTTATGCCCGCACAGCTCACACCTATTTATATAATATGTAATTTTAACAATAGGTTATACAATAAACGCCCCGAAATTGAGTTATTAACATTAGACATCAATTCGCAAATAAAGAATGAAGATTACATCAAAAATATTGAGCCTGATTATGGCAGCAGCATTGTCGACGGGCATTAGCGCATCGGCAGAAGATAATGTCAAGAACGAATTCAACCCCATCACCACTGGCGTCACCTCGCTCAGCATCACTCCCGATGCACGCGGTGCTTCGATGGGCGACTTGGGTGCAGCCACCGACCCCGACGTTAACTCGCAATTCTGGAACGCATCGAAATATGCTTTCGCATATAGCCAAGCGGGGGTCTCACTATCCTACACCCCTTGGTTGAGAAAAATCGTAAACGACATCTTCCTTGCCAACCTGGCCGGTTATTGGAAAATCGGTTCGGGCGACAACCAAGCCATCAGTGCTTCGCTTCGCTATTTCTCGCTCGGTGAAGTTACCTCGCGCGATGCTCAAGGTTCTACTATGGCAAGCATCAATCCATTCGAAATGGCTCTCGACCTCGGTTACTCTCGCAAACTCTCGGAAAGCTACTCTATGGGCGTTGTGCTCCGCTACATCTACTCCGATTTGGGCTTTAGCGACGGCACTTCGAGCGACGAAACCAAGGGCGCATCGGCTTTTGCCGCCGACATCTCGGGTTACTACACTTGCTATCCCATCGTGGGTCAAAACGAATGTCAATGGTCACTCGGTTGGAATGTTTCAAACATAGGTTCGAAAGTGGGATATAGCGCCGGCACCAACCCTGCATTCTTGCCCACCAACCTGAAGATTGGTACCGGTTTCACATTCCCGCTTGCCGACTATCACAACCTCACTCTATCAGTAGATTTCAACAAGCTCCTCGTGCCGGCTCGCCCGCGCAGTTCCGACTATGAGGACAATGAACAATACGAAGACGCCCTTCAAGAATGGAAGGATATGTCGCCTATCACCGGTATATTCAAGTCGTTTACCGACGCTCCCGGAGGTGCTAAAGAGGAACTGCGTGAAATCAACTATTCGATAGGTGCCGAATACAACTACAATCAGCAATTCTTTATTCGCGGCGGTTACTTCCACGAAAACGCCTATAAGGGCAACCGCCAATACTTCGGCTTCGGTGCCGGCTTCTCACTCAATGTAATTCGCATCGATGCCGCCTATATGATTGCCACTGCTCAGAGCAGCCCGCTCGACCAAACTCTGCGTTTCTCGCTCTCCTTCGATATGGACGGCATCAAGCAGCTGTTAGGCCGCTAAGCAGCTACCCGCTTAGGTATATTTCAACCAACCATTGCTCACTCAATCATCACATTCACAATATGTTTCGTATAGGTATGGGATTTGACGTTCACCGCCTCGTAGAAGGTCGTGAACTTTGGCTCGGAGGAATAAAAATTCCTCACGAACTCGGTTTGTTGGGTCATAGCGATGCCGACGTTGCCATCCACGCACTCTGCGATGCCATGCTCGGCGCCGCCAATCTTGGCGACATCGGTCACCATTTCCCCGACAAAGACCCGAAATACAAAGGCATCGACAGCAAAATTCTGCTTGCCGAAGTGGCAAAACTTATCGATGGCGAAGGCTACGAACTCGGCAATGCCGACCTCACAATATGCTGCGAACAGCCCAAAATCAATCCGCACATCGCAGCCATGAAAGCAGTGCTTGCCCAATGCCTCGGCTGCCAAGAACAGCAGGTGTCGATTAAAGCCACCACCACCGAGCGCCTCGGCTACACCGGTCGTGGCGAAGGCATAGCCACCTATGCTGTGGCCCTGCTCAAGCGAAAAGCTTGATTATCGAGCTATCATTTTCATTCCACGGGGCACATCAAAACCTCACGAAAGGCACATTTCGGGGTCGAACGAAAAATTTCTCGATTTTCTTCAAAATTTGCTTATTTTTTGATACGAAGTGCTTTGTAATGAAACAAATAATTCGTATCTTTGCACCGATTTTTCCGAATAGGCTCAAACTAAGAGATGCCCCACCATAAGCATCCGCCTCACGGGTTAACTTTGTAACATTAAAATACAAAATGTACGCAATTGTAGAAATTCAAGGACAACAATTCAAGGCCGAAGCAGGCAAATACTTGTTTGTCCACTATCTTGGCGAAGAAGTAAAGGCAGGCGATTCAGTAGAATTTGCAAAGGTACTTCTTGTTGACGCCGACGGTACCGTAACAGTCGGTGCACCTACCGTTGAAGGTGCAAAGGTGGTTTGCGAAGTAGCAGAACCATTGGTAAAGGGTGAACACATCATCGTTTTCAAGAAAAGAAGACGCAAAGGCTATCGCCGTTTGAACGGTCATCGCCAGTACTTCACCAAAGTTGTGATTAAAGACGTTATTGCTTAACCCCTAAAATTTTAAAGAAATGGCACATAAAAAAGGTGTAGGTAGTTCTAAGAACGGCCGACTTGGCGTTAAAATTTTCGGTGGCTCTTTCGCAAAAGCAGGTAACATCATCAAGCGCCAACGTGGTACAGTTCACCACCCGGGTGCTAATGTAGGTATGGGCAAGGACCACACTCTCTATGCCCTTGTTGACGGCACTGTAGTATTCAAAACCAAGGCCGGTCGCTCTTACATCGCTGTTGAACCTCTTCAAAGCGAAAACAACTAATTTGGCAATCGGTAGGAGCTTTACTCTTACTTTTGGACATTCGCAATTGAAGAGGCAAGCGCGTTACTGAAACTTATTAACAAGAGATTGTGTTGATATTCTCAGCGCAATCTCTTATTTTTTTTATCCAATCAACCACCATTTTTCACCTTCGCGAGAAACTATTTTCCACCTTTTATTGCCATTCGAAATTTTTGTAGTATTTTTGTGTAAATATTTCACTACAATGCGAATAATATATAGTTGTATAGCGCTATGCCTTACCGCTTTCAATGCTTTGGCGGTAACCATCGAAAGCGCATCCGGCCAATTGGTCTCACTTATTTCCGATAAAAGCATTACCGAACTGCAAGTTAGCGGCACCATCAATGCCGTCGACTTTAAGTTTATTGCCGACGAACTGACTTCGCTTCAGTCGCTCGATATCAGTAATGCCACCATCACGGCTTACTCGAGTTCGAGCACTTTGTTTGCCAATGCTCGCTCATTCGATGACAATACTATCCCGGTGGGATGCTTCGCAAGCAGCACACTCCAATCGGTGAAACTGCCGGCATCGCTCAGCGTGATTGGCGAAGGCGCTTTCTTGAGCTGCAACAACATCACAAGCATCACATTGCCCGAGAGTCTCGACTCCATCGCTCCTTATGCATTCTCGGCTTGCGAACACCTTGCTGCCGTAGTGATTCCGGCTTCGGTTAAGGTAGTTGGCGAAGGCGCTTTCTCGCACTGCACTGCCCTTTCTTCGGTCACTGTCACCGATGGCAGCACCGACCTCAAGATAGCCGACAAGGCATTCTATGGCTGCACGGCATTGGCCTCTGCCAACATCGCCAACCGCACTGTGAGCATCGGCAATTATGCATTCTGCGACTGCACCGGCGAGAATTTTACTATCGTTACGGGCAGCAACAGCCGCCTGAGCAGCATAGGCGAAAATGCCTTCCAAAATTCAGCTCTCAAAGCATTCGATTTCGCAAAATACCCCAAGCTGGTCAACATACCGCAATATGCTTTTGCCAACACTAAATTGCAAAGCATATCGGTACCCGACAACATCACATTTATTGGCGAAGGCGCTTTCTTCGGCAATGGTGACCTCACCAACATCGACCTTGCAAGCAACAGCGCAAGCATATCAAAGCTGCTCTTTGCAGGTTGTAATCCGGTTGATGCTACCGGCATGACCGACCAAACCACCGAGGTGGGCGAATATGCTTACTACGGCTGCAATCAAATAAACAAACTCATTATCCCCGAAAATGTGACTTATATAGGCAAGTACGCATTCGGCAATATGAGCCAACTCGCCAAGGTGACAAGCGTCAACACTACTGCTCCTTCACTCGGCGAAGCTGTGTTCTCGGGCATCAACACTCCCGATGTGCTCCTCACCACCAAGATTGCTGCTACCGGCTATCGCGAAGGCGAACAATGGAAAGATTTTAATTTCACCCTCAACGGCGACGCCAGCAACAACGGCGACATCAACATCAACGACATCACATCCATCATCAGCCACATCAAGGGTTCTACTCCTAAATCTTTCTTGCTCGAGGCTGCCGATGCCAATGTCGACAATGATGTAGACCAAGCCGACGTCACCGATGTGCTCAACATCATAATCAACTCATCCACAACCGAATAACCTCCTCATTATTTATTTTGCGCTATGACTTTACGAAACATAATATCTGCCGTCATCATAACCCTGGCATGTGCCGAAGCTTGGGCTCAAAACGAAAACCGCCTTACAGCCTATCAAGAACAGTATATAGTTGAGGATAAAAGCAAAGATGTAACCATCGATGTTATCAACAACGTGGATTTCACTGCTTTTCAGTGCGATATCAATATCCCCGACTACATACACTTTGTCACCAACTCCGATGGCAAATACATCACTCGCGGCTCTCGCTTGACCGATTCTCACGTTGTAATCGAAAAATTAATCAACGATTTGCAACTTCGCGTGATAGTGTATTCTACCGACAATGAGGCTTTCTCAAAGGAACCCGGCAGCTTGTTTATCTACAGCGTGGCTGCCAACAACCCCAATCTCGATTCCAGCGGCAACACCACAGTAAATAATATAATATTCTCACAAGTAGACACCTCCGACCCTACAAATGTGGATTGCGTGGAATACAAGCTTGATAACCTCACTATTTCATCGGCTGTAACATCGGTAGAGCAAGTGGCGGTAGACCACCTCACCATCTATGCCGAAGGCAGCAACATCATCATTCTTTCGCCTTCAAGCACCACACTTCAGCTCACCAATGTGGCAGGTGTGACCTCTCCTCTCGCTGTTAAGGCCGGAAAGAATGTATTCCCTATGAACACGCCGGGTGTATACATTGTTAATGATACTAAGGTGTTGGTAGAATAACGCTTATTTTGCCAAATACCGTTTTCAGCATCACTTTTTTAACGAAATGGGTAAAAACAAACTTAAGAAATTTGCGGAAATGGAAACACTGCAATGTGTGTTCCAATATCCTTTCGCACGCCTTCAGAACGAAACTTTTCCACTCCGAGGCAAGTGGAATCAGGAATATTTTCACAACTCCAATCCCATAGTGCTCGAGCTGGGTTGCGGCAAGGGCGAATATGCCGTGGGGCTCGCAAGTCGCTTTCCCGACAAAAACTATATCGGAATCGACTGCAAGGGAGCACGCATGTGGACCGGCGCCACTCAAGCCACCGCTATGGGGCTCTGCAACGTGGCATTCCTTCGCACCGACATCGAACTCATCAATAGCTTTTTTGCCGAAAATGAAGTGAGCGAAATATGGATTACCTTCCCCGACCCGCAGATGAAAAAGGTGCGCAAACGCCTCACCGGCACTCGTTTCCTTGGTCTTTACCGCAATATCTTGTGCGATGGTGGATTGGTTCACCTCAAAACCGACAGCCCATTTCTATACACCTACACCCACGCACTTGTGCAGGGCAACAATTTTGTCACCGACATCGACACCGACAATCTCTACAGTTCAGATATCGTTGACGATATTCTCGACATCAAGACCTACTACGAGCGCCAATGGCTTAGCCGTGGCCTCACCATTAAGTACATCAAGTTCCATCTACCCAAGGAGGGCGACCTCATCGAGCCGGATATCGAAATCGAAGAGGACACCTACCGCAGTTTCTCGCGCGGTTACATCCAATGCCCGCAGGAGATGGAAAAACGCAACTCTAAATAATCACTCAATCACCAAAAGAGAACAAAATGGAAAGATTATATCCACAACTCATACTCGACGCCCTCGCCAATGTGCGCTACCCCGGCACCGGCAAGGACATCGTCAGCTCGGGAATGGTGGCCGACGACATCCGCATCGATGGCAACAAAGTGTCGTTCTCAATCATCTTCAACAAGCCCACCGACCCTTTTATGAAGTCGCTCATCAAGTCGGCTGAAACAGCCATTATAACTTTTATTGGCGATTTTGTCGACATCAAGGGCAATATTTCGGCCATCGTTCGCAATCCTCGACCCGAAAAACCCGCCAATCCGCTCCCGGGTGTGAAAAACATCATCGGCGTGTCGTCGGGCAAAGGTGGTGTGGGCAAATCCACCATCGCTGCCAACCTCGCTGTTGCCTTGGCGCAACTCGGCTACAAAGTGGGTCTGCTCGATGCCGATATCTTCGGTCCATCGGTGCCTAAAATGTTCGGCGTGGAAGATGCCAAACTTTATATGGAGACTGTCGACGGCTGCGACCTCATTATCCCAATCGAAAAATATGGCGTAAAACTCCTTTCGATAGGTTTTTTGGTCGACCCTGAAAAAGCGGTTCTCTGGCGTGGCGGCATGGCAAGCAATGCCCTCAAGCAACTCATCACCGAAGCTAATTGGGGCGACCTCGACTACTTTGTCATTGATATGCCTCCCGGCACAAGCGACATTCACCTCACTCTCGTACAAACTTTGGCAATAACCGGCGCCATAGTGGTTTCCACTCCGCAAGAAGTGGCTCTCGCCGATGCCCGTAAAGGCATCAGCATGTTCCAGAGCAAGGAAGTGAATGTGCCTTTGCTCGGATTGGTGGAAAATATGTCGTGGTTCACTCCTGCTGCTCACCCCGATGAACAATACTTCATCTTCGGCAAGGATGGAGGCAAAAAACTCGCCAAACGCCTCGGCGTGGAACTCTTGGGTCAGGTGCCTCTGGTGGCTACAATATGCCGCGGCGGCGATGACGGCATGCCCGTAGTGCTCCAAAACTCCATCTCCGGTGCATCGTTTATGCAATTGGCTCGCAACGTGGTCGACTCTATCGACCGCCGAAATGCCGACCTCCCGCCCACCACAAAAGTAGAAATGCAATAACGGCTCTCTCACCAGGCGTGAGTGGCTCTTATGATAATGCTTGCTGCATCTCATCGGCACAATAGTGGTGATGATGCAGCAAGTTCGCTGTTTGTTTGCGGCTTTGAATCAGCCCGCAAGCCGCAACGAAAGCGGCACAAAAGGCATCATCTAATTGCATAATCTACAAATAATTAGTAATTTTGCACTCGAATTATCAAAACAGGGCATGCGGTCGCTTTCAGCACTAAGTTTTTTTCAGGTCGAAGCCCTCTATAACACTATCAACAATATTTAGAATGAAAACATTTGAAGAATTAGGAGTCCGCGAGGATATTTTACGTGCAATCACTGAATTAGGATACGTCAACCCCATGCCTATTCAAGAAAAAGTTATTCCACATCTGCTCAACGGAGATAACGACATCATAGGACTTGCACAGACCGGCACCGGCAAAACTGCTGCTTTCGGTTTGCCCGTATTGCAGCGCATCGATGTAGCTACCGAGAAGCCTCAGGCGCTCATTATAGCACCTACGCGTGAACTCTGTCTGCAAATCGCCGGCGACCTTGCCGACTACTCAAAATATATCAACGACCTTCGCGTGCTGCCGGTGTATGGCGGCTCGAGCATCGAGAGTCAAATAAAGATGCTGCGCCGTGGCGTGCACATTGTAGTCGCCACCCCGGGTCGATTGCTCGACCTCATCAAACGCAACACCGTGAACATGGAATGCGTGCGCACCGTGATTCTCGACGAAGCCGACGAGATGCTGAATATGGGCTTTATCGACGACATCAACGAGATTCTCACCTATGTGCCTGCCGACCGCAAGAAATATATGAACAATCCCGAAGAAGTGGTGGTGGGCTCGCGCAACGAAGGCGCCGAGAACGTGCGTCACATCTACTATATGGTGCATGCCCGCGACAAATATCTCGCACTGAAGCGCGTAGCCGACTTCTGTCCAAGCATCTACGGCATAATTTTCTGCCGCACCCGCCGCGAAACTCAAGAAATAGCCGATTGGCTGATTTCCGACGGATATAATGCCGACTCGCTGCACGGCGACCTCTCGCAAGCTCAACGCGACCTCGTGATGAAAAAATTCCGCGAGCACAACATACAGCTGCTCGTAGCCACCGATGTGGCAGCCCGCGGCATCGATGTCGACGACCTGACTCATGTCATCAACTATGGTCTGCCCGACGACATCGCCACCTACACTCACCGCAGCGGCCGCACCGGTCGCGCCGGAAAGACCGGCGTTTCGGTTTCGATTGTTCACATGCGCGAAAAAGGCAAGATTCGCGACATCGAGAAACGCATTGGCAAAGCTTTTGAGCGCCACGATGTGCCTGCGCCTAAGGATATCATCTCCAAGCAACTTTTCAACCTCGCCGACCGCCTCGAAAAAGTGAATGTCGACGAGGAGCAAATAAACACGTATCTGCCGGGTATCAAGAAAAAACTCGAATGGCTCGACAGTGAGGACTTGCTCAAACGCGTGCTTTCGCTCGAAGCCAATCGTCTTCTTGAATACTATAAGGATGCTCGCAAACTCGATGCTCCCGAAAACGAGAAAAAAGGCAAAAAGGAGAAAGCCGACAGCAAGGGCGGCAACCGAAGCATCGAAGATAAGGACCGCCGCGTGGGCGAAGAAGGCTACGAACGCCTTTACATCAATTGCGGCAAAGCCGACGGCTTCTTTGCGCCTAACTTGATAGAACTTATCAATCAAAACATTCACGGACAACGCGTGGATATAGGTCGTATCGACCTCCTCTCGGGTTACTCGCTGTTCGACATTCGCAAAGGCGATGCTCATCGTGTGGTGAGCGCGCTCAAGGGCTGCGACTTCTTCGGCAAACGCTTATATTGCGAAATTGCAGTTGCCGATAAGGACTACGCCGGCGAAAACAAGGGCAAAGCTGTGAAAAAACGCGACCGCTACGCCGCTGCCGACGACGATTTCGCACCTCGAAAAAAGTCGCGCCGCGAACGCCGCGAAGAACGCTTCGGCGGCAAGAAGGATGCCAAAGCCCGTGGACGCAAAAAAGATAAAAAAAGTGAAAAACCCGAGTTTCACGGCAACTACGATAAATTTAAGAAACGAAAAAATTGATTTTTTATCAATAGTTGTGTAACTTCACATTGAAAAAATTCAATTGTATGCACACAACGTCATTTTGATAACCATATGAATAGACTATTTTACTACATAATGCTTTGTATGATGGTGTGCTTCAGCTCTGTAGCTGAAGCAAAAACCATTAGAGAACTATTTGCCGACGAGCCCGACGATATCTTTATACTTCTGCCCAAAAGCACCCGCCTCGATATGCTCGACTACTTCGATGTGGGCAAAATGGTGAAAGTGGAGAATTCGCTGTCGTCAGGCAAGAAAGTAAGTCGTCTACTCAAGGTTACCGACAGCAGCATCGATGTCGCTGTCACACAATCGAGCCAGGTGTCGATGACGCTGCTAACATCGGCCAAAGCCGACTCGGTGATAGCCGTGGTGCAGACCTATCAAGTGCCCTACTTCGACAGCCAAATTTCGTTCTACGACGTCGATTGGAACAAACTCAACACATCGAAATATTTCGATGCGCCTACTGTGAAGTCGTTTATCCTGCCAGGCACCGACAAAAAGATTGTCAACGATATTCTTCAATCCATAAAGTTCGCTCTCATTTCCTATAGCATAGAGCAAGCCGACAATGGGGATGTTACCCTCACCGCTTCGCTCAATCTTGAGGGCGTGATGGTGAAGGAAGATTACGACCGCATCAAGGATTACCTCTCAAAAACCATCGTATATCGTCTCTCTAACCTGAAGTTCAAACCCACAAAGCAATAATATGCCCCTACCAACAGTCGACACTCCACAGGGCATTAGCCTACACGACTATCTGAGCCGCATTCGCCGCAATATCAACGGCGACCCTGAACTGCAGCAACAATGGGTGATAGCCGAAATTAGCGATTTCAGAGTAAATCGCCACTGCTATATGCAACTCGTGGAGAAAGATGCTATGGGCAACACTCGCGCCACCATCAAAGCCACGCTTTGGCAAAGTTCCTACTATTTTATCCAGTCGAAATTCAGCCAAGTCACCGGTCAGCAGCTGGGCAATGGTATGAAAGTGATGCTTTGCCTGTCGGCTAATATGAGCGAGCAATACGGGCTATCGGCCAATGTGTCGGACATCTCGCCCGAATACACATTGGGTGATATGCAACGCATTCGCCGCGAGATTCTCGAACGCCTCACTCGCGAAGGCATCATCGATATGAATCGCGAACTCCCCATTCCTCTCAATCCACAACGCATTGCCGTAATCTCTGCCGCCGGAGCTGCCGGATATGGCGACTTCTGCAATCAACTTGCCGGCAACAAACACGGATTGGTGTTCTACACTTGCCTCTTTGCCGCTTCGATGCAAGGCAAGGACACTGCACCCACTGTGATTCGAGCGCTCGAACGAATCAACGACCATTGCGACATGTTCGACTTGATAGTGATTATTCGTGGCGGTGGATCTACCAACGACCTCAACTCTTTCGATAACTATGAACTCGCAGCTCATGTTGCCAACTCCAATCTGCCGGTTATCACAGGCATAGGGCACGAGCGCGACGTTACCGTGCTCGACTATGTGGCTGCCATACCGGTTAAAACACCTACCGCTGCCGCCGAATGGATTATAGGCCGATGCGCCGACTGCTTGCTATCGCTCGCCAACTTCTCCTCCGACATTGCCAACACCGTAACCTCGCACATCCGCGAGGAGAAGCAGCACCTCGAATATTTCAGGTCCATCATCCCCGATGCCGCCTATGCCGTATTCGACCGCCAAAACATATTGCTGCGCCGATATATGTCGGAAATCCCGGCTATTGCGGGCGGCCGCATTGCCACTCAGCGCGCCCACATCGGTCATTACGCTCAGCGCATTGCCGACACGGCTCGCAACATTATGCAACACGAAACCATGCGACTGCAAAACCTTGCCGACAAAACCGAATTGCTCTCGCCGCAAAACATACTCAATCGCGGCTATTCCATCACCACCGTTGACGGGCATGCTGTAACCGATGCATCGCAACTAAAACCCGGCAACACGGTAACCACTCGGCTCAAGTCGGGACATATCACATCTACAGTTACTCAAACCATTAAGCAAAATTAATAAAGTTATGAAGAAAATGCCTTCTACCTATAGCGAAGCCGTAACCGAACTCGAAGAAATAGTAAAGCAAATGCAAAGCAACGAGTGCTCAATCGATAACCTATCGGAACTCACCACTCGCTCACTCGAATTGCTGCAATTCTGCAAGGACAAACTCACCAAAACCGACGAAGAACTCAAGAAAATCTTCGCCAATCTCACCGACGAGAAGTAACAACACACCGCTTCGCTGCATCAACCGGCGACCAATCACTTACTTTGA
>SFTJ01000038.1 GCA_004563195.1 bacterium
CGATCTGCAGCACCATTCTGTGCGGATTTCATAGTCAAAGAACCCGGCACCTTCGCTTTTGTCACTATATTTCCCATCGCTCTTGGTGAGATAGTTGTCAGGGAACTCAAATGTCGCACAAACGTCAGCGTCGACAATGCCCTTTAGGTATTGCCATGCAACTTCCGGTGAATCTTCTGTGAAGCAGAAGCCTATGCTTTTGCTTCCACCTTTACCGCCATCGAAATGGTCGGTGTTGTTAATAAGTGTCTCGCCGCGCTCGAAGGCTTCCCACTCGGCGAGGCTCATAAAACGTGTTACTCTCATTGTGATTTAACTGTTTGGCAATAAAAAAGCACGACTGACTTTTATTCTTCGTTCACTTCTGCAATCCATGATTTTGAGAACTCTTGGTCCTTGAAAGCCTCGGCAATACCGGTGATTCAAGTCGGACAGATACACATAAACATCTCCTTTTGCCATTTTTACAAAATTATTTTTACAAGTTATTACTGGTTGTCAGTTTTTGGCTCGTGCAAAGGGCACTTACCGGTTTTGGGGTCGTATTGAACTGAAGTCCACCACAACACTTCATCAGGCACAGGCTTGCCATAAGGAATGTTGCGACGGCAGTTCTTGCAAAGCTCGGGTTGGTCAAAGTAGCCAAATCCGACGCAGTATGTATAATCTTTATTCATTTTCTTCTTCGTTTAATGGTTCTTCATCGAAATACTCTTTCAATTCGAGCACTTCTTCTAATTGGTCGAGTCTCTTTTCGTGGTCTGAGAGTTGATAAAAATCAAGGTGTTTGCGGATATGCTCTACCACTTCTTTCAACTCGTCTATCTCCTCGGATAGACGTCTTACAGTCATCGACATTGCGATGAGTGCAACGGTTAGCACAACGAGTGCCAGGGAAAATAAAAGTTCAGTCATTTTAATCCTCCTTTCTTGGAAAAATCACACTTAATAGTTATAATTTTCGGTTCTTTATTGACGTAGTCTTTTGGTATTATAAATTTCCTATTGGTTGTATACATTTTCTTTTCAATAAACCCAAAATAGCCAAAATCAATTATCTTGCTCATCTCTTACATCCTTTAATGTGTCTATAAAATTTCTTATAGCTGAAGAAATGCGTTGAGCTCGTTTAATCCTTGTATATTCTTCTTGTGTATATCCTCTGCGAAGGTCTCCGTAATGAATACTATCGTCAATTAAAACTTTAACATTATCGCATTTCTCTCTGTGATATTCAAGAATGTCAATAATATTATCTATCTCGAACAATGCTAACTGGCAGGTGTTATAGCCATTAACAAAGCAATCAACATTCTTATCATTCAGCTTACCTTTATTATTTCTCAATCTCTGCATGGCGAGCAATTCAATTTCATCGTTCTCCATATACAAAGGTTTATTTTTTAATTTTATTCTCATTTTTCACCTCCTTTCAGTAATTCGGGGTTGTCGTGAATATTGCCAATTATTGCAAACTCTACCCCTCCGCCGAGAGGCCTGCTGCCAATCTCATCCTTGAAGTAAAAACAAATACAAAACGCTGCAATAGATTCATCCCATTTCACTTCACACACGCCACATTTAGAATTTCCGAATCGTATTATATCGCCTTCATAGATTTCTTTGCCATCACAATCATATAATCCTGTGAATTGTCCGACGGTTTCGTGGTCAATGTCTAAACATCCTCCATTTATTGTGCAAATGTGAGTCCTTCCGTAAGTGTCTATATCGTACAAGTTGCCAAAGTACCACTTGCCGTCTTTTTTGCCCTTTCCTCTAAATTTAATTTCTCTCATTTCTTACCTCCTTTCGGTCGAAGTTCATTAACATAAGCCCATTCTGCAACTCCGTAGTCCTTGACGAATACTTTCCATATTCCTTCTTTGTTTCCGCTCTGGAATATGACATCGTATCTGCCTAATGTTGTGCGATACAATATCAGACCTTCTTTAGTAGGAATTTCAGTGGAACTATGCCATACATCGTTGAGGTTTACAACATCTTGAGTAGGATTGTTGTCAGCCCAAATTGCTCCGGATATAAAGCCGGAATACATTGCGCCATCTTCATAGCATTGGGAGGCAAACTGCTCTATCTGCTTAATTCTTTCTCCCATCTTGTCCATATTCAATCTTCTTTAGAGTTCATATACTTTGCGAACAGCGGGCATTTGATGCACTTGCAGTCGCAATTCGGATTTCTCTCACACAATTTGTCAAGTTCGTATTCTGTCATAGTTCTCCGTCTATTGGTTTAAGATATATCAATGCCGGATATGCGGTATCAAATCCGTCAAATGTCTCAGGCTGATGCCCTAATTCCTCATCTATCTCGTACAATGTGCCATCGATGTCAATGAACACCTCATCTTCTTCTGCGGAGGATAGAGCGTTTATCAAGTCGTATTTGTTCATAGTCCCATGCCCTTTCTACTTTTTCGTGTAATTCGTCCCAACTAACATATTCACCTCGGTCGTGCTCCATATAGAGAAAATACATCGCGTGGTAGTGACCATCTTTGTCGGCTTTGTATATGTTATGTATTCTCACGCCTCCGCAATGTCCTGTGCATTCGCACATATGCGGACGATCATTAAATCTCTTTTGGCAAAACTCATTCAAGTTCTCCCAGCCTTCAATCCAAATGTAGGTGTACATCGTTATTCTCCTTTCTTTAGTTTCTCGATTAAGATGTCGGCCACTTCAACAGCAAAGTCAACATCTGCTTCGACGGTTAATGAATGGTTTTCCGGTATATAGAACATTGTCGAGAGAATGTCTTTGGCAATCTCATATCGACGCTGCTCCCAGTTTGGAGTCTTGTTTTTCATTTGGCGGTCTATGCTGATAACCGCATTCATATACTGCTTCTCTATCACTGTCATCATCCTTCCAATCCTTTCAGAACAGCCCAGCCATTCCAGTTATCTATTTTCACTATCATTTTCATCTGGTGCCATTTGCCTTTCTTCAACCCGTAGCGCACCTCTTCTTCGGGTGGGAACTTCTTCAGTTCTTCGATAAGTTCTTTTACTTTCATAATAGATTATTTTATGTTTGACTTAAAACCATTGAAGTACAACGTAATCGTTTCGCTGGTCGGAGTAAGCAATCCAACTGCTAATTGTGAAGATTACGTTATCGACGGTATCATTTAACTCTTGCGCGAAGATGGGTTCATACTTCTCTCGCTCTTTGGCAATCTTGCCGGCAAGCATCGCCAATTCTGCTCTTGGCACCTCAATGCTATCAGCATAAAGATGATCATCTTCATTGAAGGAGGCAAAAGGGCAATTCTCTGCGATGAGTTGATTGATGAACTCTGACTTGTTGCTAAAGTCTCCAAATTCGTATTTTACCTGATAGGTCGTAGCAACGTGTATTCTACTATTTCCCATAATTTTATGATTAAGCCACGAGGGCATTTACTTGGTTCTTGAGGTTCTCATATACTGCTTTCTTCTCTTCGATGTCGGGTGAAGTCCAAAATGGACGACTGCAAGCACAATACTCATAAGTTGCAATCCAAAGGTTACGCATCAATTCTCGAAGGTCGCTTGGAAGCGTGTTCGTCACTTCAACGAAGTATTTCATTGATGCTTTAGCACTTCTCTCTGCTTTATCATATCCGTAGTCAACCATCATATAGTAGAAATCGTGGTTGTTAAGGATTGAGAGAGCCTTTTTGAGAATGTCAATTGTTGCCATATTCGCTTAAACTTAAATGATTAACTTATATTTTAATTATACTGTAAGTTAGTCATTTTTAACAAGTTACACAAATTATTAAGCCGCCATTTTATCACCTTAACGTTTACTGACGTTTGGCTTGCTGTGCTGCTTCCTCAGCATCTTCGTCTCGCATAATCTCATCAACGACGACGTGTGCCTTGTTAGCCAGGACACGAACACATAATGCCATCGGCTCAGTGATGTTCATCTTTATATCGAATCTCTCAACGAGGTCGAGGCAAAGCACTCCTACGAGATAAGGATATGGGTCTCGCTTTCTCTCACAGGGCAACTTCGTTTTGCTCTCAATGAGTTTGTCCATTTGGCAATCAAACTCCTCTACGAATGAAAGCAGCATCTTAACGAGTGCAAGCCTTGCCGGTATATCCTTGTGTTCGTAACGCAGAAATTGACGTGCAGCTTCGTTGGTGAAGGTGCACCATATCTTGAATAAGTCAACTTCAACCTTATCGTGCAGTCGCTGGTAGTACGATTGGTACGCAGCATAGGCTTTGCCGTAACTTTGGCGTAGTTCGTAGTTGTATTCATCAATACACTTGCGCATCTCTCGGTTGTGTTTCTTGTACTCACTAAGGCGGTGGTCTCGGCAATAACCGATGAAACCTTCTGCCTGTTCAAATGCAAGCGCTGTCAGCATCTGTGGCACAAAGTTCATCATCACAGCGTCTCGAGCTCCAAACAACTTAATGCACTCGTCAGATGTCAATGGCTTTTGCTTCGGCTTGGTCGGAATATTAAGCCCGAAGTCAACTTTTGCGAGTCGATCTTCGGGCTTAATGTTGAACTGCGCCAAAATAGCAGGGTCAATGGGAGGTAAATTCATTTTACTTTCTTTTTATGACGGCTTATTTGTCGCCGTCGAACAGACTTGGGTTTTTAGGTACGAGGTCATCGAATAGCCCCGGTTCTCGTGGCACCAACGCCTCATACTCATCTCGGAAAAACTCTTCTTTGGTTCTCCCATACTTTTTACCTTTCCTGGTATGCACGTCAAACGTGTAAGGTGGAATTGGTATAGGTCGAGCTCTCACATCGTTTATCCACATCTCTACATCGACATCTTTGCGGTCGTAGATGAGGTTTTGCAGATGATCTGCATCTCGGCATTTGCGACACTCGCAGAGAAGAAGCACAGCCTTACTGACGAAGATGCGACCCTTCGGCTCGGTCTTATTCTTGTTGACAAGTTCATGCCCTTGCCACAATGCTTCAATCTCCTTGGTGATGATGCCGTAGCAGTCCTCGGCAGAGATGGTGAATAATCGCTTCCACACATAGTCGCGGTATCCACTGTGCCATAACTCAAGAGCAAAGTAGCCGGCAACAACGGCATCGGCTCGCCTGATGGCTTTCTGCATCGCAGAACTGCACTCAAAAAAATCATATCCTTGTACTGTTCTTATTACCATAACTATTTGATTTTGTTTGGTTTACGTCTATAAAATTAGTGAAAAATGGCGATTTTTGCAATCAGAATAAACACCATTTTAGCACCATTTTTCAGAAGCGAAACTTACAGGATATATTATACTCGACCATCTGCTTAGTCTTGTCCTTGCCGTTGTTGGTAGCACCTTTCAGTTGAATAGAGTCGCCGAAATTCTTCTTGATGAACAAGATGCTTCGTCGTTCCTCTTCCTGGTTACGGAAGGCTGCCAAACCGCCGGCGTTGACAAACGTGCTCTTTTGGGAGAAGTTATATCTGAGGTCGGTGAGTATGCGTCGCTCTTTGTACTTCATATAGCAGGAAATCCAAAAGTCCTCTTTCAGTTTTATTTCCTCGTTCCACCACACGTTCTTGTTGTAACGCACTCCGTATGAACAGCCGGTTATCATCTTCGAGAGTGAATAGAAACCGCTCTCATCGTACATTACAGGGCTAATGCGTGAGGTGAAGCCAAACAGATGCACATCGAGCATACACGCAAGCTCATATAGCGAGTTGATAATTTCAGTCACCCTTTCGGGGTCTCTTATTACACCGGGCTCGCCTTTCTCAACAACGAGGTTCTTCACTGCGTGAACGTCATCGTCAATCATAAACAACTCACCGAAGTGCTTTGCCATCCAATTCCGTTTCGGTATAAGACCTATCACGTCATCGGGGTGGGTTACAATCTCGCAGTCGGGATTATATTGACGATACAGGTCGGCTTGGCTCTCGGCAACGCAGATAATAGGATTGAGGACAAGTTTCTTGGCGAACACTTTGTCGTGCCTCTTGTGAGAGGGTATCACTATCGGAAGGCTCATTTCTTTTCGCCCTCCAGTGCGATACGGACATCCTTGATGTCGATTACATTGCTCTTGCTTACCTTGCCGGTCTTGTAGGAACGCATACGTTGCATTCCAAGACGTTCACGCAGCCAGTTGCTGTCAACCTCGTTGGCAGATTCTATGATGAACAGCTCGTGCTTCTCATCATATTTTGGGATTAAGGGATATACGGCAGTGTCATCGTTGAGGCTGTCAAAACGGTCCTTGAACTCGTCTTTCGGTTTCTCAGGCTCGAACTCAACGCCCCAGTCAGCCAGCTCCGTCTTGTCCCATTCATTGCTCATCACGTCGAGATCATTCTCGCCGAAATTCACATTGTCTTTAGTGGCATACTCTCGCAGTTTCTTAACATCAGTTGATGCATCGAGCACTTTGCAAGGCAGCTCAGTGTAGCCAAGTTCCTTACAGGCACGCAGACGCAGGTTGCCGCACACAACGATGTATCGGTCATTCATAGGGAACACTATCAGCTCCCTCAATTCAAGCATCTCGGGTGAGTCTTGAATACTCTTTTTCATCGCTTCATATCGGTAATCCCGAAAGAACCGGGGATTCTTCGGGAGCCCGACGAGCTGTCCCTTGTTGAAGTCCAACAGGGAGATTGCTAAGTTTGTTATTTCAGTCATTGTACTATTAAACATCATCACGTTAAACATCATCACACAATAGTCATTTCTGAAACCTACAACTTACGGCTTTGTCGCTCAAGCGTGTCTTTAAGACACTTTTCAATGTCTTTGCAACCGATGCGCTGAAGATATGTCAATGCTGCTATTATTACTTCAGCAGCTCCTTCTTCCTTCTCGCTCCATGGCTCGTTGCTGATGAACGAAGTAGCATCTGCAAGTTTACGCCACTGTCGCGAAATCTCGTAGAGGCTGACGGTAGAAGAAGATAACGCAGTAATTTTATCATTGGCTATCGCAACCTCCTCGCATCGCTTTGCAAACTTTCTCAGAGGTATTGCCATTGGTAATTGATTAGGTTGGTGAATGACTTTGTTTTAAGGCTCATAGCCGTCTCAAATTAGTTAGGGAGGGGGTTTGTTGGTTCTCATAATTTTCAACTGAATAGATTAAACGAATGCCGACTTCCTTGCATCGTGTTTCGTAGCGCTCGGATCGTCGGGTTTGTGGAGTAATGGTTGCCGTATTAGCACCACGTTCTACAATATAGCCGAGTTTACGCAACTGAAAACGTACATGCGCTTTATGTCTAAAAGAGCCATTGAGCTTCAACTTGGTTTTCTGCTCAAAACCGAACAATATTCTGCGACGTTCAGATGCGATGGTGGCTTTACGAGTTTCAGCACTTTTGCGTATACGCTCTGCATTCTTTTCAGGTCCCAAACGCATAAGTGGAGTAACTCCTTTCTTGAAGCAAAATTCTCTGCTACGAGGTATAATGTATCCTTTAGGCGGCCAATTGTTTCTCTCATTGGTGGCACGGGCAAGTTCAGTTATTTTCTTCTGCCAATCTGCCATAAACTCCTTGCTCTTTGTTAATCCGTATGCTCTGGCTAATCGGTGCATCGTCGCCATTTTGAGGTTGAGGCGAGCCATTATCTCTGCATTTGTAGTATTAGCAAAGTTCGCACGAAACCATTCAATCTGCTCACAAGTGAGATAAACCTTTGCCAATTTGCTTCGTTTCTTTAGGTGCAACTTGAAAGCCATCTGATTTACGGCTGATAAGGTGATGCCCATTATCTCGGCAATCTCTCCGTTGGTGTGCAAATGATAGAGAGCGCGAAGCCTTTCGACTTGCGCTCTCGTCCAAAATTCAGATTTGCTCATCGCTTATCGTCGCAAATAGCGACCCTTTGACCGCCTCTTATGAGTTTGGGTAGATAAGTATCAAGTGCGTGGTGAGGAAAGCCGCAGAGGGTCATTTCCGTGCCTTTGGGCGCTTTTCTATGAGTTAGAGTAATGCCAAGTATCTTGGAAAGTATTTTGGCATCATCTCCATAGGTCTCATAAAAGTCACCTACTCGGAATAAGATAACAGAGTCCGGATGCTTGGCTTTCATACTGGCGTGTTGCTCGATAATGTCTTTTGGAACATCATCGTTTTTGAGCTTCTTGCCGTGAATATCATAGCCGAGTTTTGCGAGCTCAGTGGTAGCCCTTGCCTTTGCCTTTTCGTGCTTTTTCTTCACGCCTTCGATGGCTTTGTTGTACTCATCGGGAAGCCAACGATTGCCGAACTGCTCGAGGTAGTCACGGAGTAAATAATTAGTGGGCGTATTCGACATTTGGCTACAGATGTATGAACGAATGATGTAGTTTGCTGACTTCTTGTTCGTTTGAACGAATTTGACTATCTGCTCATCATCTCCATAGCCTGGAAGATTGAACTTATGGGTTAGGTCATAATTACCTTTGAGAAGAATAGCGAGCAGCATCTCTATCTCAAATTCTTGTAGAGGTGTTTCGCTATCTATCTTGGTTTTATACTCGTTTATCGCTTTCCCTCCGGCAACTGCAATGGAGTTATTAAGCATTTTCTCTTCTTGCTCAATCGTCCCGATGATGTTCTTTACTTTCATCGGCAGGCCATTCTCATCGCAGTTGACAGATAGGTCTTTCTTGTTCACATATCCGTACCTATCTTGGATATTAACTCCGGAGTAATCAAAAATCGTTAGGTAATGATATACTTCGCCATTGTCGATTTTTTGTTGTAGTCGCTCATCATCATCATCGTATCCACAACATCCGTTGAAGCACTTGAATGGGTCAACAACCTCTAAATTCATTGCTTTTAGTAGGTCGCATATTTTGACGTATAGTTCCTTGGTATCGGCAGATACATAACTGCCAGGTTCATGGTTAGCTATAACTGTCTTTCCCTTTACAAGTGGATTATCCTTTTTCACGAACTCGTCTTCTCGACTTATGAGCAACTGCCTAATGTATGCGAGCGTCTTATCTGAGAATTTAGCACGATTGGTACAACGACCACTTCCTTCACCGTTCATTTCGTAGAATAAACAGCCGTGGTTGTTGGTGTTGAACTGGCATTCAGAGCATTTATAATTGCACCCTCCGGTAAAATCTTCATCTTCTTTTTTATGCCAAGCAGCCTTATCGATTGTCATAAACAGTGATGCGATGAAGTTCTCGGCATTTGATTTAGTGTAGCATTGATAGTGCTGGGAGTAGGTCTTGTAGAACTGCTGTTGGTCTTTCTCGTTGAGCTTGGAGATAATCATTGCAGCGGCAATGCTCATCTTGTCATCTTTGAGGGCTACCATCAGTTCCGGAATTAGAGAGTTAAGTTTTACTCGGTCTTGTACGAAGCGAATGCTCTTGCCGAAGCGAACAGCAATCTCTTCGGCTGTCTTGCCGGTCTTGATGAGCTGGGCAAATGCAAATGCTTCTTCGATGGGGTCAACGTCTTGGCGCTGGAGGTTCTCGGTGATCATCGCATCAAAGGCTTCTGCATCGTTCATCGTGCGAACAATCGCAGGTATCTTTGAGAATGAGCCGTCGGGATTGCTCTCGTTGAGTTTGGAGAATGCACGGTAACGGCGTTCACCGCAAACAATCTCGTAGAGCTTTGGAGTAGTAACAACAACTCCGTTCTCAACTCGATCGTCAAAGGCAACAGGGCGGACAGTGATTGGCTGTATCAAGCCTTGCGCCTTGATGTTCTCGGCGAGCTCGGCTATTGCCGCCTCGTCGATTGTCTTGCGTGGGTTCATCGGTGATGGTTTCACCAAGTTCACTGGTAGAATTTGATAGTCCATAAAATTTAACTTAAACGGTTTGACTTAAAATCTTTTATTTGATTTACAATAAAGTTAGTCATTTTTAGCGAGATATGAAAGAATAAGTGCCACCATTTTTACACCATTTTATGTGCCGAAGAATGGAGATGAAGCCACGCCTTGCGGTCTCCTCAAGCAATGGCATATCTTCTTCAAGTATCTCGGCAGGTGTCCAACCATTGATGGTTGTATATTTCGGCATACCGAAGCGCTGGCGTATTCGCCTGATGGTTTCTTCATCTCTGGTGCTCCAGCAAACAACGAGTTTTATCTTCTCCGCCATGTCGCTCCCATCATTGGTACAAAGTTGAACATCTCTCGGCATCTATCCCAAATTCGCTCTCCATATCGCTCAACGATTTGGTTCTCTCCTGTCATTGGGTCTCTTGGTGTGAGATTGGAAGTAACGTGTGTATCTTGGTATCTGCCAAAACCTTTATCGTAGCGGCGCTGGAGAATGTATTGAAATACGTTCTCGGCTGTGCCATAATATCCAGTTGGAACGCTTTCACTACCTATCTCATCGAATGCTTGGATTTGAGCATCGATGTAAGTGTCAATGCCGGCATAGCCCTCTTTGCTGAAAAATCCACACACCTCAATGGCATTGGAGATACGGAATGTGTAAGGCAGATTAAGCCGATATTCTTCGCAGTAGTATTTCGGTCGCACATACTTGCAGAACTCTCGAATGATTTTCAGCATAGTGCTTTTACCGGTGCCGATGTTGCCGTAGAGCCATAACCCTTTATTCGGGTTGTACTTGCCGTTGGCAACAACACACCAGTCGAAGATGTCTCTAATGACTTCCTTCTGGTCTTCGCGTATCTGCCATTGCGGACAAATCTCTCGGGCACAATTGACGAATGCTCTCTTGAGCTTAACGATCGTCGTCGGGTTCGATAAGTCCACAACCGGGCTTAGGAGGCAATTTGGCTCGAAGGCCTTTCGGAGCATCGCCTCGTTGATTAATTGTGGTCCGTTGTTTTGCTTCATTTTGTTCTTGTGTTATAATCCATTTATTCGCCATACTATCCCAATGCGCTATCCGAGTTCCGGCACCATTACGCCAACCTAACGCATTGTAGTGGTAGAAAAATTTATCTGCTTCGACTTCCCAATTCAGCAATCTTTCATCGGCTCGCTGTGAAAGAAAATAACTGCGAACTTCTTCAAGTGTAGGTATCGCTGGTTCGGGCGTCTTAGCTTTCTTTTTTCGCTCGGGTTTTTCATCAGGAAAAAGATTTTCAGACTCAATTTTTTTTGACCCTCTTTGATACTGACTATCTATACTCTTAATAGTCTTAATATCTATATAAGGTGTATTTTGCTCTAATGTTTCCCTAATGTTTCTGTGGGAAACATTAGGCTCTAAAGTTTCTGTGGGAAACATTAGGGAAACATTAGGTTTTGCATCTTCTTTGTTTTCAGCACTTTGAGGTACTTTTGACGTTTCTGCTAAATTTCTAATGTTTCCGTGAGAAACATTAGATTTTAATGTTTCCGTGGGAAACATTAGGGAAACATTAGACTTATTTTGCCGTACATTAAAGTCCTTCTTTTTGTAGTCCTGATTCGTGAAATCTTGCTCCCTTATGAAGTAAACTGTTGGTCTTTTTGCCTTACCCTCTAAACAACTTATAAGACCTCTTTTTGCGAGCCTCAATCTTATGTTTGCAATGGCTTTTCTGCCTATCTCCAAACTCTCCTCGATGTAACTTGTCTTCAGTCCGAATGGATTGAGCCAACAGCGAGAATTGCACTCATTGAGCAAGAAGAAATAAAACATCGTCTCGTACTCATCAAAGTGCTTTTGATTGTGCTTCTTCCAAAAACTGTTTATTAGGTCTATGTATGTCATCGATATGTCGGGTATAGGTTTAGAGCATTCTCCTTGTATGGTTTAGGGTTTACTCTAATATATCTACATACTGCATCAATGAACTCCATCAGCCCATGGCATACAACATATGTACTTCCATACCGTTCGACGAGGCTCTGCCACGCAACTTGGAATTTAGATTGCTTGCCTGCCTGGCTCCCTTTTCGCTTCGGCACCTTCATCTCGATGCAGAGAGATGATTTGCCTCCAGCAGGGTAGAGTAGTATCAAGTCTGCTACGCCATTCACTTGCCCTTCGTACTTGCAAGTAATGGCTGCCTTAGGTCCTCGCCAGCCACCGTTAGGCACGGCGAACAACAAGTCACCAACCTCGGGGAATGTCTTGCGAAACCAGCATACACATATATGCTGTATCTTGCTCTCGGTATAAGTGAGCTCAAGGTCTCTGATGTCTTGCTCTGTCATATTCGGTCGCTGAATAGGTTCATTACATTGCTTACTATATCTTCGTCTATCTGTGTGGTTGTGCCGGTTACCTCGTTGGCGATGTCCTTCTTGGTCTGTATCACTTTATACATATACTCGTCGATGGTCTTGTCGCCAAGGAAGTAATAGCAGTTGACGGCATTCTTCTGGCCGTTGCGGTGCGCTCTATCCTCGGCTTGTTCGCAGTCGGAATAAGTCCAGGGAAACTCGATGAAACCTACACGACTTGATGCTGTCAGCGTAAGTCCGGTGCCACCACTCTTATAGTTGAGGATAATCAATTTACATTCGGGGTCATTCTGAAAGCGGTCAACGGCGCTCTGCTTCTGTGCTACATTGTCGCTGCCAGTTACTGTAACAGCATCAGGGAACTCGTCTTTGAGAGCTTTGACTACTTCCTTGAGGTAGGCAAACATTATCAGCTTCTCACCTCCGTCTATCACGTCGTGAATAAATTCGGATACAGCCTTAACTTTGCCTCGTGCTGCTATCTCTTTGAGGATGCCCATTCGCACCATTACCTCGCCACGCATCGCCCTTGAAATTCGCTCATCATCTGCGTGCTTGTACTGACGCAGATAAGTGAGGAAGTTATTCTCAGCATCAGTGTACTCCTTGCGGTTAGTAATTTCGCAAGTGATGTACTGACGCATCTTGTCGGGCAACTGGGTAAGCACTTTTTGCTTCTCTCTACGGAAAAAGCAGCACATCCACAAGCGGTAGTTAAGTTCTTTCATATTGCTCGACTGCTTCGGGCCATCGCAGAACCTGCCGACAAATTGCTTGTAGCCGCCGAAGTCATCAAGCCTACCAAGTATCTTCAGTTGCTGAATGAGGTCGGTATTATTGTTGACAACAGGCGTTCCGGTCAACTCGAATATCCACTTCTTACCTCGGCAGATACCTTCAACGAACTTGCTTTGTTGGGTCTTGCTCGACTTGCATTTATGACTCTCGTCGATGATGACACTCTTAAATATATTGATACGTTCATCGAACTCGATAGAGTTAAGAGTGAACCTTGCGCTATTCTTTACTCGCAGTACAAAGAACTTTTTGAGCGATTCGTAGTTAGTGATGAATACACTACTTATTGCTTCTCCATCGGGTTTCTTCAGTTCCCAGAAACGATTCCAATTTGCTTTGTTGCTGTCATCAAGAATAACGGCATCAATTCCGGCAAACTTCTTAAACTCTCGCTTCCAGTTTACTTTTAAGGCAGCAGGACAAATAACAAGTGTTGGAAATGTTTCGCCGTATTTTTGTGCCTCTTTGTGAGCCTTGATGACAGCACAAATGGCTTGCAATGTTTTGCCGAGACCGGGTTGGTCGCCGAAGATGCACCGCTTGTTGTCGAGAGCGTAACGCACTCCTTCAAGTTGGTATTGATAAGGCTCAAGTAACATATAATGCTCGCCTTGAAAGTCTTTCATCGGCGGTATCTCGTATGTTATATCTTGGCTCTCGCTACGCTTGGCGATGTGCGTGCAGTAACGACGAACAACAGCCCATTGTGCAAAGGCTTCTACATACCACCGAGCATCACGCCCTGGCGGATATAGAGGGCTGTCCTTTGTTATCACCCATTCTTTCTCTGACGCATCCCACCGAGGCTTACAAGGCACTCGTTTAATGGTGTCAATCAAGTTGGGATTATATTCAAAGGACAGCCTGAAGGTGCCTGGCGTTTCGGTGATATATATAGGCTTCATCAAGCAGGAATGGTAATCGGTTCTACTTCCTCAGTCGGAGCAGGCTCTCCAAATGGGTCCTCACACTCTTCGTCAAAGTTCAGCTCAGTCTGCTTAACTGCCCACTTTCGGTCTCGAATGTACAATTCTACTTCAAAGAAGAAGGCGTCAACAGCATCACGGAAATCATCAACGTGAACCCATTCGCCATCTTCAGCACTTAGGTCGGTTGCAGGAGAGTTGATGTTTAGAACTTTCGATGTCATCAGTGTGCGGTTGCCGGACATGACGGCAATAGGCATTGTGTCATCACCGCCAATACTAACGCCTCTAACTTCGAGCTTATACAACAACTTGTTGTTCTCCTCGCTGTCGAGGTTAAGCCAATCAATGCTATCTGCTTCTTTCTGTTCGGTCAAGTCGGCAAAGTATGGCACGAGTGCACTCAATCGGTTTCGAAGATCGTTGTGTGCTACATTCTTACCTTTGAAGGCAATTTCGTTGCCGTCATCGTCAACATATGAGGCTTCTACTGTGCCTCCTTTTGCTAATTTTGCTTTTCTGATTTTCATAACTTGTATATTTGGGGTTATCTAACTTTGTATTCATCTACAAAAGCCTGATAGTGTCTGTCTGCCGGCAATGGCAGATTGATGCCAAACTCAGTGGCTGCATCTGCTTGCACCTTGTTGAGGTAGTTCGTCATCTGCAATGTGTTGAGGTCTGTTGTACTGCCAACAACGGTTACCCATCGGTTGCCGATTGCGACCTGACGGCTTAGGAACTTAGCTTTGTAATAGTCGTGGAAGTCGTCTTTCGGAGTTCCGGTGTGTTCTTCCATACACTTGTACCACATCCACATCAATGAGTTCTGCGGTATCGTGCGAGGCTCTACACGTCGGGTTATCTTGACAGTATAGACTCCGTTACGGAGCAGTGAGCATAGATACTCAAAAGACTTATCCATTTTCACTACTCCGTCTCGTTTGGTCAATATTGCATCAGCCATAGTTTAGAATGGCAAGCCGCCACCTTGCTTTTGTTGCGGTTGTTGAGGCTGTGCTTGTGGATATGGTGCATAACCTTGCTGTGGGTAAGGTGCTGCATTTGGATATGCTGGCTGTTGATATGCCGGTGCAGGCTGTTGAGGATACATAGGCTGTTGCGGTGGCATCGTAGGTGCAGCATATGTTTGCTGTGCTGCTTGTTGAATGCCGAGAAGGCGAATGCTATTGAACACTCTGCCATTGGCTTCCCTGCCACTGACTAATGCTTCAACGGTTACTCGCATACCTGGAGAAAATTGATTGAGCAGGTCCATTTTCTCGCCTGTTGCTTCAATCACTACAAGGCTTTGATGGGGTTGGTTATCTCGGTCGAACCAAGAGTCATCGAGAACTAATTCCCTTTTTTGGAACGGATTTCCGCCGCTCTTAGACGGAATGTCGATAACAGGGGAAATACTGTATATCGCTGCAGTTGCTGTTAATTTTATCATCTTATAAAAGTTTTAGAGTGAAACTTCCTTTAACTACTTTCTTTACTACGTATTGTTCATAGAGGTCGGGGTGCTCAGCCTTGAAGCGTTTGGTGTCAAATGTTTCTCGCTCGCTGTCCTTGGCTATGACGCTGGAGAACGATTGCGTTTTCCACGACTTGATGCCGTGCTTCTCCATTGCGGCTCTCAACTCATCTTTCAGTTTCTTGAGGTTGGCTTCGGCTTCAGCTGCACGTCGTAGGTTTTCGGTGATGAGTTCTATCACCATATCACTCACAACTTGAATATCAGTTGATGGTGCAACAGGAACAATAGGCATTGTGAGTGTTGGAACTATCAACGATGGGTTCGGGTGGCAGTAATGTATCACACCTTCTTCATCAAGGCTCCACACTGAATTAAGCAGTTCCTTGACTTGCTTGCTTGGCTTTCGCTCAATAACCCAAAAAGCAGCGTCTCCACGGCGTAGCCAGTTAGAAGCAAGCCCCTCGACTTTAATGCCGGGGTTCTGTGCCTCAAACAGCTCTGCATACACACTCAACTGCCAGGATAGGTATTCTTTGAGTGCATCGGCGTGGTCGGCAAAGTAGCCGGGTTGTCCGTAGCCGTCAAGCGGATAGTAATTGAGGTTATTGGTTTTGGTGTCAACAAGCCATATACCATTGGTACTCTCTCGTAGCCATACATTGTCGATGTTGCTTGCCCACTTCTCTCCGTCGGTGACGGTGTACTCATTGGCAAGAGGAAGGAAGCCGTTGCGATGCTTGATGTAGCACTCAAGCTCTTGGCTAACGTCCCACGGCTCATCGCCGAATGAATTAGGGAATATCGTCTGCTTTACTCCGAGTTCGTCGTAGGTCTCGATTGCCTTGTGAACCGCAGAGCCGTATTGAGCAGCCCTCGGTATTGCTACTTGCTTTACGAAGTCGGAAGCATCTCCATACTCACCAAGTTTAAGCATTTGGTGGATAAGTCCGGTTATACCTACAAGCCTTTTCTCGCCGAGGTAATAGCTGTGACACTCCTCGTTGAATGCCACAGCAGATTGTCGTAGTTGAATCATTGTGCGTTAATTGCTTTAGATTTGTCAGCGACTGCCTGATAGAAGTCAGTGCCTTTGTTACACATAGCAGGTGCGATGTTCACCCACTTGCTCCAGAGTTTCTGAATGTCGTCGATGCTTTTGCAATCGTTCAGCTCTGTGAGTGCATCTTTAAGTTGAGCACCACTGAAGAATTGTTGTTGGGCAACTGGTTGTTGTGGCTGCTGGACTTGTTGAGCTTGTGTGTATTGCTCATACTTGCTCTCGTTATGACCAGTGGCTTTGCTGCCATACCAAATGTTGCCGCCAATGCCAAGAGGCTTCATTGCGATTGAAAGAGCGTCGGTGAGAGCCATTTTATAACCTTCATCATTGACATACCTGCCGTTCTTTTCGAGGCTGACGATTGCAGAGCCTCCGCATCCTTGAATTGCATCGCTCCATTCTTTCGTTTCGGGGTCTCTGACATAAAGAGATACGTTGCAGAAGCATTTTACCTCTTCGCCGTAGGCTTCAGTCCAAAAGCGGTCGATTGTGTATTTCCAACCAAAGCCGACAGGACCGAAGATTTCAGTCATTCGTTTCATTCTCCACATCGGGTTTACGTCGCTCATTCCTTTTAGACGTCCGGCAAGGATTTTTTTGAGTGCATCTGTCGGCACTTCACAAGCACGAGTATAGAAACGCAGATTGCGTTCATATTCCTCCTGTGCTTTGAGCAAAAGCACTTTTTCTGAGTCTTGCTCATCAATTTGATTTTTGGGTTTCTTCTCCATAATTGTAACTTATTGTTTGACGTTAAAAATCTTCTAATTCTTTGTTAATGCGGCTCTCCATTTCAGCGAGTTCGTCTTCAGTAAACTCATACTCTTCACCAGTTTCTTCATCGGTGTAGGATGCGAATATTTCAGTAACTTCTCCCCAAGCTCTCCTCAAGTCTTCGCTCGGTGGTGTCCAATAATCGCCTGGGTCATATATCCACTCACCGCTTACATCGTAGGAAACTTCAATGTACCAGCCGTCTTTTTCATAGCAGATATTATTATGCTCCGGTTCGTCGTATCTGCATCCGTAACCCTCTTCATCTTGCTCATAGCACGATGAACCAATTTCTGGCTCATCAAATACCATATCAATGATGGTTGGGATAAGTTCGTTGAGGTCTTTTACTGTTTTCATCTTTGTGGTTGTTAACTGTTTGACTTTGTTTCTGATATACAGTAAAATTAGTGATTTTTAGCAAGTTACAGAAACAGAAACTTCACCATTTTTACACCTTAACATTTACTGACATTTATGCCAAGCAAAGGTGCATAGAACTCGAAGTTGCGCCTTTCTACATCTGCATCTTCGATGTAATACTCGGCTCTCTCTTTCCACTTTTCAAAGCACTTTTTGCAGTACCATTGGTTAAGCACTGCAATGTAGTAACCTTTGTAGTTATTTGCCAACGCAATATCATCGCACCAGTCGCACTTTACGATAGTGGCACCGGTGGCATTGCGCAACTCTCTTGCAGTACACTCAATTATGAGGAACTGCTTGAACTCTACTAATTTTGCCATTTTGTTGAGGTGTTACAGCGTCAACGACGCATAGGTTGATGAATATGAACCCGTTTGCTGATTTGACGAATAGTAGCTTTCTCATTGGTCGGAGTTCTTGACGTAGTTGGCTACTTCGGCAAAAGCCTTGGCGAACTTGTCAAAATCCTCTCGGTGTATGAATACTCGCTGGCGTTCTTTCCTTGCCGGGTTCTTGTCTGTTGGTATCTCGCTTATTGTGATGTAAGACGCACCTTTTCGGTCGGTGTGAACATCGAGATAGTAGAGGCGTGTGCCTCCGCTTACCTGTTTGGTGAATTTGGGCTTTTCCATATATGATGATGTGTTTGATGATAGAGGAGGCGGTAGGCTTCGAACCTACATCTTACACTCTGTGAGCAACGCATTACCTTTATGCTACACCTCCAGTTAGCCGAGTTTGCCCGCTCGGCTGTCGGGGTTGATTTTAGATGATGCCTCGACCCTCACGGGCACTCATAGGTATCGTATGGAAAATATGTGGTTAAACAAACCCTCACGGGCGTATTTATTATGGAATCACTCAGTCATCAAATTCGTCATTGAGTTCACAATCGCTGTTGAGGTAGTCTTTCATCCACTGGGGCATAAATCGGTTACAAGCCTTGACTGCAAGCCATAAGTATGCAAGTCCGATGAAATTGTAGTACACGGCATCTTCATTACCATTCATAACAAGTATGATACCAGGTGCGGCAATGATAGTAACAATTGCCCAAACGATGATTTTCTTTGTAAGTGTCATATCTGTAGTTTTTAGATTATTTTTTACTTCGTGCATTTCGACAATGCCGCAGCACTTGAGCGGCGTTGCAATACCATTTGCCGTTCTGCGAGTTGGTAGGCTTATCTGCCGTTATCTCGCCGGCGGCTATCAAGTCTTGAAGTCGTTTGTTCCCTCCGACAATCTTCGCTGCTGTGTCTTTGCAGAATGTCTGCGTTGACATCACGAGCAAGATGTTCTCAAGCAGTATCTCGGAGGGATTGACAGAGGTAACAAAACTTCTTCCCATATCACTTACATCTTAATACGGCAATAGCCTGGTTATCGTAGTCAACTCTCGTTTTCCACTCTCGACCCTCTTTCATTCGCTCTTTCACCATAATGGTGCCTGGGGCTGAACGTATTGTCGGATAATTGTAGTTCTCTACATCAAAGAGTATAATGTCGCCGACATTCATCTTGCGGAGTTCATCTGCAATCTTGCCTTCAGCCCTCCATATACCCTTCATCTCAACTGAAGGGAACTTTGACTTGAAGTAGTCAACAATGCTTTGTTTTATTTCCATTTTTCTTCGCTTTTGGTTCTTGGGAATGGTGGTCGGACTCGAACCGACATTTACGCATTAACCGTGCGGCGTTCTACCTTTGAACTACACCATTGCTATATGAGGATTAACTGCCGTTTCGCTTTCAAACCATAGTAGCATACCTCGGCAGGTTCTAATAGTTATTACTCAGCCATTTTATCCACGAGTAGGCTTTCTCGCTCGCATCTTTGCTTGGCATAGGAATGCGAGATATAACCTATCGCGACACAACTCCGTATCAATGTGCTTTCGGGTTTTGGCGGCCCTAATCGCTGCATCTTTAGTTGCTATCGCTCATCGCTGACCACCCAGTGTCCTCACATCCGGTCAGTATCAGCGGAAAATCAATACGTCAAGGTACTCTTCTTTGGTGGCGGAGCAGCAGGAGTCGAACCTGCGTTGTCGGCTTTTGCCGAAGCCTTCGCTGGTCGGAAGGCTAACCTCGTCCACTTGGCCGTATGCTCCGATAACCCATTTGGGTCGAGGCTCTCTTGCCTCTGGGCAATGCTCACTCTTGAGCGCCGTAATGGTGTGACTTGGGAGTTAAGATTGGCGGATGAGGTCAAGAAGAATACCAATGCTCTCAATCTGCTTCTTGATGCCGGTTTCTCTTTCAATCTGCTTGAAATAGCCATCGCAGTAATATTCCTTGTCCTTCTTGAGTTGCTCACAATCTTTCTTTGCCTTCTCCAAGTCAGCAGTGAGTGTATCTACTTGCTCGGTAAAGTATACGCTTTCAAGATGTGTGATGTGGAAGTTGAGTGCGTTGTCGTCGATGATAGTTCCGATAGCACGGATGGGGTCATTGTCGGAGCCGTATTGGGCTTCGTCGATTTGAGCAACAATGCTCTTGTCATTCGGGTTAATAGTGATAACTGCACCGCATTCGATGATGCTGCTTGCGAGGCTGATGAAAGACTCTTGGTCGATTGCCTCATAACGGTAAGAAATTTTCTTTTCCATAATAGGTTATTTTTATAAGATTACGTTTTTATTTCTCGCCTAAAATTCCTACCTTTGTGGTAGTTGATTTTAGATGATGCAAAGTTAATCCATTTGGATATATTATGCAAACAATATAACTCCATTTGGACTTAATTTAATAATTATTAACAAATAAAGGTGTCGTTATGGATTTATTAGACCGACTCAAAGCAGTAGTCTCCTACTCAAATTTGTCAGACCGCGCATTCGCTTTGAAATGCGGTCTGAAGCAACCAACACTCGACAAACAATTGAAAGGACTTCGTTCTGTAAGTCTTGAAACAATAATTGCAGTAGGGCAAAGATTTCCCGAAATTTCATCTGATTGGCTTCTTTATGGAGTTGGCGAAATGCTCCGAAGCGAATCAAAGGAAACAGAACGCATAAATGCTATGCTGGATACAATCACTCTACTCCAAGACACTATCCGTACAAAGGACGACACTATAAAGATGCTTATGAAACGCATCGAAGAACTCGAAAATAAGTAACTCTCTAAATATCATAAATTATGGACTTCAAAGACGCAATTCTTCAACTCGCTGATAGAATTAGCAAGTTGAAAGACAACATCGCAACCGAAGAAGCTACTAAGAACGCATTTATTATGCCGATGATTTCTGCTCTCGGTTATGATGTTTTCAACCCACTCGAAGTCGTTCCGGAATTGGACTGCGACCTCGTAAAAAAGAAAGGTGAGAAAATAGACTATGCCATCATCAAAGATGGTGTTCCTATTCTCCTGATTGAGTGCAAGCACATCGACCAGGACCTAACTCTCCATGACACTCAACTACAGAAGTATTTCGTTGCAAGCAATGCTCGATTCGGCGTGCTTACTAATGGAATAGAGTACCGCTTTTACACAGACCTCGACAAGCAGAATATTATGGACGAACGCCCATTCTTGGTTGTCAATATGCTCGAAATATCAGAGGCTGAAATTGAGCAATTGAAAAAATTCCACAAGTCTTACTATGACGTTGAGGAAATTCTTAGCACGGCTCAAGAACTCAAATATATGACTGATGTAAAAGGCATCTTGAACAAGGAATTTGCGAATCCGTCAAAGGAATTTGTAAAGTACATCATTCGACCAATTTATTCAGGACAAATCAAGGAGAATGTCCTTGACCTCTTTACTCCTATCGTGAAGAAGTCAATCGCCTCTATCATCAAAGAACGCATTGCAGAGAAACTCAATCTTGCAATCAAGACTAACGATGAACCGGCACCAGCACAGCAAGAACCAGAGAAACCAAAAGAGGAAGAACTTCCTGAGGGCGTTGTTGCATTAGACAAGGAAACAGGTGTGACAACAACTCAAGAAGAAATCGACGCATTCCTCATAGTAAAGGCAATACTTCGCCAGGTGGTCGATATTCATCGTGTGTACTACCGTGACACACTCTCTTACTTCGGCATCCTCCTTGATGATAACAACCGCAAGCCGATTTGCCGTATGTACTTTAACGCAAAGTCTGCAAAGTACATCGCCACGATCGACGAGAACAAGAAGGAAACAAAGCACGAAATCAAGAGTCTTGATGACATCTACGAATATGCAGATGCTATTAAGGCTGCAGTTGGCTTCTACGAAAAATAATCACACGCCCTCGCTCTCAATGGGCGATGGCATTAAAATAGATGTTATGAATAAAATAAAATCTAAAGTATCAGTATTGCTGACAGCATTAGTGCTGTGTATGGCTATTAGCGCTTGTGGTTCTGACAGCGAGCCGGACAACCCAAATGGTTTATATGATTGGGATATAGACAAGAAAGTAATCAACAAACAATCAGGATTATTCGAATCTCAAATTAAAGAAGTATTATATGATAAGTCTGAGGCTTATGTAATAGAACAAAAGAGACAATTCGAGAGATGCTCTGATAAGTATTACACATTCAAGTATATGTATAAAAGAAGATAAAAATTTCCGTTTTATTGTCGGGACGGAAATACTCCCCATTGAAACGACAAGTATTTCAGTTAGTTGCACTGATTTCTCGCAAATTTTTCGTATAAACGTAAGAAAAATAGTGATTTTTGGCTGAAATAACTGAATTTCAATGGGAAATGTTAGTAATTAAATTAGAAATCGGTCAGTTTTGAGGCTTTCCGACAATCGAAAAATTGCCGATTTCAGTGTAAAACATTTCCAAATTATTGTCGAAAAAATGGCAACATTGAACGCAGTTATCGTGCCTGCCAAAGCTCTTAAAGGTGGCAAGCACAAAGTAAGAATCTCAGTGGCTCACAATGGCGAAACTCGCTACATCGTGACTAACATCATCATTGACTCCGACAAGGAGTGGCGTAACGGTCAGGTCGTGAAACGTCCGGACGCGGCTATGAAGAATACTCGCATACGCCAAGAACTTCAAAAGCACCAACAAGCAATCGACGAACTGCAATACGTTGACGGTATGACCTGTGCCGAGCTGGTGTATCAACTCAAGACTGCCGGCAACTATAAGCACCGTACTCTTGCATCAATTTATGAGGAATATGTGGCTAACTCACACTGCATGGCGAGCACTCTCCATACATACAAGGGTATTTGGCATAACATATCGCAATATCTCGGTGATAAGACTCTCGTTGAACACATCACACACGGCTCTGTCCTCGGTCTTGACAAGCATCTCCGGACGAAGATGAAGCCGACGTCGGTACGAACTAACTTGGTGTTCTTGATGGTGCTGCTTAACTATGCCAAGCGATGTGGTTATGTGCAGTTCCGTGTTGACCCGTTCTTCGGATATGAACTCCCGAAAATGGAGCCTCGCCAGTCGTGGATTTCAGTTGAGGAGGTTAAACGCATCAGAGACGTCGAAACGACTAAAGCGAACATCATCAAGTGCCGAGATATGTTTATGCTATCGTACTATCTCGGTGGCATCAATATGACTGACCTAATCGACATTGACTTCAACGAGCAGTCGGATGTCATCCACTACGAGCGTAAAAAGACTGTGCGTTGTCCGAAGATGAACAAGTATGTAGAGTTTGAGATACCTGATGAGGCGAAGGAAATAATCAATCGCTATAAAGGCGATGACGGAAGGCTCAAACTCTCAAAAGGTGATCGAGAAACTAAAATGCACTACTTCTTCGACCATAATATGCGCTTACTCTCGAAGTTGACTGGCATTAAGAACCTAATCTACTATTCTGCACGAAAATCGTGGAGCCAGCACGCATTCGACCTTGGCATTAGCACGAGCGTCATTGACTTTGTCCTCGGACACAGAGTAGATAAGGGTGGCACAAGCCTTTACTCGTACATATCTGTTACGCCGGCAATGGCAACAAAAGCAGTGCGCCAAGTGTTGGATAATCTAAAATAAATGCTTAACTTTGCGGTAGATAAGTTCACATAATGGTGACTTAACTGTTTGACTTGGGAGAGGTGGTGGTTCGCCTCTCCTTTTTAATTCTAAAGAATATGCACGATTTCTTCTATTTCGATGAACGCAGTATGCACTGGGAAAAACTTCTCTCTGCTTCAATCATTGTTCTTGACCTACCGATGCGCATCGCATATCCTCTCGACGATGCCAAAATTAGGAAGATAAAAGACTTGGTAGTTAAGAGCCGTAACGACTTGCTCAAAATCAATCGCCTCGGTGTTAAGGCTGTTGATGAGATTGAGCATTGCCTTGACCGCATCGGTTTATCTCTTGGTATGGATATAAAAAAGGCTGCCGACTATTAGCCGACAGCCGGGAGTGCCCACACATCATCACACATCATCATCAAAGGCACTCCATAGTATGTTACTAAACAACTCTCTATTTATTCACTTCGTTACACAAAAAAGCCCCGTTTCACAACGAGGCTGGTAAAACATAATCTTAAAGTTAACCTAAATAATCTTTCTTACCAATTTGTAGAGTGGATTTCGGAAAATATACGAAATACTAAAGAGAGATATTATCAGCAACAGCCACCACGATGATAGTTTGATTTGTTCCATCAGTGTGAGCTTACGCTCTACTTCAACGGCGTAAGGTTGTGGAACAGGTATTTCTTTAGTCTTTATCGCTTCAATATTGTGGTCGGTAGTTGTCTGTGGCACATAAGTCTCTGCGGTGTACGTCACGGGCTTATTTTCGATTGAGTGATAAAGAGTACCATCTTCGTTAATCCAGGCTTCAGAAACGGCTATATCAGTCTCAACTCGACTTGTGTCTGCGGCTGTTACTATTGACTCTGATTGTTGAGGAATAGGGACTTCGACAGTTACAGGCACATAGATGGTCTTAACTACAGTAGTCTCCTTGATGCTGTCATTGTTGTTGAGTACAACAGGCTCACTCGGGAATGCTTGCCTCGATGAATGGCAAGACGCAAAGAGCAATAACAGAAAAATAAACAGAAGGTGTTTCATATTACAATGATTTTATGTAGTCACGAATGGCTCGCAGATGAGCAAGCACTATCTTGTCGTGTCCTTGCTGTGATTGGAGCATTTCCAAATCTTCCTTGTTGTCATAAAACAAGTTTTCGGTAAGTACAGCCGGACAAATGGTCTTGCGGAGAATGTAGAGGTTCTGTGCGATGTACATCTCGGGCGGAACGCATCGGTTTCCTTTCAATCCGTATTCAATAGAACGCTGCCACAAGAATTTTGCAAGGCGTTTTGATTTGTCGGAGGCGTTGAGGCTGACGTGAGCAGAGAACCCACGAGCTGAATACCACTTGCCATCGGCGCCAGCTGCATTGCTGTGAATGGAAACAAGCATCACATTACTTGCTCCATACTTCTTGCAAATATCATTCACTCTTTGCACTCTCTCGCTAAGAGATATATCAAACTCCTCATCAACTATCAGCCGAGCATCGTAGCCGTCATCTTTAAGCTCAATGACGATGTCACGAGCCAATTCGCGGTTCTTCTTCCACTCGTAAAACGACTTGTCTGGAGAACACTTGCCAGGAGTGTTGTAGCCGTGTCCGTTGTCAATCAATATTATCATCTTTATTGTCTGTTAGGTCGGATAAATCTATATCGAAATGTCTTGATGTTTTATCAACGAGGATTTTTTGTAGGACCTTTGCCCATCTCGCTCCGTTACAGCTACTCTCATTTTCGAGTATGCTCCACAACTGCCAAAAGCAAATCGCACCGGCTGCCACTTTTGTTAGGTCCATAGGCAGTCCATCGGTGATGTGCGTCTGAATGAGAAATGCCATAATGATGAGTGCATAAGCCTTGATGAGTGTAATAAGCACCTTCTCGACTTTGCTGCTCTTGAATTTTTTGCCCTCCTCACTCACCTTGTCGGGGTGTGCCTTCCTGGCCCTTCGTGACAACGACCAAGCGGTGTAGCAGTCGGCAATGATGATGAGTGTGCAAATAAGCAGATACGGCAGTGTCGGTTCGAGTGCCGCGAGGATAGCACCAAATGCGGTGAATATCCATCTGAGAATTTCGTTGATGTTCATAATCGAAATGGGTTTTGATGAGCAAATTGAATTTTACGCAAAAGTAAATATATTAAGCACTCAGTCGGCGAAAACTAAAAATTTCAAAATCAAAAATAAGCCCAAATATCAATGTATTAGGCATTTATAAAAGACACGAAACTGCACTGACTAATGCCAATGCAGTTTGGAAAGGTAGTGGCATATTGATGATAGCGGATTACTCTCCTTGGAACAAAGTTAAATCAATGTTGTCTTTCTCTTGCCAACCCTCGTTAATGCAGGTGGTAACGTGGTTAACAGCGGCAACATAGAACTCGGTAAATGTATCAACATCGGCAAAAGTATAATACACCGGATTACCGTCTGTTTCGCCGAGTTTGAACTTGATTGGTAGGATTAAGCCGTTAGTCTGCACAGCCAAGTCATACGCTGCCTTGAAATTGATTTGGTTCTCGGTAGATAGCCATACGTTGATGCCTTTCCATACAAAGCCGCTGATAATTTTCTCATCAGTGTGTTCATTGATTTGACTGATGAGAACAGCCTTGACTTCATCGGGCGTTGGTTTTCGAGAGTATCGCTCACGATAATTGTAACCGGTTTCGGCTTCTTCGCTGTCTTTCCCGAAGCCGTAGATAAGTTCCCATTTGTTGCGACCTATCTTATACAGGCCGTCCTGACGCTCGGTTGCTCCGTAGATCTTCTTCATAGTAGCTTAATTTTTCTGCGAATATAGCAATTTAATCTTTAGGTTGTTCCGAACGCTGAAAAAACTGAAAATCAAGTAAACTTATATTTGACTTTATTGCCGTCGAATATCTCGCTCTGAATGACTGTCTCAAAGGGGAACCCTTCTTCAATGTCACTAATTTGGTCGAGGATATTCTTCATCTCCTCGGAAGATGTGAAAAACTTGCCCCATTCGCCGGTGCGTATCTCACGAAACGAAACAAGGTAGCGACCATCGCCTTGCGAAGTGGTCAAATCACTCTCGTAGTCGTGAACTTCAATCTCTTTGTTTTGAATGGCACTTAGCCGCATCACCTTACCAGGGAACCGCTTCTTGCCGTCTGCCGGAGTGTAAGCCACTCCCATTTCGCTAAATTTTTTCATTTTTTGATGTGTTAATATGTAGTATAAATTTTTACAATCTGCGTGGCACGCCATTCCCTTAAATGCTCCTATGACTTCCTGCCGCCGCTTTCGTGATTTGATGCGTGCTAACTTACGAGCAGCATTCTGCTTTATTCGCTTCCGTATGAGCGAATGAGTGCCGTAGTGAATATAACCGCACATATCAAAGCCCACACTCAATGGTCGCACAGCCTCGTTGTCTTTTACTTGCAACCCGAGCTTGGCAATCTCGCTGACATAGATGTCACGAAGCCGCCATAATTCTTTCTTTGTCCTGGCAAAAAAGGCTGTATCATCGCAGTAGTTATAGTAGAGATAATGCACTTCGTCAACACAATCTTTGTTGGTGTACATATAACGTGGCACTTTCTCAAGCATACGATGATGAACAGGAGATAAATATAGGTTGGCAAAGCACTGGGAGGAGCGCAATCCCTTTGACAATCCTTTCGGCATTACAGTAATGAAAGTATCAAGTATTGGTAACAGGACCGGGTCGCTGATGAACTTGCGGATACACTGCTTCATCTGCTCCTGGTCAATATTGTCATAGTAGTGCTTTATGTCGTTTTGATAATAGTAGGGATATTCTTCGCCTATACACCTCAAATCGTCCTCGATTATATGGTGTAGCCAGTGCATACCTCTACCTTTGATTGAGGCACCAGTGTTGTGAATTAACGAGGGATAGGTGTATTTCTCAACGATTACCATAATTGAGTGGCAACCTATGCGCTTTGGCACTGTCGGTGCTTGGCAGTCTCGTTCCTTCGGGCCGTCTTTAACGTGAATGTCTTTGACATCTGAACGAGTGATGCTGAATGTGCCATTGCTTATTTGCTCACGCAGCATCTCAATTATTGCTGTGCGAGTAGCATCTGCCTTTTGTTGCTTTTCGAGATAGCATTGATATTCCTCGGCAGAGCGAAAATCTTGTTCTTGCAACGGAATGGTGTCCGGAGCATATTTCCCTCGTTGCTGTTTACTCTCCAAGTGAGAAACTACATAATTGTAACTCTCGTAGAGGTTCGAGTAACTAACAATCTCGGGAATGAGGTTGTCTAATGGATATTCCATAGCCTTCAGGGCTCTTTAGTTATTTTCCGGCTTTCTTCCTTACGGAGAGGGTTGCCGAGGCTCAAGTCCTTCGTCTCTTTCGTTGGCAACACGTTGCCTTTGCAGGGTGGCGAGTATAGTGGCTGTTGCCACTTAAACCTTCAATGTCAGCCGCACGCCGTTGTTCGAGTTCGAGTTCGACCCAGCGCTATTCGCGTTCGCATACACGAGACCGCCATTCGCGTTCGCATTGTTGTTAGACCGCAGAGGGACACGGCAGTTGGACTCTCTACCCAAGTGCAAAGTTAGTATTTTTTTG
>SFTJ01000099.1 GCA_004563195.1 bacterium
GTTTGGCGCTTGAATGCCCCAAAAAATCCATACCCCCCCCCTCAAAACCCCTTAGAAAGGGGTGTCATCCACTAAGCCTTGCGACCAATTGCTTGCCGTTGCCTCACTCGATGGCTGTGTTGTTTTGTTTTTATCTCCTTGGCCGTTGTGTGCCTGATAGCGTGCAGCATCATAGTTACGATAAGCAGTTGCAGCCGGGCTAAACTCAAGCAACCTCTCAGCCATACCAATGTTTCGTCCCTTGGCCCTTATTAGCAACGCCGTGTTGTGCGTCGGGTAGGTCGACCAACCGCCTGGGTATTGGGTCTTATAGTATTCAGCACGGAATATCAGATAGATGTTATCGGCCGCTTGCTCTATGCCGCCCGAGTTACGAAGCCTTCGCATCGTTGGCACCGGGCTGCTACCTTCCTTCACACGACTCAGTTGACTCAGTGCTATCACCACTATCCCGAGTTCCTTGGCAAGCACCTTGAGGTCACGCGCAATCTTGTCCATGGCCTTCACATCGTCGCTCTGCCGCTTGACATCCACCAACTGGATGTAGTCGAGAACTACCACCTTTACCTTGTGCACATACACCAGCGCTCTGATGCTGGCGCATATCTCATCGATGTCGTGGCTCGCACGCATGTCAATGTAGATAGGTAGATTGCCGATGCGTGTGTAAGCATTGTGCACCACCGTATATTGCTCCACATTAAGGTTGTTATACAGTATGTCGCTGCTCGATGGCAGAACTTGACCCACTTGCTTATTGTCGTCCATGTCGACAGCAAGCAATCGAGCACACAGCTGCTCACAACTCATCTCCATTGAGTACACAGCGCAAGGAGTGCCGGCTTGAGCAATGTTCTTGATGATGCACATTGCCAATGACGTTTTACCCATCGACGTGTCGCCGGCTACAATGTTAAGGTCACTCGGCTGTAGCCCGCCCTTTTCATCGATGATCGTGAAGCCGGTCATTATCCCTTCAGCAACATCGCCATTGCTTCGCTTGATGATTGCCTCCATCAATTCCTTCATTGGCTCACGAAGGCACACATAGTGCTGCTTTTCGGTGGCTATTGCTTCATCTATCACTTTACGGATGCCTTCCACGATTCCGCTCAAAGGCTTGTCAGCTGTGCCGACATCCTTGATGGCTTGTGACAACGACACCATCAACGTGCGCCGTCTGCTTTGCTCGGCTATGTGGACCGCCAACCGATAGGGGTCTGTGCGCTCACACGATGTAAGCCGGGCCAACTCTACCGCCGACACATCCCTTACATTATGCTCTACAAGGTCGGTATATACCGTGCCGATGTCGATTCGAGCACCTTGCTTGCTAAGACGCACCACTGAGTTGTATAGTGCCGCGCACCTACCCGACGTAAAGTCATCCGCCTTGAGCAATCGCAAGCACTCAGCTACGTTGTCGTCCACAAAGGCAATAATGTTGCCTATTAGTTGTTCTTCAATTGTCAGCTCTGCCTTTTCTCCGAGGATGAGCTGCTCCAATGTCATGTTATCCATATTTCTCAACCTTTCTCATCCAACTTTCAATTCGCGACTGCAGTGACCACGAGTATTGGCTCTCTAACTTTAGCACGTTAGCATCATAAACCATCGGCTCGCTCCAATATTGTACGAAAGCCTTTGCTTGGTCGGGAGTTATCACTCCCTGCTGAACATAGCGGTCAACGCCATCGATTAAGCATGCCACTTTTTCTTTGTAAGCCAACCCTTCGGCAAATGGTAGTCCGTGCCATGTGTTAATCTTACAAGAGGACGGATTTTGCGCGGGCGCTTCTCTCTCTCTATTATTTAATATATTATTATTATTATTATATATATACTTATTAGGCGTGGGTAAACTGTTCCCACGCGCGTGGGTAAACTTTACACACGCTTTTTGCGGAGCGTGGGTAAATTCTTCCCTCGCTAATGTACCATGCAGCACATAGACTTTATAAAAATCTTTGCGCTCCGAAACACACTCGAGCCACCCTCTTTCGCGAAGCTCCAACATGTACTTAGCCGCGGTTTTACGCGACACGCCATGCAGCAATTCTAATTGCTTTGCTGTAATCTCACTTGCCGCAGGCAAGCCAGCCAACAGCATATAAATGGACTTAGCCATCAATGATAGCTCGGAGTCATAGATTAACTCCATTGGGATAGCTTGCCAACTCTTACACTTATTTATTAATTCCATGTTCATCTTTTTTTAGATTGCCCTTAATATGAAGATACCACTCACGAGTCGCGCCGATGGCCGCCACCACTGCCAATACAAAGCAGATAATGACGAGCACACCGGCAATCTTATCTAATAGATCCATTATCATACCAAATATGTTATATATTTTACAAAACCTACAAATTACTTAATTCTCGTTGTAACATTTCATCAAATGCGGCACGGACACCTCTGTCAACTTCTTTGCTAATAATCTCTTCGCATGCATTGTATGACTCGTTGTCAGAGCCGCCGTATTCGCCAAATTCCACAGGCATTTTCATAAGTACCTGGCTGCATTTGTTCAACTCGTTTATAAAATCCATCTCACCACCATCATCTGCGGAGTGAGCCTCTAAGTAGCATTTCAAATCGAATGCCGCACCCTGCAAACAATAACTCAGCACATACATCTTGGTCCGTAGCATCGCCATTTCGATTGCAACCTTATAGGCAACTTTATTGGCTTCGTTGGCTCTATTGGAAATGTCGGCAATGTCGGCTTCAACCTTGTGCTTCTCGGCAAGCAATCGTGCCTGTTCCTCTTTATTCTTGTCCTTTTTCGCTTGCTTGTGCTGGCCGATTAACTCATTTCGGCGGTCTTGCAGGAATTTCAGGACATTGCGCAGACGCATCTCCTCGTTGCGCTCTTTGCTATATATTTTGTTCATTGCCCACCTCCTTTCAGCAGTTCGGGGTTATCGTAAATGTTGCCTATAATTTCACATTTCCTATCTTCATGCTCGGTTAGTGCGTGCAAAGGAAAGCCACCGAATATGCCCTTGTTGCATTCTTCAACTGACGCATAGAACATTCCATACCAAAACCTAACAACATACATTAGGCAGTCTTTCTCCCATTTGACTATATCACCTTCATAGATTTCTTTCCCATCGCAATCGCATAGTCCTGTGAATTGTCCGACGGTTTCGGGCTTGACATAAACCCATTCCATTCTCTTTATCAAGCCATTCCCGATTTGAAAATATATCGCGGCATTAATTTCGTCGGAATAGACCAAACTACCATAATACCACTTACCATTCCCATGGGTTTTTCCCCTCAATTTTATAGTTCTCATTGTTTACCTCCTTTTTGTTCATTCTTCTTAAATCTTAGGCTCCAATATCTGATACTTAGCAGTCTACTGATAGTTAACTTTTCTTCAAGGAACAATTTGCGATGCTTTCCCCGCAGATGACCACCAAACCGAGTTCGGTCTACTATATGTCCCTCATCGTCATAGAATATAACCGCAGGGAGAGCTTCGTAACCTTCCATTGATTCGCCAAATGCCTTTATATACGCTTCATCCGACTGGTGCATCCTGAATAGCTCTAACGCTTTCTCCTTGATACTGATAGGCAACACATAGAAAAATTGATATACTTGCTCAGCATCGTGGTAGCATTTCTTTTTGAAATCTGCTTTCAGGTCTTGAATCGAGCGTTTGATCTCGTATTCCCTCATATATCCCGTCTTATTGATCACTACGAGGTCTGCCTCATACGGCAGCATCCCCCATGATAAGTTCGTGATAGCTATCTCGTTTCGCAATGATACTTCTTGACGGATTATCATTTCTTCGATTTCTTGTATAGTAAGCGTTGTGTCCATATTATTTCATCGTTCCTATTTTATTATCGTTCTATTATCGCTTCCACCAACTTATCGGCTTCATACATCTGATAGAGCTGCCCTTTGTAGTACCAGCTCCACCGCTTGGCATAATAGTCGCCATTGGCTTTGAAGGTGTACACGTTATATTTGACTATTCCGAGCGAAGCATTGAGCATCTTGACCCTATGCTCGCCGGGGCTATCAGTCGACGACACCGGCTTATAGCGCAGCGTCAGTAGTTCATTTTTCGTCATCACTTGGCAATATATCTTTCGGGTAAGCCCAAAAATTAATTTTGTAGAACTTGCATACAAATTGCCACAATACCTCAGGACTCGAGTCAGGCAAATCAAAGACACTCATGTCAATGCGCGCTATCTTGTCGTTGGCAACAATTGCATAGATTATTGGCGCTTGGTCGATTGCAGATGGCATAATGTCCGCAGGACGCCACATAATAGGGCGCATGTAGTGAGCTTCTATTTTCTTTTTTGCTTCTTCTAAACTGACATATTTTTTATTTTTATACGCAATTACATCATCTAACTTGATAGGGTATGCGGCATGCTTACCAAGGAGGAATTTTAATTCAGCCAAACCTATACTCCCATTAGGCCATTTTTCCATAGCTTTTCTGTATGCATAAGACCTTTCTATCGCCGTAGTTAATGCCATTTTATACATACAATCTTTTTTTGTCTGCTTGTTATATAAAAATTCCACCGCAAACTCAATCATCTCGAGTTGTTCGTCTGAAAGTAGTTTATTTTTTGTTTTCATCTTGCATATTATTAATTATCTAACTTCTTACCATTCTCATCATAACCCATGGCGCGGAGCTTCTCCACCCTTCGCTTAATTTCGCCCTCAATCTTAGCCTCAGCCAATTTATAGGTGTTGTCAAATGCTGCCGCATCCCATTCTCTAACTACGTCGTAGATTTTTGTAAATGACACCATACCCTTGACGTAGCCCATCATAAAATCTCTTACAAAGCATCGGAAATAGTAATCAAAATGGAATACATTACGCTCAGCCCACTCGTCCTCTGTCATGTCACCGAGGCCAACGCCCTTTTTGAAGGTGCTATCTGCCATAAAGAACAGTAGCAGCATCTTCTTCTCGGCTTCAGTCAACTCAGAAGATGGCGGCGTCATCTTCTGAGCCGCTTCATATACCTCCCACGAAATGCGCGACTCTTGATTTTTTCTTAATTGCTCTATTTCATACACGAGCATGGATTTTTCGGTCACACAATCTTCTGATGCCTCATATTTTTTCGGCAACGGTAGGATCGTGCGGCGCCAACCTAACTGTGAAAAATATGTGATGTTATAGCACTCTACAGCGCGGCCTTGAGCAAGTTCTTCCTCCATTTCTTCGGCGGTCTTAACATAGACACGCGTCCACGCATCTACTATCTTGACACCTAAGCACGCCTCAATTTCACTAACCTTCTTTTTAAGTTTTTCATCGTATACATAATCCTTGAGGAGCACTATTTTGCCGGGTTCTATCTCTTCGCCTTCCTTTAGCACCTTGTCGCCAAGCGCTTCGATTCGCTCATGGATGTATTTCTCCACTTTCGACCTATACATATCAGGGCGCAAGCACCGGGCTTCCTCAGTCTTGAGGCACTGCTTAAATAAGCAGCCTTCATTCGATGAGTTATTTGCGCACCTGCTGCACGTTACTCCACAATAACCTTCGTATGTGTCTGCAAATGGTGCGTCTGCCAATTTGCAGCTAATTCCCCTCGTGTAGGCGCGCACTGATGCGACGGATAATTCTTCCTCGCCATAATCCTCATAAAATTCTTTTTGTTGCGCCTCGGTAAGCGAACTGGCAAGCGTGGCAGCTTGCACCCCGAAATCGTCTACACCTATCTTTTGCCGAAACGAGCCACCAAGTCGGTGATGCTTTGGCCGCGGTCTAACAACTGATTAAATGCAATGGCTTCGTCCATTGGCTCGACATCCTGGCGTTGTAGGTTCTCTGTGATGGCGGCGTCGAAGGCTTCGTCATCCGTCATTTTTCGCACTATGCATGGCATTGTCAGGTAGCCGGTGTAACCGTGTACAATATTCCACTGAAATGCGCGCCATCGGCGCTCTCCACACACTATCTCATAGCCGTTGGCAATGGGCCGCACGGTTATAGGC
>SFTJ01000100.1 GCA_004563195.1 bacterium
AATCAAGCGAGATTCATACTGTGCCATCTGTGCCATGTCAACCTGAATAGAGGTCAGGTCAAGCGTGGGCAGATTTTCAAGGAAGTCTGCTCTTGCTTTTGCTGCTGCTGCGGATTCTTCCTCGGTGGGTGCTACAACCATGGCGTTCAACGCGCCCTGTTTGTTTTCGGGTGCTGCTGCGATAGCGGTTGTGATTTTGTCAGACGGAACGCCTGTCAGTTTGCTGTCCGCAACGCCCGAAGGAATCTGTGCGTTGTCGTAAATGCCGTTGAGCCAAGCATACTCATTGTAGTATTTCAGCCAACGATACATAATGTAGTTCTTGTTGTTGAGGTTTTCCTTTTTGCCCTGGGCGTCAAGCGTAGCCTTCAAGGAATTCAGAACTGCTTTTTCTTCAGCCGTGTAATCGGTCGCGGAGGACGCAGACTCGGTCACTGCCACCAAGCCTTCAATCGCCGCCGTGAGGTTTTCACCTGCGGTCTTGAAGTCGGAGATGCCGTTCGTCTGGTGGTCAGAAACGAAGGTCGCGGCTGATTTTGCCATGTAGAACTCTGCGATTGCGGCTTTCAAAGCGGCAATGTAAGCGTTCCAGGACTCGGTTGTGTAGTCTGCAGCAACTCTGTTGGAGTTCAACGCTCTCTGAATGAGACCTTCAAGTCCGTAGGAGTTGTAGAAGATCAAAGAAGGTTGTGAAGTGAAGTCAACCTCCTTCGTGGGTTTGCTAAACGCGTTATTATAGCACCAAACGGTTACCTTGGCTGTAAATGCGAATACGGTGAAGTCAGCAGAATACATAGCACGGTTGAAGTTTACTTTATCAACTGCGTACTGCTGGCTGTTCATCTCGGACCAGTCTTTGTTTGTACCGAACTCGGTGCCTGAATAGTCGTTGTTCCATTTCCAGAACGCCGGAACGCCGCCTGCAACCGGTGTTGCACAGTCTGCCGGTTTGATAGTGGAAGTAACGGCGGATTTGCCTTCTTCGTAAACCTTCTTTGTCCAAGTGAAAGCGTTTGCCTGGTCAGCCCGGAAGGAGACGGAGCCGTCAGCGTTCAAGTCCAGGTAACCGAAGCCGGAGATGTAGAGCTTACGCGCTTTTGCAGAAGTTGTACCAACATACATCTTGTAGCCTTCGATTGCCGAGAGCGGTGTGTTTTCATCAACATAGATGTTCCACATCTTTGCGGTAACGTCGTTATTCGGACCGACTTTGTTCAAAACGGTAACCATGTTCACGGTATCGTCCTGTGCCGCCGCGGCGGTAATGAAGTTCGAGGTGGTCACAATGGGCTCACCGTTGTTTGCCTTCGTGGTGCCGTCGGGCAAGGTAACGATAACATAAGACTTCAGCGTGTAAGCCGCCGCGTCGGTGCTTGCAACACCTGTGATTGTTGTCTCGTATGTTTCGTTGGGATTCAATGTAACATTGAGATCCTTTGTTGCAACAACGTTGCCTTCAAGGTCAACGATTTCAAGCTTTTTCAAAAGACCTGAATATGCACCGTCCTGTACGAAGTTACCGCTGCGGTAACCGCCGTCATACCAAACGGATTTCAGACCGTCGGTATCAAGGGTAATCTGTGTTTTGATTGTGGGTGTTGTTGAACCAACATATTTGAACTGGTCGATGGTCTGATTGATGCCCTTGAGGACCATATCGTCCATCTTGCCGGTCACCTGCATGAGGATCGCGAGAAGATCCTGTACCCACATGCCCTTGTTGGCGTCATCCGTGATGGACCAGAGAAGGTTCTTCACGGTCACTTTGAGGTTTGCATTGGTAACCAAGTAATCCAACGGATTGGTTGCTTTCAAAGCGTTGTTCAAAGAGGTTACCAAGTTTGCATAGTCAGGAGAGTCATTGAAACCAAGGCCGGTTGTAAGGTCGATCAAAATATTTACAACTGCGTTGTAAAGTTGTTTGTTGCCGTAACCGGTGGAGTTTCTGTACAGTTTTGCAGCAATCGGCTCAATTCGAAGGTCAAGGATACCTGCAAGGAGATCCTTCACTACTTTGAGGTCAACTGTGCAAGCCTTGTTGGTGCCGTTACCGATGGTAGCGTCGCACCCGGAAATCAAGGAAAGAAGACCGGGGAACAAGGCATTGAAGATGATGGAAAGTTTGTCAAGCGCGTCAGTGCCGTTCATGACAGTCGCGTTTCTGGAAACGATCTTCGAAGTCAGATCGGGAACCCACAATTGAAGGAGGGTATCCACAATGTAGTTCAACTTCGTGTTCCAGCCGGTTGCGCAATCTGTGCTGGGCGCGATGTACTGGTCGGGTGAAGTGTAAGTCGTGGTACCGCTGCCGTTCGTCGTGGTGCCGAGACCCATCACGTTCTTCAAATAGTAAACGCCGATAGAAGCACCCATATCCAAAGCGATGTTCAGATAATCTTCATCGGTCGAAGCCGCTTTGATTTGGGTATCCCAGTTGTATTCGGGCAGGATTTCCGCAATGAACTCGCGGACGCCGTAAACAACAATCGCTTCAAGGCAATCCACATCGGCCGGAATTACAATAGAGGGCATGAGCCACTCGATGATATCCACGCCGAGAACCGCGATAACCTGTTCGTCGGTCTGGGTGTCGATTGCTTCTGCTTTGTAAGCGTCGTTCTTACCGTAGATGAGGTTGGGCGCAGTTTTGAGAACTTTGCGTACCAAGCCCATTACATTCGATTCAAAGTGCGCATTGTCTTCAGAGCCGCTGTCATAAGTCCATTCGAGGTTCACAACAGCCTTATTCAGGATTTTACCGATCGCATCGGTAATGTTGCGAAGATAAGAATCACTGGTGGAATCCAAGGTCGGCATAATTTCGGACCAAGCCGGAGCCTGCCATTCCCAGTTGAGCATCTTGAAGAGTTCAAGCTTTTCGCCTGCCATCTGTGTGAAGTCAACATGGTAGAATTCCCAACCGTCGCCCCACTGTACCACATAGTACAGGTCATCGGGCATGGTGTTGATGTCTTTGCCGGAAAGCGAGATGTACTGGAAGTTGTAGTTACCGGCTTCGCCGACTTTCGCTTCCATAGCGTCGCTGAGGAGTGCTCTGCCATTCGCAGCGCCGTTGTCTTCGATTGCCTGATATGCAAGCACTTTCTCTTTCAACTGCGCGGTGATGGCTTCATCGGTTACCGCTCTGTTGATCGCGCCGCAGAACTGCATGATGGTTGCACGAAGCTGACCGTCAAGGTTCGGTGCGCCGAAGGTGTTATACGCCCACGGAAGCGCGTCGCCGAGCATCTGATACAAGGTCTTGGTTTCGAAATCAAGAATTGATTTATCGAAATTCTTCAGCAGGCAGCTATCTTCATCCCAATGCGTGATGTAGTTTTTGTCGTCGGTGCCGTTGCTTGCGGTTGAAGTCTCTGTAAACTTCCATGTGCCGTCAGCAAGCAGTGTACCGTAAATATAGTACCATGTTACCTGATTGCCGTTTTCATCCAAAACGGGGTTGCCTGCGGAATCCACAGCCTTTTCGGTGTGAATCATCGCGGCAGTTGCGCCGTAAGTTGTGGGATCGGTGCAAATCAAGTTCTGGGAAGGATCGGTGATGTTTTCCGTATGACGCGGTGTGGTCAACAGGTTCACAAGCAAATCCTTCACGATTTTGTCCAAGGTGGGCTTGGAAGCCATATCTTTCCAAAGCGGTGCGTTCGGCAAAGCGGGATCGTCACCGATGCCGCCTGTAAGCTTGCGCGCGCCAAGGCCGTAGATGGTGCCTTTCAGGAAATCGTCAAGATTTACAAGAATCTCGTTAACTGCGGTCAAATCAACGGGGATAGCGCCGCCCAAGATACCGAAGCTAACGCCGCTGCCGATGACGTTGCCCAAAGTGTCGACGTTTTTGTCTACGAACACAATGAGTTCGTCAACCATATTGACAGCGTTGTTGACAGACTCGTTACCGTCGATGGTGGACAAATCGAGTTGTTCGATAATACCGAGGTCCAGACCGATACCCATGAATCCGATAAGACCTTTCAGGCTTGCGAGAGTATCGCAAGTAGCGTCAAGGCTTGTAAAGTCGATGGTACCGACAACGGGAACGCTTGCTTTAATGTTAACACTTGCCAAAAGGCCGTTAACTGTGTCGCAGAACCAAGAGGCTCTCTGCTCATCGGTCAAAAGCATAGCCAAGCCGGTATCGTTTGACGTATACACGGCTTCCTGGCTGTCGTCATACGCTTGATATGCCGAAGCCATAACCGACATGCATGAGAAAAGCATGACAATTGCTAAGATGACACTTAACAATTTTGTAGACTTTTTCATAAGTGTTTTCCTCCTATTTAGTTTTGCATTACAATATGTATAATGCATTCCGTGCCCCGTATTACGCGGTCGGCGCGGGGCACACTCGCCGACTTGTTTTGCGCGCCATAGTTTCCGCCTCTGACCAATCCGCGCGAGTGAACACCGCGTCGGAAGGGTTCCGCTAAAGCGCTACGGGTTACTCGGTTCGTCCTCCACCGCTTCCGCTTTTAAAACAAAAACCGGCGGAAGACAGATGATACACACCCGAGCAAATATTACCGTAGGATGTGTATCAAAATGAGCTGCCGAAGCGCACATTTTTCGAGGGAGACACACTGCCCCCTTAAAAAAGTAGGCACTTCGCCCCATTACACCATTCCTATGGTTACTCAAATTATAGAATTTTCAGAAAAAAAAGTCAATAAATTATTCATGTTTTCCACTCTTTTTTATGAATTGCCCAAATATTTTTGTGGTTTTTGGGCATTTTGCAGAAAGAAAATTGGCAGTTTTGTTGAAATATTATGAACAAATTGTGAACTTTTCGTTTTCGCCAACTTTTCGACGGGTTTTTGAACAACGTCGCCGCATTTTTCAACATTTTTCGCAATTTCGTTGATTTTTAGAACGGTTTTTTTGCCGTTTTTGCGATTTTCAGAGATTTCCCCAACATGTTGTGGAAATCGGTTTTCGCCAGGACAATTTGTGGGCGGCAGAGAAGAAATGAAGAATGAAGAATGAATGATGAATAATTGTAGTGCGGGGTGATTCCCCTGTTCGGGAAAATGTCTGTTATAATAGGTAGGGCGGGGGCTTGCTCCCGCCGTTAATCCACCTCAAACTCCGCGGCGAGGGCAAGCCCCCGCCCTACCCTGTAAAATGCATTTCGTGCGTGTAGGGAACGGTCTTGACCGTTCCGATTGAAAAATAAAAATGCAATTTGAGCGTAGGGGGCGACGACTCGGCGCCCCGTTATTCCTCCCTCTAACGAGGGTCGACTCCCTCACAGTGTGAGGGAGATGTCGCGAAGCGACAGAGGGAGACCGCCGCCGTCAGCGGGTGGCTTTTGCCGTAGGCAAAAGACGGAGGGAGAGAAATGAAAAAATCTCTCCCCCAGTCAAATGCTGCGCATTTGACAGCCCCCTCTCGGAGGGGGCGGAAACGGCGGGCGATTCGTGAATCGCCCCTACAACCGTAGGGAACGGTCTTGACCGTCCCGCGAACCTCCCCACTTGTTGGGGTCGACTCCCTCACAGTGTGAGGGAGATGTCGCGAAGCGACAGAGGGAGACCGCCGCCGTCAGCGGGTGGCGCGCGCAAAGCGCGTGACGGAGGACATCAAAATTCACGGGCGGGCGTGGAAACCCGCCCCTACAACGGGGCGGCGGGAGCAAGCCCCCGCCCTACCCTGAAAATTTTATTTCGTGCGTGTAGGGAACGGTCTTGACCGTTCCGTAAAATTATATCAAATTACGCGGGCGAACACAGTTCGCCCCTACGAGTAGGGAACAACCGAAGATGCGT
>SFTJ01000101.1 GCA_004563195.1 bacterium
GACGGCGCAGACTATTGACAAAGGGTAAATTTTTCAGTACCTTTGCAGTTGATTTTTTTCGAAGCATAAAAGATGATAGATAACACCACATTTGCCACATATACAGCCGAGTATCACACACTGGGCTGCAAACTCAACTTTGCCGAAACGAGCACTATAGGCCAACTCCTTGCCGAGAAAGGAGTGCGCCGAGCACATGCCGGCGAGGTGCCCGACATATGTGTGGTCAACACCTGCAGTGTGACTGAAGAAGCCGATAAGAAGTGCCGCCAACTCATACGCCGCCTTGTGCGCAAATATCCCGATGCGCTCATGGTGGTGACAGGATGCTATGCTCAGCTTAAGGCTCAAGAGATATCGCAAATAGAGGGCGTGGACATAGTGCTTGGCAGCGACCAAAAACTCGATGTAGCCAACTATGTGGAGCGCTGGATGCATCACCACAAGCCCTGCGTGGAGGTGACCCCTCTCAAGGATATACACAAGTTTTGCCCATCGTGTTCGCGAGGCGACCGCACTCGTTATTTCTTGAAAGTGCAGGACGGATGCGACTACTATTGCACCTATTGCACCATACCCCGCGCCCGCGGTCGCAGCCGTAGCGGCACCATAGAGCAACTGGTGGCTCAGGCACGCCAAGTGGCCGACGAGGGCGGCAAGGAGATAGTGATTACCGGTGTGAATATAGGCGATTTCGGCAAAAACACCGGCGAGAAGTTTATGGACCTCATTAAAGCCCTCGATGCCGTAGATGGCATAGAGCGCTATCGCATATCCTCGCTCGAGCCCGACCTTCTAAGCGATGAGGTGATAGATTTTGTGGCATCGTCGCGAGCATTTATGCCGCATTTTCACATTCCGCTTCAGGCAGGCAGCGACGAGGTGCTTGCGCTGATGCGTCGCCACTACGATACGGCACTCTTTGCCCACAAAGTGGAGAAGATAAAGCAAGTGATGCCTCACGCCTTTATAGGTGTGGATGTGATAGCCGGTGCGCGAGGAGAAACCGAGGAACTTTTTGAGCAGTCCTATCGATTTATCGAGAGTCTGGATGTGACCCGCTTGCATGTGTTCCCCTATAGCGAACGCCCCGACACGCTTGCCCTGCGCATAGAGCATGTGGTGGATCAGCGAGAGAAGAGCCGTCGCACTAATCGCCTTATAGCGTTGAGCGAACGTAAGTTACGCGCATTTACCGAGCAATTTGTCGGCACCGAGCGCCCCGTGCTCTACGAGCAGCCGCGCGAAGGAATGCCCATGCACGGCTTTACCGATAATTATCTGCGAGTGGAAGCCCCGTTCGACCGTTGGAGTATCAACACGGTGGTGAACACATCGCTCGGAACGATAATCGACGACGACTGCACACTCAGCGCCGAACCGAAATATTAACGAGGGGGAAAAGATGCAATTTTTGCGCAAGTTTATCGTCGGCTGAAGAACAAATGCTTCGATAATTTGTTTTTACGGATAGGAGAGCTGATTGCACTCGGTGCGTTTTGCCCTCAAAACACAATTTTTCGCTTCTTTGTGAATGTGCGTGCGGCAGGCAAGTGATTCATCACGGGCTTTTACGGCAATCGGCATCCCTTTCGCAACGACGACTGAAACATAAAATAGGTTTTTTCCAAAAAGTAGAGAATCGATAAAACAACTAACGAGAAGAGTGAGTTATGAGTGACAACGAGAAGAAAGTGGCTGTAATAATCTTGAATTGGAACGGCGCATCACTGCTGCGTCGCTATCTGCCATCGGTGGTGGAGAACACCAATCCCGAAATAGCCGATGTGATAGTGGCTGACAATGGCAGCAGCGATGAATCGCTTACGCTGCTGAGCGTGCAGTTTCCCAAGGTGAAAACGGTGCTGATGAAGGAGAATTATGGCTTTGCCGAGGGGTATAACCGCGCGGTGAAAGCCACCGGATATAAGTATACCATACTGCTAAACAGCGATGTGCGCGTGCCAAAGGGTTGGGTGGAACCGCTTCTCGACTATATGGAGGCGCATCCCGAGGTGGGTGCTTGCCAGCCCAAACTGCTAAAGGACTACGACGGCGAGCAACCACTCTTTGAATATGCCGGAGCGGCAGGCGGATTTCTCGACTGCCACGGTTATCCCTATTGCCGAGGCAGAATATTCGATACGGTGGAGCCCGACAACGGTCAGTATGACCACGGCGAACCTATCGACATATTTTGGGCCACCGGAGCTGCGCTGATGGTGCGCAGCGATGTGTATGTGAAAGTGGGAGGTCTCGACAGCTACTTCTTTGCTCACATGGAGGAGATTGACTTGTGTTGGCGCATTCATCTAGCGGGTTATAAGATAAAGGCAGTGATGAGCAGCCGCGCCTATCATCTGGGCGGAGGCAGTTTGCCGGCGAGCAATCCCCGCAAGACCTATCTCAACTTCCGCAACAATCTGTTTTTGCTCTACAAAAATCTGCCGCTCAAAGAAGGCAAACGATTGCTCTTTGTGCGCCGCCTGTACGACGCACTGTCGTTTTTCCTCTTTGTGGCAACCTTTAAGTGGGGCAGTGCCAAGGCAGTGATACATGCACATAACGATTTTCGCGCCATGCGGCATCGCTACGACGGCATACAGCCCGAAGTGAATCTGCTGAAAACCATGCCCGGCACCGACCGAAATATCGTTATCGACTATTTCTTGCTCGGCAAGCGAAAATTCTGATGCCGAAACCGAGCAAATAAAGTGCCGAAAATCACTTTTTTGCATCGTGAAATGTGAATAAATCAAAAAAGTATTGACATCGGCTTTTCGGTGTTGTAATTTTGCACCGAATTTGCCCGAATATGCGCTAAATGGAAATATCAATGCGCGTGGCAGTGCCGCAGAGGCACATTATTGACGGGCAAAAACGTGTATACTACAATATAAAGTAAAGAAATATGGCAAGGCCGAATAAAAAATCGCGAATCGCATTCTTCCATTCCGATGCCACCACGGTGATGAGTGTGGCATTGGTGCTGCTATTGCTCGGCATAGTGGCATTTTTGGGCTTGGCCGCCAAGCAAGTGACCAATAATCTGAAGGAGAACATAGGCTTTGATGTGGTGGTGAAGGAAACCGCTACAGAAGCCGATGTGAATCAGTTGAAGCAGATGTGGAACAATGCTTCCTATATGAGCAGCGTGAAATACATATCGCGCGAGGATGCTCTGAAAGAGTGGGAGCGCGAAACCGGCGAGGATCTGATGGAAGTGCTCGGCGTGAATCCGTTGAGTGCCGAATTTGAAGTGAAAGTGAAGTCGGAATATGCCAATACCGACAGCCTTAATAAGATAGAATATCAGTTGAAGCAAGTGCCCGCCATCGACTCGGTGCAGATGCACAAGGACGTGGTGGATACCATCAACAATAATATAAAAAATGTGGCTTTGGTGCTCATAGCCGTGGCTGCGGTGTTGCTGATAATATCGGTGGCGCTAATCAACAACACGGTGCGACTCACGGTGTATTCACGCCGATTCTTGATACACACCATGAAATTGGTGGGAGCCAAGCCGAGTTTCATACGCAAGCCCATAGTGGTGTCGAATGCCGTTAACGGTATGATAGCTTCGGTGATAGCCATGGCGTTGCTTTCGGCTGTGCTCTACTATCTGATAGAGTTTGAGGCAGGATGGGGCAGTCTTATCAGCCTCACCGATGTAGTTATAGTGTATGCCATGCTGCTTGCCGTGGGAGGCGTGATATGTGCTTTGGCAGCTGCTTTTGCCGCCAATCGCTTCATAGCCCTCGACTACGATGAACTCTTCACCAAGTGACCACATAAAGCAACAAGGCGCTCGGCTGATATTAACGAAAGCCCTGTTTTTCAGGGGGAGCATCAAACTATTATTTATCGAAAAAATTATTAATAAAAATATGGCAATAAACAATCAAGTAGACTTAAAGAAGACGTCGAAAAAAGTTTCAGAAGCTACTACGACTAACGAAGAAAAGATAAAGTACAGCAATTTTCCGCTCACGCGCATCAATTTTATATTGATGGCAGTGTGTGGAGCAATGATTGTGATAGGTTTTCTGCTTATGCTCGGCGGCAGCAACGAGATAGAGCAGTTCAATGCCGAGATGTTCAGCACACGCCGCATAGTGGTGGGTCCCACCATCTCGTTTTTAGGTTTCTTGGGAATGGCATTTGCCATTATCTATAAGAAGAAAGAAAAGTAGCAGCACCACATCGCGCAGAGTGTGCGATAGGTGAGCCACGAGGCACGGCGAGCATCACAGCCATGCGCCGGGCATCAATATGGAGTGCCATAGAGTGGCGCATTTGCCCGTGTGGCAACGATGAGAAATGTATTATTGATAAAGGAATTTACGCATAACAGATAATAAAGTAGAAGATAAAAACAACTATGGAATGGTTTGAAGCATTGTTGATGGGTCTGCTGCAAGGATTTACCGAATTTTTGCCGGTGAGCAGCAGTGGCCATATTACCATTATGTCGAATATTTTTGGAATAGAAGGCGAAGAAAACCTCACTTTCACCATTGTGGTGCATGTGGCTACAGTGCTCAGCACGCTGTGCATACTATGGAAGGAAGTGGACTGGATACTAAAAGGATTGCTAAAATTCAAGATGAACGATGAGACCATCTACTTCTTGAAGATATGTCTTTCGATGATACCTGTGGGCATAGTGGGCTTGTTTTTCAAGGACTATGTGGAGCAAGTGTTCGGTTCGGGACTATTGATAGTGGGCATAATGTTGCTCGTGACAGCGTCGTTGCTCACATTCTCATATTATGCCAAGCCTCGCGTGCGCCGCGAGATTACATTCCGCGACGCTTTGGTGATAGGCATAGCACAGGCATGCGCCGTGATGCCGGGCCTTTCGCGCTCGGGCAGCACCATCGCCACCGGTTTGCTTCTCGGCAACAAGAAGGAGACTTTGGCACAATTCTCATTCCTTATGGTGATACCGCCCATATTGGGCGAGGCACTGCTCGACGGCAAGAAGATATTGGAAGGTGCGGCAGCAGGAGCCGGCGACATATCGATATCAGCCATCGTGGTAGGTTTTGTGGCAGCATTTGTGTCGGGATGCTTGGCATGCAAGTGGATGATAGGCATAGTGAAGAAAGGCAAACTCATCTATTTCGGCATCTATTGCGCCGTGGCAGGTGTGTTGGCTATAGCATATCATCTTTTGGGTTGCTGAATTTGTTTTAGGTTATAACAACACTGTAAAAAGTTATTATATGCTCAATCCCATAAAAGGAGAGGTATTTTATTTGGATAAGCCGTTGGGCTGGACATCGTTCGATGTGGTGAAGCGCATACGCGGCAAGTTGCACCATCGCTTGGGCATCAAGAAGCTCAAGGT
>SFTJ01000039.1 GCA_004563195.1 bacterium
TCGTTCGCTCATTGCCTTGCAAACATCCCTAAGGCCTAAACGCGACAGTATTTGCTCAATAAAAATGTCACCACCATTGTACACGCGTTCCGAGCCTCCTACGGTTCGCTCGGGGTGAAGCTCAAGCATAAGCGTCTGCTTCTCTTGTCTGGCGGCAAGGCGCATGCGTTCAAGTTCAGCCTTAGCCCAAGCTTCAGCATCTTCCACCCCATAGTTCTGTTTGATAAAAGTCTCGTTGCCGAGCTTTTTGACAGTTTTCGTCGTAAGCTTACCTTCACGATTACGGTAAGTGGTTTGAATGTAGAAGCACTTGGCATTCTTGGAGCGAGTGATGGTGAGTTTGTAGTTCATATCGTATATTCTTAAGTTAATCATTGCCATCGGCGGTCATGAAGGGCCTGGCAGACGGCGTATAGCAAAATATAGCAACAAAGATACAACAAAAAATTGACTTTTCCAAGCTGAAAGTCAATTATTTCCAAAATAAACTGTCAAACTCCCGTTCAATTATTTCCAAAATAAACTGTCAAACTCCCGTTTCTTCGTTTTTATTCCTCTTTGCCGTTGTTTTTCTTGCAATCATTGAGTTTCTTTTTTATCTTTGTCCTAATAATTTGCCTAAGCCGATGAAAAAAATTACACTTCAAGGGCTCGAATTCGAGCCATATATCTCACATGAAGAGATAGCCAAACAGGTGAAACGCGTTGCCGCCGAAATTATCGATGACCTCGATGGCGACCAAGAACCTATTTTTATCTGCGTGCTCAACGGCGCTTTTATTTTCGCCGCCGACCTTTATCGTGAAGTCAATTTACCCCACTCGCAAATCACTTTCATCCGCTTCAAAAGCTACGACGGACTCTCTTCTACAGGTGAAATACGCGAAGTGATGGGGCTTACCACCGACATCACAGGTCGAAACATCATCATCATCGAAGACATCGTCGACACCGGTACTACAGCTGCCGAACTCATCGATGTGCTCAGCAAGCAGAACCCGCAAAGCATAAAACTTGCCACGCTTCTTTTCAAACCCAATAGTTTGCTCAACCAAGTTACGCCCGACTATGTGGGATTTAACATCCCGTCGAAATTTATCATCGGCTACGGCCTCGACCTCGATGAAGAAGCGCGCAACCTCAAGGACATTTACATCTTGAGCAAGGACAAGTACGACACCGACGATATGAATTTGTGTATGTAAAAAAAACAACTTCAATATTAATATTCTTAAGGTAAAAAGTAATAACTATGTTTAACATCGTGATTTTTGGTGGCCCGGGCTCCGGCAAGGGCACCCAAAGTGACAAATTAATCAGTCACTACAATCTCTTCCACATCTCTACAGGAGATGTTCTTCGCGACCACATTCGCCGTGGCACCGATTTAGGTAATACTGCCAACAGCTATATTTCCAAGGGAAAACTCATCCCCGACGACTTGATGGTGAGCATTCTCGAACAAGTGTTAATCGACAACGCTCAAGCAGTGGCCGATGGCGTGATATTCGACGGTTTTCCTCGCACCATACCGCAAGCCAAAGCTCTCAACGAGATGCTACAAAAGCGCGGCAACAAGGTGAATATCGTTATCGGACTCGAAGTGCCCGATGAAGAACTCACCGAACGCTTGCTCAAACGCGGCCTCGAAAGCGGTCGCAGCGACGACAATCGCGAAACCATCGCAAAGCGACTCGAAGTATATCACTCGCAGACTGCTCCCCTCAAAGCTTTCTATCAGAATCAAGGCATCTATGCCGCCATCAAAGGCATCGGCACCATCGATTCAATATTCCAAAGCATCCAAGAAGCCATCGACAAGGTAAAGTAATCTTCGGCTAACAATTATAAGACTCAGGCTCACTACGGCATTAGCCATCAGTGAGCCTGAGTCTCTTTATTTGCCAACCACACCCCCCTTCGTCGGACGAGTCAGACAAGTCGGACAGGTCGGACTCTCTCCCCGGCCCCAGAAAAGAGGCTGAGAATCAAAAAAGCGCTGATGAAATCATCAACGCTTCTTTTAAGTTGTCTTACCAGGATTCGAACCTAGACAGACAGAACCAAAAACTGTAGTGCTACCATTACACCATAAGACAATCTATAACAAGCAGGACTCTTCGTCCCTTTTGCGATGCAAAGTTACGCCCAAAAAACGGATTATGCAAGTTTTTGTGCTATTTTTTTGAAAAATATTTTTCAAAAACCTCGTTTTTACGCTATTTGGGACTAATTAGCGACAATTTCCGCCCTATTACTTGGCGATAATCAAGTAATAGTTCTTCTTGCCACGCTGAGCGAGGATATACTTGCCGTTGAGCAAGTGCTCGGTGCCGATAGTGGCATTGGCATCGGTGAGCTTTTCCTTGTTGATCGACACGCCTCCGCCTTGGGTCAACTTGCGCATTTCGCCCTTCGAGGCAAATACTGTGGTTGCTCCTGCCAAGAGTTCGATAGCCGGAACGCCTGCTTCGATAAGGCTCTTTTCTACCTCAAACTGTGGCACACCTTCGAATACCGACAGCAATGTGTCTTCGTCGATTTTGTGAAGCACTTCTTGAGCCTTGTTCGAGAAGAGAATTTGCGATGCCTCCACTGCCATTTCGTAATCCTCGGCGCTGTGCACCATTGTGGTGATTTCTTTGGCGAGACGCTTCTGCAAAGGTCGCTCCTGTGGTAATGTGGTGAAAATCTTGATATATTTCTCAGCGTCGCTGTCGCTCACATTGAGCCAGAACTGATAGAATTTGTAAGGCGATGTGCGCTTGGGGTCGAGCCATACGTTGCCGCTCTCGGTCTTACCGAACTTGCCGCCGTCGGCCTTGGTGATGAGCGGGCATGTCAATGCAAATGCCTCGCCGCCTGCCACGCGACGTATCAATTCGGTACCGGTGGTGATATTTCCCCATTGGTCGCTTCCGCCTAACTGCAGACGGCATCCGTATTCCTTATATAGATATAGGAAGTCGTAGCCCTGAAGGAGTTGGTAAGAAAATTCGGTAAACGACATACCGTGGTCGGCATTGGCTGCCAAACGCTTCTTCACCGAGTCCTTGGCCATCATATAGTTGACGGTGATGTGCTTGCCTATGTCGCGAATGAAGTTGAGGAAACCGTAGCCCTTCATCCAGTCGTAGTTGTTTACGAGCACTGCGGCATTGGGTGCATCGCTGTCGAAATCGAGGAACTTAGCCAACTGGGCTTTGATGCATTCCTGATTGTGGCGAAGGGTGTCTTCGTCGATAAGCACGCGTTCCTGCGACTTCATCGAGGGGTCGCCTATCATACCTGTAGCGCCGCCGATAAGTGCTATCGGACGGTGTCCGGCTCGCTGAAAGTGGCGGAGCATCATCACGCCCACAAGGTGTCCGATATGTAGCGAATCGGCGGTTGGGTCGATGCCCAAGTATGCCGATGTCAATTCTTTCTCTAATTGTTCTTCGGTGCCGGGCATCATATTATTTATCATGCCTCGCCATTCAAGTTCTTTTACGAAGTTCATCGTGTGAGTTATTCTATTGTTAATTATATTGTTATTTCTAAAATTTCTCTGCAAAGTTACTATTTACAAACGATGTTTGCAAATTTCATTGTTGCCTGAAGTGATAGTTTGCCTCCTCTATCACTCCCACTTCACCAAATGATAAGTATAAGTATTGCCATCGGCGGCATGCAATGTCAGCTCAAATCCGTTTGCATCTACTTTATCATAGGTCAGAACATTGCGTTCTTGCGAAAAGTGCAATTCTTCGAAAGGCTTATATCGCTCATCGGGAAACGAAATCTCCAGCGTGCCTTTGCCATCATCAACCCATGTGCCATATTTCTCATCATGCTCATAATAATCGCCCACTTTGCGAACCTCGAACACGGTGCTCTGAAAGGCAAAGAACATATTTCCTTCGTAATCACTCACCACCGAGCCATTACACTCTATTTCCGTAAGTTTCCATCGGCCCATCCATTCTCCTATGTTCCCGTTGTTGGTGGTGCACGATATGGCGGCCGATAACAGCGCCATTGCCATAATTATCCTGGTTGTAAATGCTTTCATTTCCCCTTAATTTTGTTGATTGAACCTCTATAAACCACCGAAACAAGGCAGCCTGCATTATTACCGGTGAGCGTACCATGGTCGAGCGCCACTTGTGCCTTGATGGTCAACGGCAATGCCCCCGACAGCCGGTATTCGCCTTCTATCATTGCCGAGGTTGCGTTCTCAGTCGCGAGCAATGGCACATAAGGCGTGCCCCACGACTTGCGATACATCACTTTTGCACAATAGTTGAGGCGTGGCGTCACATTCCCGGCTATTGCCACATGAAAGCCTTGCACTCGGGTATGGCGAAACTTTATCACCCCGTCGCTATTATATATCGGCGACAAAAGCACCGATGTGCCTATTGCCATGCCTCGATTGGCATAACCATTATAAAAATAATTGTTGTAATAATCGTCTGATCCGGTGGCATTGTCGGCGATTGGAGTTCCCGGAAAGTCGCCCGATGCCCAATGGATGGGGCCGCTCTGATTGCGAAAATCGAAATATTCCACCACAGCTCCTCTTATCACTCCTTGCTTGGGCGTGCGATATTCTATGCCGTACACGCCATCCCAACCATTGAGCAAACCTATGCCCGAACCATCTTCAAATGGCTTCTGAAAATAGCCTCTCACGGTGCTACCGTCGCGTAGACTATAACGCGCCGCCAGGTCCCACGAACCGAGGTGGTTGCCCTCGTAGTAGTCGGCATCGCCTTGCACACTGCTTCCACTGCCTCCGCTTGGCAAAAATGCCTTATAGAATGCCTTAAATGTGTCGTTCGATTTCTGAACTTCTTTTATTACGCCCTGAAAATATATGGTTCGCTCGCCTAAAAACTGGCATGCGGCTTGCATTCCCACTGTCACCGATAAGCGTTCGTCGGGCTTGGTGCGAAAATAGCACCGCTTATAGTTGGAATACGAACCTCGTGTAATGCTCGAACTGAAGAAATTGTAGTGATTCTCAAGCCACGAATCTTGCAAGTCTTTATAATATGCCAATTCGCCGTCGATTTGCACCCAACCGTTGGTAAAGGGAATGTTCTGAAAATCGATAAATCCGGCTCGCACACCGGGCATAGGTCGTGCGTTGCCCGAGAGCACGAGGTCGCCGCTTCCGAGTTGGGCATCTATTATCTTGTTGCGATGTTGCTGCACTCCTGCGGCAAGGGTCACTCCGCGATATTTCAGTTCACCATAGAGTTGCTGCAGCCATGCTCGCGCGGGATGTTGGGCATTATTTACCCATTTTCCCGACTCGTAGCGCTGATAATCGGCATCCGATGCCCATCCGCCCCATGCTTCGAACCCGAATCCGTAGCTGAAGCGCTGTGTGGTGTCCATAGCGTGGCTCACACGGGCGTTCACAAGCGCCGAATTGGCTTGTGTGATGGTGCCATAGCGGTTTGCCATAATGTAGTGCGGTGTCAAATTGCCGTCGCCTGCGTTCACGGTCACGCCTGCCTCATAATCGATTTGACACTGCGCTTTCACGCCTTGCGGCAACGCCATGGCTGCCACAACCGCCAATATTTCCAAAAATTTAATTTTTCTCATATTCTGTGCTATAAACCTATGCTCCACGCAACATACATCTCACATATCACACACACTACTGCAATGTAGCTTCTTCGCGGTGAAATGTATTCACATGGCGGCCTTTCTTTTCCTCGGTGATTTCGCTCACCGATATCATTATTCCGCTTTCTTCCACATCGCCGAACTCATCGTTGACTGCTGTGCCAAACATTCGCATCGTGGGCGACAGGCTCATATAAGCGTGCACCAAGGGCGGCACCGTGCGGCCTTCTTTGCGCACCAACTCGTTGAGCAGCTGCGAATCGGCCTTTAGGTCGTTGCTTTTGAAGCAGTTTCTGAGGTAGTCCTCGTCGGTAACCAACTGAACGGGATTGATGGGCGTAACCAAGTGGTCGGGGTCGGGAAAATGCTTGTGCATAAAATATAATATCATATCGCGGCACAGTGGCGAATAGTTGGGATACATTGTCACCTTGCCGAAAAGATATTTTATCTGTGGATATAGCACCATAAGTGCTCCTATACCGTCCCAAAGATTGTCGAGCGCATATATGGCGCGCGCTCCGGCTCGGCTCGACTGATACTCCAATCGCACAAACGAGCGTCCGAGTTCGAGTGTATGAGGCAAATATTCTTTCACAAATTTTTCGGAGAAGCGAAACATGTGCGCTGTGGCTATGTTTGGCGCTCCGTCGGCTCGCAATTTCACATCTTCACCGAGGATAAACCGATAGCCGCCCACTATCTCGCGACTCTCGGGATTCCACACCAACAACTGTCGGCAGGGCACCTCCATGGTGTCGAATTCATCGATGTCGCAGTCCTTGCCGGTTCCGCCGCCTGCCGTGCGAAAGGCTATTTCGCGCAGTCTACCCAGTTCGCGCATGGTGTTGGGCGCATTGAAGGCATCTACCACATATATCTCATTTCCTCCCTTATTGGTTGTTCGCAGAAAACGCTCTTCAGTAAGTTCTTGTTCTATCAAATCGGCATTTACCTCGGGAATAATTGCTTTCATCCTATCTTTATTTATTTTGATAATAATTGTTTGTATCAGTGCCCCCCAAAATAGGGCTCATCAGCGTCCTGCCAAGGCATAGCATATCTTTCTTATTCGCTCTGCCTCTGCCAATGGTGCTGCGGCATTGAGGGTGCTGCTCGCTATGGGCTTGCCCACTCGCAAGGTGAACTGTCGGCCTCGGCATTTCACCATCTCGCGCGGCAACAACATCATCTCTATGTTGAATTTCAATTTCAATCGCTTGCGCAGACGCGCCACTCGATAGAACATCTTGGAATTTTCGCCCTCAAAGTACATCGGCACTATGTCGCGACCATATTCCACTGCTTTGGTTACAAACGACTTCTGCCATGTGAGGTCGCTCACCGTGCCATCGTCGTGCAAGCGCGAGCAGAGCCCGGCCGGGAAGGTGAGCATCTGGCCATTGCCGCTATATGCTGCCTCTATCTGTCCGGCAGCTCCGCGGCTCTGTTTGCCGAATTTGTTGATGGGCAGAAACACGTCCTTGAGTGGCGTTACAGCCATCAGCAGGTCGTTGACCAAAAATTTCACATCGCCGCCAAATCGGCTGCCTATGAGTGATATGATGGCAAGTCCGTCGAGCCCGCCCATGGGGTGATTGCTCACAAATATGTAGCGTCCGTCGCCGGGCTTGGGCAGATTTTCTTCGCCTTCTACTTTTATGCCGGCTTGTAGGTAATCTATCACGCCGTTGGCAAAGTCTACTCCGGTCTTGTGCCCGTGCAGACGTGCCACTTCATTCAGTTCATCCTCGCATATCAACTTTGCCAACCCACGCACCAGAAATCGCGGTATGTAACGACTGTGCCGAGGTAATCGCTGTCGTATCACCTCTCCTGTGTCGAGCCTTACCGCCGACTGATTCTGTGCTTCATTGTGCATATTGCTTGTTTCTATTTGCTTTCGTTGGCAAATTTATATATTATTCTCACCATTTGCAAATCTTATGCTACCGCCCATCGTGTTGCCCGATTATTTTAATCAAATCTTTATATCTTCATCTGTCGCAAATCCGTGGGGCGCGCCAAATATTTTATGGCTAATATTGACTACCGTATCCAAAAAATTACTTACTTTTGCACCATGATAAAGCCGAGAGTCATATTTCTATCCGAGGGGATAGCACTTTTACTAATTTTCCTTATATCAACCTTTTTCTTGCCCTTAAACTATGGCATACAGTTGACATTGGGATTACTCTTGGCTTATGCCATTCCTCGCATCATTTATTCACGACGCTCGCACTACAGCACCTCGGGGCATGCCGTGCTCATCGTGCTGTGGTTCATACTCTCTGCTCTTGCAGTCAACTATGTGGGCCGATGCACCGCTTGGGGTGCTTTGCCGCTCAGCGAGCCGCATCTGTGGGGCGATGCTAACCGCTATTGGAGCTATGCCGAGGCGTTCTACTCGGGATCTACTTACACTCATTCGCGCGCAAGTTTCGGTCTGTCGCTCATCACTGCCGTTGCGTGGCTGGTGTCGGGCAAAAGCATCATCACGCCGGTTTGCATCAATATTTGCCTTACCATATCCACCGTGGTGCTCATGGGCAGTGTCACGCTGCATCTCTTGGCTCACCGCACTTCTCGCTCTGCTCAGTCGGTTGCCTCGCTCGCTATGCTGGCATCGTCGGTGCTCTTCTATTGGCTATCGCACGCTATGCAGATGCTCAAAGAACCGCTCATATCGTTTGGCGTGGTGCTCTGCGCCCTTGCATTGGCTCGAACCATCGAGAGGCGCCATTCGGCTCCGCGTTTTGCGTGGCGCGATGTGGCTGTGTTTGCCCTCGGGGCTTTGCTGGTGGCATCGGTTCGCTCGCCTTATGCACTGGTGATGGCTGCCGGTGCGCTCATGTGCACCATCTATCGCCGACCTCGATACTCGGTTTTGGCTATGGCAGCTTGCGCCGTGATGGCTTACTGCATAGTATATTTGCTCACTCAGACTCTCCTGATGCGCCCCGTGCATCTGTTCCTGGAGGAAAATAATGCTCAACTTGTTTCGCAACAATACATCATCGGAGCATCGCAGATTCCATACTACAACATCATTGGCGATTATTTCACCTATCCTTGGTGGAAAAAACTTTTGCTCTTGCCTTTCACAAGCATGGTGCAATACATCATCCCGTTCCCGTGGGTGTTCTCTACTCCGCACATCGATGAAGTGTTCCCTCGCATCGGACTCGGTGCCTACATAGTGGGCGGCATGGCGCTGTTCTACATATTTTTCCTATCTTGGCGTCGCACCTCTCGACTCACCGCATTCACCGCTTGGGCCATTCTATGCTTCGTTACGCCTGCCTATGCCGTAGCCGGGTCGGTGCCACGATATGTCACTCCATTCCAATTGCTTTTCGTGCCTATGGCTGTTTATGTGCTTGTTTTACTCCTTGAGAATCAACATCGCAAGAATTTTACTATCTTTGCTGTGGCTTATGCAGTGGTGCTCGTAATAACGCTCATTTTGTGCTACTCGGCGCAAGCCGATGCCTTGAGCATATATGCCTGACAGGCAACTCATTGCACATTGCCATTGATTTTTTCACTACTCGGTTTTTTAAATTCAAAACAGCTATCGATGAACCTCGACAAAGCAAAACACTTGGCTACTTGCATCGCCGACACAGCACTCAGCCTAGCAAAAATTGCATTCCTTTCAAAATGGTCGGTTAAAGTTCCCTCCGAAAAGGGCGATTTGGTGATTCTTGGCAACGGACCTTCGCTCAACACCACGCTCACTCGTTCGCGCCGCTTTGTGATGAATTGCCATCGATTGGCTGTGAATTTCGCAGCATCGGCACCTGTGTTTCGCGAACTCAAACCAAACCATTATGTCCTTGCCGACCCGCATTTCTTCCGCAATACCGACAACGCCAATGTGGCAAAACTCTGGCTTGCCCTCTCGCAAGTCGATTGGGATATGAATCTCTTTGTGCCTGCCAATGTTACCATTGCCGGCGATGTTGCTGATGTGCTTGCCGAAAACCCGCACATCTCACTGGTGCGATACAATCTCACCCCGGTGGAGGGCGCTCATTGGCTCGAAAACTGGGCATTTGCTCGCGGATTGGGCATGCCCCGCCCGCGTAATGTGCTCATCCCATCGCTTATGATAGCTCTGCTTTGCGGATACGACAAAATATATGTAGCCGGCGCCGACCACTCTTGGACCAAGACACTCTCGGTCGACGACAACAATAATGTAGTGTCGATTCAACCGCATTTCTATCGCGAAGACGAGAAAGAAGTGAAGCGAGTCAACACCGAATATATGCACTATCCGCTGCATCAAATTCTCTACAGTTTCTATGTAGCATTCCGCTCCTATCACACCATCGAACGCTTTGCCCGCCATATCAACCGCCAAATCATCAACATCACCCCCGAAAGCTTCATCGACGCCTTCACCCGCAAAAAATTGTAAACCCCACCACCTCAAACAATAACCGCAGCGCGACCTGAAAGGTCGAATGCCCGAGCGGAGCGAGTGGCTCGTAGCCGGGGGTGCAGCGAAGCGTAACCCCCGGTATCATACCACCCCACTTGATGCGTCTGAAAGACGCGAAAATCGGCTTCCAAGGCGACAACATTCACGTCTTTCAGACGCTTTTCTTGGGTCGGCCACAGTCCCGGGGGTTACGCTAACGCTCTACCCCCGGCTAAGAGCACTCGGGCTTCGCCCTCGGCATTCAACCTTTCAGGTTGGATACCACCGCGGCAGTTCGGCAAAATAAACACAGAATAACACAAAAACAGAGCACGAATCATCACAATTATTGTGAAAATCCGTGCCCAAATCTGTGTTAAAAACCACCCGCGTCGGGGGAATAAAACTCTAACGCATAGGTGGTGATTAAAACAACACTTCCTATTATTTCTTATATTCCTTGATGGCTTCGATAAGCGCTGCCCAGTGTTCTTCGGTCATGCCATTGCCGGTGAATACGCAGATACCTGCTGCACCTGCCTTCATCGATGAGATGGCTGCTTCGCCTATTTCCGATGGAACCAAACCCGAGCCTTCGGGATCTACCACCTTATCCTTGTTTCTCCAGTCGTGGCAGATGAAGAGTCCGCTGTAGATAGGTGTACCCTTGTCGGCTACGCTCTTCACTTCTTCCTCGGTAACCTTGCCTACCCATTCGGCTGTTTCGAGATAGAAATCGTTGTAGTTCATTGGGAACACTGCATCCACGTTCCACTCGTTCCATTGCTGGCGAACCATCCACACGGCGTGGCTGTCGGGACCCGGGAATACGTCGGCGCTAACCTTCTTGCCCATAGCATGCACTTCGTCGCAGATGCGATTTACCAAGCGGGTTACATTGTCGCAACGCCACTTTGCCCATGCCTTTACGGTGTCGGGCTCTTCGGTAGCACGGATGTCGATGCCTGTTTCGGCCTTGAATTGTGCCACGCAGCTATCGCAGTAGCAGAAGTCGGCCTTGGGATATTCCTTATCCATCACCAATCCGTACTTATCCCACAAGCCGCGGCTCAAGATTACGTCGGCATAGCGGATATAGTCGAGCTGAACATAGTCGACCTCGGGCACAGCGGCTATTTTCTTGATTTTCTCTATCAAGAACTCTGCCACCTTGGGGTTGCGTGGGTCGAGTGTGGTGTAATATGGCACATAGGGTGGATTGCTGTAAGCCGACTCGCCGAGGCGGTTTACGGTGTACATGGTAGAGTCGACACCTTCTTGCTGGGTGCCTTGCACCATTATCGGGCACCATGCGTGGAACTCGAGTCCGTGCTGCTTTGCCAACTTAGCGGCTGTGTCGGCACGCTCTACGCTGAATCCTACATTGATACATACGCCCTTAAGTCCCAATTCCTGATATTTTGCAAAATGTTCGGTAAGGGTAGCTGCGCTGCTATATCCTTCCCATGCATACACAGGAATGTCGCTCACTCCTGCACTTTGGCTGCACGATGCCAATGCCATCGCTGCCAATACGCCTGAAAATAATTTCTTAATCATAGTTAGTAGTTTAGTATTGTGAAAGTTATATTATTACAGTTTTTCTTCTCCTATTGGAAAATCGCCCGAGGCATCAACGGCGGCGCAGGTAGCCGTCTTGATCGATGTAGATTTGGCTGCCGTCGGCTTTGATGATAGTGATTTCGTAATAGTGGCTTATTGCCTCTACCTTCAACTTGGCTCCGGCGGGAAGCAACTTCATTTCCTTGTCGGTGAGAGCGAAGTCATCGACGCGGCTATAGTAGCGGCCCTGCTGTGCAAATTGCTCTTCCTGGGCATAGAACATGGCCCAAAGCAGGCGTTCGGCGTCGAAATCGGCGGGATATTCAAATTTTTCCTTTTTCTTGCCCACCTTGTTGCCGGAGAGGTAAACAAATCCCCAGCGTTCGGGCATGTGCATTGCCACCATGCCGGTGGGACCCCATGTCCAGTTGTCTTCTGGCAGAAATTTGCCGCCCGACTCTTTCTTGCGCGAATATTTGGTGCCGTCGAGGTCGTATTGCCACTCTACGCGCGAAAATCCTATGCGCAGATAGTTGCCGGCACGCAGATAGTTGTCGAAACTTTGTGCTATGGCTTTGCGAGGGATGGCAAATTCGGCTGTCCAACCTTGGTCTTCGTCCTTGGGATTGTTGAGTGTGCCTTGCACTTGGGTTTTAACCTTCAGTCCCGGGCAGTCCCACTGAAATTGCACGAAAGTGGGTGTAGGAGCGCGATATGGCTTCTCTATGGCGAGGTCGAAGATGGTGCCTATGGCGTTTACTTCTATTTCGAAGTAGTTATGCGCATCGCCATCGGGGTCGATAAATATCTCGAAGTCGTTGTTGTAGTACACCACTTCGTCGTGATTCTTGATGTCGGCCCAAACGTGCGGTTCGCGCATTTCGGCTGCCACATACAGGTAATCGTCGTCCCACACCATCTTGGCGCGGGTCTCGTAGCGAGGTTTGGGATAGCCCTCGCCGCTGATGTCGACAAATGCCTTGATTTCTTCGGCTTTTTGCCACGATTTTTCGTTGAGTTTGCCGTCAATCTTTATCTTTCCGTCGGTGCGATAGCACACATAGCTGTTGGGGATGGTAAGAAAGCGGGCATACTTCTCGGTAATAGGCTGTGCCCATGCGCTCATGGCGAATGCAGCACATAGCGTGATTAGTGAAACGAGTTTCTTCATGTCGATTCTATAGTTTTTTCGGTTATTTTATTTCAAATTTGCCTTTCAGTCGCAGGTCGTTGCTGGCGGCGCCCACCATCACTTGCCATGTGCCGGGTTCCACCACTTGCTTCAACTCGGAGTTATAGAGTGCCAGGTCGTCGAAACGGAGGTCGAACTTCACCTTGGCGCTTTCGCCCTTCTTGAGGGCTATGCGCTTAAAGCCGCGCAACTGCATGTGGGGTGTTTCCACCGAGCCCACCTCGTCGCGCAAGTAGAGCTGCACCACTTCCTCGCCGTCGCGATTGCCGGTGTTGGTTACGGTACATTCCACAGTTTGATACACACCTTCTTCGCGGCTCGGTGCTATCACGAGGTCGGAATAGGCAAAGGTAGTGTAGCTGAGTCCGTAACCGAAGGCATAGAGCGGAGCTGCCTTGCTGTCGATATAGTCGTGTGAGGGTCGCTTGCTGTAGAACACGGGTATCTGGCCCACATTGCGAGGTATGCCCACCGGTATGCGGCCTGCGGGATTGTAGTCGCCAAACACCACATCGGCCACTGCCTCACCGCCTTGTTCGCCGGGATACCATGCCGTGAGCAGTGCGTTGGCGCCTTGCGATGCCATATTCATATTGAGCGGACGACCTTCGATATACACTACCACCAACTTCACGCCGGCATTGATGAGTGCGCCCATCAGTTTCTCTTGGTCGCCGAGCAGATTGAGGCTTGCGCGGTCGTAGCCTTCGCCTGAGTCCATATCGGCGAGTGCGGCATTCTCATCTACCTTGGCTGCGCCGGTTGAGAAATATTCGGTCTTGAAGTCGCGTGCCGACGAACCGCCCACCACTAGGATGGTCACATCGCAGCTCTTGGCTGCCTTCACAGCCTCGGCTATGTTGCTTGCCGTGGTGTCGCGTATGGCACAACCTTTCACATACACCACTTCGGTGCCGCTGCTCACGTGGCTGCGCACGCCATCGAGCACGGTGCGTATCTCTTCGCGTGCCTGAGGTGCTGTGTAGTCGCCGAGTTGGTTATATGCCACATCGGCATTCGGGCCTATCACTGCCACGCGCTTGAGCGATTTGCTAAGCGGCAGTATGCCGTCGTTCTTGAGCAATGCTATGCCCTTGCGTGCCACTTCGCGAGCCACTTCGCGGTGCTCCTTGCTGCGCACTGTCTTGGCTGCCTTGGCGGGGTCGACGTAGGGGTTTTCGAATAGTCCGAGTTCAAATTTCTTGCGAAGCACATTGCGCACGGCGCGGTCGATGTCGTCGATAGTCACCTTGCCTTTTTCGTAGGCGGTCATCAGGTGCTTGTAGGAATTGCCTTCGAGGTCAACGTCGACACCGGCTTTCAGGGCTATTGCACCGGCGTCTTCATAGGTTGCCGCGCAGCGATGAGTAGTAGCTATGCCTTCGATACTCTGGAGGTCGGAGTATACAAATCCGTCGAAGCCCCATTGCTCGCGCAGCAGGTCGGTGAGCAGATATCGGTTGCCTGTGCAGGGCACGCCGTCGATTGAGTTATACGATGTCATGATGGTGCCCACTCCTGCCTCTACGGCGCGCTTAAACTGCGGCACATACTCGCTCAGCAGGGTGCGCATGCCCACATGGGCACACTCGCCGTTGAGTCCGCCTTCGGGTATGCCATAGGCGGCGAAGTGCTTCAGGGTGGAGAACACATGTCGGCCGTCGGAGATATCCTCGCCTTGCATTCCCTTAACTATGGCTGTGGCAAGCACTCCGGTGAGATATGGGTCTTCGCCGAAAGTCTCTTCCATACGGCTCCAGCGTGGCTCGCGGGCAATGTCGATTACGGGACCATAACCCACGCCCGAACCTTGCAGACGGGCTTCGAGGGCTATCACTTCGCCCATGCGGCGCATCAACGCCTCATCGAAGGTGCCGGCTTGCGACAACGCGGTGGGGAACACTGTGGTGCCTATTGCCATGTGTCCGTGCGGACATTCTTCGGCTATAAGTATAGGGATGCCGAGTCGGGTGTTCTCTACGGCATATTTCTGTATCTTGTTCAATGCTTCGGCTGCAAGTCGGGGGTTCAAACCGTTGGCGAGGGTCTTGCGAGTCCATGGGTCGGCGCGGAGCACTGCCCAAAGCGACCCTAATGGCTGCTGTGCCATGCGGTCCTTGAAGAGTTGCGACACTTCCACCTTGTCGCCCACGCGTTCATACATAGGCCAACCCAGTGGGCAGAGCAACTGCCCCACTTTCTCGTTGAGGGTCATCTGTGCCAGCAAGATGTCCACACGCTCGTCTACGGGCAGACTTGCGTCTTTATATCGGCGGTCGATTGACGATTTCTTTGGCGATGCGGCTTGCGCCATCGCTGCAGAGGCGATTACAGCCAGCGCCATTAATAGTTCTATCAGTCTTTTCATTTTCATCAGGTAATTATTTCGGTTGTTAGTTTAGTTATTTGTTATTCTACAATACAACGATTTTTTTGTATCATTTATTCTGTTATTTTTCAGATGCCGCGGCGCACATCGGGTTACTCGTGATAGAGCACCACTTTCACAGGAAAATGGTCGCTGGGGGTGCGGGCGTCGTAGCGGCGGAACTTGATTTCCTGCGGCGCGGCGCCTTCGGTGGTGTCGACGGCATCTTTGCGCTCACTGCGATAGGTGTCGGTGAGTATGCCGTATTTTTTCACCACAAACGAGGGCGACACGAGCACGTGGTCGATGCGGCTGGTGGTGAAATTATTGGCGCGGAAGCCGTTGAAGGTGCCATTGAGGGCATATTTCATCTCGGCGGCCTCATAGCTGTCCTTGAGGTCGCCCGAGGCGATGATTTCTTTAAACGAGGGGTGATTTTGGTCGATATTGAAGTCGCCGGTGAGTATGGCAGGCAACTCTGAGCCAAATTCGCGCATCTTTTGCTGCACCAACTTGGCGCTTTCCACGCGTGCCTTCACACCCACGTGGTCCATGTGCAGATTGAAAAAGAGAAATTCAAATCCCGTTTCGCGGCAGCGGAAGTGTGCCCAGGTGCAGATGCGAACGCAGGCTGCATCCCATCCCAAACCGGGCTTATCGGGGGTCTCCGAAAGCCAGAAATTGCCGCTTTCTACAGCTTCGAACTTATCGGTGCGGTAGAAGATGGCTGAGTGTTCGCCGCCTTGCTTGCCGTCGTCGCGTCCTATGCCCACGTATTCATAGCCGGGAAGGAGTTCTTTGAGGTCTTGCAACTGCTGATAGAAGCACTCTTGTGTGCCGAAAATGTCGAATTCGTGATATTGCAGCAACTGTGCCACCACGGTCTTGCGCACATCCCAACCGTTGCCTTTCTGTGCGTCGCCATCGTTCTTGTTGCGCAGGTTATAGGTGCCCACATCCAAGCGTGTGAGCGCATTGGCACTCATCACCACAGTCATGGCTATCGCGAGTACTGCCAATATCGATTTCAATCTATTCATCTCGTTATTTGTGATTTTGATTATTCAGTTTGCATCTTTGCATGCCTGCTATCGGGCGATTACTCTTTTTCTCATCACTCTCGCCTGCATCGCATTGTGCCGCAAGATGCGGGTTTAGTTTCTTGTTGTCGGTTCTCTATTTTGCAAAGATACAAAATTCTGACCTATTTTAGCAAATTATGCTACATTTCGTCACATCTTATTGGCAAGTGTGTCTCACGAAGCACCATTCTGCGCCCGGCGAGGCGGCAATTACTCGGGATTGATATCGTTTTCCGATGGCAATTGCTTGAATCCTTCGCCGTAGATGTCGTAGGCGTCGGTCACTATCACAAATGCGCGTGGGTCGGCCAATTTTATTTGCTGTTTCACGCCCATCACTTCGCGGCGTCCCACCACCAGCAGCAGCATCTCGCGCTCTTCGCCCGAATAGAGGCCCTTGACCTTGATGCATGTGGCTGTGCGGTCGAGCACTTGCAAGATGTAGCGGTGAAGTATATCGAGTTTGCCATCGCTGATTACGAATATGAGTTTATCGTTGGCGGCACCGCTTATCACAAATGCCACGGTGCGCGATGTCACCACGCAAGCCAGCAGCGAATAGAGCGACAGATGCCACGAGGGCGACGACGTTTCCTGCTCTATGCCCACGCCGAAACCTATCACCACCAAACCCGAGAGCACTACCGCGCCGTCGACCATCAAGATGGCATTGGAGAAGGGGATGTGGCAAAATTTCTGAATTATCATGCCCACTACATCGGTGCCGCCCGATGTGGCACCGCCGCGAACTATCAATCCGCAGCCTATACCCACTAACGCGCCGCCCATAAGGGTGGTGAGCATCAGGTGGTTGCTCATATCCATTGCGCCGCCAAACATCTGCGAGGGGTCGAGATTGCGCAATGCCTCGGCTGTGGGATATGCCATCTGTTCCACCATGTTCATCAGGAACGGGGTCAATATCACAGCCACCACCGTGCGCGAGCCGAATTTACTGCCCAGCAGCAGCAACGAGCTGATGAGCAACGGTATGTCGAGCATATATCCGAAATATCCCACTTGTATCGAGGGAAATATGTTGTGAAGCACCACACTGAGTCCGTACACACCTCCGGGCACGAGGTTATAGGGGTTGATAAACACGGCAAATCCTACCGCTACAAACAAACATCCCACTAAGATGTAGAGCCATGTTTTCACTACTTGCATGCCCATGGTTTCGCCTTCGTCGATGATAACGTTGCGAAGAGTTTTTTTGATATCCATAACGTGTTTCTACTATTGATTAGATTTGTGCAAAAGTAGAAAAAAACTCACCTTTATCCAAATTATTCTCCTATTTTCTATTGGCAATATTTCTTTCCGATTTTGCAATTTTTGCCCTCTGTGAATGCCTGCAGCACACTCCACGGCCACATGGCTAACTGCGAAGAAAGGCCGATGTCTCCGTAAGGAGCATCAGCCTTTCTCGAGTTATTATTCATCATTCCTAATATAGTTCTCTGTCAGTGCCGGTGCGCGGGGTGCATCTCCGGGCACGGGCTGTGGCGATGCAAGCCGGAGTGGCTTATTTCTTCGCCGCTGCCTTCTTGCGTGTGGCGCCGCCGCGGGCTGCTTTTTTCTTGGGCGCATTTGCCTCGTCGGCCACTATGGCGCGGCATTGCTCGAGGGTGAGATTGTCGGTGTCGGTGCCCTTAGGTATCTTGTAGTTAGAGCCTTTATAGCAGATATACACACCGTAGCGTCCGTTGAGCACTTGCATATCGGCATCTTCGGCAAAGGTCTTGAGCACCTTGTTGGCTTCTTCTTTGCGTTTTGCCTCGATTAGGTCGATGGCTTCTTCGATGCTGATGGTTTGCGGCTGGAGGGTCTTGGGTATCGACACAAACTGATTGCCGTGCTTCACATAGGGGCCGAAGCGTCCCACTGCCACCACCACGTCCACATCCTCGAATGTGCCGAGCGTGCGTGGCAATTCGAAGAGCTTCAATGCTTCCTCAAGGGTGATGCTGTCGATGGTTTGATTTTTCTGAAGCGAAGCGAAGCGCGGACGCTCGTTATCGTCGGCTTTACCTATCTGCACCACCGGTCCGAAGCGTCCTATCTTCACCGATACGGGTTTGCCGGTGGCTGGGTCGTTGCCAAGCACGCGCTCGCCCACTTTATGCTCGAGGCGTAGCCCCGACACTTCTTCTATAGTGGGGTGGAAGGTCTTGTAGAAATTAGCTATCTCCTTGTTCCACTTCACTTTACCTTCGGCTATATCGTCGAACTCGCCTTCCACTTTAGCGGTGAAGTTATAGTCCATAATGTTGCCGAAATATTGCATCAGGAAGTCGTTGACCACCGTTCCTGTGTCGGTAGGCAGCAATTTGCCCTTTTCGGCGCCGGTGAGTTCGGCCTTCACTTTCTTGCTTATTTTGCCTTTCTTGAGTTCTACCACATCGTAGCTGCGTTCCACGCCTTTTTTCTCGCCTTTCACCACATATTCGCGTTGCTGTATGGTGGAGATGGTGGGCGCATAGGTCGACGGGCGGCCTATTCCCAACTCTTCGAGTTTCTTAACCAGCGAAGCTTCGTTGTAGCGATATGGCTGCTGGGTGAAGCGCTGGGTGGCTGTAACAAGGTCGGTGCTGAGGGTCTGACCCACGCGCAATGGCGGAAGCACGCGCAAGTCGTCGTCTGCTGCCGACTCTTCGTCGGTCGACTCCATATACACGCGCAGAAAACCGTCGAATTTGAGCACTTCGCCTGTAGCCACAAACCAATCGTCGCGGTTCGATATATTGATGTTGATAGTGGTCTTTTCTACCTCGGCATCAGCCATTTGCGATGCTATGGTGCGCTTCCATATCAGGTTGTAGAGTTTCTTTTCCTGAGTGGTGCCGGTGATGTCGTGATTGCTGATATAGGTAGGGCGGATGGCTTCGTGCGCCTCTTGTGCGCCCTTCGATGCTGTGTGATATTTGCGCACCTTCAGATATTGTTCGCCCAAGTTTTCGGTTATCTCTTTCTTGATGGTGCCTATGGCAAGCGACGAAAGATTCACCGAGTCGGTACGCATATAGGTGATATGTCCCGACTCATAGAGCATCTGTGCCACGCGCATGGTCTGCGACACGGTGAAGCCCAACTTGCGCGATGCTTCTTGCTGCAAGGTTGAGGTGGTGAATGGCGGTGCCGGCGACTTCTTTTGTGGCTTCACTGTCACATCTTTTACCGTAAAAATGGCTTCGCGGCATGCCTCGAGGCATTGCTCTGCCTCGGCAAGTGTGTTCAAGCGCTTGCTCAACTCGGCATTCACTATCACATCGCCACCTTCGGGCTTAAACTGTGCCACCACGCGATAGTAGGTCTCGCTCTCAAAGTTTTGTATCTCGCGCTCGCGGTCTACTATCAGGCGCACTGCCACGCTCTGCACGCGGCCTGCCGAGAGTGCGGGCTTTATCTTCTTCCACAACACCGGCGAGAGCTCAAAGCCCACTATGCGGTCGAGCACGCGGCGCGCTTGCTGAGCATCCACCAGGTTGATGTCGATGGGTCGTGGATTGGCTATGGCGTTGAGTATGGCTTGCTTGGTGATTTCGTGAAACACTATGCGCTTCGACTTCTCGGGGGTCAATCCCAAGGTCTCATACAAGTGCCAGGCTATGGCTTCTCCCTCGCGGTCCTCATCGGATGCCAACCACACCATGTCGGCATTGGCGGCCTCTTTCTTCAGGGTCTTCACAAGTTCGGTCTTGTCGCTCGGTATCTCATAGATGGGAGCAAAGCCGTTGGCTATGTCGATGCTGAAATCTTTCTTGAGCAGGTCGCGTATGTGACCCTTGCTCGATAGAACTTTGTAGTCCGGTCCCAAAAACTTGCCTATGGTGGTGGCTTTACTTGGTGACTCCACTATTACTAAATTCTTTGCCATTTCTTGCTTATTTTTGTTTTTCAGTAGTTTTCGCTTTTTCTTGATTCGTAGCGGCACATTCGGGACTGTCTTTTTGCCCGCGACTGCCGAAAATCGCTGCAAAATTAAGTAAAAAAACTGATTGGCTGACACTTCGCTTGTTCGATTTTCGGCTTTTTCGCTCGCCTGTCGGCGCTCTTTTAGCGGCTGCCTATGCTCGCGCTTTTTGCTCAATACTTTAGTATTGTATATATAATGTAATCGGCATTTTGCGGCGTATGATTATCTTTGTTAATTATTCTTAATTGTTGATTTCACACGCCCTTTTCTCGTCATAACGGGCTAATAATGTGCCAAAAACGGGGCAATGTTTACGTAATTGAAAGAAAATTAGTAATTTTGCCCCCGAAATGCCGGTTACCCGGATAAAACGATTGTTTAACCCAACAAAAACGAGGATGAGTATTTGGAAGTGTTCGAATTGCGGCAACGAGATTCCCGTAGGCTCTAAATTCTGCAACCATTGCGGCGCTCAGATAGCGCACAGCATCTCTTGCCCGAATTGCGGCTACTCGGCGCCCGTGGGCTCTAAGTTCTGCCCGGAATGCGGCGAGCCGTTCGTCATACCATCTCCTAAAATCACTTTTCCTACCGACAATGAGCCTAACCGCGACTCTCTGGGATGGGATTTCAACGACGACGAAGCTGAAAATGCCGCGCCTCAACCTGCCTTGCCCGAGATAGTGCCCGATTCCACACCTCGCTCCGATACCGACACCGATGAGCCGGCGCCGAAACCGCGTCGCAGCTACGGGCACATTTGGGCTTTTGTGTTAACTGTCATCATTCTCGCTGTGGCGGCTTATATCTATCTCGCTGCCACCGACACCATTCGCTCGCAACACGCCGTGACCGAGATTGAGGAAGAACTCGTAATCTCGCCCGACGAGGCTGTAAAAATTATGCAAACAGCGCTCGGCAGCGAGTCGCTCAACGATGTGGTTTTCGCCCGGCAGGTCGACCCTTCGCCCGAAGGTCTTTACCAAATAGCGGGTCTCACTTGTTTCACTACCCCTACGGGCAACTCACAACTCACTGCCTACACTCTCGAACGCGATAGCGTGGAGCACAAATGGACAGTGTCGCGCCACGCCTCTCAAAAGGCGCAAAACTACATTTTATGCACCGACTACAACATAATTTTCGGCAAGGGGAAAAGCGCTCCGGTGCGCGTCACTTCCATCCCCGACAAGGATTACATTTTCTTTGCCTACGCTTTGCTCCCAAAACAGGGCAACAGCGATGCCTCGGTGATTTTGGCTCTCTACAATGTCAATACTTCCGATATCATCGGCATCGACTACGCCGGCAAGGCTCTCAACCGCGATGGCAAAACCGTGGTGATGTGCCGACCCATCGACCAGCGGCACTCGCCCGAGGCCGAATTGCTTATGGAACTGGCTCAGAATGCCGAAATCATTTACTTGGCTTCTGAAGCCGAATTGGCTGAACAGAATGCCGCCGATGCCATAGCCCTCTGGCTGCAACGCAACCGCCAAAACATCGAGGCGGTGGCCAACGGCTCTACCGATGTGCATCTGAATATCGACACCTACGACACACCGCTCTTCTCTAACGACGCCAATTCCGACTTCTTGCGCATCGATAACGACAAGATGGTGGTGGTAGCCAATAATCAGGGTGCCGTTTTGGGCTACAGCAAGACCAAAAAGCGTTATTTCGTAATCTACGCTCCGGCTTCGGCTCAGCCTCGCGCTTCGGTGCGTTTTGCCGACAACGAAACGGTGATTGTGGAAACCGAAAAACTCAATTTTTCATTCAATCCGCACAACGTCACCGCCTCGGCTATCAATTCTTTTTGGAGTAACTTTTTTTAAACATAACAGAATTTTATGGCAATAGAAATCAGAGAGATTAAACCCACTCACAGCCAACTGAAAGAGTTTTCGCTTTTCAGCACCAATCTTTATAAGGACAGCCCCTACTATGTGCCGGCACTTCTTATGGACGACTTAGGCACTTTCGACCCCAAGAAAAATCCGGCTTCGGATTTCTGCGAAAGCATCTACTTTATGGCTTACCGCGACGGAAAGCCGGTTGGTCGCATTGCGGGTATCGTTAACAAGGTGGTTAACGAAAAATGGAACGAAAACAATGTGCGCTTCGGGTTTGTCGACTTTATCGACGACCCGGAAGTGGTCGACGCCCTTTTCAACGCCGTTGAAAATTGGGGCAGAAGCAAGGGATTCTCTCACATCGTGGGCCCGCTCGGATTTACCGATATGGATCCTGAAGGTATGCTCGTGGAGGGTTTCGACCAAGTGGGCACAATGGCCACTATCTACAACCACCCCTACTACCCCAAGCACCTCGAACGCCTCGGATACCAAAAGGAATGCGATTGGGTGGAATTTAAGATTACCGTGCCCGATGCCATCCCCGAAAAGATGGTGCGTATATGCGAAATCGTGAAAAAGAAATACGGCGTGCGCAACATAAAGTACACCAGCGCCAAACGCCTCGTAGCCGACTATGGCGAAGCTATTTTCAACCTCATCAACGAAGCTTACAGCCAACTCTACGGCTACTCGCCTCTCACACCGCGTCAAATCGACCACTACATCAAGATGTATGTGCCGGTGCTTCGTCTTACCGATGTATCGCTCATCGTCGACCAAAACGACACGCTTGTGGGTGTGGGTATTGCCATCCCTTCGCTTTCTAAAGCGCTCATCAAGTCGCGCGGCAAAATGCTGCCGCTCGGTTGGTATCACTTGCTAAAAGCCCTCCGTGGCAAAAACGATGTGGTCGACCTAATGCTCGTGGCTGTTAAACCCGAATACCAAAGCCGCGGCGTGAACTCGCTCCTTTTCAACGACCTCATTCCTTGCTTCCGTCAGAATGGATATAAATATGCCGAAAGCAATCCCGAACTCGAGGTAAACCAGAAGGTTATGTCGCAATGGCAATACTTCGAAACCGTGCAGCACAAACGCCGTCGCGCTTTCAAAAAAGCTCTGTAACCACGCTAAGCTCTCGGCTTTAATACAAAAAACACAAAATCACGCCGCCACCAAGGTTTGTTATTCCAACCTCCGTGGCGGCGTATATTTCTTTATATCCAAGCACCTCAGTCGGCGGGCACTATCACTTCACTCTCGTAGGAGTGGATGCCCGATGCTGATATTAAGTCCACTATCAGGCGATATTTACCCGGCTTTTCGGCTATCGGTGCCTCCGGTTCTGCAGCTGTTGCCAATCCCAAAGGCGAATACATCGTACCCAACGATTTCTCTTTTTTCTGGTTGTTCAAACCTTTACGAGTGGTAATATTCACTGCTCCGGCTATTGCACCATAGGTGTAATGCAGTGCTTGCCATGGTCGCAAATATTCCACCGATTCTATCTCATCGGCTGTCATCTCCATCAAACTTGTTAGCGGCTCCGGAGTGCGTGCTCCGTCTAAAAGCACCACCACTTGGTTTCCGTCACCAAGTGTACTCATACCTCGCGTGGGATATATGGCATATTCTGTAACATACGAATCTTGCATTATCTCAAAAGCCCGTCCGTTCACTGCAACCATATTGTTTCCGCTACCACTATCCTCGTCCTCACCCTGTTTTTTTTGCGCTTTAACCACTATTATACCGTGTATATCTTTAAGAATATCATAAAGATTGCGAAATCCCCGCTCTTGTATCACTTCGCGACTCTTGAATGAATGTCCATAAAAGTGGTCGGTGGAATGTAGATTATCGTATTTTGTGCGGGCTTTTACCACCACTTCGGGCAGTTCTTGCTTATCCCAATTACCACCTTCGTAGCTGACTTCCGACTTGGCATACATGTTCTTCCCCAATGTCTTGCGTTGCGATATTACCGGCGCAGGATAGGTCTCATCGGGCATCTTTATATACATCGCTTTGGGCTTGCCTTTTTCATCCACAGCCTGCAGGAAAAATTCCGTGCCGTCGCTGAAGTCGTCTACCGCTATCACAAATTCGCCTTTTTCATTCAGGTCGGCATTATACACCATATTGGTCTCTGTGTTATATGCCATCAACATTCCTTTGCTAAACGGCTTCCGCGATGGCGTTTCTACTTTGCCCGTAAAGTACATCACCGACTCGGGCATGTAGCTATAGATGCTCGAATCGCGTGCCACAGCTTCGCCTATTTCGAAGCGCTTGAATGTTGCTGTTCCAAGCCATGCTTTCAGTTCGCCATTGCGCTCTCTTTCGTCCAAAGTGTAATATCGCTCGGGAAATGGCAGAGGCGAACGAAAGTCGGAGAGATAGAGCAACTGACTCTCGGCGTGATTCACCCAGCGTGCCTTTTCGGGCACCAACCGGGCTATCATTGTGGTCCCTTCGCTCACCTCGGGCAACTTCACCGGCTTGCCTACGCTTGCCACTTGGGGCAATTCCAAGGGCAATAATGCCTCGGGACGCGACATTGCCGTATATTCCGAGATTACTTTCATGTTTTCATCGGTCAAAAACAAGGTTATCACTTGCGGCGCATTTGCCAAACGGAATGATCCTGCCGAACGGTCGAGTGTGATGCGAGAGATGCCGTTTTGGCGGTCGTAGGCATAGAGCTGGAGCTTGCTGATATCGCCCGCCACGCCTTTTATTGTAAATGCCACTTGCGTCCCTCTTACCATTCCTTCCACCACGGGAGCTCCCTCCGTGCTCTCGGGTACGGCAAACTCTTGCTTCACTCTTTCGTATTCAAATCGAATGTTGTAGCGCATTCCTGGCTGCGGAATAAACGACATCACGGAAAGTCCTGATGCCGACGTGCGCTGTGCATTGATTTCTTCGCCGCTCTCGCTCACAAGTTTTAATTCCACGTCGCTTATCGGGTCGTCAAGGTAGTTCGACAACCTTATCGTCACATTTTGCAATGTCCCGCTGCACAGATGCCCGCCATGAGGCACTATTGTGCACTTCATGCCTTCGGCGGTGGTGCGGTCGTAGTCGGGGAACGTCTTTCCCACAAGCAATGGCTCCACGGCAAACGATTCCGGCGAAAAATTGCGCATCAGGGTGGTGTAGGCTCGTATGTAATATATTCCAAAACCTTCCAAAGGGTCCACCGGCAGTGCTGTCACAAATGCACCGCTATCCTTGCACGACACCTTCTGCCGCACCAACACTGAGTCGCCGGGGGAAATCAGCTCCACATATACATAATTGCTAAAAGGCAATATGCGGTTGGCTGCAAGGCAAGTTACTTGTCCCTGAACTATCACCGAATCTCCCGGCAAGCACGATGCCTGACGTGGACTCAACGCCACTTGCTCCGACCGAAAATCATGAGGCAGCTGAGCCCTCGCACCTATCCACACCAAAGTTATTAGCGTTGTTAAAAATATCAGTTTCAGCTGTTTCATAATCTTCACAATGGTAAACACATTACTACATAATAATAACATTGAGAAGTTCCACCTCCCGGTATTGAGGTAGTTCTATTAACATACACCTCATATTCCACTTGATGACCTTCTAATAATTCTATCTCCAAATCAAATATATTTTTCTTGATATAAAGATGAACATATCCGTCATACGAATTATTAAATATTTTTGGCTGTCCGGGTCCATCAACTCTTGTTACATCTTCAGGAGGTTCCGGAAATTGTACTGCATAATACCCATTAACCACCGGTGTAGTAGCCGGGTCCAAAGTCACATAAGCCCATATACCAAGTACATCAAAGCCTCCTGAAGTTTGAGCTTTTACACTAATTGAGCTTGCCATCGCTACAACAATAAAGGCAAAAACAAATAAAATCTTCTTCATAATTCGTGAGTTTTTAGGTTAAATTATTTGGTTAGTTCTAAGCGATTGTTTATCGCAATACAAACATAATACAAAATATCCACATCTCAAAACTTTTTGACTTATTTGAAATCCGAAATCTGCACGGTATCACAAAACCTAATCTCAAAGCACCCGATAACCATTAAAAATCGAACAGAAAAGGAAGAACTCCACACATAAGCATTCCACCGCGACGATAAGGTGCTGTCATTTCCTATCGCCGCGGTGGTGTGTTGTCTAATTATTATCTTACAGATGTGTGTCTGCCTATTTCTTTACTCCACTGTGCTTTACATTGCGTCCGGCTGCCACTTCGGTGGGATTGCCGCTATACACCACCTTGCCCGATGATGTGCTTGTGGCTGCCAAGCGACGTATGGCATGGCAGTAGATATCGCCACTGCCCGACACTCCGGCTTCCACATCGCCCACTTTCATCTTTTCGGCTTCTATGTCGCCGGCGCCGCTTACGCCGAATTTAGCCACATCGGCCTTACCCTTGAGCGTCACTGAGCCGGCTCCGGTTACGCCTGCCGATACGCTCTTCACGTCGGCTATAATGTCTATATCGCCGGCGCCGGTTATGCCGCATGCCAGTGTCTCACCGTGCAGTTGTTCTATTTCGATATCGCCTGCGCCGGTCACTCCACATTTCACGTCGGCGGCTTCCACCTCGTTCAATTCGAGCGAGCCGGCTCCGGATACGCCCAAATTCACTTCTTTGGCTTTCAATGTGCCCTTCATGTCGATATCACCCGAGCCACTAACGCCAAACGAGAACTTGTCGCCGCTCAAACTTTGCAAAATATCTATGTCGCCGGGGCCTTCGGTGCCGAAATTCTGCACCTTTTTGCCCACTACCACTATTTCCAAGCGCTTGCCGTTCAAGCGGATTTGTGTATTGTCCTTATGGCGTATCTCGAGTTTGCCGCCATTGCACTTCACTTCGATATAGGGCACCACATTGTTCGGGCCTGATATCTTAACGCTCGGCTTATCGCCTTCTTCGTAGATAACCTTGCCCACACTCTTATTGATGAGCGATTCAAAGTTTGCCACCGTCTCGGTGCGGACTGTCACCGCGCCCTTTGCGTTGATGGTTTTGCGGGCATTTGCTTCTGCCGCGCCAAATAATATTGCCACTATGGCAATTACTGTTGTTATTATGCTTTTCTTCATTTTTTATAGTGTTTTTATTGTTTTTATTTTCGTTTTCAATAGTTAGACGCATTATCTCTCCAAAATGTTGCAGCTTCTGCAAATTTTTTTTTAATAGTTTTGCTCAATGTGCATTTTTTGCCCATTGGTTCGCGAAATATCATTAATTTTGCATCAGAGTAAAAATCTGCTTAACAACTAAACCCTTAACCAAAATCAAACACTCTCAGCATGGAACAATACATTCTTGCATTAGACGAAGGCACAAGCAGTTGCCGTGCCATTGTTTTCAATCATAAAGGCGAACCTCTCGCCTCGGCGCAACGCGAATTTACTCAATATTTCCCCAAACCGGGTTTGGTGGAACACGATGCCAACGAGATTTGGACTTCGCAAGCATCGGTGATAGCCGAAGTAATTTCGTCGCTCGATATCAACGGACTGAATATTGCCGCTATCGGCATCACCAACCAGCGCGAAACCACCGTGGTGTGGGACGCCGAGTCGAGCGAACCCATTTACCATGCCATTGTGTGGCAGGACCGCCGCACTGCCGAACTCTGTAATAGCCTGAAAGCACAAGGTAAAGCCGACGCCATTCACCGCAAAACGGGTCTCATAATCGACGCCTACTTCAGCGCCACCAAGATTAAATGGATTCTCGATAATGTGGAAGGCGCCCGCCAACGCGCCAATGAGGGCAAACTGCGTTTCGGCACCATCGACTCGTGGCTGGTGTGGAAACTCACTCGCGGCGAGGTGCACGCCACCGATGTGAGCAATGCATCGCGCACCATGCTTTTCAATATCAACACGCTCGACTGGGACGACGAATTGCTCGATATGTTGGATATTCCGCGCTCTATGATGCCACGGGTGTGCTCGTCGAGCGAAATATATGGCCACACCAAGACCACTTTCTTTGCTCACCCGGTGCCCATTGCCGGTATTGCCGGCGACCAGCAAGCCGCTCTATTCGGCCAGCAATGCACTCGCCCGGGTATGATGAAAAACACCTACGGCACCGGTTGCTTTATGCTCATGAACTGCGGCGAACGCCCGGTGTTCTCTACCAATAATCTGCTCACCACCATTGCCTGGAAGATAGGCGATAAGGTCAACTATGCTCTCGAGGGCTCTATATTCGTGGGGGGCTCGGTGGTGCAATGGCTGCGCGACGGGCTGCACATCATTCAAACGTCTTCCGATGTGGAAGCTCTGGCTGCCGAAGTGCCCGACACCAACGGTGTGTACTTCGTGCCGGCTCTCACCGGTCTCGGCGCTCCCTGGTGGGACCAAGATGCTCGCGGCACCATCACGGGCATTAGTCGCGGCACCACTGCGGCTCACATTGCTCGCGCTGCTCTCGAAGGTATTGCTTTCCAAACTTTCGACATTGCCGAAGCCATGACCAAGGACTCGGGACTCGCTATCACCGAACTCAAAGTTGACGGCGGCGCTTCGCGCAACAATCTGCTTATGCAATTCCAAAGCGATGTGCTCCAAGCGCGCGTGGTGCGACCCACCGTTACCGAAACCACCGCTCGCGGCGCAGCTTACCTCGCCGGATTGGCTGTGGGATTCTGGAAAGATACAGACGAAATAGCTCATCAATGGGAAGCCGACCGTTGCTTCGCGCCTTCGATGCCGCAAACCGATGCCGATGCCGCCATCACCGGCTGGCGCGACGCCATTCGACGCACTCTAACTTCTTCTTCTCGATAACTCCCACATTTTTATTGCAGCGAGGTGGTGGTGATGGGATATCCAACCTGAGGTTGAATGCCGAGGGCGATAGCCCGAGTGCTCTTAGCCGGGGGGTAAGCGTCAGCGCAACCCCCGGAGCCGTATCACCCCTCGAAAAGCGTCTGAAAGACGCGAATGTTGCCGCCAAAGAAGCCGATTTTCGCGTCTTTCAGA
>SFTJ01000102.1 GCA_004563195.1 bacterium
GGATTGATAAGTTCGTCGGGCGAGAGTGTGCTTCCGCACTTTTCGCACTGGTCGCCATAAGCGCCTTGTGCATGGCAGCGAGGACATTCGCCTTCAATATTGCGGTCGGTAAGGAATTCGTGAGCTTGTTCGTCGTAATATTGCTCGCTCTCGAGCTTGGTAAACTTGTTGTTGTCGTAGAGTTTGCGGAAAAAGTCGCTTGCCAATTGGCGATGAGTGGCCGATGTGGTGCGCGAATAGATGTCGAACGAGATGCCGAAGCGCTTGAACGAATCCTTGATAAGATTGTGATAGCGGTCTACTACATCCTGTGGGGTGCAGCCTTCCTTCTTGGCTCGTATGGTTACGGGTACACCGTGCTCATCGCTGCCACCTATCAACAGCACTTCTTCGCCGCGGAGTCGCAAGTAGCGAACATAGATGTCGGCGGGTACATATACACCTGCCAAGTGACCTATGTGCACCGGTCCGTTAGCATAGGGCAATGCTGCGGTGACGAGGGTTCTTTTGAATTTCTTGTCCATTTACTATATTGTTGTTGTTAATATTTTCGTTGTAAGGTTTTTTTGATAGAAAATACGTTGCAAAGATAATGTAAATAAATGAAATATACGGGTTCTTTGCTCAATAAGTTGGACTTATGCAGCTGTGTTTCTGCTTGTGTGGCGTGCTATGCCTCTGCTCGCATGGCGCGTGCTTGGCTAAAGACTTTGCTCGAATTGCTTTATGGTGTTGAGGGCTTCGGGGCTGAAGGAGAACGACCCGTCGGCGGGTGCTGCCACGGCGCGAAGGATTTCTACCGCTGCGGGCATGCCTGTGGTGACGGAGGGATATAGCTCGAGCCTATTGTCGTAAGCCACCACCACGGGATTTTCGGTGCCGGCTCGCAGCAGGGCATTGCTCTGCATCTTTGCCACCGGGTGGTCGGGGCTCAGAAATTCGGTCACCGAGCGTTTCCAGCCCAGCATGCGCACCTCCACCGGGCGAACGCATCGCGCGGGCAATTGCACTTGGGTGGCGCTGTCGGCTTGTGTGGTGATGGTGGCTGAACCTAACATATCTTCCACGGGCACCATGTGCAGCGGTGCCGTCTGCAGCAGATGGGCATACCATTGCCTTATGTGAAGCCATATTGTGGCATCGAGGTCTATACCGTCGATGCGCTGCACATCGCAGTCGGTGTTGGGCACATCGAGGTTGAGGATTTTCTTCCAAAGGGTGAGCATCTCGCTTTCGCTTAGGCTCAGCAATGATTTCGGGTTTGTTGCCATAGTAGTGTGTGTGTTTTTTATTGTTTTTGTGTTTTTGAGGTTCTCGAGGCGGCATTTACAGCCGTCGGCGCGAAATTAAGGGCTTTTTCCGCCTCGAGTTCATCAATTAGTCCCAACCCCACACCCCTCTATTGCGCTTTAGGCAGCCATATAGCCGCCGCTGCCATAGGTGCGATGTATGCTGTAATCGCATTTTTCATCGAGCAGGCAGTCGATTATTTCGCCGAGGCAATCGCGGGTTTCATCCAAGTCGGCATTCACCACATCGCCCCAATGGCTCATGCAGAAGCTTATGTGGCTCGGAAGGTCGAGCAGACCTATGCCAAGGCGCTTGGCAAGGCGGTGTGCGTGGGCAAACTTCACTTTCACCCATGTGGCGCAATCGCGGCGCGGGTCGTCGTAATCGTGGTGCGAGAGGCCGATTATCAGGTCGCCGCAAGGCGTAAGTGCGGCATACACATCGTTTACCATCGGTTGGTCTTCATCGGAACTCATAATGTGGCTCATATTGAGCAGTTCATCTGTGTTTAAGTAGTTTTTCATCTTTTTATTCATTGCTTTTTGAGTTTTTTGTTATTATAAAAAATAGGATTTTTTGCCGCATTATAAGCCAAAACCTATGCGGCGCGGTGCTGCATTCACAGCAGGGTGGCATTGAGGGATGTCGGCGGCGCTGATTTGGGTGAGCGTAAGGTCGCTGATGGTGGCTTCTTTCATCACGCGCATAGCCATGGCGGGGATTATCTCGGTCTGTATGAGATTTATCACGTGGCGGGCGTTGCCGAAGTTTTGATTGCGCTGTCGGTAGTCGGCACACAATCTGGTTTGGAGTGCCTTGCGAGCGTCGTCGCTGAGTGTGTATTGCCGCTGCTCGAGGTAGCGCTCGGCTATCTCCATCAACTCACTCTCGTTGAAGTCGTCGAAGGTGTAGATATTCGATTGGGGGATGCGCGATTGCAGTCCGGGATTCATCTCAAACATCCTTGTCATCTGCTTGGGGTAACCTGCCAAAATCAGCATCCAGTCGCGATTATCCTCGTTGGCGAGTGCGGTGAGGAGGGTATCGATAACAAATTTTCCGGGGTCGCGCGGGTCGTTGGGCTGATAGAGTTGGTAAGCTTCGTCGATAAAGAGTATTCCGCCCTGAGCTTCCTCTATGGCGGCGAGGGTTTTCTCGCTCTCGGAGTTGTAGTTTTGCCCGAGCAGATTGGCTCGTTCGCGCACCACCACATGGCCTCGCGAGAGCACTCCGGCGCGGCGAAGCATACTGCCCATTAGTTTTGCCACGGTGGTCTTGCCGGTGCCGGGCGAACCCAGAAACATGGCGTGCAGCGGCGTGGTGAGCATAGGCAGTCCATGCTCGCCGCGCATACGGTTGAAGTGCATAAGATGCTCATAGCTTATTAGTTTCTCTTTCACTGCCCGGAGTCCGGTGAGATGGTCGAGCTGTGCCGTGAGCGACTCTTCGGGCTCTTCGGCTTCGTCATCGATGTCTTCGTCGGCTTCTTCCGGTTCTATGTCTTGCTGCGATGCCGAGTGGAGTTCTTGTGATATGAAGTTGTTCAGCAAGGTGTCGAAGTCCATCTCATCGGTATCACCTGCGAGGTCGTATACCTCCTTTGCGCTCTCTTGGGTGAACTCCTCGAGGGGCTTAATCTGATTGGTGCCCCACATGCCGCTTTTTTTGCCATCGATGCGAAACACCATTCCGGCTATCACACAGTTCATGCACACCAGTTCGGCGTAATAGAAGTCGCCGGGCGAATATTCTACCATCTCCATCGCTATGCTCACGGCATGCAGTCCATCATTGTGGTCGATGCATACGGGCACTGCCGTCTCGGTTACTTCATAACCTGAATATTGGCTGTAGATGGTGTGCAGGCGCACTTGCAGTTCGGGCAATTTGCTGAGTTCGCCAAGAGTGAAGTTGTGCTGAAGTTCGAAGTAATACTTTGCGTCGTAGTAGTCGCAATATTCTATGCCTATGTAGCTTATGCTGCTGTCGTCGGTCTTGATTGCGCCGCGAAGCGGGGTGTACCAGTTCTCGGGATTGCCGAGCACGCGGCTGTCGTAGATATGCACCACATCGGAGCCTAATACCACATTTCGGCTCTCGTCTACCACTTCCACGCTATAGACGCGTTCTGCCATAGGCTCTGCATCGGGCAGCGTGATGTCGAAATCTTTTCGGCATGGGTTGAAGTCGCTGCGGTGCATCGTTACGATGCCTTTGCTCGATGCCACCAAGTTGCCGGTGGCATATTCTATAAGTCGTACGGCGATTCGGCGGCGAGTGCTATCACATTCGCCTATGGTGCGCCGCCCGAAAACGAAGGTGGCAGTCACTATCAAGTGGGTGCTCTGTCCGTCGATAACGAAGTCGTGACGATTGCCGTAGGTTATTGCGTAGGGGTCGATGCCGTATTTCTCGATTTCGCTATGCAGCATTGTGCGGAATTGCAACCCCGACATATTGATTGTAGCTTTTTTTCTCATAATTTGTTACTGTTTTTTAGTGGGAAGGCGTGATGGCCCTCCCGGTTAATACACTATTGTTATTTTTCGTTTCTCTTTTGCTCGGATCAGCCTCCTCCGAGCGTTGCCAACATGTCAAAGAACTCCCTGTCCCGGCTGCCGAGTGTGGGCGACGAATAGACGCACCACGGGCTGTCGGGGCAATTCTGCGGTTGAAAAATGTGTTGGTGTTGAGCGTTTATGCGCACCTCATCTTCGCGCCGCTTGGTGGAGCGGCACCGCCGAACTTGATGTCGAATAGATGAATGTGCTTCATAACTTTTAGAAAAATTTTTAGTGTCGGTATTTTTTTACAGTAACCGATTAATGAGATTGCCCATCGGGGCATTTTCCAATCATTGTGGCGCAAATCTATAGAGTTTTTTCCAAATTCCAAAATTTTTTGGCAAAAATCGGTCGAAAAATCGCATTTTGCCTGTCATAGTGCCATAATATTCGCCGATTGCACACTTTTTATCGCTATGTGCAATTAATATCGTAAATTAATCAAAAAGAAAACAAAAAACATAAAAATCACACATATTGTGAAAATAATGCCAAAAATATTTGCAAATTGAAATATATGTGTATATATTTGCAGTGTCAAATTATTTAGTAGATGCGCCCTACATGGGGGTTAAGTTTTTACTTTGGTTAGAAAAATAGATTGTTTTAGTTTGTTTTAAGTAGTTATTTTAGAAAAGTCTAAGGATTGAAAAACGATGAGAGAGGGTCATAGAGAGCTATGGTCCTTTTTTCTTTGTCCGATAAGATAAGTCGCCCGAGTTCGCATGGGTCGGACCGGTCAGACCCGTCCGACTGGTCCGACCCATTCTCTAAAGATAAGTGAGCCTATTATTTCAGCATCTGCTGCAGGAGTTCGGGTTCGTTGGTGGTAATGAAGTCGGCGCCGTGGTCGATGCACCATTGCAGGTCGTCGGGGGCGTTAACGGTCCAAATGTTCACTTTCATGCCTAATTGGTGACATTCTGTAATCCATTCGGGATGCTTCTTCATCGTACCCAAGCTATAGTCGAGCCCGGCGCATCCCATTGCTTTGAGTTCTGCCGGGGCTATGTCGCCGCTCAAATAATACACTTCGGTGCCTTTGGGGGCATATTTTATGAAGTTGAGGGTGGCTTCGCGCGAGAAGGTGATGTAGGTGGTGCGATTTTCGAGGCCGTAACGCTTTATGAGCTTAATAGCCTTTTTCACAGCCTTTTCTTCCTGCTTTTTGTCGGTGTGCGATTTTAGTTCGAGCACCACATTGATGTCGGGGCAAGCCTTGCATTGCTCGAGGTACGATTCGAGCGAGGACAGATATTCACCATTTGGGAGAATTTGTGAGAGCACTTCGTGCGAACGGCTTGTGGCTATGGCTACGCCGTTGTAGGATGCGTCGTGGTTTACCACGAGCAAACCGTCGGCGGTGCTCCATACGTCGAATTCCGAGCCCCAGCAACCTATCGAGTCGGCTTTAACCAGTGCACGGATGGAGTTTTGTGCCGAGCCTGCTGTTTTCCAATAGCC
>SFTJ01000103.1 GCA_004563195.1 bacterium
GGCATATTCTATCCCGGACTTGTGTCGATGCCCGGCTATAGCGTGCCATTGGAACTGATGCGATTCTTCACCGGATTTGGCGTTCGCCAATTCAATTATCAAGTGGTGCCGGGTCAGAAGTGGGTAGATGAAGTGCTCTATAAGATGAATGTGACCCCGATAGCCAGCGAACTCAAAGGCGAGGTGATAGTGGGTGCATATATCGGCAACTGGGACTCAAACGGTCACAGCATTACCCTCGACCTCAAGTATTATCCCGGCGACGAAGACTCGAAGACATTCCACAACGTGCTTCCACTCTTCAACACCGTAAACTATCTGGAGCAAGCCGGACAAGAATATCCCGTGTTTATGGAAAACGGCAACCTCGAAGTGAAGTTCACCATGCCTGAGGATGCCGAAGATGCCTATCTCTACTACATCACCTCGGGCCACGGCGGCTGGGGCGGTGGCGACGAATTTAACCGCAAGGTCAACACCGTATTGCTCGACGGCGAGAAAGTGATATCGTTCATTCCGTGGCGCGACGACTGCGGCACTTATCGCAACAACAACCCATGTTCGGGCAACTTCTCAAACGGCGAAAGTTCGTCGGATTTGAGCCGCAGCAACTGGTGCCCCGGCACAGTGACCAACCCCAATTACATACCATTGGGTAAGGTAAAAGCCGGAGAACACACCATAACAGTGAAGATACCACAAGGCCCGCGCGAAGGCGGCAGTATGAGCTACTGGTGCTTGTCGGGTAGCTTGATTTACTAACAAGACATAAGATTTTCGGCGCACCCGAGCCAAAAGCAGAAAGCATGATGAGGCTACGACGCGGGTGTGCCGAAATATTTTTTATATAACACCCTCGCGTTTTACGGGCAAACAGGCTTGAAAAAAGCCGCTGTAAAGCCCGAAAACGCCACATTTCACTTACACATAGATGCCAACAAACGAAACAAAAATAACCATGCTCGGCACCGGGAGTGCGCTTGTGACCCACTGCTATAACACCTGCTTTGTAATCGATGCCGGCGAAGGCAACTTTTTGGTAGATGCCGGAGGTGGAAACGGCATACTGGCACAGTTTGAGAAAGCCGGGATAGAATTTGGCAGCCTGCACTATGCCTTTCTCACTCACGGACACACCGACCACATATTGGGCATGATATGGGTGGTGCGCCGCATAGCCCAGCTGGTGTATGCCGGCGACTACGAAGGCACATTCACCGTCTATGGCCACGACGAAGCGATAGAGATGCTCGATACATTCTGCCGAATGGTGATACCGAGCCGGTTTTATAAGTATATAGGCAATCGCATACTGCTGAGCGCGGTGGGCGACGGCGAAGAATGGGAAGCAGCAGGCATGCGCTTCACAGCCTTCGACATACACTCTTCGAAGACCAAGCAATATGGGTTCAGCGCCATATTGCCCGACGGGCGCAAGTTGGTGTGCCTGGGCGATGAGCCCTATAATCCGCTCACTGAGCGCTATGTGAAGCACAGCGATTGGCTGATGAGCGAAGCCTTCTGCCTCTATGCCGACCGCGAAGTGTTTAAGCCCTACGAAAAATATCATAGCACGGCGCTCGATGCCGGGCGCGATGCGAGCACACTCGATGCCCGCAACTTGCTACTCTATCACACCGAAGATCGCAACCTTGCCACCCGCGCCGCCAGCTATGCAGCCGAAGCCGGCGAGCACTTTAAGGGCAGAGTGGTGGTTCCCGACGACCTCGAAGTGGTGACATTGTGACTATTTTGGAACGCGAAGCATAAAAAATCGATGAAATTGAGGCGAATAAAGTGAGATTGTGAGAAATATTTATTAATTTTAGGCGGAATATACTCGTGCAATGGCAAAAAAGGACAGCGTAATAAGGCGCGCAGCGATGCTCTATGTAGATGGTTTTAAAGGACTTGGCGGTCTTGGGAAAGCCTTGTGGGCATTGATAGCTGTGAAATTGGTGCTGATGTTTGTGGTGCTGAAATTGTTTTTCTTTCCCGACTTTTTGGGCACCAACTTCGACACCGACACCGAGCGAGCGCAATATGTTCGCAGCGTGCTTGCGCCGAGCGATACCATAACAACTACATCGGCAGATAAAGAAATAAAACAGATAAATTAACCTTAAAAACAGAACAAGATGAATGACTTAGTATCGTTGGTCGATTGGTCGAGAGCGCAGTTTGCCCTGACCGCATTCTATCACTGGTTGTTCGTACCACTCACCTTAGGACTCTCGGTGATAGTGGCAATAATGGAAACCATGTACGTGCGAAGCGGCGATAAGAAGTGGTTGGGACTGACCAAGTTTTGGATGCGACTATTCGGCATCAACTTTGCAATGGGAGTTGCAACGGGATTGATTTTGGAATTTGAGTTTGGCACCAACTGGTCGAACTATAGTTGGTTTGTGGGCGACATATTTGGAGCGCCGTTGGCAATAGAAGGCCTGTTGGCGTTCTTTATGGAGTCGACCTTTGTAGCCGTAATGTTCTTCGGCTGGAAGAAAGTGAGCAAGGGTTTCCACCTCACCGCCACATGGCTCACCGCCATCGGTTCGTCGATATCGGCAGTGTGGATATTGGTAGCCAATTCGTGGATGCAATATCCTGTGGGAATGGAATTCGACCCCGAGCAGATGCGCAATGTGATGAACGACTTTTGGGCAGTGGCATTATCGCCGGTGGCAATCAACAAATTCTTCCACTCGGTGATGAGCAGCTGGATATTGGCGGGCATCTTTGTAGTAGGCGTAAGCAGCTGGATGCTAATGAAGAAGCGCAACGTGGAAGCAGCATTGAGCAGCATCAAGTTGGCCGGATGGGTAGGCTTGATAGGTATGTTGGGCACCATGGCAACAGGCGACGGCTCGGCAAAGGAAGTGGCACGCGTGCAACCTATGAAGCTTGCAGCAATGGAAGGCGTGTATGAAGGCAATGAAGGACAGGAAATCACAGCAGTGGGCTTATTGACCCCCGGCAAGCAATGGAACGACGACAAAGACGAATTTATATTCCACATAGCCATACCAAAGGGACTTTCGTTCCTTGCCACAGGCGATTTCGATGCATTTGTGCCCGGCGTGACCGATATAGTGAGAGGTTATGCAGTGAATGAGCGCGGCGACACCGTATATCGCGATGTGTCGATAGCCGAGCGCATAGAGCGCGGCAAGGCAGCGCACCGTTCGCTTCGCGAATTCGACCAAGCGCTTCAGAATGGCGATGTAGCTGCTATGGCCGACAAGAAAGCCGAGTTGAACACCAATTACAAATACTTCGGCTACGGCTATTTCGACAATGTGGAAGAAGCATTGCCAAATGTGCCAATCACGTTCTATATGTTCCACCTGATGGTGATATTGGGCGGCTTCTTGTTGGCAGTGATAGCCTTGGTGCTTGTGCTTGTGTATAAGAAGCAAGACCTGCTGGTGAACAATCGCTGGATACAATTGCTGTGCATGTTGTCGGTACCATTGGTATGGCTATGCTCAGAGGCAGGATGGGCCACCGCCGAGTGCGGACGTCAGCCATGGCTAATCGAAGGCCTTATGCCCGCCAAGGCAGCCGTATCGGCAATACCTACCACATCGGTAATCATCACCTTTGTGCTGTTTGCCATCATCTTCACCGGACTGCTTGCAGCCGAATTGAGCATTATGGTTCGCCAAATCGACAAACATTCGAAGGAAGATATTTGTTCGCCTGAAGAATAAATTTATAATCAGCAAAACGAAGAGCTATGATAAGTTACGAATTTCTACAATCATATTGGTGGTTCCTGATATCAGTGTTGGGATCACTATTGGTGTTCTTGCTATTTGTGCAAGGCGGACAATCATTGATATTGCAGGCGCCCGACCGTGAGAGTCGCGATGTGCTTGTGAATGCCATAGGCCGCAAGTGGGAGTTTACGTTCACCATGCTTGTGGTGTTTGGCGGAGCATTTTTTGCATCATTCCCGCTGTTCTACAGCACCAGTTTCGGCGGAGCCTATTGGTTATGGATGCTCATCTTGGCAGGTTTTGTGCTACAAGCCGTGAGCTACGAATTCCGACGCCGCAGAGGCAACATCTACGGCACGATGACCTACGACACCATACTTACGCTCCACGGCTTGGTATCGCCGGTGCTTTTGGGCGTGGCAGTGGCAACATTTTTCTTCGGAGCCGAGTTTTCGGTTAGCCGTATGAGCCTGGTAGCGGTCGGCAATCCCGTAATTTCCACATGGAGCAGCACTCATGGCCTCGAAGCCATCTTCAATCCCAAGAACTTGCTTTTGGGCTTCACCGTGCTGTTCTTGGCGCGCGTGTTGGCATTGCTGTTTGTGATGAAGACCACCCGCGTGAGCGAAAAGTTCAGCGCATGGTGCCGCCGTCGCTTGCTCATCAATTCGGTGATATTTGTAGTGCTGTTCCTGGCATTTGTGGCAGTGCTATTGACCACCGAAGGGCTGATGACCGTGTCGGAACACGAATTTGTGGCAGTAAAGAATAAATATCTGCTCAACCTGCTCGAAATGTGGTGGGTGGCAGTGGTGCTGCTGATAGGCGTAGTGCTCGTGCTTGTGGGCATTATTCGCCCCTTGCTGTGCAAAGGCTATAGCAACGGCATTTGGTTTACCGGCATAGGCACAGTGCTTGTGGTAATGGCACTCTTCTGGATAGCAGGCTATAACGACACCCCATACTATCCATCGCTACTCGATGTTAGCAGCTCGTTGACTATACGCAACAGTTCGTCGAGCCTGTTCACGCTGCGCGTGATGAGTGTAGTGTCGCTCGTGATACCTGTGGTGGCAGCCTACATGATATATGCATGGTACAGCCTCACCCGCAAACCCGTCACACCCGAAGAATTGGCAGAAAAAGATCATCAGTATTGATATCGAACAATCGTGAAAGCGACGCCCGCCCTTTTTGACGCATAACGCCGCGGCGAGCCGAGCCCCACACGATGACAAATAACCCTATAGCGTGGCAGCCCAAAGGAAACCCCAAGGCCGCCACGCTAATCTTGTGTGTGGAAGTAACAATAAGTGTGGGCAACGAGTTGATGAGAAATGCAGGAGAGAAGTGGCATTTTGCTTAGAGGAGAGGCAAAAATGGAGTGGATAGCATCGTTGAGCGGTGATTTTAGAAATATTTATGATAAATGATAGTCGATGATTGACGGGATTTCATTATTTTCGCAAGATATTTAGAAAACAATAAAGAGGAAAAAAAGACA